>MESL01000007.1:129113-269738 GCA_001770955.1 Burkholderiales bacterium RIFCSPLOWO2_12_FULL_65_40 | reverse complement strand
TGGCAAGCAAAGGCGGACGCGACAAGATCAAGCTGGAATCCACTGCGGGTACCGGCCACTTCTACACCACGACCAAGAACAAGAAGACGATGCCCGAAAAAATGCTGATCATGAAATTTGATCCCAAGGCACGCAAGCACGTCGAATACAAGGAAATGAAGCTGAAGTAATTCAGCCCCGGCTCCTTGCCAAAACCGCCCGGCGCAAGCCCGGCGGTTTTTTTGCGCCTGTTTTTTTGTCACACCCCCATAAAAAAGCCCGCAGGCCAAATGCATGGCGTGCGGGCATGGGGGCAAAGCCAGCGCCCCGGAGGGCGCTTCGGGCATCAGCCCAGGTCGCGGCAGACGGTGTAGGTGTTGTCTTCGACGTAAGGCGCCGCAGCTGCAGCACCTGGGACGGTGTTAGCGCCAACGCTCGTGGTTGCACGGAAAGCGCCCAGTGCCGGATTGCCGTCATCGAGTTGCACGTCCAGCGCCCCTGCGGACTTGCCGGGAACATTGCCCGTGCACACAAGCAATCGTGCGCCGGCCGGACGACCCTGAATCGCCCCGACATTGACAACGGTGGTCAGGCCACCCCAGGCATTGATGGGCAGCGCGTCAGCAGCGGTAGCAGCTGGGTTGCCCGTGATGAAACCGGCCGCACGCAGGTGCTGGAAAAAACCTGCTGATTCATCAGCACCGGTAAAAGCTGCCGGCGCGACAATCACACCGTTGCCGTCGCCTGCTGTCACGCCCGTCCAACTTACGCCGCGAGCTACCACCGCGCCTACATCGTCCCCCGGCAGCCTGCGATACCGGTCCAGATAGCTGTTGTACGCAGCCGCAATGCCGTTCATGTCGGCGGCGGCGCTTTTCACGCGGCCGTTTTCAATCAGTTCCTGGCCCTTGAGCACGCCACCGAGCAGCAGGCCGATGATGACCAGAACAATGGCAATTTCGACCAGCGTGAAGCCGGACTGGGCATGGCGTCGCGAGCGGCGCATGGGCATGGATGTCATGGATAGTTCTCCTGAGTGATAAAACAATACGGCCTCTAAACGACCGTCTGTTGGATATTGTGCACGCGGAAGCCAGCGCGGCACAGTCAATTTTGTTGCCCTTGCTTACACAAAAAGGAAGAGCAAGACCAGCAACACGGGTCATTTTGAGGCGGAATCAGTCATGGTCACCCAGAATGGCCGCCACGGTGGGACCAATGGCGACAACGAAGCCGGCAAACAGCAATCCAAACCCGCCCGCCACGCGCAGCAACAGCCACTCGCTGGGCGTGTCGGCCGACACCGCCAGGCACATGTAACCCGCCAGCAACATCAGGATGCCCGCAAACTGCTGCCAGCGCCGGCGCAGCTTGCGGGCGTGCAGGGCACGGTGCAGGCTGGTGCGGTGGTAGGCGGAGTCTTCGAAGTCCTGGGGCATGGCGCGAGCCCATCAATCGCAGATTTCATCCACCGCGCAAAAACGGATGCTGGCGATGAAAAAACTCGAATCATCGTTCAGGGCCTGAATCACCACCTCGTCAAACGGCAAGGCAGGCGAAGGCACAAGGTTGGGAAAAATTTTAACGTCACCGACGTCTACAGGCACCACGGGCGAGACATATGTCGAGAGATCGACACCCATGTAGCGGAACTTCACCGAAAACTGCACGGTATCGACAAGGCTTAGCAAGCCCAAGGCGAATTTCTCGGCAGCCTTTTCGTCGAGCTTGAAGCTGAGTGTTTTTGTACCGCTCAGACTAGAATTTTTGTCATTGCCACAACCCTTTTCGCACACACCGATGGCCGTGCCGTTGGAGTTATCGTTGGCAGAAATATTGCCACCACTGGACGTGATGGTGATTTTCCCCAGCGCGGTACCGCCGTTGATCTTGATCGTGCTTTCTTTGGTGTCACGAGCGGAATACTTCACTGTCGAAAGGGTGTTGAGCAGGGCCTTTGTCAGATTCAGCGATGGAGGTGCGCCCTCGATCAATGGCTTGAGAGGTGGGCAGGCAGCCACATCCAGGCTGCCCCACACCAAGAAATCATCGAAAAGATTCGCAGGCTGGACATGGGTGCCCGCATTCTCTTGCTTGAGTTGCAGCGGACTGCTCGGGTTGGCGTTGGTCAGTTCATCCGCATTTCCGGGTGCAGGCATCTTCTGTTCACCGGGGAGCCAGGCACCCAGACCGGAGGGGCCGTGGCTGACCAATGCCCAGTCAGCATTTTCATTCGCTCCAAATACATTGACTTTGACTCCGGCAATGTTTCCTAAGTAACTGATCTTTCTGCCCCAGGCGTCGAGCGCATCCTCACGCGCGATGCCGAGGGTGCGCCAGGGGACGGTGGTGCCGCCGGCCACTGCATCCCCCAGGCTGCTATTGCCCATCGCCCCCCCGTCAGGCAGTTTCAGAGGGCAGCCATGTACCAGCGCGTAGGCCTGCAGAGCCTGGCCAACCCGCTGCATGCGCTGCAAAGTGAGTTGCTGTTGCGCGGTCTTGTCCTCCACCTGGCGGGCCATCCGGATGGCCAGCGTCGATGCGGCCACCACCAGCAGCCCGGCCATGACCGCCAGCACGGCGCCGCCCCTTTGCCAGGGACGGCGGCGCACGGTGGGCAAAGAGGCTTGGGGGCGCATGGTGCAGGCCGGTGGATTCATGTTCAGCGTCAGGGCTTGCGCGGACCCAGGCCCGCCGCCATGGCCACCGCCATCACGGTGGGCCGCAGCACGATATCGTCGTAGTAGGCGGCAGGGTTTTCTGCAAGTTCGGCGTCGATGTAGAAATCGCTCGGCGCCGTCGATCGGATGGCCAGCTGGTTGCGATTGATGTCTTCCAGGGGGCCGGGCCCCGCGCCATTCGCGACAGCAACGTAGGCACCATCGGTATTGAAGCCGTGCACGCGGTTGGCTCCGTGGCTGATCAGCACATAGGCCGCCCCAGTCATGTTGGTGCGGTTAGCAAGCTCTGCTGCAGCACTGGCCGCGCAGGGGCTGGCGCTGCACACCCTGAAGCCCCTAGCTTGCAAGAAGCCCTGAATTTGCGCATTTTGCGTTGCCGGATTCCAGTTCATATTCATTGCATCAGCCGTTGTGAGTTGCGCCCATACACGATAAGTCACCAAGGTATTCCAGGCATCCGTGGCATCGCCCTGTGCCACGCCCAGGCTGCGCCAAGGCACGACACCATTGATTTGCGTGGCAGGGCTGCAGGCACCGGCGGCCACCAGCTCCAGGCCCTGGTTGGCGTTGCCAGGAGGCAGTGCCCCGTCCGCCGGACACGGCAGCCGCCGATTCACCATCACAAACCGCACCATCGCCTGCTCCAGCGCTTCGAGCTTGGCACGCGTTTCCTTGCGGCGGTTGTTGTCCAGCAGGGTGTTGGTGGCAGGCAGGAAGACGGCAGCCAGCAGGCCCACGATGAGCAGCACCAAGGCCATTTCGACCAGCGTAAAGCCACCTGCGGTGGCCGCACGGCGGTGGAGATGGGGTGTGTCAGACATATTTTGCTATTTATTTTATAGCTGCTTGCGCTTATTTATAAAGCGTTAGAGGCCTATTTCTTATGAAATGAATCGGAAGGAACAATGTCTTGCACCTCCCGGTCGGTCGCGCTACCTTGCTGGCCGGGGCGCAGCACGATATCGGGCTGGCCCGCCTGCCGCAGCCGCACCGCCAGGGGCTCGATGCGCACGGTGCGCCCGGCAATGGTTTCGCCCTGCTCCAGCATTTCGCCATTGATCCAGGCACTGGCGCCGCGCCGCCCCTGCGCCATGCCCTGCAGGACAAAGCGCGGTTCGATGACCGGTGCCGCGGGCCCGCTGGGCGCCGTTCCGGCCAGCGCGGGCGCGGGCGCAATGCGCGCCTGCTCGATGGCCTGGCGCTGGCCAGGGCTGTAAAAAAGGCGAGGCCAGGCCTGGGCGGCGTCGGGCGCGGCCAGCGCTGCCACCGGCGCCGAGGGTGCGGCCCATGCCGCAGCCGCCTGGGCACAGGCCAGAACGACGGACAGGGCGGGAACGAGGACGGTTTTCATGGGGGCGCGTTCAGGAGCCTTGATTGTGTGCAGCCGCCGGTGCAGGGTCAATGTGCAGGAAGTTGACACGGCAACGCGCCGTCAGGCCGGTGGGGGTGGGCTGCTCCAGTTTGCAGGCCATGGGCCGCGCGGTGCGGGCGTGGGCACGGTGAAAGCGCTGCATGAACTGCAGGGCCTCGATGTCATGCACCCGGCTCAGGGTGTATTCGAGCCCGTGGCGTTTGACCTGGGCGGGCACGGCCTCGGCCCCGGGCATAACCAGCGCTTCAGGGGCGGCCAGGGTGAACGCGATGCGCTCCTGCAGGCCTTGCTCGCGCGCGCTGCGCAGCAGGTCATCGACCCAGATGGCGCGCGGCTCGGGCCCCACCAGGCCGGCGGCCTTGAGTTGTTCGAACGTGGCACCGTGGGCGATCAGGTCGTCCTGTTCGGCGCGCGCCTCATTCCATTGCGCCTGCGCGGCCTGGGCCTGGGCCTGGGCCTGGGCCCAATCGGGCTGGTAATAGCGCTGCACGCCCAGCAACGCAGCCCAGGCCAGGGCCAGCAGCAGCAGCGCCGCCGCCCAGCGGATGGCCAACGGCCGCACCAGCGGAAAAACATGGGCGCGAAAGGCTTGCCAATTCATGGGTTGGCTCCAGTGGTGCGTGGCGCGGCCGCTTCGGGCGACGGGGCGCGGGGCACCAGGCACCAGCGCCAGCTTTGCAGCGGCCCGCTAGTGCCCGCCGATCCGCCGACGATGGCGGAGTCGCTCTCGGCCTGCACCGGGTTGGTCTGCACCGTCCAGTCGGGCCAGGCCTGCACGCGCGCCGCCAGGCCATCGAGCAGGGCCTGGCGCTCGCGTGGCAGCATGCCGGGCGTGGGGCGGATCTCGAACGCCCATTCGGTGGCCAGGGGCGGGGCGGCGCCCGTAGCAGCGGCGGGCGCGGGCTGCGGCGCCTGCGCGCCGGCGTCCGTGGCGCAGGCCTGCGGCAGCAGGGTCAGTTCGGTGCTTTGCAGTTGCGCCTGAGACTGGGACTGCAGCAGTTGCCCCAGCAGCCACAGCGGGCTCGCCAGGTCCACGCCGTCCTGCAAATGGTTTTGCTGCACCTGCATGGTCAGGCGCAGCAGCGCCACATGGGTGCCGCTGGCGGCGATTTTCTGGCGCAAATCCTGGGCGGCGCGCTCGGTCTGGCGGGCCTGTTGCAGCTGCTCGGCCGCTTGGTCCACCCGGTTTTGCAGGGTGCGCGCCTGCAGCACCAGCCCGGCCACCAGCAACAGCGCCAGCACCCCGCCGACCCCATGGAGGGCCCGGCGCGCTTGGCGCGCCACGCCGTAACGTCGCTGATCGATCGGGGCAAGCTGCCCGGGTGCGCCGGCTTCGGCCATGGCCAACACCTCGGCCAGCACCCCGGGCCCACCGGGGGCCACCGGGCTGGGCAGCAGGCTGCGGCCCTGTGCCTGCACCGCCTCCTGGAGGCCCGGCGGGGACTGCATCAGCAGGATGGCCGGGGTGTCCAGGCGGTCGATGACGCGCGTGTCGACCAGGTATTTGAGGGTTTGCCCAATCTCCAGGGCCTGCTGCTCGGGGTGGCCGTCGATCAGCAGGCGCGAAAACACCGGCACGCGGTTGTGCAGCAGCACGGTGCGCATGCCGTAGGGCAGGCCCAGGCACAAAAACAGCCAGCCGGTGCCAGGCAGCTGCTTTTGCCGTGCGGCCCAGCGCGCCATGAGGTAGCTCAGCGTCCAGACGCCCAGCACCGGGCGCTGGTGTTGCACCTCCCGGACCAGCAGATCGTTGAGGCTGTTGGAGGCCACGCCCACGGCATGCAGGGCAAAGGGTTTGGGCAACAGGGGCTGCTGGGCGGGGCCCTCCCAGGTGGCACGCAATGCCACATCGGGCAGCAGCGCCTGGAGCTGCACCTGGATGAAGCTGCTGCGGTCAGCCCCCATGAGACCCGGCACCTCGATGCGGACATGGGTTTCCTCGATCAGGTCGACCACCACGCGCAGCGGTTCGTGCGGCGCAAGGGGCTGGGGCAGTGCGTGGCCCGCGGCATCGTGCCACTGGGCCTGCAGGGGCTGCACCAGCAGCAGCCCGGCGCTTGCGTGCGCAAGGTGTTTCATGTCCGGATCTTGGAGATGGTGTCGTAGATGGGGCCCAGCACGGCCAGCATGATCCAGCCCAGGATCAGGCCCAGCACGACGGTGAGCACGGGCTCGATCAGCGCCTGCACCCGGCCGATGGATTCGTCGATGTCGCGGGTATAGAAGTAGCTGACGTTGGACAGCGCCTCATCGAGCGCGCCGGTGGCCTCGCCCACGCGCAGCATGCGCACCACCAGGGACGGAAACAGGTTTTCCATGGCGAAGCCGTCACTGATGGTGGCGCCATTAGCAATGCGGTCGCGTGCGCGCACCAGGGCGCGGCGGATGGGCAGGTTGCCGGTGATTTTTTCGCAATAGCCCAGCGCCTCGATCACCGGAATGCCGGTGCGGTACATGAGGCCAAAGCTGTCAGTAACCCGCGCCAGGATGATTTTCTTGATGACCGGCCCGAGCACGGGCACGGTCAGCAGGAGCGCGTGCAGCTTGTAGCGCACCTGCTCATTGGCGCGTGCCGCGGCAGCCAGGGCCATGAAAACCACCACCGGCGCGGGCAGGATGATCCACCAGTACCCCACGAAGGCTTCGGACAGCCAGATCAGCAGGCGTGTCTGGAACGGAATCTCCTGGCCCATGTTGCGAATGAAGCTGACCAGCTGGGGCACCAGGTACACCATCAGAAACACCACCACGCCGGTGATGGTGACGGTGACGAAGGCCGGGTACATGAGCAGTTTTTTGGTCTGCGCGGCCAGTTCGGCCTGCCATTTGAGCGATCGCACCAGCTCGCCCAGCACTTCGGCCAGCTGGCCGGTGACTTCACCCGAGCGCACCAGGTGCACCATGACCTCGGAAAAAATGCCCGGGTCGGCGGCCATGGCGTCGGCCAGCGTGCTGCCGTTCTGGATGCGGTCCATCAGGCTGGCGGCCACCTGGCGCAGCTCCAGGCTGTCGGCACCGTCGCGCAGGTCTTCCAGCGCGGTGATGATGGGCACGCCGGCGCGCAGCAGCATCTGCATGTGAAACAGCAGGTTGATGAGCTCGCGCGTGGGCAGGCTTGAGAGGTGCAGGTGGCGCTGGCTGCGTTCGCGCTGCTGGCTGGCCCGGATGAGGGACAGCCCGGCGGCGCGCAGCTGCGACTGCAGGTCGGCCTCGTGCAGCGCCGTGATGTCGCCTTTGACGATCTCGCCGGCTTCGTTGATGGCGCGGTAGCGGAATCGGGGCATGGTGGCGCGCCCTACCCTGCCAGCCGCACGGTGAGGTCGACCACACGGCCCACTTCTTCGATGCTGGTGATGCCTTCGATCACCCGACGCAGGCCGTCCTCGGCAATCGGCTGGAAGCCGTTGGCCAGCGCATGGGCAGCAAGTTCGCCCTGCGTGGCATTGCGCGTGATGAGTTCGTCCATGGCGCTGTCCACGCGCAGCAGTTCCATGATGGCCAGGCGCCCTTTGTAGCCCTGGTAATCACAGGCCTCGCAGCCGCCCGGGTGGTGGCGGTAGACGGTGCGGCCCAGGGCCTGCTCGCCCATCAGGCGCGCCTCGATGCCGCCGGGCACCACCTCCACCGGCTCGCGGCAGTGCCCACACAGGCGCCGGACCAGGCGCTGGGCAACAATACCGATGATGTTGCCCGCCATCACCTCGGGCGAGACGCCCAGGTCCTTGATGCGCTGGAAGCTGCGCAGGGCCGAGTTGGTGTGCAGGGTGGAGAACACCTGGTGGCCCGTCATGGCGGCGCGGAAAGCCATCTCGGCGGTGTCCTTGTCGCGCACCTCGCCCACCAGGATGATGTCCGGGTCCTGGCGCATCAGCGATCGCACGCCGTCGGAAAAATCGATCTTGCTGCCGTCGGAGATGGAGGTCTGGCGAATGCGCGCAATGGGGTATTCGACCGGGTCTTCCAGCGTCATGATGTTGACGCTCTCGTCGTTCATGTGGCTGAGCACCGAATACAGCGTGGTGGTCTTGCCCGAGCCGGTGGGCCCGGTCACCAGGATGATGCCCTCGGGGCGGGCGAGCATCAGGTTGAGGATGTCGTACTGCCGGTCGGTCAGGCCCAGCTTGTCGTAATCGACGATGCCGCGCTTGGCGTCGAGCACCCGCAGCACGAAGTTTTCGCCGTGGATGGTGGGCTGCACGGCGGCGCGGAAGTCCACATTGCGCCCGCCGATGGACAGCGACACGCGGCCGTCCTGCGGCGCGCGGCTCTCGGCGATGTTCATGCCCGCCAGCAGCTTGAGGCGCACCAGCATGGCCGACCAGTAGCGCCCGTGCAGCACACGCACCTGGCGCAGCACGCCGTCGATACGGTAGCGGATGCGCAAAAACTGGCCTTCGGGCTCGAAGTGGATGTCCGAGGCCAGCTTGTGCACACCGTCGGACAGCATGGCATCGACCAGGCGCACCACCGGATGGCTGTAGCCACCCTGCCCCTGCGAAAGCGAGGCCAGGTCGATCTGGCCGGTTTCGATCTCGTGGATGATGCCGTCGATCGACAGCTCGTAGCCGTACAGCTGGTCGATGGCGGCCAGCACATCGGCCGCGCTGGCCAGACGCCACGAAATGTGCACCCCTAGACCCACATGCGCCCGTATCTGGTCGGCGGCAATGATGTCATTGGGTTTGGGGCTGGCCAGCACCAGGGTCTGGGTGTCTTGCGAGTAGGACACCGGAAACACCTGGAAGCGCGTGGCCATCGCCTTGGGCAGGCGCTCCAGTGCCTGGGAGTCGGCCAGCACGGTCTGCAACTGGATGGTCTGCTGCCCGAGCGTCTGGCCCAGCGCCTCGCGCATGGCCTCTTCGGTCACAAAGCCCAGGGCAATCAGCGCATCGCCGAGCTGCTTGCCGGTCTTCTTCTGTTCCAGCAGGGCAATCTGGATCTGGTCGGCCGAGACCAGGCCCATGTGCTGCAGGCGGTCACCCAGCCGCATCGGCGGTGCTGCGGCCGGGGTAGGGGGGGCTGCGGTCGCGTTCATCGGGCCAGTTGCTCCTGCAGGTCGTCCAGTCGGTGCTCGATGGCTTTGACGGGGATGCCGGTGCCACCGATCTGCAAGGCCATGCGGTACATGCGCAAGGCCTCGGGGTAGCGGCGCGCCTGGTCCAGCGCCACCGCCAGGTTGTAGGCATGGGCGGCACGCTCGGGCGCGAGCGACTGGGCCAGGGTCAGCGGCCCCAGGGCATCGGCCCAGCGGCCCTGGCGCCCCAGCAGGTTGCCCAGCGCAGACTGAGCAGCCGCATCGCGCGGGCGGGTTTGCACCCATTCCTGCAAGCGGCTCTCTGCGGTGGCCGGGTCGGACTCGGACAGGATGGACAGCAGGCCGGTACGGGCGGTTTCGTTGTCGGGCCACAGGTGCAGGCTGCGCTGGTAGGCGGTCCACGCCGGGCCGAGCTGGCGCTGGCGGTGCAGGCTGACGGCCAGCCCCAGGGTGGCATCGGGGTCGTCGGGCCGCTCGGTCAGCACCTGCTGGTACAGGGCCTGGGCGCGCACCGCGTCGCCCTGGCCGAGTGCCGTCCAGGCGTTTTGCAGGTGGCGCTGGGCTTCGGAGCGCACCAGCATGGCTCTTGCAGGCTGCGCCGGTGGCGAGGCCCCCCTGCGCTCGGAGGCGTTTCCATCCAGTGCCTGACGTTCGCGCGGCGCAGGAGGCGATGGCTGCGCCCGAGCCGTCCCACCTGGCGCTGGACGAGCAGCCGCAGGCACTTCCGCGACGCCCTCCGCCCGGCGCGGCGCCTGGGCCACCGTCGTCGCAGGACGCGAGCGGGTGACAGGGGCATCGTCACCGGCTGTCGCCGCAGCCGCTTGTTGCACGGTCACTGAAACCGCCGCCGGCTCGGGGGCCACAGGTGCAGCAGCCACGGGCCCTTCGGATGGCACGGGCTCAGCAGCGGACGCTGCCGCATCGGCGACGGCGGGAACGGCCACCGGCACCGACTGCGACACGGGCGAAGCTGCGACCACCATGGATGTCTGGGTGGTCTGCCAGTATTGCCACCCAAACCATGACACCACAGCCAGCAGCATGCCGCCCAGCAAGGCCGCGACCAGCCGGCGCACCCGTGCCTGCGGGTTGGGTGCAGCCGATGGCGTAGAGGCCCCCACCATGGTCTGCGCCGCCTGGCGGGCAGTGCCTGTGATCGGGTCACGCACCGGTGTGGGGGCCGAGGCGGACTCCGCACGGGGGGGTGCGGCAGACAAGGATGGGGCAGAAGCCGCAACGCTGCCCACCACAGGTGCGGGCGCGGACGGCGCTGGCGCCGGCTCGGGAACCGGCTCTTCGGTCGGGGTCAGGGTCAGCGGCCGCTTTTCGCTGCGCTGCAAGGCGTCAAGCAGCAGGCTCACGGCTGGCTCCTCGCGCCCGGCTCGGCGGGAAGCTGGTTCAGGATGCGCTCAGGCATGGGCCGCAGCGCTTCGGTCAGATGGGGCTCGAGGGCCTGGTAGTCACCCGTGAGGCTGGCGCTGGTGACCACGGTAGGGCGCAGGAAGATGACCAGCTCGCTTTTGGCGTTGTTGCGCTTTTTGTACTTGAACAGTTCACCCAGCATCGGCACGCTGCCCACGACCGGGGTCTGGTCGGTGCTGGAGGATGCATCCTCGCGCATCAGGCCACCGAGCACGGCGGTATCGCCCGAGCGCACCTTGATGACGGACTCCATCTCGCGCGTCTGGATTTGCGGGATGCGGCTGCTGACCTCGGCAATATCGGCCCCCCCCGAACGGGCCTGCGCCAGATAGATGGGCACCGCCGGGTCTTCCACATAGCCCACCACCCGCGAGAGGGTAGGACGCAGAATGAGCGTGACCTGGTCACCCTCGCCCACCTGGGGCATGACGCTCATGACCAGACCGACAGACACGGAATTGGGTGTGGAGGTGAGCGTGAAGGTACCCGCTGCGCCGTTCTGACCCGGGGTAAGGTCGGCTTTGAGGGTGAAGTACACGAGGTCTTCCGTCACCTTGAGCAGGGCTGCCTGGTTGTTCAGCGCACTGATCTTGGGGCTGGAGAGCACCTTGGTGTTGCCGAACGATTCCAGCAGGCGCAGTGCCGCAGCGATCTGCGTCAGCCCGCTGGCGCTGGTGTAGGTGGGCGTAAAGGCCGCCATGCTGGGAATGACGCCGCTGACGGGCACACCCGACGGCATGGACGTACCCGCAGGCCCGACCTGCAGCAGCGGCAGGCCCCGCCGGAACAGGGTCCAGTTGATGCCCTGCTGGTATTCGTCGGACAGATTCACCTCGACGATGGTGGCCTCGATCATGACCTGCCGCCCGGCACTGGCCATGACCCGGTCCATGAATTCGCGCACTCGCATGTGCTGCCGGTACGTGGCGCGCACCGAAATCACGCCCGTTTCGGGATTGGCGATGACGGAGGCCGACTCGCGAAACCGTGCCGCAGGCAGCGCCGCCACAGGGGCTGCCGGGGCGGCCCCCGCCGCTCCCGACGCAGGGATGACCGGTGCGGCCGGTGCCAGAGCGGCGGGCGCGGCGGCAGCGCCGCCCTCGGCACCTTCGGGCATCAGCTTGTCGGTCTCGCGCAGCAGGTCGCGCAGATTCTGGGTCAGCGTCTCCCAGAACTTGTTGTTGGAGGTGTTGCTCAGCGAACTGCTGGAATTGTTGCCCCCGGAGGCGCCGCCGCCACCGCTGCCGCCAATGCTGGTGCTGGCATTGACTGAACTGCGCGCCTCGCGTGCGACGTTCGGGTAGTCCACCCGGTAGTGCCGCAGCACGGGCGCGTCGGGCATGACAAACAGGTTGCGCCCCTCCATCTCGTAGCGCATGTTCACCTGCATGGCGGCACGGTCGAGGATTTCGGGCAAGGTCTGGTCGATCGCGTTGATGCTCACCGTGCCTGCCAGATCGGGGTGCACGTCCAGGTTCAGGCGGGCATCGCGGGCAATGGCGAACAGCAGATTGCGGACGTCCACGTTGTGCACGCTGACCGAAAACAGTTCGGCGCGCGCGCGCGCCCCGCTGGCCGGCGGCGGAGGCAGCAGGGGCGCATCCACCAGCGCGGGCGGTTTGCCCGGCGCCACGGTGTCGGGCCGCAGGTGGCCCGGCCCGGCCACCGGGGAGGTGCCTGCACAGCCCGCCAGGGCGAGGGCCAGCAGCACGCCCAGGCTGCCGGGGGAACGCAGCAGGCCACGGGCCCCTCGGCGTTCGGACAGGCGGTAGTGGCCCTGCAACCGTTGAATCGAAAAAATCATGGGGGTCATGCTGTTCATGTGGGCGCACGCTCGGGATAGGCCTCGACGCGCAGGCGACTCAATGTACGAACCAGGGGACGATACACCTTGATGGCAGGCGGAAGATTCTGCAGCGCCTGCAGCGCCTGCTCCCGCGACGCATAGCGGCCCATGTAGACGGCCCACAACACTGCGTTGCCGCCCTGCTGACTGGCATACATCCGGTCATGGGCCCAGGGCTCGCCTCCGGCGTCCCTGGCCCGCGCCAGCAGGCGCAGCGCACCGGCCGAATCCCCGGCAATACCGATCTGCAGCACCCAGAACTCCTGGGCCGGGTCGTCGAACACGGCACGGGTCTGGAGCACAGCATCCCGCAGCAGCACCGGCAGGTGGGCGTACCGCGTTGCCTGCGGGCTCGCCGCCGGGCCGGACTCGGATGCAGCCAGGGAGGACGGGACCGCCTCCCGGGGTGTGGCGGCCACGGCCCCGGCCACGGCGTTGTCTTCCGGTTCAGGCGATGGCGCAGACGCCGCCACAGGGGCCGAAGCCGCAGGTTCTGCCCCTGGCCCGCCAGACAGCGCTGCCGTTGCGGAGGGTGTCAACGGTGCGGCGGTGTCCTTGGCCGGGGCAACCTCTTGCACGGCCGGGGGGGCGGGTGTGCCGGGGCTGCGCTGCTGCCCCAGACCATAGCCCACGGCCACCCCTACACCCAGGACGCCCAGGCCCCATGCCCCCCAGGCCAGCGCCCGGTGGCGCAGGCCCGTCGGCGGACCCGGCCTGCGGGCCGCCAGCGAACCCGCTTGAAACTCTGCCATCGCCATCTGCACATGCGAGCGCCCGACCTGTCGCTCCCCTTGCGCAAAGGCGGCCAGCAGCGCCTTGTCGGCCAGCAGGTGAATGGCGCGGATGCGTCCTCCCGAAGCCTCGACCAATTGGTGCAGAGCCCGGGGCTCGAACAGCGCGCCGCCCTGCCAGCCCGCGCGGCGCAGGCGGTGGTCGATGTAGGCGGCCGCTTCCGATGGGTTCAGGGGCTGCAATTCAAAGCGGTGCACCACCCGGTCGCGCACCTGGCGCAGGCGCGGCTGGGCCAGCAGCTCGTCGAGTTCGGGCTGACCGAACAGCACGATCTGCAGCAGCTTGCGCTGGGCCGTCTCCAGGTTGGACAGGAGCTTGACTTCTTCGAGCGACTCGGGCGGCATGGCCTGCGCCTCGTCGATCAGCACCACCGCTCGGCGGCCCTGGGCGTGGCGCTCAAGCAGCGCCGCCTGAATCGACAGCACCAGTGGCTGGCCCGCGGGCACCTTCAACCCCCAGTCGGCCACCATGGAATGCAGAATCTCACGCGGCCCGAACGAGGGGTTGGCCAGATAGACCAGATCGACCTGGTCGCGCGGCAGGCGATCGGCCAGCATCCGGCACAGCATGGTTTTGCCGCTGCCCACCTCGCCCACCACGGTGATGATGCCGTCGTCGTCGAGCACCGCATGGTGCAGCGCCTCGAGAATGGCGCCGCGTGCCTGTCCCTCGAAAAAGAATTTGCCGTTGGGCGTGATGCCAAACGGTGCTTCACTCAGCCGAAAGTGATCCAGGTAGAGAGAAGACAAGGTAAATTCTTTTCAAATCAATAGTTTAGGTGCAATTATTGAAAATGATAGTGCATTGATACGCCACAGGGGAAGAGTTGTAACCCTTTGTTGACCCCCATGTTGCGCAAATCCTGCAAAGTACTGCGCTTACTCCTCTTCAAAACCATTCGTGTCCAGGCGCGAAGCCGCAGGCAGTGCGGTAGCACGACAAGGCGAAGCAACAACGACACGGGTGATTTGGAAATGGAATTACCGGCGCTGCCAGACGGCGGCAAAGAAGCCGTCGGTCTGGTGGCGGTGGGGCCACAGGCGCAGGTAGTGGCTGCCGCTCTCGCCGCCGCTGCACAGACTGGCGGCCTCGGGCACCTTGAGTTGCGCCAGCAGTTCACCGGCGTCAAGCGGCATGAAATCAGGGTGCGCCGCCGAAAACGCCTCGGCAATGGCCTCGTTCTCCTGCGGCAGCACGCTGCAGGTGGCGTACACCAGGCGCCCGCCGGGTTTGAGCAGGCGCGCCGCGCTGGCCAGGATGGCGGCCTGCTTGACCACCAGTTCCTCCAGCGCCTGGGGCGTCTGGCGCCATTTCAGGTCGGGATTGCGGCGCAGGGTGCCCAGGCCCGAGCACGGCGCATCGACCAGCACGCGGTCGATCTTGCCCGCCAGGCGCTTGACGCGCTCGTCGCGCTCGTGCGCCAGGGCGGCGGGGTGCACGTTCGACAGCCCGCTGCGCGCCAGCCGGGGCTTGAGCGCGTCGAGCCGGTGCGCCGCCACGTCGAAGGCGTACAGCCGCCCGGTGCTGCGCATGGCCGCACCGATGGCCAGGGTCTTGCCGCCCGCGCCGGCGCAGAAGTCCACCACCATCTCGCCGCGCTTGGCGTCGAGCAGCAGCGCCAGCAGCTGCGAGCCTTCATCCTGCACCTCGATGGCGCCGCGCACGAAGGCTGGCAGCTTGGCCAGCGCGGGCTTGCCCACCGCACGCAGGCCCCAGGGGGAATACGGCGTCACTTCTGTTTTGATAGCTGCTTGCGCAAGCTCCTTCTGCACTTCAGGCCTTTTTTCCTTTAAAACGTTGACGCGCAGATCCAGCGGTGCGCTGCTGGAAAGGGCCTGCACCAGGGGCCAGAAGTCGCTACCGAGCTGCTCTTTGAGCGGCTGTGCCAGCCACTCGGGCAGGTTGTGGCGGTGGCGTTCGAGCAGGTCGCCCTCCTGCACGGCGTCGCATTGCTCCAGCCATTGTTTCTCGCGATCGTTCAGGGCCGCCTGCAGGAAGTCGCGCGGGCCGTGCACGGCCTTGGGGTTGCTGCGCCGGGCTTCTTCGTCCTGCCAATGGGCAAAGCCGAGGATGGCCAGGCGCCGCTCCTTCGGCCCGGAGCCCGAGGGCGTCATGTGGTCGAACAGCAGCTTCTTGCGCAGCACGGTGTAGACGGTCTCGGCCAGGGCCGCGCGCTCGCGCTGGCCCAGACCCCGGTGGTCGCGGAAAAAACGGGACACCACGGCGTCGGCCGGGTGTTCAAAGGTGAGGGTGAGCCTGACGAGTTCGGAGCAGGCTTCCAGAAGGGCGTTGGGATGCATGGGGCGATTGTCCCACCCTTGCCTCCTCCCGGCACCGGCCGGGGCGGAATCAGCGCACGAACACAGGGTCCGCAGCGTGGCGGCGGATATCTTCCAGCGTCGGCGATTCGCCCGCCCACAGCGCCAGCACCGGGCCCGGCAGGCTCAGCTGGCGCTCCAGGCGGCGGCACAGGTCGAAGCGTTCCTCATCGTCCAGCCCGGGCAGTTCGACGAACAGCAGATAGGCCCGGCGCCGTGGAAACTCGCGCAGGTGCTTGCGCACCAGCCAGGCCTGCGCCACAGGCAGGTAGCGGATCAGTTCGGCCTGCAGTTCGGCCTGCTCGAAGGCGCTGAGGTCGTGCCGGGTGACACGGCTGAAGAACGGCGAGCCCGACAACTCTTCCCAGGCTCGATCCTCGGCCTCCTGGGCGCGCTCCAGGCGCTTGCGCCACTGTTTGAAGGCGGCGGCGTCGTGCTCCATGCCGGGCCGGGATGTCTCGAGTTCGGCCAGCGCGGCGCGTGCGGTCCACCAGCGCTCGGCGTCGTCGGCGTCCCACAGGCGCTGCAGGCATTGCAGCCGGGCCTCGCGATCATCCTCGGGCAGACACTGCACCAGCCCACGCAAGGCCCCCGGGTGCTCGGCGCTGCGCTCCAGGGCCCGTTCGTAAAGCGGGCGCACCACTGCACGCGGGTCGAGGTGGCGCTTCAGGCGGGCCAGCTCCACCAGTTCATTGGCATTGTTCTGCGCCATACCGGCGCTGAGCACCTGCACACGCTCGCGCACGCGGGTCAGCCAGGCGTGGTGCAGTTTCCATTCGCTGGCGTGGTCACGGCACCACTGTTTGTCGAATCGGGCCAGCCATTCCTTGGCATCCGAGCCCAGCAGGTCCAGCGCGCCACCACGCGACCAGTCGGGCAGGATGGGCGGCGTGTCCAGCGCCTCGATACGGTCCCGCAGACCGGGGTGGGTGTCGTCCACGCTGCTGATGCGCCTGAGTGCCTGGCGCAGCGCGTCGTTGGCAAACGCCGCGTCGGGCATGCGCGCCAGGCGACGCCGCATGGAGCCATAGGGCCCCACAGGCAAGGGGCGGTCGGCCGCCTTGCTCCAGTGCCGCGCCCAGAACTCGGTCTGCAACCAGGCGCCACGCACCTCGATCTCGGTCAGCGCCGCTGCCGCCACGTCGCGGCCCAGGAGCTTCCCGGCGATGCGATCGGCCTCGTATTCGTCCTGCCGTGCCAGGGCAAAGGTCTTGGCCGCAAAGCGCGGGAAATACCAGCGCATGAACGCCTGCGTGGCCAATGCCACAGGACCGGTGTCGTCCCGCAGGCCTTGGTGCAGGCGCATCCAGGCCAGGCGGGTGCGGTAGATCCAGGCGGCAAATCGGCCATGGTCGCCGCGCAGGTGGCCGTATTCGTGCGCCAGCACCGCCAGGAAGCGCGGCCGGTCCAGCGCCATGAGCAGCGGCAGACCGATGGTGAGGTGGTTGACCGCGCCGCCCAGCAGACCGTAGCGGGGCAGCTGCTGGATGCTGGCGTTGAACTCGTCGTTCAGATAAACGCGGTGGATCGGTGGCCCCTTGATCTTGCGCCGGATGCGTTCGAGCGCATCGAACAGGGCAGGCGCATCCACCGCAGTGATCTCGGCGCCGCCCGGCGCATCCAGCCGCACCCAGAGGGCGCGCAGGCTGGTCCAGAACAGAGCCAGAGCCGTCAGCAGCAGCAGAACCAGCCCCAGGCGCCAGCGCCCTTGCAGCAGCTGCGGCACCACCCAGGCCACCAGCGCCGCGCCCAGCACCAGGCAGCCCAGTACCCAGGCGTAGCCCAGGGCCGCGAAAGCGGCTACGCTGCGCCGGTACGCACGGCTGTTCTCGGCACTGGCATGCTCGCTCAGGCGCACCAGGTGCACAAAATCTGCCTGCTCCACGGATGTCCCCCGGATGTTCTTGTGACCGCCATCCTACCTATGAACGACGATCTGCCCCCGATCATCCCTACGCCGCCGGGTCTTTACCGGCACTACAAAGGCTTTCTCTACGAGGTGATGGACACCGCCCGCCACAGCGAAACACGGGAATCCATGACCGTCTACCGCGCCCTGTACGGTGAACGTGGACTGTGGGTGCGGCCCACCGCCATGTTCGAGGAAATGGTGCTGGTCGATGGCGTGCCACGCCCCCGCTTCGAGCGATTGCCAGAAAAATGAATGAAAAAAGCCTTTAGCGCAATACCAACGGGCGCTGATAGCTATATTTATTGTAGCAACCGAGCCACCGCCCGCGGATAGATCAGATGCTCCTGCGTCAGCACGCGTGCCGCCAGCATCTCGGCCGTGTCGCCCGCCAGCACCGGCACCACGGCCTGCTCGACGATGGGGCCGACATCCAGCTCCGCCGTGACCTGGTGCACCGTGCAGCCGGCGAACCGGCAACCGGCATCGATGGCACGCTGGTGCGTGTGCAACCCCGTAAAGGCGGGCAGCAACGACGGGTGAATGTTCACCAGCCGCCCCGCATAGTGCGCCACGAAGCCGGGCGTGAGGATGCGCATGAAACCCGCCAGCACCACCAGCGCGGGACTGTGGCGGTCGATCACGGCGGCCAGTTCGGTGTCGAACGCTTCACGGCTGGGGAACTGCTTGTGGTCCAGCACCTCGGTGGCAATGCCCTGCTCGCGTGCGAACCGCAGCCCGCCAGCATCCATCTTGTTGCTCACCACCGCAGCCACGCGCGCGCCCAGGCGCCGCTCCCAATGCTCCTGCTGCGCGGCTTTCACGATGGCCGCCATGTTGGAGCCGCCGCCGGAGATCAAAATCACGATGTTCTTCATTTGTTGCAATTATCCCCGCCATGCCCTTCGACCCCACCACCCGCCCCCTGACCGCCAACGAAGCCCGCGTGCTGGCCACACTGATGGAAAAGGCCCGTACCGTGCCCGACAGCTACCCGCTCACGCTCAATGCCGTGGTCACAGGCTGCAACCAGAAGACCACGCGCGACCCGGTGATGAACCTCAGCGATGCCGAGGCCCAGGAAGCGCTTGACGCCCTCAAACTGCTGACGCTGGTGTTCGAGACCAGTGGCGGCCGCACCACACGCTGGGAGCACAACTTCCAGCGCGCCGTGGGCGTGCCCGAGCAGTCGGCCGTGCTGCTGGGCCTGCTGATGCTGCGTGGCCCGCAGACAGCGGGCGAGCTGCGCATCAACGCCGAGCGCTGGTACCGCTTCGCCGACATTTCCTCGGTCGAGGGCTTTCTCGACGAGCTGCAGGAGCGCAGCGCGGAGAAAGGCGGCCCGCTGGTGGTGCTGCTGCCGCGCGCGCCGGGCGCCCGCGAGCCGCGCTGGGCGCACCTGCTGTGCGGCCCGGTGGATCCATCCGCCCCGGCTGGCGCCAGCGCAGACGGGCACGCGCCCGCCCTGCAGGCACGCGTGGAGGCGCTCGAAGCCGAGGTAGCGGCATTGCGCGCCACGGTGCAGCGCCTGTGCGCAGAACTCGGGTTGTCCCTGAACGCGCCTGCCGGCGACTGAACGGGGCCATTGTCTCCATTTGGACAGGCGAAAAACGAACGGCCGTGCTACAAATACATCTTCTCAGGAGACACACCGTATGGATCTCGCATTTACCCCCGAAGAACAGGCCTTTCGCGAAGAAATTCGCGCCTGGGTTCACAGCAACCTGCCCAAGGAGATTTCGCACAAAGTCCACAATGCACTGCGCCTGACGCGCGATGACCTGCAGGGCTGGGCGAAGATCCTGGGCAAAAAGGGCTGGCTCGGCTTTGGCTGGCCCCAGCAGTTCGGTGGCCCGGGCTGGACCGCCGTGCAGAAGCACCTCTTCGAGGAAGAGTGCGCTTTGGCGGGCGCCCCGCGCATCGTGCCGTTCGGCCCCGTGATGGTGGCCCCGGTGATCATGGCGTTTGGCAACGCCGAGCA
Organism: Burkholderiales bacterium RIFCSPLOWO2_12_FULL_65_40; assembly: GCA_001770955.1. Classification (GTDB taxonomy): domain Bacteria; phylum Pseudomonadota; class Gammaproteobacteria; order Burkholderiales; family Burkholderiaceae_C; genus Simplicispira. The sequence continues at coordinate 250,403 of MESL01000007.1, read as the reverse complement.
GCAAAAACGCTTCCTGCCCGGCATCGCCAGCGGCGAAGTGTGGTGGAGCCAGGGCTACAGCGAACCGGGCTCGGGTTCGGATCTGGCCTCGGTCAAGACGCGCGCCGAACGAGTGGGCAACAAGTACATCGTCAACGGCCAGAAGACCTGGACCACGCTGGGCCAGTACGGCGAGTGGATCTTCTGCCTGGTGCGCACCAGCAACGAGGGAAAGCCCCAAACGGGCATCAGCTTCCTGCTGATCGACATGAAGTCGCCCGGCGTGACCGTGCGCCCGATCAAGCTGCTCGACGGCGAGTGCGAAGTCAACGAGGTGTTCTTCGATAACGTCGAAGTGCCGGCCGAGAACCTGATCGGCGAGGAGAACAAGGGCTGGACCTACGCCAAGCACCTGCTCAGCCATGAGCGCACCAACATCGCCGACGTGAACCGCGCCAAGCGCGAACTCGAACGCCTCAAGCGCATCGCCAAGGCCGAGGGCCTGTGGGACGACCAGCGCTTGCGCGACCAGATCGCCCTGCTTGAAGTGGACGTCGTGGCCCTGGAAATGCTGGTGCTGCGTGTACTCTCGGCCGAAAAGTCGGGCAAGAACTCGCTAGACATCGCTGGCCTGCTCAAGATCAAGGGCAGCGAGATCCAGCAACGCTATGCCGAACTGATGATGCTGGCGGCCGGCCCCTTTGCCCTGCCTTTCATCGAAGAAGCCATGGAAGCGGGCTGGCAGGGCGACTTCCCCGGTGGCGATGCATCCCACGCGCCTCTGGCCTCGACCTACTTCAATATGCGCAAGACCACCATCTACGGCGGCAGCAACGAGGTTCAACGCAACATCGTTGCCCAGACCGTGCTCGGCTAAGGAGACAAGAACATGGATTTCGATTTTTCTGACGACCAGCAGCAACTGCGTGACGCCGTGCGCAAGTGGGTGGACAAGGGCTATTCGTTCGAGCGTCGCCGCGCCATCGTGGCCGCGGGCGGTTTCGACCGCGCCGCCTACGGCGAACTGGCCGAGCTGGGCCTCACGGCCCTCACAGTGCCTGAACAACACGACGGCATGGGCCAGGGCGCCGTCGACGCCATGGTGGTGATGGAAGAACTGGGCCGCGGCATGGTGCTCGAACCCCTGGCCCACGCCTTCATCACCAGCAGCGTGCTCTCAAGCTATGCCCCGGCCGCCGTGCAGTCGGCCTGGCTGCCGCGCATCGCCAGCGGTGAAGCCTTGGTGGTGCTGGCCCACCAGGAACGCAAGGCCCGCTACCGCCTCGACGTTTGCGAAGCAAAAGCGACTGCAGCACCCACTGGTTATGCGCTGACAGCTACCAAAAGCATAGTCCCCGCCGGCGACCAGGCTGACGCCTTCCTCATGCCTGCGCAGCTGGACGGCAAGCTCGCCCTATTCCTGGTCGAGCGCGCTGCCAGCGGCGTCACCACGCGCGGCTACGTCACGCAGGACGGCAGCCGCGCCGCCGAGCTGCAGCTGTCCAACGCCCCCGCCACACTGCTCACCCAGGACGGATTGGGCGCGCTGGAACTGGCCGTGGACACCGGCATCGCCGCCACCTGCGCCGAGGCCGTGGGCGTGATGGACCAGACCGTGGCCCTGACCGTGGACTACATGAACCAGCGCAAGCAGTTCGGCGTGGCCATCGCCACCTTCCAGGCCCTGCGCCACCGCGTGGCCGACATGAAGATGCAGCTGGAACTGGCCCGATCGATGAGCTACTACGCCAGCCTCAAGCTCGGCGCCCCCGCCCCCGAGCGCCGCGCCGCCACGGCCCGTGCCAAGGTGCAGCTGGGCCAGTCGATGCGCTTCGTGGGCCAGCAATCGGTGCAGCTGCACGGCGGCATCGGCGTGACCGATGAATACATCGGCAGCCACTATTTCAAGAAGCTCACGCAGCTCGAAATGACCTTCGGCGACACGCTGCACCACCTGGGCGAGGTGTCCAAGCGCATGCAGGAGACGGCGGGGGTGTTTGCCTGAGACAATTTCCACCAGGACGCCAGGCAACCTGCCCCCTTTCACTTCGTGTCATGAACCGCCGCGTGCCTGGCACCCGGCGGTTTTTCATTGCGCTGTCCCGGTACGCAGCTGTACCCGAAGCCTCCAAGCGGCGTGGCCACACCTCTGTAACAACAGTGGCTTGCGCGCCCTCCCCATCCACACCAGGGCTGCATTGCGAATCCGGGATAATTACTGGTTGCGCGGGGTATGCCGTATTGCCACTGTGTGACGGCCACCGCTTCCGATGCCTTCTTCCTCCATTTTTTTCATAAGCGCTACCGCCACCGTGTCCGACCCAAACCGCAAGCACCTCGAAGCCGCGCGCACGCTGATTGCCAAAGGCGATCTCAAGCAGGCCGCCCTCACCCTGAACAAGGCCCAGAAGCAGATGCCCAACGATGCACGGGTGTTCATGCTCGCGGGCCTGATGGCCGAGAAGTCCGGCAACACCAAGGGGGCGTTTGAAGCCCTGCGTCGCAGCGTTTCGCTGGCGCCCGACTGGGGGCCTGGCCTACTGGAGCTGGCTTTGCTGCTGGCCCGGCAGAACCAGTTCCAGGAAGCTGTGGAAACCGCAGAGAAAGTCGCAAAGCTCGAACCCAACAACCTGCAGGTGCTCGCGGGGGTGATAGACATCGCCCACCGCGCAGGGCACACCGAGATGGCCGTACGGCACCTGCGCCGCGGCCTTGAACTCGTGCCCGGCGACACCATGCTGCGCCGCCTGCTGGCACGAGACCTGAGCGAGCAGGGCAGGCATGAGGAATCCCTGGCGCTATGGACGGAGCTGGTGGCCGAAAGCCCCACCGACCCGCAGGCGCTCGTCGGACGCGTGCAAGCCTGCATCGCCAGCGGACAGCCGGCTGAAGCGCTTGCCAACACGCAGGCCCTGCTGGCCCTGGCGCCCGACGATGCGGTCTACCAGTACTACGCGCAGCTTGCCCGCGGTGAGACCCCCACCCAGCAACCTGCCGAGCTCACCCGCCCCATGTTTGACAGCATGGCGGAGTTCTATGACATGCACATGGTACGGGGCCTGAAATACCAGTTGCCGAAGCTGGTTGCCGACAAGATCCTCGCCCGATACCCCGACAAAAAATTGAATGTGCTCGACCTGGGCTGTGGCACCGGACTGCTGGGTGTCTGCCTGGGCCGCCTGGATGGATTCCTGATCGGCGTGGACCTGTCACACAAGATGGTCGAGCAGGCGGCCCGCCACAACGTGTACGACCGGTTCCATACCGTCAATCTGCACGATGCGCTGGCCAACACTCCTGAAGCGCTATACCAGGTCATCACAGCACTGGATGTGTTCATTTACGCGGGCGACATCACCCGGGCCATCCCCGACGCCTTCCGCATCCTCACCCCGGGCGGGCAACTGATGTTCTCCTGCGAGACCACCAGCGAAGCCGGCCCTGATCTCGTGCTGCTGCCGATGGGACGGTATGCCCACAAGCGCAGTCACGTGGAAGCGCTGTGCAAGGCCGCAGGGTTCGACGCCATCGAGGTGGAAGAATCCGTACTGCGCCATGAAAACAATACTCCCGTTCACGGTTTTGTCGTGGTCGCCCACAAGCCTGCCTGACACGCAGCAAACCCTGGCAAAAGGCCTGCAGAACAGCCTGCAGGCCTTTTTTTCACGAGAACTATCGTTGTAGCCGCGCGGCGTGGCCCCGCCTGTGCTTCGCGTCAGATCAGCCGGTAGTTCGCGGGCAGCAACGAGGGCAGAAGATTCGCAAAGCCCTCACACCAGTAGCCGCGACGACCTCGGCACATGCGCCATCAGGAACTCCATCTGGTCCGCCAGGATGCGGCGGTTGCGCAGGATGAAGTCTTCCCACAGGCTGGGCACATAGGGGGTGTAGAGCAGCGGCATGTGGGCCTGCTCGGGCGTGCGCGGGCCCTTGCGGTGGTTGCAGGGGCGGCAGGCGGTGACCACGTTCATCCAGTGGTCCTGCCCGCCCTTGGCAAACGGCACGATGTGCTCGCGCGTGAGGCTTTCCTCGTGGAAATGGGCGCCGCAGTAGGCGCAGATGTTGCGGTCACGGGCGAACAGCTTGGCGTTGGTCAGGCCCGGCTTGAGATCGAAGGGGTTGATGGCCGGCACGCCCTTGGTGCCGATGATGCTGTTGACGGCGATCACCGACTGCTGCCCCGTCACTGCGTTGTGGCCGCCGTGGAAGACGGCGATTTCCCCGCCGGACTCCCAGCGCACCTCGCCCGCAGCGTAGTGGATCACCGCCTGTTCCAGCGAGATCCACGACTGGGGCAAGCCCTGGGCCGATAGCTTCAAGACCTTCACAACGCGCCTCCTCGAACAACAAAGCCAGCAAGGAATGGATGCAGATGTCGGGTGCCAGACCTGCGCGCAGTGCGGCCAGGAGCGGCTGCGTCACAATATACGCTCATTTCAAGTCCAATCGATGTCCTGCGCTTGGTGGCCCTGCGCAAGGCGCTATTAAAAAGATAACGCTCCATGAAGATCTTTCGCGGTTTTCGCCATCCCGGGATTGCCCCCGCCTGCGCGCTGACGATCGGCAATTTCGACGGTGTGCACCGGGGCCACCAGGCCATGCTGGCGCTACTCAACGGCGAAGCGGCGCAGCGTGGCGTGCAAAGCTGCGCGCTCACCTTCGAGCCCCATCCGCGCGACTACTTCGCCGGTGCCCTGAACAAACCCGAACTGGCGCCCGCGCGCATCGGCACGCTGCGCGACAAGCTCTCGGAGCTGGCGCGCTACGGAGTGCAGCAGGCCGTGGTGCTGCCGTTTGACGCCCGGCTGGCCTCGCAGTCACCGCAGGAATTCATCGACGAGGTGCTGGTACGCGGCCTGGGCGCACGTTACGTGCTGGTGGGCGACGATTTCCGCTTCGGCCGCCAGCGCGCGGGCGATTACGCCATGCTCGACGCGGCGGGAGCACAGCAGGGTTTTGATGTGGCGCGCATGATGAGCTATGAGGTGCATGGCTTGCGCGTTTCCAGCTCCGAGGTGCGTGCGGCCCTGGGTGCCGGGCGCATGCAGGACGCGGCGCAGCTGCTCGGGCGCCCTTACGCCATCTCGGGCCATGTGGTGCACGGACGCAAGCTCGGGCGGGCGCTGGGCGCCAGTGCCGAAGACGCGGACGATGGTTTTCGCACCCTGAACCTGCGCTTCAAACACTGGAAGCCTGCGGCCAGCGGCATCTTTGCCGTCTGGGTCCATGGCCTGCACGATGTGCCGCTGCCCGGTGTGGCCAACCTGGGCATACGCCCGTCGCTGGACCCACGCGATGTGAATGGTGGCCGCGTGCTGCTCGAGACCCATTGCCTCGAATGGCCGCAGCATCTGGGCGCGGAAGGGGCCTACGGTAAAATCATCCGCGTGGAACTGCTGCACAAACTGCACGACGAACTCCGGTACGACAGCCTGGATGCCCTCACCCAAGGCATCGCGAAGGACTGTGCCGACGCGCGCGCCTGGTTTGCCGCCCACGCCGAAACGCGCCGCCAGACCACGCGCGACCGAATTTGACGCGTTGGCACCGCCCGCCGCCTTCGACAGGCTCAGGCAGGCAGACCGCCGACACCCCACCCACCGCCCCTCCCGGGCCGCCAACGCGCCCGGGCCGAGCTTGTCGAGCCCCCGAACCCCTTCGCCATGTCCGACACCAAGACCCCCGACTACCGCAGCACCCTGAATCTGCCCGACACGCCCTTCCCCATGCGCGGAGACCTGCCCAAGCGCGAGCCCGGCTGGGTCAAGGAATGGGACGAGAAAGGCATCTACAAGAAGCTGCGCGACGCGCGCTGCGGCGCGCCCAAGTTCATCCTGCACGACGGCCCGCCCTACGCCAACGGCCAGATCCACATCGGCCACGCGGTGAACAAGATCCTCAAGGACATGATCACCAAGGCACGCCAGCTCGAAGGCTTCGACGCACTCTACGTGCCCGGCTGGGACTGCCACGGCCTGCCGATCGAGAACGCCATCGAAAAGCTCCACGGCCGCAACCTGCCGCGCGACGAGATGCAGGCCCGGGGCCGCGCCTTTGCCACCGAGCAGATCGCCCAGCAGATGGAGGACTTCAAGCGCCTGGGCGTGCTCGGCGAATGGGACAACCCCTACAAGACCATGAACTACGCCAGCGAGGCGGGCGAGCTGCGCGCCTTGAAGCGCGTGATGGAGCGCGGCTACGTGTACCGCGGCCTCAAGCCCGTGTACTGGTGCTTCGACTGCGGCTCGTCGCTGGCCGAGTTCGAGATCGAGTACCAGGACAAGAAGAGCCAGACGCTAGACGTCGCCTTCAAGGCCCATGACCCGTCCAAGCTCGCCGCCGCCTTCGGCCTGGCCGCGCTGGAGAAGGACGCCTTCGCCGTCATCTGGACCACGACCGCCTGGACCATCCCCGCCAACCAGGCGCTCAACCTCAACCCCGAGCTGCCCTACGCGCTGGTGGATACCGAGCGCGGCCTGTTCGTCATGGCCGCCACACTGGTCGATGACTGCATGGCGCGCTGGGGCCTGCAGGGCCAGGTGCTGGCCGTGGCCCAGGGCGAAAAGCTCGCTGGCATCGAGTTCGAGCACCCGCTGCACGATGTGCACGAGGGCTACCGCCGCCTCTCGCCCGTGTACCTGGCCGACTACGCCACGGCCAGCGACGGCACGGGTATCGTGCACTCCTCGCCCGCCTACGGCGTGGAAGACTTCAACTCCTGCGTGGCGCACGGCGTGAAGTACGACGACATCCTCAACCCCGTGCTGGGCAACGGCCGCTACGACGACACCCTGGCCCTGTTCGGCGGCATGAACATCTGGAAAGCCTGCCCCGTCATCATCGAGACGCTGCAGGCCGCCGGCCGCCTGATGGGCACCACCACCATCACGCACAGCTACCCGCACTGCTGGCGCCACAAGACGCCCGTGATCTACCGCGCCGCGGCCCAGTGGTTCGTGCGCATGGACGAGGGCGAGGGCGTGTTCACCCAGGACAAGGCCCCCGGCACGCTGCGCCAGACGGCCCTGGCTGCCATCGAGCAGACGCACTTCTACCCCGAGAACGGCAAGGCCCGCCTGCGCGACATGATCGCCGGCCGGCCCGACTGGTGCATCTCGCGCCAGCGCAGCTGGGGCGTGCCCTTGCCCTTCTTCCTGCACAAGGATTCGGGCGAGCTGCACCCGCGCACCATGGAAATCATGGACCAGGCGGCTTCCATCGTCGAGCAAGGCGGCATCGAGGCCTGGAGCCGCGTGACGCCCGAAGAGATCCTGGGCGCGCAGGACGCCGAGCACTACACCAAGAGCACCGACATCCTGGAAGTGTGGTTCGACTCCGGCTCCACTTTCTGGCACGTGATGCGCGGCACGCACGCCGGCATGCACCACGACAGCGGCCCCGAGGCCGACCTCTACCTCGAAGGCCATGACCAGCACCGCGGCTGGTTCCACAGCTCGCTGCTGCTGGCCAGCGCCATCTTCGACCGCGCGCCCTACCGCGGCCTGCTCACGCACGGCTTCACGGTGGACGGCCAGGGCAAGAAGATGAGCAAGTCGGTGGGCAACACCGTCTCGCCGCAGGAGGTGAGCAACAAGATGGGCGCCGAGATCATCCGCCTGTGGTGCGCCGCCACCGACTACTCGGGCGACCTGGCCATCGACGACAAGATCCTCGCGCGCGTGGTGGACGCCTACCGCCGCATCCGCAACACGCTGCGCTTCCTGCTGGCCAACGTGAGCGACTTCGACCCCGCGAAGGACGCCGTGCCGTTCGAGCAGATGCTGGAGATCGACCGCTACGCGCTCACGCGCGCGGCGCAGTTCCAGCAGGAGGTGCTGGCGCACTACAAGGTGTACGAGTTCCACCCCGTGGTCGCCAAGCTGCAGCTCTACTGCTCGGAAGACCTGGGGGGCTTTTACCTCGACGTGCTCAAGGACCGCCTCTACACCACGGCCCCCAAGAGCCTGGCACGCCGCAGCGCGCAGACCGCGCTGCACCAGATCACGCACGCCATGCTGCGCTGGATGGCGCCCTTCCTCTCGTTCACGGCCGAGGAGGCCTGGAAGGTGTTCGGCAGTTCCGAATCCATCTTCCTCGAAACCTACGGCACCATTCCCACGGGCGACGAGGGCCTGCAGACCAAGTGGGAGCGCCTGCGCGCCCTGCGCGACCTGGTGAACAAGGAGATCGAGGCCCTGCGCGCCGCCGGCCAGGTGGGCTCGTCGCTGCAGGCCGGTGTGAGGCTGACCGCAGCGCCCGAAGACCATGCGCTGCTGGCAAGTCTGGGTGACGATTTGAAGTTCGTTTTCATCACTTCCGCTATTGAATTAATAGCTGGTGACGCACTTCAGATAAGCGTCAAAGCCAGTTCTGATGCCAAATGCGAGCGCTGCTGGCACTACCGGGCAGATGTGGGCCACGACACACAGCACCCCACGCTGTGCAGCCGCTGCACGAGCAACCTGTACGGCGCCGGTGAAAACCGGGTGAGCGCCTGAATGGCCCGCACCACGATGGGCCACCGCGCCAGCATCTGGCCCTGGCTGGCGTGGGCGCTGTTGATCCTGATCGCCGACCAGTTCACCAAGACGCTGATCCTGGGCTACTACCAGCTCGGTGACGCCACCTACGTCACCAGCTTCTTCAACATCGTGCGCGCGCACAACACCGGCGCGGCCTTTTCCTTCCTGGCCAACGCCGGGGGCTGGCAGCGCTGGTTCTTCACCGGCATTGGCGTGGCGGCTACGCTGTTCATCGTCTGGCAACTGCGCCAGCACCCGGAGCAAAAACTGTTCGCGTTCTCGCTCGCCAGCATCCTGGGCGGCGCCGTGGGCAACGTGGTGGACCGGCTGTTGCACGGCTACGTGGTCGATTTTCTTGACTTCCACTGGGCCTTCCTGAACGGCATGTTCCACGGAGGGCATTTTCCGGCGTTCAACATTGCTGATGCGGGGATCAGCGTGGGTGCGGCCTGTCTGATCCTCGACGAGCTGCTCAGGGTAAGGAAGACGTAACACCCCTGGGCCGCGCCTGCTTACGTGCCCTGGATTGCGTTCAGCGGCCAGCGCGGCTTGACGTCGAAGGCGTAGTCGAATCGGGCCTGCTGCTGGCCCGACTGCAGGCGCATGGCTGCGGCCATGGCAATCATGGCGCCGTTGTCGGTGCACAGGTGCAGCTCGGGGTAGTGCACGCGTACGCGCAGCTTGGCGCAGGCGGCATCGAGCTGCTCGCGCAGCTGGCGGTTGGCGCCCACGCCACCGGCCACGACGATGCGCTGGAGCCCCGTCTCCTTCAGCGCGGTCAGCGACTTCTTCACCAGCACCTCGACGATGGCCGCCTGCGTGCTCGCGGCCAGGTCGGCCTTGCGCGCCTCCAAGTCGCCGCCCAGCTTGCGCGCCTGGGTCAGCACCGCCGTTTTCAGCCCGGCAAATGAAAAATCGAGGTTGCCGCTGTGCATCAGCGGGCGCGGCAGCTTGAAGGCCGCCGGATCACCTTGCGTGGCTAGGCGCGAAAGAGCCGGGCCACCGGGGTAGCCCAAGCCCATGAGCTTGGCCGACTTGTCGAAGGCTTCGCCGGCCGCATCGTCGATGGTTTCGCCCAGCAGCTCGTAGCGGCCCACGCCATCCACCCGCATGAGCTGGGTGTGACCGCCCGATACGAGCAGGGCGACAAAGGGAAATTCCGGTGGATCGGCACTCAGGAAAGGCGAGAGCAGATGCCCTTCCAGGTGGTGCACGCCCAGCACCGGCTTGGCCAATGCCGCGCCGAGTGCGCAGGCCACGCCCGCGCCCACCAAAAGCGCCCCGGCCAGACCCGGACCGCGCGTGTAGGCGACCACGTCCACCTCGGCGAGTGACCGGCCCGATTCGGCCAGCACGGCCGTGGTCAACGGCAGCACGCGGCGGATATGGTCGCGGCTGGCCAGCTCGGGCACCACCCCGCCATAGGCCTGGTGCATGTCGATCTGGCTGTGCAGGGCGTGCGCCAGCAGCGTGGGCACGCCTGTGCCTTGCGACTGCACCAGCGCCACGCCGGTTTCGTCGCACGAGGATTCGATGCCTAGCACCAACAGGGTTTTCTGCTCTTCCATGGAGGACGCAAGTGTAGGGCCTGCGCCAGGCCCGATCGGAAGTAAGAACGTATATGGACGCCCCGAATAAGCCAAGCCCTCACTCACTGCTGCCAAGAAGGTAAAGATTGCACCCGTATATCCGGACTTGCTGTAGCCGGGGCCACGGTCCCTGATGGGATTCGCTGGTGGAGGTCCTATCGGTTTAGCGCACTCGAAGTGCCACGCTCTTATCGGATTGCATCCACCACGGTCTGACCTGTCTTGCCATCACTTCATGATTGCTTGAGCAATCGGTGGTTTTCTCCTGCTCCTCGCTCCTGCCTCGGTTTTTATGGCTCAGGCCGGTTCTCGTACGTAGCCTGGCTCATAGCTGCGCTCGTGCGCCAGCAAGGCCCACACGATGCGGGCATTCTTGTTTGCCAGTGCCGCCGCCGCCACGTTCTTGTTGCGCCGCTGCACGACACTATTGATCCAGCAGCACTGCGGATTGTCCGCAGCTTTGTTCTGGGCGTGGTAGATCACCGAGCGCGCACCGTGGATCAGCAGGGTGCGCAGATAGGTGTCGCCGCGCTTGCTGATGCCCAGCAGATGTTGCTTGCCCCCGCTGGAATGCTGGCGCGGTACCAGCCCCAGCCAGGCGGCCACCTGCCTGCCATCCTTGAAGCTCTTGGCATCACCCAGCGAGGCCACCAGCGCGCAGGCCGTGATGGGACCAATACCGGGGATTAGTTCAAGCTTGCGGCTCAAGTCGCTTTGGCGGTGCCAAGCCACAATTTGTGCCTCCAGTTCCTGCACCTGGCGATCGAGTTCTTTGAGGTGTTCGAGCAGACGCTGCACCAAGCGCCGAAACGCGCCGGGCAGCTCGTTGCAGGCATCCTCGATAAGCTCAGGCACCCGCTCGCTGATGTGCCCTATACCCTGGGGGACGATCAGCCCGAACTCGGCCAGCAGGCCCCGGATCTGGTTGGCCTGCGCGGTGCGGGCCTTGACAAAGCCCTGGCGCACCCGGTGCAAGGCCAGCACGCCTTGCTGCTCCACGTTCTTGATGGGTACGAAGCGCATGCTCGGGCGCGTGACGGCTTCGCAGATGGCCTGGGCATCGGCCGCATCGCTCTTGTTGGTCTTGACGTAGGGTTTGACGAATTGCGGGGCCATCAGGCGCACGGTGTGGCCCATGGCCTGCAGCTTGCGCGCCCAATGATGCGCACTGCCGCAGGCCTCCATACCGACAAGGCACGGGGGCAGGTTGACGAAGAAGGCTACCATCTGCTCGCGCTTGAGCGGTTTGTTGAACGCGGCTCGGCCATGCTCATCCACGCCGTGGACCTGAAACACATTCTTGGCCAAATCGATGCCAATGGTTGTAATCTTCATGGTGGACGCTCCTGCTCGGTTGAAGTGGAAGAACTAACGTCTCCACTGTGGCACTTTCGATGCCGTTTAGGGCGGGGGCGTCCATCCCATTGGTTTACGATCTCGCAGGGGCCGCGTTGGAGCGCAATCGGGATGAGTGGATGCGTCGGATGTGCCGCATGGGCTCGTGCCCATGCAAGCAGCCGGGGCGTCCAATCGCCCGATTTCGCTCCAACCCTTTGGGCAGTGGTCTTTGCGGGCGATCTGCGGCGTTGCGGCGCTTGTGGATAGCCGAGCTATCCACTGCGCCCCGCGCCTTGCATCCCATCCCGCAAAGACCGCTGCGCGGCCCCTGCGAGATCGTAAACACGTTCTAAGGGCGCAAGCTGGCAGGACACGCGCACCCTGCCGCCACGGAGGTGTCAGTGCTGCGCCAGCGCCTTGGGTGCGGCGCCTTGCAGCGCCCCCTGTGCCTGCACGTTCGCCGGAGCACGGCCTGCCGGAGCAGCCCACGAGCCACCGCCTTGCTGCAGCTTGAACGACGCTGCCAGGCTGGCCAGCTGGCGCGCCTGCTCCTGCAGCGCGCTGGACGCCGCCGAAGTCTCTTCGACCAGTGCCGCGTTCTGCTGGGTCACCCCATCGAGGTGGGCCACGGCCTGGTTGATCTGTCCCAGGCCCATCGACTGCTCGCGGCTGGCCGAGGCGATTTCGTCCACGATGTCGGCCACGCGCTGGATGCCGGCCACGATTTCCTGCATGGTGGCACCCGCCTGGGCCACCTGCTCGCTGCCCACCTCGACCTTGGCGACCGAGTCGGAGATCAGCGTCTTCACTTCCTTGGCCGCCTCGGCGCTGCGCCCGGCCAGACTGCGCACCTCGCTCGCCACCACGGCAAAGCCCCGGCCCTGCTCACCCGCGCGGGCCGCTTCCACAGCGGCATTGAGCGCCAGGATGTTGGTCTGGAAGGCGATGCCGTCGATCACACCGATGATGTCCACAATCTTGCGCGACGAGGTGTTGATCGCCTCCATGGTGTCCACCACCTGCGCCACCACGGTGCCGCCGCGCTGTGCCACACCCGTGGCCGACGCCGCCAGCTTGCTGGCCTGCGCCGCACTGTCGGCGTTCTGCTGCACGGTGCCCGAGAGCTGCTCGGTGGCCGACGCCGTCTGCTCCAGCGCGCTGGCCTGCTGCTCGGTGCGCGAGGCCAGGTCCTGCGTACCGGCGGCCACCTGCGTGGAGGCCCCGGCGATCGTGTCGGCTCCATGGTGCACCTGCCCGATCACATGGTGCAGGTTGCCACGCATGGTTTCCATCTGGGCCAGCATGACGCCGATTTCATCCTTGCCCTCGGATTCGATGCGGTGCGTGAGATCGCTGGCGCCAATGGCAGAGACTGCCGCGTTGGCGGTCCGAAAGCCCTTGACCATGCGCGTCAGCAGCAACAAGGCCATCAGCGAGGCAGGCAGGCCGAGCACGAAAGTAGCCAGCGCAAAAACCCACAAACCGATCTCGTAGCGCTGCTGCGCGTCCTGGTAGGCCGCGTTGGCACGCTTGACCTGGTGGTCCCGGAAAGCCGCCATGGACTTGACCACGGCCTCGCCCTCCGCACGCCCCGCCGCCAGGAAACCGGCCATGATCTCGGGATTGAAGTCCCCTTTCGCGATGGCGGCCGTCACCCCATCGAGCTTCGCGCGCCAAGCCTGCCGGTGCGCCTGGGTGGCGTCCAGCAGCTTCTTTTCCTCGGGGTCGGTGATGCCCTGCTCCATCGCCTTTTGCAACTCGTTGGCCTTCGCCCTATTGGTGGCAATGGCCTCCAGATGCATGTTGGTGGGGTGGCTGTGGATGCTCGCCAGCACGCTTTCAGGGGCATGCTGGAAGGCCAGCAGCACTTGCAGACGGTTTTGCACGGTGAGGTCGATCGACTGGTCCGCCAGCAAGGCCCGGTGCATGGCCTCGTCATGCAGGGTCTTGAGACTGTCGCGCGCCGACGACAACCCCCAGAAACTGACCCCGATCACCACCGCACCCGACAACCAGAACAGACAGAGAACAATGACAAAACGCAGGGTAATCCGCAGGTTGTTCAGCATGAACGCTTTCAATGGGTTACAAATAAACCATCATAGCGTCCGCGTTTACCCGAATACGGACACCAGAGTAGGGCACTCGGACTCTCCGGTCTGCGCCGGAAAAAAGAGCATGCACACGCCATGGGACAATCGCCCCCCATGAATCCGGAACAGTACGTCCAGCAAAAGGCTGCCGCCTCGGGCAGCAGCTTCTATTACGCCTTTCTGTTCCTTCCCCGCCCCCGGCGCGCGGCCATCACCGCCTTTTATGGTTTCTGCCGCGAGGTGGACGACGTGGTCGATGAAGTGTCCGACCCGGGCGTCGCGCACAACAAGCTTGCCTGGTGGCGCGGCGAGGTGGCGCAGTCCTTCAAGGGCCAGCCCACGCACCCGGTGATGCAGGCGCTGATGCCGCACGCCGCAGACTACGGCATCGAGCCACGCCACCTGCTGGCGGTCATTGAAGGCTGCCAGATGGACCTGGAACAGACCCGCTACCTCGACTACCCCGGCCTGCAGCGCTACTGCCACCTCGTGGCGGGCGTGGTGGGTGAAGTGGCAGCGCGCATCTTCGGCCAGCAGGAACCGGCGACCACCGACTACGCACACCGCCTCGGGCAGGCCTTGCAGATGACCAACATCATCCGCGACGTGGGCGAGGACGCCCTGCGCGGGCGCATCTACCTGCCGGTGAACGAGTTGCAGCAGTTCGACGTGAAGGCGCACGAGATCCTCAAGCGCCAGTATTCCGAGCGTTTCACGGCACTCATGCGCTTCCAGGCCGAGCGCGCCCACCGGCTGTACGACGAGGCCCTGGCGCTGCTGCCCGCCCAGGATCGGCGCGCACAGAAGCCCGGGCTGATGATGGCCAGCATTTACCGCACGCTCTTGCGCGAGATCGAGCACGAAAACTTCCAGGTGCTGCACCAGCGCATCAGCCTCACGCCGCTGCGCAAATTCTGGCTGGCCTGGAAGATGCAAGCTCTCGGCAGGCTATGACCCCCACGGTTGCCCACTGCGTGTGGCGCCCTGCCCCCCAAGGGGGCCGCGTTTCGCCTTGGGGCGGCCCGGCGGCGAAACATCTTCTCAACCCTGGCTGAACCATGAACATCGCCATCATCGGCGCCGGCTGGGCCGGCATGGCGGCCGCCGTGGCGGCCGTACAGGCGGGCCATCACGTCACCGTTTTCGAGGCGGCACGCACCGTCGGCGGGCGGGCGCGCGCGCTGGATGCTGCGGCGCCCGACGGTACCGCACTCGCACTGGACAACGGCCAGCACATCCTGATCGGTGCCTATACCGAATCGCTGCGCCTGATGCGCCTGGTGGGCGTGGATGTCGATGCGGCCCTGCTGCGCCTGCCCCTGGTGCTGCGCTTTCCCGATGGCAGCGGCCTGCGCCTGCCCGACCTGCCCCCGCCCTGGGATGCGTTGCTCGGCATCGCCCGCGCGCGCGGCTGGTCCTGGGGCGAACGGCTGGCGTTGCTGCGCATGGCCCACGCCTGGCAGCGCGCCGGCTTTGCCTGCCACCCCGGGGACACGGTGGCCCAACTGTGCGCAAACCTGCCCGCGCGGCTGCTCGAAGGTTTCATCGACCCGCTGTGCGTGGCCGCGCTCAACACCCCCGCCCAGGAGGCCAGCGGCCCGGTTTTTCTGCGTGTGTTGCAGGACAGCCTGTTCAGCGGGCGCGGCGGATCGAACCTGTTGCTGCCGCGCGTGGACCTGGGCACGCTCTTTCCCGAGACCGCAGCGCGCTGGCTGCGAGGCCGGGGTGCCATAGTCTGCACCGGCCAGCGCGCCCTAAGCCTGGCAGCCGGGCGCCGCAACGACTGGCAGGTGGATGGCACCGCGTTCGACGCCGTCGTGCTCGCCACGTCCAGCACCGAGGCGGCTCGCCTGGTGTCGCAATGCGCGCAGACGGCGCCCTACGCCCTCACGGTCCCGATGTGCGACTGGTCCGCCAGCGCGCAGGCGCTGCGCTTCGAAGCGATCACCACCGTCTACGCGCAGGGCACACCGCACGCCGACGGACGGCTGCTGCCCGAACCCATGCTGGCCCTGCACGGCGATGCCGGGCATCCGGCGCAATTCGTTTTCGACCGTGGCCAGCTCGGCGGTCCGCCCGGGCTGCTGGCTTTCGTCGCAAGCGCCAGCCGGGGCGAGCGCGCGCAGACCGAACGCCAGGTGCTGGAGCAGGCCCGCCAGCAACTGGGCCTGGCCGGCCTGCAGGCGGTGCAGACGGTGGTGGAAAAGCGCGCCACCTTTGCCTGCACCCCGGGCCTGCAGCGCCCTGCTGCGGCCATTGCACCCGGTCTGCAGGCCTGCGGCGACTACATCGAAGGCCCCTACCCAGCCACGCTGGAGGGCGCTGTGCGCAGCGGCACGGCGGCAGTGCAGGCGCTTTAGCAGAGTCCCCAGCTGGCGGCCAGCACCAGCGTGGCTTCCTGCGTGAACAGCCCCTGCTCCACCCACTGGCGCAATGTTTCCGGGGGCAGAAGCTCGAAGCGCGCCACCTCGCCATCCTGGTTGCACGGCACCCTGCCGGGAGGCACCACGGCACGGAACCAGTCGATGCGTTCGCGCATGTACCCCGTTCCACCGCCTTCGCGGCTGGGTCGCTCGAAATCGATATGGCCTCCATGCACCACGTTCTGCAGGGCCGACAGCCGCAGGCCGGCCTCTTCCCAGGTTTCACGCTCCAGCGCCTCATGCAGGGTGTCGGCGGCGGACACCATGCCGCCCATCAGCGTGTCCCACTGGCCCGGGTTGTTGGGCTTGTCAAAGGCCCGCTGCTGCACCCACATGCGGCCATCGGGCGCCAGGCCCACCAGGTGCACGGCCTGCGTGGCGATGCCCAGCACACGCACCAGACCGCGCTCGATGGTGCCCAGGCACTTCCCCTGGGCGGTGCACACGGCCAACTGCTCGTTGCGCCACGGGCCGCAGTGGCCGAGCGCGCGCAAGGCCCGCGCAAGCGCATCGAACGCTGCTGTCAGCTCGCCGTGCTGGGCCTCCAGGCACCACACGGGCGCCGCAAAACGCTCCTGTATTGATAGCTTATAGCGCACATCCAGTAAGCTCTGGAGCACTATTTCATCCAAAACACCGGGCTCGACCGAGCCGACGGGGTAACCATCGGCGAAAAACGGCAACCGCGCCCGGCGCGGCGGCTGGCGCGCATCGGCGCGGGCACGCAGGAGCCAATCGGGCGGGAGCGCGCTCACAGCGTGAGAATGGTCGAACCCGTGGTCTTGCGCGCCTCCAGATCACGGTGCGCCTGCTGCACTTCGGCGAGGGGATAACGCTGGTCGATATGGATCTTCACCTGGCCGCTGGCCACCACGGCGAACAGCTCGTCGGCCATGGCCTGCGTGCTTTCACGCGTGGCGATGTGGGTGAACAGCGTCTGGCGCGTGACGTAGAGCGAGCCCTTGGCACCGAGCGAGCCCGGTGCGAACGGTGGCACGGGGCCCGAGGCATTGCCAAAGCTAGCCATCAGGCCGAAGGGCCGCAGGCACTCGAGCGACTTGTCCCAGGTGTCCTTGCCCACCGAGTCGTATACCACCTTCACGCCCTTGCCGCCGGTGATCTCTTTGACCCGGGCAGCGAAATCTTCATTTTGATAGTTGATGGCATGCGCCGCGCCGTTGGCCAGCACGAGCTGGCACTTGGCGTCGGTGCCCGCCGTGGCGATGAGCTGCAGGCCCAGCGCCCTGGCCCACTGGCAGGCGATCAGGCCCACGCCGCCGGCAGCGGCATGGAACAGCACAGGGTCGCCGCTCTGCAGGCCTTCGACCGGCAGCGTCTTCTTGAGCAGGTACTGGGCAGTGAGACCCTTGAGCATCATGGCCGCACCGGTCTCGAAACTGATCGCATCGGGCAGCTTGCACACGCACTGGGCGGGCATCACGCGCACTTCGCAGTAGCTGCCGGGCGGCTGGCTGGCGTAGGCGGCACGGTCGCCCACCTTGAGGTGCGTGACGCCCTCGCCCACGGCCTCGACCACCCCTGCGGCCTCCATGCCGATGGTGGCGGGCATCGTGAGCGGGTACAGGCCCGTGCGGTGGTACACGTCGATGAAATTCAGGCCGATGGCATGGTGGCGGATGCGGATCTGGCCCGGACCGGGATCGCCTACGGTCACGTCGACGATCTGAAGTTCTTCGGGGCCGCCATGCTGGCGGATCTGGACGGCGAGGCTCATGGAAACGGTCTCCTGCGGTGCAATGGAAAAAGCGTGCACCATCCTGCCATGATTCTGCAAGCCTTGCGCAGCGCCCCCCGTTAAAGTCGCGGGATGACACACAAACTGACGCCCGGCACGGCGGCATTGCTGGTGCTCGCGCCGCTGCTGTGGGCCGGCAATGCCGTGGTGGGCCGACTGGTGCACGACCTGGTGCCGCCGATCACGCTCAACTTTCTGCGCTGGGTGCTGGCTTTTGCCATTTTGCTGCCGCTGGCGCACCGCGTGCTGCGCCCGGACAGCCCTCTGTGGGCGCACTGGCGCCGCTATGCGCTGCTGGGGCTGCTGGGCATCGGCCTGTACAACGCGCTGCAATACATGGCGCTGCAGACCTCCACCCCGATCAACGTGACGCTGGTCGGATCGAGCATGCCCGTCTGGATGCTGGCCGTGGGCACGGTGTTCTTCGGTGTCTCCGTCACACGGCGCCAGTTCGCCGGTGCGGCGCTGTCCATGGCAGGCGTTCTGCTGGTGCTCAGCCGGGGCGAGTGGAGCCAGCTGCTGGCACTGCGCCTGGTGCCGGGCGATGTGTTCATGCTGCTGGCCACCATTTCGTGGTCGTTCTACAGCTGGCTGCTGGTGCGCACCAGCGAACCGGCCAGCGTGCGCGCCGACTGGGCGGCCTTCCTGATGGCGCAACTGGTGTTCGGTCTGGGCTGGTCCGGGGCCTTTGCCGGGGTCGAGTGGGCCAGCGGGCGCACGCACATCACGTGGGGCTGGCCGCTGGCCGCCGCCCTGGCCTTCATTGCCATCGGGCCTGCCGTGGTGGCCTACCGCTGCTGGGGCGTGGGCGTGCAGCGCGCCGGGCCGGCGGTAGCGGGTTTCTTCTCCAACCTCACGCCGCTGTTTGCCGCGCTGATGTCGGCTGCCTTCCTGGGCGAGGCGCCCCGCCTGTTCCACGCGGCGGCGTTTGCGCTCATCGTGGGCGGGATCGTGGTGTCTTCACGCCGCTGACGCGGCCTCACCTGCCAGCACTGCGTCCAGCGCATCCACCGGCATGGGCCGACCCAGCAGGTAGCCCTGGTACAGGTCACAACCGTGGCGCACCAGAAAGTCTTTCTGCTCCTGTGTCTCCACACCCTCGGCAATCACTTCCAGCTCCAGGTTGCGCGCCATGCCGATGATGGTCTGCACGATCACATCGTCGGTGGCGCGGGCGCCCAGGTTGCGCACAAAGGACTGGTCGATCTTGAGCTGGTGCAGCGGCAGCCGCGTGAGGTAGGCCAGCGAGGAGTAGCCCGTGCCGAAATCGTCCACCGAGAAGCGCACGCCCTTGGTGCGCAACTGGTGCATCTTTTCGATCGCATCGTCCACGTTGTCGAGCACCAGCGACTCGGTCAGCTCCAGCGTCAGCAGGTGCGACCGGACCCCGGTTTCCTGAATGATCTCGGTGACCTGGCGCACGAATTCGGGCTGCCGGAACTGGCGCGCGCTCACGTTCACCGATAGCTGCAGGTGGCTGCTGCGCGGGTCCTGTTGCCACAGCGCCAGTTGCTGGCACGCGGTGCGCAGCACCCACTGGCCGATGTGCAGGATCAGGTCGCTTTCCTCGGCCACCGCAATGAACTGCGCGGGCGAGACCATGCCGCGCTCGGGATGCTGCCAGCGCAGCAGCACCTCGGCGCCAACGATGCAGCCTTCCGGCGTGAACTGCGGCTGGTAGTGCAGCGCGAACTGGCCTTGCGCCAGGGCTTCGCGCAGGTCGGCCTCCAGTTGCGCGCGGTCGTTGATGGCCACCTGCATGCGGGGGTCGAAAAAGCACAAGCCGTTGCCGCGCCGCGCCTTGACCTGGTACATGGCGATGTCGGCCTGCTTCAGCAGCTCTGTCGCCGTCTGCAGGCTGCCACCGAACAAGGTGGCCCCGATGCTGCATCCGCTCTGGTGCGCATGGCCCTTGAGCACATAGGGCTGGCTCAGGCCGTGCAGAATTTTCTCGCCGATGCGCTGGGCCAGCTTGGCGGCCTCCTCGGTGCTGGAGGACAGCTCGTTGAGCATGACGACGAACTCGTCCCCGCCCAGACGGGCCACGGTGTCGGCCACGCGCACGCAGGCCCGCAGTCGCTGGGCCACCTGCTGCAGCAGCTCGTCGCCCACCTCATGGCCCAGGGTGTCGTTGAGCGCCTTGAAATGGTCGAGGTCGAGAAACAGCAGGGCCCCCAGCTGGCCCGAGCGCTGGGCCAGCACCGATGCCTGTCCCAGGCGGTCGAGCAGCAGGCGCCGGTTGGGCAGCCCGGTCAGGGGGTCATAGAACGCCAGGCTCTCGATTTCGGCATTGGCACGGCGCAGGGCGGTGACGTCGTGGTAGGTGATGACCAGCCCCCCCTCGGGCGTGGGCCGCTCGACGATCTGGATGCAGCGCCCGTCAGGCTGTTCCTGCTCATGGACTCCATCAATGACGCGCTGCCGGGCCAGGCGCAGTTCCACCCACTGCAGCATCTCTGCCTCGCTGGCCTGCGGAAGGTAGTGGCGGACGGTTATCTCGAGGATTCTGCGGAACGGCAACTGCGGCGCCATGATGCCGGCGACCCAGGGGAAAATTTCTTCAAAGCGCCGGTTCCAGTGCAGCACCCGTTGCTGCTGGTCCAGCAAAACGAACCCGCTCACCATCGACTCCAGGGCCTGGTCCAGCATGACCTTGGACTGGGCCATGGCATGCCGCGCCGCCGTGATGTGGTTGAAGAAAGACACCACCATCGCACCGGCCACCAGCACCATCAGACAAAACGCCAGGGTGATGGCCACCAGGGTGTTGCGCTCCCGGTGCCAGTCCGCCAGGGCGGTGGACTCCGGCAGACTCGCCGAGATCCGCAGGTTCTGGTAGATCAGGGGGCGCGACACCACCAGGGCCAGCTCGCCGCTGAGGCGGCCCGGCACGCCCCAGGCACTGTCGGGCAGGTCCTTGAGCGGAAGCACGGACTGCAGGCGCGCCTGCTCCCCGAGGTCGGGGATGGTGAGCAGCGCACGGCCGTCGCTGCGCTCCAGCACCACCTCCAGGCCCGACACGTCGGCCCCCTGCATCAGCACCGCCGCCAGCTTGGAACGCGGCACCTCGGCCACCACCACCAGGCGCGCGCCGTTGGCCAGCTTCAGGGGGCGTGCGAAATACAGCACGCTCTGCGTGCTGTTGAAACTGATGGCCGGCTCGCTGACCAGAAGGCTGGAGGCCGCAGGCGAGAGCGCCTGTTGCAGAAACCCCGAAGGCAGCTGCAAGGCATTGCGGGTTTCGGCCGATTCGGACGATGCCAGCACGCGGCCATCGGCATCGATCAGTGCGGTCATGCTGACCAGCAGGTTGCCGCGCGTCACGAATCCCAGTAGCTGGCTGCCGGTGCTGGCATCGATCCAGTCGGCCATCGACGTGGAGAGCCCCAGCATGCTGTCCGTGCCCGACAGCAGCAGATCGACCGACAGGAAACTGCGGTTGAGCGCCACCTCGGCCCCCGACACAAAGCGCGCCACCTGTTCTTCACGGCCCTCCAGCGCCTCCTGGCGGTTGGACCAGGCCAGCACACCCGCAGCCAGCACCAGCACCAGCAGAAACGCAGCCACGATGGCCCAGACCAGGGCATTGATGCGCAAGGGGGACAAGGGCTTCATGGAGTCTTCTGGGTGCCCAGGCCGCGCGCGGCCCCGATGGTCTGGTTCCAGATGTCAGTGCACCGTGGGCCGCAGCGCTGCAGCCAGCGGGGCAGCACGGTCTGCCGGAATATTTCCTGGCGCCTGCGTTCATCCTGCTCGGACAGGGGCACGACAACCATCTGCCCCTTGCGCCCGGCAGTGCAGCTGGGAGCGCCACTGTTGCAGGCAATGCCCTGGGCCGTGTCGCGCTCGGACTCCTCCCAGATGGAAGCCTCCAGCCGGGGCAACTCCTGCCGCAAAAGGGCCCGCAGGTCCGGCGGCAGGGCGTCCCAGGCCGCACGATTGGCCCCGAAGATGGCCAGTCCCCAGGTGATCGGCATCGCGTGCAGGTACGTGGTGATGGCATGCAGGCCCAGGGTGTTGCCCGACATGGTGCCGGTGATGGCGCAATCCATGCTGCCCGCCTCCATGCTGCGCACGATCTGGGCAAAAGCCGTATGCACCGGCACCGCACCCAGCGCACCGACGAAGTCGGCCTGCCCGGCCGAAGACACGCGCACGCGCCGCCCCGACAGGTCGGACAGCCCGGCCAGCGGCTTGCGGCAAAAAAGCACCTGCGCCGGATAGACATACAGCGCCAGAACCTCCACGCCCTGCTCCTTGCGCAGGGTTTGCTCCAGATAGGGGCGGAAGGCCGCCACGCTGGCCCGCAGGCTGGCGATATCGGGGTTCAGCCCCGCCAGGTCAGGGGCGGTGTACTGGGGAAAAGTGGCCGTCAGTGAACTCAGCAGCGCCGTGCCGAACGGCACCACCCCCAGTTGCACCAGGCGCAGCATTTCCTCGCCCGGAACCCCCGCGCGGTCGAAGGGCACGATATCCGCGCGAAAGCGCCCGCCGCTGATGCGGGGCAGCTCGCGCGTCCAGAACGGCTCTTCCCAGCGGGTGTACTGGCTGATGCCGGCCAGGCCGCCCACCACACGGAACTGGTGCACGGCGGTCGACGGCTGGGCCCACGCCTGCAAACTCCCGGCAATGAGCGCCCCGGCCACCCACCTGGCCACGGAACGTGGACGGAGCCATTCGCCCCGGCGGCGAGCGCAAAAAGACAGATCAGGGTTTGCCATGGACTACGCCCTCCAGACCCGGTTGCCACAGCCGCCGCCCGCCTGCCGGACGGCAGGGGATGCGAGGCTGGTCAGGGCTGCGGAGTTCAAAACGCCCCAGGGTAGGCACCACCGTCGGCCAGCACGTTCTGGCCCGTGATGTAGCCTGCATGCGCGCTGCACAGAAAAGCGCAGATGGCACCGAACTCCTGCGGCGTGCCAAAACGCCCGGCCGGTATGCTGGCCTGCTGCGCCGCGCGCACTTCCTGCACCGTGCGCCCGCTGCGCGCGGCGGCGGTGCCCATGGTGGTGGCCAGGCGGTCGGTGTCGAACTTGCCGGGAAGCAGGTTGTTGATGGTCACGCCCCGGGCGGCGATGCTGCTGCGCGAGACACCGGCGACGAAGCCGCTCAGGCCGCTGCGCGCGCCGTTGGACAAGCCCAGGATGTCGATGGGCGCCTTCACCGCGCTCGACGTGATGTTGACGATGCGCCCGAACCCGCGCGCGGCCATGCCGTCCACCGTGGCGCGGATCAACTCGATCGGCGTGAGCATGTTGGCATCGACGGCCTTGATCCAGTCCTCGCGCTCCCAATCCCGGAAATCACCCGGCGGCGGTCCGCCCGCATTGGTGACGACGATGTCGAAATCACGCCCTGGCCCGCCGGGCACACTGAAGACGGCAGCGCGCCCTTCGGCGGTGGTGATGTCGGCCGCCACCTCCAGCACCTGGGGTTTGAGGCTTTTTGGGCCCTCTGCACCCTGCCAGCCTGCGCCAATAGCTATTAAATCTATAGCAGAAGAATGCAGCGGGCCGGCCTGGCGGGCGTTGACGACCACATTCACGCCTTCGCGCACCAGCGCCTGGGCGCAGCCCAGCCCCAGCCCCTTGCTAGCACCGCACACCAGCGCCCATTTGCCCGCCAAACCCAAATCCATAACAATCTCCGGTAACACGCTGCTACAGTCAGCACCAAACTATCATAAGTGGAGAACTCCATGCCCACATGGTTGCACCAAGGTGCCCTCACCGCCGCTCTGGCGTGCTGCCTGCTGGCCGCCCCGGCCCAGGCACAGCAGGACGCGGCTGTCATCAAGCGCGCCACCGAACTGCGCCAGGGGCCGGCCGAATCCTCGGCCAGTCTGGGCGCACTGGCGGCCGACACCGCCGTGACCCGCACCAGTGAACGCAAAGGCTCATGGGTCAAGGTACGCACGGCACAAGGCGCCACCGGTTGGGTGCACATGTTCGACGTGGGCGCGCAGGCAGGGACTGCTGCTGCCGGGTCGAACACCGCCACCAGCGGGCTTCGCAGTCTGGGCGGGCTGTTTGGCGGCGGCAGCTCCACCACGGCCACGGCCACGGTGGGTATCCGCGGCCTGAGTGCAGAAGACATTGCCAATGCGCAGCCCAATCCGGCCGCCGTGCAGCAGGCTGAAAAACTGCGCGTGAGCGCCGACCAGGCCCAGCGCTTTGCCAGCGCCGCCGCACTGCGCAAACAGAACGTCGAGCCCCTGCCCGAGCCACCGCGTCCCACCGCACCGGCAGGCAGCGGCGAATTCACCCCCGACAACCAAAGCTTCAACTGAGGAGCTCCGCCATGCGCATGCCCCCCCTGCTCTCACGCACCGCACTGGCGGCCGCCACCTGCGCGGCCCTGGCCTTCGCCCCCCTGCACAGCCACGCCCAGGGCGGCGTGATGAACCTGCTCAACTCGCTCGGCGGATCGGGCTCTGGAGGTGGCCTGCTGGGCGCCGTGGTGGGCGGCGGCGCCCAGACCAACCAGGGCGACGACCTCTTCAGCCTGCTCTCGCGCTCGGTCGAAAACATCGACGAGCCCAAGGAAATCGAGATCGGCCGCCAGCTTGCCGCCGTGCTGCTGGGCAGCAAGCCGCTGCACCCCGACATGGCGCTGCAGCGCTACGTGAACCAGCTGGGCCGCTGGATCAGCCTGCAGTCCGAGCGCCCCGGCCTGCCCTGGACCTTCATCGTGCTCGACGACACCGGCTACAACGCCTTCGCGGCCCCGGGCGGCTATGTGTTCGTCACCAAGGGCCTGGTCGACCGCTGCGCCGACGAGGCCGAGCTGGCCGGCATCCTGGCGCACGAAATCACCCATGTGACGGCCAAGCACCACCTGCACGCCATGCGCAAGACGGCGCAGTCGGGGGTGTTCACCCAACTCGTGGCCTCGCAGATCAAGACCAACGCCCTGGGCAACCTGGTGGCCTCGCAATTCCTCGCGCTGGGCCGCAACCTCTACGCGCGCGGCCTGGACCAGACCGACGAATTCCACTCCGACCGCAACGGCGTGGCCCTGGCCGCGCGCGCCGGGTTCGACCCCTATGGCCTGGTGGCCGTGCTGCAGCAGCTGCGCACCGCCACGCCCGACAACCCGATGTTCACCCTGGCCTTGGCCACCCACCCGCCCGCACAGGCGCGGCTGGACCAACTGGAACAGGCCATGGGCAAGCGGCTTGATGGCTATGCGGGCGCCGCCCCGGTGACGGTGGCGCAGCGCCTGGGTGGCGGTTCGCGCAAGAAATAGGCCAGACTGGACTAGCGCCGCACCGGACGGGTAAAGACAAAGATCCCGGCGATCACCAGCGCCGTGCCGGCCGCCACCCAGGGCGTGAACGGCTCGCCCAGGATCACCACGCCCATGAGGATGGTGGACATCGGCCCCACCATGCCGATCTGCGCGGCCGCACCGGCGCCGATGCGCTCGATGGCCATCATCACCATGAGCACCGGCGCGGCGGTGCACAGCAGGGCATTGAGCACCGACAGCCACACCACCTCGGGGGCGACCAGGGCCGCCGACAGCGGGCGCAACAGCGCAAACTGCAGCAGGCACAGCAGGCAGGCCACGCTGGTGGCCAGGCCCACCAGGCGCAGCGAGCCCAGGCGCTGCACCAGCTCGCCGCTGTAGACAAGGTAGATGGCATAGCTCACCGCACTGCCGAACACCAGCGCCGTGCCCCAGGCCACGTTCGTGCCTTGCAGATGCACCTCGTGGCCGAACACCAGCACCACGCCGCAGTAGCTCACGGCCATGCCCAGTGCCTGGCCCCAACGGATGCCACGGCCATACACCGCCCAGCCCAGCATCAGCACCAGCGTGGGGTTGAGGTAGAGGATGAGCCGCTCCAGGCTGGCGCTGATGTAGGCCAGCCCGGCGAAATCGAGAAAGCTCGCCAGGTAGTAGCCCGAGACACCCAGGCCCAGCACACCCCACCCGTCCTTGCGCGTGAGCGGGGCCTGCCCCCGGCTCGCCCACCAGGCCATGGCGGCAAAGAAAGGCAGCGCGAACAGCATGCGGTACATGATGAGCGTGACCGCGTCCACGCCATGGCGGTAGGCCAGCTTGACGATGATGGCCTTGGCGCTGAAGGCGATGGAGCCCAGCAGCGCAAGGGCGACTCCGGTTGCTCTTGATTTGCTAGCTGCTAGCGCTTGCTGTGATTGGGCTGAAGGCACTTTTCGTACAAAATCTAGAAACCGGCCGCCTGGCCATCGCGCCGGGGGTCGCTGGCGGCCACGTAGCCCTGGGTTCTGGCATCACCCAGGCGCCAGATGAACTGACCCGCACCGAACTCACCATAGGGGTCGTCGATCACGGTCAGGTCGTGGCCCAGCGCCGCCAGGCCCTGCTGCGTGGCCAGCGGCATGCTGGCCTCGGCGTTCACCGAGAGGCCCTGGTTGAAACGCCAGCGCGGCGCATCGCACGCGGCCTGCGGATTCTGGCCGTGGTCGAGCATGCGCACCAGCGTCTGCACATGGCCCTGGGGCTGCATGTTGGCACCCATGACGCCAAAGCTCATCACGGGCTGGCCGTCCTGCGTGACGAAGGCCGGGATGATGGTGTGGAAGGGCCGCTTGCCCGGCGCCACCAGGTTGGCCGGGTTGGCGCCACGCAGGTCGGTGCTGAAGCCAAAGCCCCGGTTCTGCAGGCTGATGCCGAAATCCGGCTCCACGCAGCCCGAGCCGAAGCCCTGGTAGTTGCTCTGGATGAAGCTGACCATCATGCCGTCCTCGTCGGCGGCGGTGAGGTAGATGGTGCCGCCGCCGGCCGGCCGGCCCGCACCGAAGTCCTGTGCCCTGTGCATGTCGATGAGTTTCGCACGCGCGGCGAGGTAGGCGCCATCGAGCATTTGCGCGGGAGTCACCTCCATCGACGAGGGGTCGGCCACGTAGCGGTAGACGTCGGCGAAGGCCAGCTTCATGGCCTCGATCTGCAGGTGCTGGGCCTGCGTTCCATCCACGGGCAGGCTGGCGAGATCGAACTGCTCCAGGATGCCCAGCGCCATGAGCGCGGCGATGCCCTGGCCGCTGGGCGGAATCTCGTGCACTGCGAAGCCCCGGTAGTTGCGCGCGATCGGCGTCACCCACTCCACCCGGTGCGCCGCCAGGTCGGCCAGCGTGAGGGCGCCGCCGTGCTGCGCCGAAAACCGGGCCAGCGCCTGGGCGATCTCGCCGGTGTAGAACGCCTCGCCGCGCGTGGCGCCGATGGCACGCAGCGCGCGCGCTGCCGCCGGGAAGGTGAACAGTTCCCCCACGTGCGGCGCCCGCCCCCGGGGCAGAAAGCTCTGGGCAAAGCCGGGTTGCGCTTGCAGCTCGGGCACGGCGGCGGCCCACTTGCCCTGCACTACCACGGGCACGGCGTAGCCGCGCTCGGCAATCTCGGCGGCCGGCGCCATGAGGTCGGCGAAGGGCAGCTTGCCGAAGCGCTCGCTCAGCGCCACCCAGGCACTCACCGCGCCGGGGACGGTGACCGCATCGATGCCGCGCCGGGGCGGCGTGGGCGCGCCCTCGCCGTATTTGCGGTGAAAGTAGTCCGGCGTCCAGGCCTGCGGCGCACGGCCCGAAGCATTGAGACCGTGCAGCGACTGCCCGTCCCAGAGGATGCAGAAGGCGTCGCTCCCCAGGCCATTGCCTGTAGGCTCACAAACGGTCATGGCCGCCGCTGCGGCCACGGCAGCATCGACGGCATTTCCGCCCTGCCAGAGCATGCGCAGGCCGGCCTGCACGGCCAGGGGGTGGGAGGTGGCGACCACGTTGCGCGCGAACAGCGGCAAGCGGGCGCTGGCATAGGGCTGCTGGTACTGGAAGGGCATGGCCGATTATCGGAGGCAACGCGCCGCCGTGCATGCCCTCCGGGCGCTGGCCTACAGCGCCGCGATGCGCTCCTTGAAGCGGTCGGGCACCAGGGCCACCTTGCGCGTCTCGCGGTCCGTGAACACCACGCCGAGCTTGCCGCGCGCCACCTCACGACCCGAATCCTTCTCGGTCATGCGAAAAACGATGTCGAAGCCGTACTTGTTGAAATCCGCCGGCACCATCTCCACACGCATGGTCTCGCCGTGGAAGCCCTCGGACTTGTACTGCGCCACGATGTCACCCACCACGATGGACAGGCCTTCGACGCCCGCCTCGCGGTAGCCCAGGGCCTGGAAGAAGCGCACGCGCGCCTCGGACACCAGCGTGAGCAGCTGTGCGTTGTCGAGGTGCCCACCCTGGTTGACGTGGCTGATGTAGATCTGGATCTCGGTCGAGAACGTGAACTGCTCGGGCAGCTCGAACTGGATTCTGGGCATGGAAAAACTCTCGAAAAGACCCAAGGGTCAACGGGAAAACACGCGCTGGTGCAGCCGCCGCAGCGACCACCAGACGGTGAAGCCCACCGCCGGAATGGCGATGGCGGCCGTGGTCTCGGGCGAAAGCGGCCAGCCGACCTGCTGCGCACCCTTGGCCAGGTAGCTGACCAGGCCGACGATGTAGTAGGTGATGGCCGCGACCGACAGGCCCTCCACCGTGGACTGGAGCTTGAGTTGCAGGTCTGCGCGCTGGTTCATGCTCGCCAGCAGCGCCTGGCTGCTCTGCTGCTGCTCAATCTCCACGCGCGTGCGCAGCAGGTGGCTGATGCGCGAGACGCGGCGCGAAAGCGCCTCTTGCCGCCGCGCAGCCCACTCGCAGGTGCTGCGCGCGGGCGTGAGGCGCCGGTGCATGAATTCGCCAATGGTCTGCATGCCCGCCAGGCGCGATTCGGCAATGTCCTGGATGCGCCGGTCCACCAGCTCGAAATACGCGCTGCTGGCCGAAAAACGCGAATGCGTGGCGGCATATTCGCTCTCCACCTGCCCGGCCAGGCGGGTCAGGCGGTCGAGCAGCGCTGGCTCGGCATGGCGGTTGGCCGTGCGGATGGCGTCGGCCAGCTCGGCCAGCTCGCGCTCGGCGCTGGCCAGCACGCTGGTGGCCTCGCGCGCTGCGGGCAAGCCCAGCAGCGCAGCCATGCGGTAGGTTTCGATCTCCTGCAGGCGCTGCACCAGCCGGCCCAGGCGCCGGGGTGTCATGCCGCCCGCCAGCAGCACCATGCGCGAATGTCCGTCGGGGTGGATGGCAAAGTCGGTATAGACCTCGCCATGCCCGTCAGCCACGGTGGAGGCCACCAGCGTGTCCTCGCTCAGCACATGGCGCACCAGCGAGCCCGAGCCAAACTCCTTGGTCGGCAGCACCCACAGGTTCAGGCTGCACAGACACTGGCCCGGCAGTTGCGCCAGCCATTCGCGCGGCACGGCACCGGTGGCGCCCACGGGCTCGCGCTCGCCAAAGGCGGCGGTCTCGATCGGCACCGTGAAAGTCCAGGTGACAAACTCGGTGTGCAGCTCCCAGCGCAGGCGAAACGTCCCCAGGTCCACGCGCAGGTGCGTGGTATGTTGGTCGGGCGGCGCCAGGTGGTGGTTGCGCAGCAGCGCGGCGATGTGCGCGCGGCTCGCCTCACGCCCGGCGGCGTCGGCCCACATGACAATGTGCGTGCTGGCCACGGGGCCTTCGATGGCCTCGGGCGGTCGGGCGTGGACTTCGTTGTGCAGCAGCGCCCGTTGCGGGTGCTGCGCGGGTTGGAGCGCGATGTGCATGGATGGGTCTTTAAACAGCGCGCTATTGTGCGGTCTGTCGGACCTACCTCCACCGGGACGGCTCTCCAAAAAGCAACGGCACCCGAAGGTGCCGCTGCCGGAAACACAGGGAAGTGCCCGTTCAGTCTTCGACGAACGCTTCCTCGCGCTTGTTCTTCACGGCGGGCAGCAGCACGATGACGAGCAGCAGGGCAGCAGCCGCCAGCAGGCCGGCCGACAGCGGACGGGTGACGAACACACTCCAGTCACCCCGCGAGAGCAGCAGCGCGCGGCGCAGGTTTTCTTCCATCATCGGACCCAGGATGAAGCCCAGCAGCAGGGGCGCCGGCTCGGTGCCCAGCTTGTGGAAGATGTAACCCACCAGCCCGAAGCCGCCCACCATCCAGATGTCCCAGGTGTTGTTGTTGGTGGAATACACACCCACGGCACAGAACAGCACGATGGACGGGTACAGCCAGCGGTAGGGCACCGTCAGCAGCTTGATCCACAGGCCGATCAGCGGCAGATTCAGGATCACCAGCATGGCGTTGCCGATCCACATCGAGGCGATCAGGCCCCAGAACAGCTCGGGGTTGCTGGTCATCACCTGCGGGCCGGGCTGGATGTTGTGGATGGTCATGGCACCGACCATCAGGGCCATCACGGCGTTGGGCGGAATGCCCAGCGTCAGCAGCGGGATGAAGGAGGTCTGCGAACCGGCGTTGTTGGCCGACTCGGGGGCCGCCACACCACGGATGTTGCCCTTGCCGAACGGCACTTCGCCAGGGTGCAGCTTGGTCTTCTTCTCGATGGTGTAGGCCGCAAAGGCCGACAGCAGCGCACCGCCACCGGGCAGGATGCCCAGGGTCGAGCCCAGCGCCGTGCCGCGCAGCACGGCCGGAATCATGCGCTTGAAGTCCTGCGCCGTGGGGAACAGGCCCTGCACCTTGGCGGTGAACACCTCGCGCTGATCGTCCGGGCGGGCCAGGTTGGCAATGATTTCACCGTAACCGAACACGCCCATGGCGATGGCCACGAAACCGATGCCGTCGGTCAGCTCGGGCACGTCGAAGGAGAAACGCGCCACGCCGGAATTCACGTCGGTGCCCACCAGGCCCAGCAGCAGGCCCAGCACGATCATGGCCACGGCCTTGAGCAGCGAGCCCGAGGCCAGCACCACGGCGCCGATCAGGCCCAGCACCATCAGCGAGAAGTATTCGGCCGGACCGAACTTGAAGGCCACCTCGGTCAGCGGCGCTGCGAAGGCGGCCAGAATCAGTGTGCCCACGCAGCCAGCGAAGAACGAGCCCAGGCCGGCAGCGGCCAGTGCGGGCCCCGCCCGGCCGTTGCGCGCCATCTGGTAGCCGTCGATCACGGTCACCACCGAGGACGATTCGCCCGGCAGGTTCACCAGAATGGCGGTGGTGGAGCCGCCGTACTGCGCGCCGTAGTAGATGCCGGCGAGCATGATGAGCGCGGCCACGGGCGGCAGCGCATAGGTGGCCGGCAGCAGCATGGCGATGGTGGCCACCGGGCCGATGCCGGGCAGCACGCCGATCAGCGTGCCCAGCAGGCAGCCGACAAAGCAGTAAATGAGGTTCTGGAAGGTGAAGGCGACGCCAAAACCCAGGGCCAGGTTGTCAAACAATTCCATGGTCTATTGCTCCTGGCTTAACCGACAATGAAACTGGGCCACACGGGAAACTGCAGCTTCAGAGCCAGCACGAAGGCGCCGTAGCTACCGGCCGCGAGGACGGTGGCCAGCACGAACACCGCCTTGGCGTTGAATTCTTTGCCGGCCAGGCTGGCGATGAAGGTCAGCGCGTAGATGGCGACGATCAACCCCATGGCCGGAATGCCCAGGCTGGGCAGGCCGGCCAGCAGGATGCCGAAGACCACATTGGCCAGCAGGATGAAGAACAGCGGCTTCCAGGCCCAGTGGCCGATCTTGTCGCCGTCCACGGTCTCTACGACCGTGGCCTTGAAGGTGATGACGCCCCCGATCAGCGCCAGCAAGATGCCCAGCATCAGCGGGAAGTAGCCCGGCCCCATGCGGGCACCGGTACCAACGCTGTACGTGGTGGCCCCCCAGGCAAAGGCAGCACCGACCCCCATGAACATGAGGCCGGAAAAAAAGTCCTTTTGACTTTTGATTTTCACGGAAAGTCTCCTGACGTTGATCCAACACCCGGAATTGTGTCGCCGCCATGCCCACTTTCCGATGTGGATTCCACCTACGCAGGAACCGAGGGTTGTCCCCCGTGAAATGAAACACCCCCCTGTGTCGCTGCGCGCCTGCCCCCCGCTCTCGCATCGCTGCGCGATGCGGGCAGGGGGACGCCACCAGCGCGGCGGGGCGGCCCTTGCGCGGTGGCCGCTGGCCTGGGCCGCGCCGGTTTCATGGGCTGCGGGTGGCGCACAGCGCCATGGGCAACGGAAATGGCTGCCGGCTAGCGCGGCGGCGGTGTCGCCGCCACCACCTCTTCAAGGGTGGTCACACCCTGTGCCACGCGCAGGGCTCCCGCCATGCGCAGCGGGCGCATGCCGTCCTTGACCGCCTGGCGGCGCAGCGCGTCAATGGAAGGCTCCTTGGTGATGCCTTCCTTGAGCGTCTCGGTCACCGTGAGGAGTTCGTACAGCCCCATGCGCCCACGGAAACCCGTCATGCGGCAGTCCACGCAGCCCACGGGTTTGTAGGGGTGGTAGCCGCCGCTGAGCTTCCAGGGCTTGACGGCCTCGGCCAGCGCCTCCTGCGAAGCGCTTTCGTCGGGCTGCTTGCACAGCTTGCAAAGGGTGCGCACCAGGCGCTGGGCCAGCACGCCCAGCAGCGTGGCATTGATGAGGTAGGACGGCACGCCCAGCTCCATCAGGCGCGTGACAGCCGAGGGCGCATCGTTGGTGTGCAGGGTGCTGAACACCAGGTGGCCCGTCAGCGCTGCCTGCACGGCCATTTCGGCCGTTTCCAGGTCGCGGATTTCACCCACCATGATGATGTCCGGATCCTGGCGCATGAGGGCGCGCACGCCCTCGGCAAAGCTGAAGTCCAGCTGCGGCTGCACCTGCGTCTGGTTGAAGCTGGGCTCGATCATTTCGATCGGGTCTTCGACCGTGCTGACATTGACCTCTTCGGTGGCCACGCGCTTGAGCGTGGAATACAGCGTGGTGGTCTTGCCCGAACCGGTGGGCCCGGTCACGAGGATGATGCCGTAGGGGCGCTTGATGAGGTCTTCCCAGCGCTGCGCATCGTGCTGCGCGAAACCCAGTGCGTCCAGGTCCTTGACCGCCGTGTCGGGGTCGAAGATGCGCATCACCATCTTCTCGCCGAAGGCCGTGGGTAGTGTGGCCAGACGCATCTCGACCTCGTCGCCGCGCTGGTTGCGGGTCTTGATGCGGCCATCCTGCGGGCGGCGCTTTTCCACCACGTCCATGCGCCCGAGCAGCTTGACGCGCGCCACCATGGCGCTCATCACACCCAGCGGCATCTGGTAGACCGGGTGCAGCACACCGTCGATGCGAAAGCGGATCACGCCCTGCTCGCGCCGGGGTTCGAGGTGGATGTCGCTGGCGCGCTGGTCAAAGGCGTACTGCCAGAGCCAGTCCACCACCTTGACCACGCCCTGGTCATTGGCATCGAGCTGCTTGTTCGTCCGGCCCAGTTCGACCAGTTGCTCGAAATTGCTCGACGCCGCGCTGCCCCCCGCCTTCTGCGCCGCACGCACCGACTTGGCCAGTGCGAAAAACTCGGCCGTGTAGCGGTGGATTTCCTGCGGGTTGACCAGCACGCGGCGCACCGGCCGCTTGGCCTGGCGCTCTACCTCGGCGACCCAGTCGGTGATGAAGGGCTCGGCCGTTGCCACCACGACTTCCTTGGTCGTCACCTGCACCGGAAGCACCTTGTGGCGCTCGGCATAGCTGGCGCTCATGGTGTCTGCCACCTTGCCCACATCGACCTTCAGCGGGTCGATGCGCAGATACGGCAGGCCGCAGCGCTGGGCCAGGTACTCGGTCAGCATCTCGGCATCGAGCGGCTTGCCATCGCTGGCGCGTGCCATGGCCACGTTGGCCAGCCGCACCAGCGGGTGCTGCGAACTCTCGGCCTGCGAGCAGCGCGCGATGGTGCGCTGCGCCTCTTCGTCGGCAATGACGCCATCGGTGCGCAGCCATTCCACAATGCGGCGCCAGTCGAGCGGCCCGGTGTGGACAGAGGCCGGAGCCAGTTTCGCGGACGTGGCGGCGTGGTGGTGTGTCATGACAGAGGTGCAGAAGAATGTGACAGAGCCGTCAGGTCGTGAGCGGCTTGAATCCGCGCACCCATTTGGCGGTGGGGATTCCCCAGCGCTCCTGGATGTCGGCGCAGCGCGCAGCCAGCTCGCCGCGCTTGAACCGGCTGGGCGTGCGCTGCGCCAGCACCACGGTGTTGCCCTCGCGCGTGGGCTTGAAGGCCCAGAGCGCATTCTCGCCAAAAACGCCCGCGAGCTTCTCCACGCTCTCCGCAAAGCTGGAGCCCCGGCCGAACAGGTTCACCGTCATGCAGCCGCCCTCGCTCAGCAGTGCGCGGCAGTCGGCGTAGAACTCGGCGCTGTCGAGCACGGGGGCCGCTGCGTTGTCGTCGTACAGATCGACACAGAGCCCATCCACCGTGCCCAGCCACATCGGGTTGCGGATCTCCTGCGCCGCATCGGCCAGCACCACCCGCAGCTTGGGGCCGTCGGGCGGCAGCTTGAACCACGCGCGGCACACGGCCAGCACCTGCGGGTTCAGCTCGATGGCGGTGGCGCACATGCGCAGCTTCTTGTGGCAGAACTTGGTGATGGCGCCCGCGCCCAGGCCCAGCTGCATGGCGTGGCCCTTGCGTACGGCATCGGGCTCCATGAACAGCAGCCAGACCATCATGCGCTGGATGTATTCCAGCTCCAGATCGAAGGGCGCATCGATGCGCATGGAGCCCTGGATCCAGGGCGTGCCCAGGTGCAGGTGGCGCACCTCGCCATCGTCGGAGACGCTGACTTCGGGCAGTTCGGCGGTGTTGTTTTTCTTGCGGGCCATTGGTTCGGGGTTCTCACAGTAATCCATGCTCGGCCAGGGCCTGCGCCCAGGCCTGCCGCTTGCGCTCGAAGCTCCACGAGGCGTTCGCCGGGCTGGTGGACGGCAGCCGGAGCACCGGCACGCCCAGTTGCGCCGTGGCGCGCGCATGGCGAAAGCTCTCCCCGCCATTGTGGGCGATGGCGGCCAGGCGCGGACAGCGCGCGCGCAGACTGGCGAAATCGTTCACCTCGGGGTGGCGGATGCGGGCATCCAGGCTGCCCTCGCGCTCGCAGGCGCCGTACACGTCCCACAGGCCCAGGCCGCGCCCGAGCAGCCAGTCACAGCGCTCGGCGTACGGCTCAGGCAAGGGGTGCTGCGGCCAGAGCGCCTGCAGGATGCGCCAGAAGTGGTTTTGCGGGTGCGCGTAGTACTGCTGCGCGCGCAGCGAGGCCACGCCGGGAAAGCTGCCGAGCACCAGCACCACCGTGCCCGCACCCACCACCGGCGGCAGGCCTACCAACCGTACGGCGGCCGGTGGCGCGGGCGGGAGGGTCACTGCACGGGTCATGGAATGGGAAGAAAATTTACTATCAAATCAATAGCTTTTAGCGCAATAGGGTACTGCGCCAGAGGCCATTTTCGCCCATTATCCTGCACGGCCTTGCAGACGCGGCAGCGCGTGCAATGCATTGGCGCGGGTGTGCTGCGCCAGCGCCTCCAGCGGCGTGCCGAGCAGGCCGGCCAGAACCTGTGCGATGCGCGGCAGCTCGGCCGGCGCGTTGCGTCCTTGCGGCTGGCCGGCGGCACGCTCGGCAGCGGTGCGGTAGATCCAGTGTGGCGGCATGTCGGGCGCATCGGTCTCCAGCACCAGGGCCTCGAGGGGCAGCTCGGTGGCCAGGCGACGCAGCTGCAGCGCGCGCTCATAAGTCAGCGCGCCGCCAAAGCCGAGCTTGAAGCCCAGCGCGATGAAGGCGCGCGCCTGCTGCAGGCTGCCATTGAACGCATGTGCGATGCCGCCCCGCACCGGTACCTCGCGCAGGCCCTTGAGCAGCGCGTCGGCCGAGCGGCGCACATGCAGGATGACGGGCAGGTTGAAGCGCCGGGCCAGCTGCAACTGCGCACGGTAAAAGCGCGTCTGGCGCTCGGCGTCCAGCCCGGGCACGAAGAAATCCAGGCCGATCTCGCCGATGGCGACGAGGTGCGGGTCGTTGCTGTGCTGCTCCAGTAGTTGCGCCAGGCGCTCCACGTCGTCGTCCGCCGCCTGCGGGGTGTAGAGGGGATGGATGCCCAGGGCGTAGCTGTCGCCGTGGCGGTGGGCCAGTTCACGCACGGCGTCGGCATGGGCCACTTGCACTGCTGGAATGACGAGGTGCTGCACGCCGGCTGCGCGGG
The DNA here is from genome assembly GCA_001770955.1 of Burkholderiales bacterium RIFCSPLOWO2_12_FULL_65_40. Classification (GTDB taxonomy): domain Bacteria; phylum Pseudomonadota; class Gammaproteobacteria; order Burkholderiales; family Burkholderiaceae_C; genus Simplicispira. Next base: position 214,690 of record MESL01000007.1, on the reverse strand, counting down.
CATGGGCGCGCACTGCGTCCACGTCGGGAGCGAACTCGGGGGCGTCCAGGTGGCAGTGGGTGTCGATCCAAGAGTGGGGCATGACGGGATGATCCCACAGGGCAGTGCTGAATGGCGGTGTGCTTGTGCTGAGGGCGGGAGCCGGGCGCACACCCCGGCCTCAGCACTTCGCAAGAAGCACAGACACAAAAACTACGCAGCCGAATCCAGCCGCCCCGCCACCAGCCTGAGCACCCGGTCGCACCGCGCCGCCAAGGTCTCGTCATGCGTCACCATCACAAACGCCGTCCCCTGCTCGCGTGCCAGTTGCAGCATGTGCTGGAACACACCCTCGGCCGTGGTGCGGTCAAGGTTGCCGGTGGGCTCGTCGGCCAGCACGCAGGCCGGCCGGGTGACCAGGGCACGCGCAATGGCCACGCGCTGGCGCTCGCCGCCCGACAGCTCGGCCGGGCGGTGCTGCACGCGGCCCGCCAGGCCCACGTGGGCCAGCATTTGCGCGGCCTGGCGCGTGCATTCTTCGTAAGGCAGGCGGCGGATGCGCAGCGGCATGGCCACGTTGTCGAGCGCGCTGAACTCGGGCAGCAGGTGGTGAAACTGGTAGACAAAGCCCAGGTACTGGTTGCGCAAGTCGCCCTGCTGCGCTGCAGACATCTGCGCCAGATTCCGCCCATGCAGGTGCACGCTGCCCGACGTGGGTGCATCGAGCGCGCCCAGCAGGTGCAAGAGCGTGCTCTTGCCCGAACCCGAGGCGCCGACGATGGCCAGCGTCTCGCCCGCGTGCACATCCAGGTCGACACCCTGCAGCACCGTCACGTCCAGGCGCCCCTCGGTGAAGCGCTTGGTCAGGCCCCGGGCCTGCAGCACGACTTGGTTCTTGAAGCCATTTTGGCCTCCAGCGCTTGCTGGATAAGCGTCACTAGCTATATTATTCATAGCGCAAGGCCTCGGCAGGGTTGACGCGGCTGGCGCGCCAGCTCGGGTAGAGCGTGGCCACGAAGGACAGCACCAGCGAGATCACGCCCACGGGCACGATGTCGGCAGGCTGCGGGTCGCTGGGCATGCGGCTGATGAGGTAGATGTCTTTGGGCAGAAAGCTCGCGCTCAACAGCCGCTCGATGGCGGGCACGATCACGTCGATGTTGAACGCAATGCCCAGGCCCAACAGCAGCCCGGCCAGCGTGCCGATGACGCCGACCATCGCGCCCTGCACCACGAAGATACCCATGATGCTGCGCGGGCTCGCGCCCAGGGTGCGCAGGATGGCGATGTCGGCGCGCTTGTCCTGCACCGTCATCACCAACGTGGACACCAGGTTGAACGCCGCCACGGCCACGATCAGCGTGAGGATGATGAACATCATGCGTTTTTCGAGCTGCACGGCGGCAAACCAGGTGCGGTTCTGCTGCGTCCAGTCGCGGATCAGCAGGTCGCCACTCAGGGACTGGGCCAGATCCTGCGCCACGGTGCGCGCCTGGTGCAGGTCGCGCAGCTTGAGGCGGATGCCGGTGGGCCCTTCAAGGCGGAAGATGCGCTGCGCGTCCTCATGGTGCAGCAGCACCAGGGTGGAGTCGTATTCGTAGTGGCCCGAATCAAAGGTGCCAGCCACCTGCATCTGCTTGATGCGCGGCACCACACCGGCCGGCGTGACCTGGCCGCTGGGCGCGATCAGCGTGACCACGTCGCCCGCGCGCACGCCCAGCATGCGCGCCAGCTCTCCGCCCAGCACCACGCGGAACTCGCCCGGCACGAGCTGCGCCAGCGCCTCGCCCTGGCTGCCGGCCACCAGATCGGTGACCTCGGGCTCGCGCGCCGGGTCGATGCCGCGCACCAGCGCGCCCTTCATGTCCTCGCCGCGCGCCAGCAGCGCCTGCGCCGCGACGAACGGCGCCGCGCCCACCACCTGCGGGTGCTGGCGTGCCTCCTGCAGCGTGCGCGCCACGTCGGGCATGGCCGCGCCGGCCGGGGCAAAAATCTCGATGTGCGAGACCACGCTGAGCATGCGGTCGCGCACCTCTTTCTGAAAGCCGTTCATCACGCTGAGCACGATGATGAGCGCCGCCACCCCGAGCGCGATGCCCAGCATGGACACGCCCGAGATGAACGAGATGAAACCGTTGCGCCGCGTGGCGCGGCCCGCGCGGGTGTAGCGCCAGCCCAGGGCCAGTTCGTAAGGGATTTGCATGTGTTGTTGCGGTTTAGGAGAACGACGAATCGTGTCAAAGGCCGCTGCTTTTAACGCCGGGTCCGAGGGCTGTTTTTTTGTAGTAGCGTCATGCGGGCGTCGTTTTTCCATCGTCGACGCCTTCAGCATTGAGCGCCGTAGGGAACACGTCCGCCAACAGATCGAGTTTTTCCTTGACTTCAGTCGGAATCACCTCAGGCGGTACCAGTGTCACCAAGCGATGCAGTTCACCCTTGCGCAACAGCAGACCGCCCCCCATACGCTCGGCCAACCTGCGGAAGAATTCTTCGGCAAACGTGCTGAGCTTGCGGCGCTCGGTTTTGGCTTCCCACAGCACACGCGACAATTCCGGACTGGCCTGCTGCCAGGCCTCAAAATCAGCCTGCGCACCTTCGAAGACCTGCTCCAGCACCAGAGCATCAATCACTTCGTCTATGGCAGTCCGCGTCTGCTGTGCAAAAAGATCATCCACGGGATACTGGCTGGCTGCATATCGACGCAGCAAGTCCGGCGTGATGAAATAATTTTCCGCCTCGTAACGCCTCCAATAAGCGATCTTCAGCGGTCCATCAAGCTTGCTTTGCCGGTTCCGGCCGTCATTATCCAAAATGGCTAGGCCTCGCAAATCGGGTAACAGGTTCCGCAAGCCATTGAAATGCTGCTGAGGTGTGACACCAAAACCGCCCTCAACCCGCTCCAACTCGGCGTCCAGACTCTGGTCCGGGTAGTTGTTCTGTACATAGAACGAGTTGATGCGCTCATCCCAGCACAGGGCGGCCGGGTGCCCCAACCGCTCAGCCAGGACGCGCAGCATGTCCACGTCAGTACCGCCCTCCACGTACAGCACATATCCGCGCTCGCGTGCCTTGACGTAGTGCTCAGCGCCAAAATGCTTAAGGCTATCTTTGATACGCTGGGTCTTTGCGAGATTTTCTGCACGTCCGTCCAGCAAGAGCGTCAGGTTGTTTTCTAGCGCCTCATCCAAGATGACCTCAGAGTGCGTCACCATCACCACTTGTGAGCCATTCTCGCCAGCAATGTCACGCAGCAAAACATATACCTGCTTCTGGCGCAATATCTCCAAGTGCGCATCTGGCTCATCCACAAGCAGAACACTGCCTTTATGGGAATAGAGATAGGCGAAAATCAACAACATCTGCTGAAAACCACGGCCAGATGAAGACACATCCAACGCCTCTTTCACGCCAGGCTGACGATATTGCAATTCAATACTCCCCCGGCTCGTTTCCAAAGGTTGCGTCAACTCCACACCAAACAATCGGCGCATCAACCCTGATATCCGTAGCCAATCTTCAGGCGATTGATTGAAAACCATCAAACACAGGTTGCGTAGCACCTGAGCCGTTTGTCCCTGTCCGAGGAGCACATCCACAGCACCGGATTTGAGTATTTTTTCTTCTGTCTCCAATCCAGACATGGGATACAGGAGCGCCACAGCGACTCTAGCGGCGTGCCGGATCAAGTCCATATTTGGCGCACTGCTTTTATCGGGCTCGCAATAAACCAATTCGTCACCACGGTGGGTGAATTTCATAGTTAATGGAACCACCTTCCCGAAAAATTCAACGCCCACCGTGATGATCAGTGGCACCTTTTGCACCCTTGTGTTGTGCCAGAAGAAACGGGTACGTTGCACCGGCACAGCCACAATATTGAGCCGGTTCATGCCAGTCGCTGTTCGCTCCTTGGCAGACGAATCTTTGCGTACCTCGTACCAGGTTCTGACGGCTTGTGACCACAACGCCAACGCCTGGATAGCGCTAGTCTTGCCGCAATTGTTGGGGCCAATCAACACCGCCGGATGGTCTAACTCGATGCGCTGCTTGTCGCCAAAGCGCTTGAAGTTCTCAATCTCAAGGTAGTGCAGCAGACGCATGGAGGGTTGTCCCCGGGGGAAGTAAGCGATTAGCTGTCGATTGTGGCATCCCGCAAAATACCCGGCATGTCGGACACCCTCCATTTGCTCATCCCCTACGCCGCCGGCGCCTCCGAGGCCAGCCAGCAGGCCCTGACGGGCCTGGCCCTGCCCCACCTGGACCGGCTGCTCGCACGCCTGACACTGCACGAGAGCGACCTGGGGGACGACGACGCCTTCAGCGCCCCGCACGAGCGCGCGCTGGCGCGCGCGCTGGGCCTGCCCAGCGCCCCCGGCTGCATTCCGTGGGCCGCGCACCACCTGCACCAGCAGGGCCGCCACGACGAGGCTGCCCAGGACGCCTGGGCCTTCGTCACGCCCTGCCACTGGGAGGTGCGCACCGACCATGTCACCTTGGCCGACCCGGCCCAGCTCCAGCTGACCGAAGACGACTCGCGCGCCCTGCTCGCCCTCATGGCACCGTGGTTCGAGGGTGACGGCATCACGCTGCAGTACGACCAGCCGACGCGCTGGCTGGCGCACGGCGAGTTGCTGGCCGACCTGGTCACCGCCTCGCCCGAACGCGTGCTGCACCGCGACGTCTCGCACTGGCTGCCGGGCGAGCAAAAGTCACACCCGCTGCGCCGCCTGCACAGCGAGATGCAGATGCTGCTCTACACCCACCCCTTCAACGACGCACGCGAGGCCCGGCGCCTGCCGCCTGTCAACGCCTTCTGGGTGCATGGCGCGGGCCGACTGCCCCAGGCGCCGCAGCCCCCGGCCCCGCCGCCGGTGGTCGAAGACGGCCTGCAGGGCGCCGCGCTGCGCGAAGACTGGGCCGCCTGGAGCGCCGCCTGGCAGGCGATCGACGCCGGTGCGCTGGCGCGGCTCGATGCGCATGTAGCGCGCGGCGCCACAGCGCGGCTCACGCTGTGCGGCGAGCGCGGCGCGCTCACCTGGCACACGGCACCGCGTTCGCTCGGCCAGAGAATTTCAAGCATTTTCCGACCTCAGCGCTTTGCGGACGTGCGCGAACAGCTATGAAAATAATAGCTAGAGACATCCCACCCCGGGCCGCCTGGGCGCTGGAACAGGCCGGCATCCACCCGCTGCTGGCGCGCCTGTACGCGGCCCGCGGCGTGCAGGCCAAGGACGAGCTGGACGACGGCCTGGCGCGACTGCTGCCGCCCAGTGGGCTCAAGGGCATCCAGGAGGCCGCGCGCCTGCTGGCCGACGCCATGGCCCAGAACCTGCGCCTGTGCATCGTGGCCGACTACGACTGCGACGGCGCCACCGCCTGCGCCGTGGCCGTGCGCGGCCTGCGCCTGCTGGGCGCGCAGCAGGTCGACTACCTCGTGCCCGACCGCGTGGTCGACGGCTACGGCCTGACCCCGCCGATCGCCCGGCGCGTGAAGGAGCGCGGCGCCGACCTGCTCATCACCGTGGACAACGGCATCGCCAGCTGCGAGGGCGTGGCCCAGGCCAAGGCGCTGGGCCTGGCGGTGCTGGTCACCGACCACCACCTGCCGGGCAGCGAGCTGCCGCAGGCCGACGCCATCGTCAACCCCAACCAGCCGGGCTGCACGTTCGAGAGCAAGTCCATCGCCGGCGTGGGCGTGATGTTCTATGTGCTCCTGGCGCTGCGCTCGGAGTTGCGCGCGCGCGGGGTGTTCGACGTGGCCAGCCAACCCAAGCTCGACCCGCTGCTGCCCCTCGTGGCCCTGGGCACCGTGGCCGACGTGGTGAGGCTGGACACCAACAACCGCCGCCTGGTGGCGCAGGGCCTCAAGCGCATCCGCGCGGGCCAGATGCAGCCCGGCATCGCGGCGCTGCTGCGCGTGGCCGGGCGCCAGCCGCCCATGGCCACCACCTTCGACTTCGGCTTCGCGCTGGGCCCGCGCATCAACGCCGCCGGGCGCCTGGCCGACATGACGCTGGGCATCGAATGCCTGCTGACCGACGACGCAGCCCGCGCCGATCACCTGGCGCAGCAGCTCGACGCCATCAACCGCGAGCGCCGCGAGATCGAGGGCGGCATGCGCGAGCAGGCGCAGCTGCTGGCCGAGAACCTGTTTGAGGAAGGCACCGAGCCGCCACCCGCTATCAGCGTGTTCGACCCCGACTTCCACGAAGGCGTGGTGGGCATCGTGGCATCACGCATCAAGGACCGGCTGCACCGCCCCACCTTCGTCTTCGCCGCCAGCGGCGCGCCGGGCAAGGAGCATGAATTGAAGGGCTCGGGTCGCTCCATCCCCGGTTTTCACCTGCGCGACGCGCTCGACCTGGTGGCCAAGCGCCACCCCGGTGTGCTGCTGCGCTTTGGCGGCCATGCCATGGCGGCGGGCTGCACCGTGCCCGAAGACCAGTTCGAGGTGTTCGAGCAGGCGCTGGCCCAGGTGGCGCGCGAGTGGCTGGACGCCGCCACGCTCACGCGCCGGTTGGAGACCGACGGGCCACTGGCCCCCGAATACCGCCGAACCGACCTGGTGGACACGCTGCACCGCGAGGTCTGGGGACAGGGTTTTGCGCCGCCCACCTTCAGCGAGGAGGTGGAAGTTTTGAGCCAGCGCCTGGTGGGCGAGCGCCACCTCTCGCTCAAACTGCGCCACCAGGGCGAGCCGGTGGACGGCATCTGGTTCGGCCACACCGACCCGTTGCCTGGGCGCGTGCTGCTGGCCTTCCGCCTCGATGTGAACGAGTGGAAGGGCGAGCGCAAGGTGCAGTTTCTGGTGGAGGGCGCGCAGTTGAAGTAGCCCCCCTGTGGCGCTGCGTGCCTTCCCCCGAGGGGGACGCCGCCAGCGCGGCGGGGCTGCCCTTGCGCGGCGGCCGCTGGCGCGGGCCGCGGCAGTTTCAGGCGCCGCGGGTGCAGCCCGGCCCCGGGGGGACCGATGCATCCGCACCGGCAACTGCTCAGTGGTTAGCGTTGGCGGCGGCGTGCGAGGCCGTCAGCAGGCGGTCGGTCAGCGCGATAGCCAGCGCGCTGAGCAAAAAGACCACGTGGATGATGGTCTGCCACATCAGCACCTTGAGGTCGTAGTTGGCGGCGTTGATGAAGGTCTTGAGCAGATGGATCGAGCTGATGCCGATGATGGCCGTGGCCAGCTTGACCTTGAGCACGGAGGCGTTCACGTGGCTCAGCCACTCGGGCTGGTCGGGGTGGCTTTCGAGGTTCATGCGGCTCACGAAGGTTTCGTAGCCCCCCACGATCACCATGATGAGCAGGTTGGAGATCATCACCACGTCGATCAGCGCCAGCACCACCAGCATGATGATGGTCTCGTTCAGGCTGGTGATCTGCACGTCGGTTTTGTAACCGATGCTGGTGATCAGGGCCTGGAGGGCTTTCTCGCTGCCAAAAACGGCCTCCAGCAGGTGCACCAGCTCCACCCAGAAATGGAACACATACACCGCCTGTGCCGCGATCAGCCCCAGATACAGCGGCAGCTGCAGCCAGCGGCTGGCAAAGATCAGGGCAGGAAGGGGGCGCAGGGCAGCGTTTTGGGGGGTGGGTGAGAACATGGTGGGTCGGAAGGTGGACGGGGCGCAGATTGTAGAAGAGCCCCGCCCGGCCTGCTTGCAGGCTCCGCATGCCACCCCCGTCGGCCCATGGGGGGCATTCAATAGTTCGCCATCAAAAATGCCGATGAAGCCCTTCCGTCGGCGGCATCAAGCTATGTTTTCAATAGCAATACAAGTTTTCCAAACGGATCAGAAGCTTTCCCAGTCGTCCTCGCCTCCCTGAGCCTTGCGCGGCGCGGCCGGTGCTGCGGGCGCCGCCGCGATGCGCGGAGCCGGCGTCGCGCGGGGGGGGTGGGGGTCTGTCTGGGGGGCCGCAGCGGGTGCCGCCACCGCCGGCCGTTTCACCGTTGCTGCCACCTTTTTCGGCGGGACCGGGGCGGCACGGGCAGCAGCCGGAGCCGGGCGCGGCGCCTGCACGCGTGGCGCGGCCGAAGCCACGGCGCCCACGTTGAACACCGCCATCACGTCGGTCAGGTGGTGCACCTGGTCGCGCAGCGAGGTCGCGGCAGCGGTCGATTCTTCAACCAGCGCGGCGTTCTGCTGCGTCATCTGGTCCAGCTGCGTGACCGCCTGGTTGACCTGGGCAATGCCGTCGCGCTGCTCGGCGGACGAAGCGGTGATCTCGCCGATCAGATCGCTCACACGCTGCACGCTGGCAACGATCTCGTTCATGCTCTGGCCGGCCTCGGCCACCTGCTGCGATCCGGTCTCGACGTTCTCGACCGAGGCGCCGATGAGCTGCTTGATCTCCTTGGCCGCCTCGGCCGAGCGGCCGGCCAGGCTGCGCACCTCGCTCGCCACCACGGCAAAGCCCCGGCCCTGCTCGCCCGCGCGGGCCGCTTCCACGGCCGCGTTGAGCGCCAGGATGTTGGTCTGGAAGGCAATGCCGTCGATCACGCCGATGATGTCGGCGATCTTGCGCGAGCTGTGCGTGATCTCCTGCATGCTGGCCACCACCTGGCCCACCACCTGGCCGCCGCGCGTGGCCGCCTGGGCCGCATTGGCGGCGAGCTGGTTGGCCTGGCGCGCCGTGTCGGCCGACTGCGTGACGGTGGCCGTGAGCTGCTCCATGCTGGCAGCCGTCTGCTGCAGATTGGAGGCCGTCTGCTCGGTGCGCGCCGACAGGTCCTGGTTGCCCATGGCGATTTCGGAGGACGCCAGCGACACCGCCTCGACCCCCGTGCGCACCTCCCCCACCAGGCCGCGCAACCGCGCTGCCATCCCCGACAGCGAGCCCAGCATGTGGCCGAACTCATCCTTGCGCGTGGTGTGAATCTCGCGCGTCAGGTCACCCGCCGCAATGGCGTCGATGGTCGCCACAGCCTCGTCAAGCGGACGGGTGATGGAGCGCACCAGCAGCCGGGCCATCAGCAGCACAGCCACCAGCACCAGCGCAGCCACGCCCCATGCAATGGCCGCCAGACGGGTGCGCCGCGCGTCGGCCTCGTTGCGCACCTGCTCGCGGCGCTGCTCCAGGGTCTTGACGAAATCGTCCTGCGCCTTGAGATAGGCAGCCACCAGGGGCGTGAGCGTCTCGTCGGCAAAGCGCTGTGTTTCCACCGCATCGCCTGCGCCCTTAAGTTCCCAAGTCTTGGCCGTGGCCTCCAGCACTTTCTTGCGCTCGGCGGCAATGTGCTCCAGGGCACGTTTTTCTTCGGGGTTGGTGGTGTCCTTGGCAATCTCGGCCTGGATTTTGTTGATGCCACCGATGATTTCTTTCACCCGAGCGTCGTATTGCTGCGCGAGCACCGAGTCGGTGGTCACCGCGCCCCCCATCACCATGGTCACGGCGGTCTCGGTGGCGCCGCGCCAGCGCACCGCCGACGTGATGCGTTCCTCGATCACCAGCACATCGGCCATGGTCTGCTCCATGGATGTCGCAAAACGGTTCAGCAGCACCCCCGCCATCAGCGTCATGATCACCACCACGCCCAGCAGGGTTCCCCACAGTTTGCGTGATACCCGGATATTGTCGAATTGCATGGCCTTTTCCCTCTATTGAAATTGCGCGGACAGGCCCCGATGCCCGCATCCGCAGACCCGATAGCCTACGCCTGCGGCACACCGCCGAGGAGCCTGCAGGCACAAGTACAAACCCGTAGAATGGGCCGGTGACCACCTACACCAACGCCGACCTGCACTGCCACTCCGTCGTCTCCGACGGAACCCTGGAACCCGAGGCGCTGGCCGCACGGGCCAAGGCCAACGGGGTCGAACTCTGGGCCCTGACCGATCACGACGAGGTCGGCGGCCAGCAACGCGCCGCCGCTGCCGCCCGCGCCCAGGGCATGGCGTATCTCACCGGCGCTGAAATCTCCGTCACGTTCGCGGGCACCACGGTGCACATCGTCGGTCTGGGATTCGACGCCCAGGACGAGCGCCTGTTGCAAGGGCTGGCGCGCACGCGCGGCGGGCGCGGAGAGCGTGCCCAGGAAATGGCCGAGCAACTGGCGAAGGTGGGCATTCCGGGTGCGTACGAGGGAGCACTGCACTATGTAGGCAACCCCGAACTGATCTCGCGCACCCATTTCGCCCGCTATCTGGTGGAAGCAGGCGTGTGCAAGGACACCTCCGAGGTGTTCCGCAGATTCCTGATCGAAGGCAAGCCCGGTTTCGTGCCGCACCGCTGGGCCAGCCTGGGTGACGCCGTGTGCTGGATCCAGGACGCGGGCGGCGTGGCCGTGATTGCCCACCCTGCGCGCTACCGGCTCAGCGCCAACGAAGAGTTCGCACTATTTTCCGAGTTCAAGCAGCACGGCGGCCAGGGCGTGGAAGTGGTCACCGGCAGCCATTCGGCGGCCGAGGCCGTCAGCTACGCCGCCATGGCGCAGGAGTTCGGCTTTGCTGCCTCGCGCGGCAGCGACTTCCACAGCCCCGACGAATCCCATACCGATCTGGGCATGCTGCCGCTGCTGCCAAGCCACCTCACCCCCGTCTGGAACCTTGTGGCCCACCGCATCCAGCCCGCACACTGACGCACGCGCCATGGCCCAGTATTTCGAAGTCCACCCCGAGAACCCCCAGCCCCGCCTGCTGAAACAGGCCGCTGCCCTGCTGCAAAAAGGCGGCGTGGTGGCCGTGCCCACCGATTCCAGTTACGCGCTGGTCTGCCACCTCGACGACAAGAATGCCGCCGACCAGCTGCGCCGCATTCGCCAGGTGGACGACAAGCACCACCTCACGCTGCTGTGCCGCGACCTGTCGGAGCTGGCCAACTATGCCCGCGTGGACAACCGCCAGTACCGCCTGCTCAAGCTGGCCACGCCGGGCGCCTACACCTTCATCCTCGAAGCCACCAAGGAAGTGCCACGCCGCGTGAGCCACCCCTCGCGCAAGACCATCGGCCTGCGCGTGCCCGAGCACAAGGCGCTGCAGGAACTGCTGGCCCTGCATGGCGCGCCGTTGCTGGCCACCACCTTGATTGCCCCCGGCGAGACCGAGCCGCTGAACGACGCCCAGGAGATTCGCGCGCAGTTCGAGCACGCCCTGGCTGCCGTGGTGGATGCGGGCGCCTGCCCGTCCCAACCCACGACGGTGATAGACCTCACGCCCATGGGCGCAGGGGGCGACCCCGATGTGGTGCGCCAGGGGCGCGGCAGCCTGCAGGCACTGGGCCTGTGATCACCCCGCCGCGGCGCTGACGGCGGCGCGTCTGAGACAATCCCCCGGTGGACCTCTCCAATATCATCCAAACCGTTCTGATCTACGCCCTGCCGGTGCTCTTTGCCATCACCGTGCATGAGGCGGCTCATGGCTACGCAGCGCGCCATTTCGGCGACAACACCGCCTACATGCTGGGGCGCATCACGCTCAACCCCCTCAAGCACATCGACCCGGTAGGCACCATCCTGATGCCACTGCTGTTGTACTTTGCGACCTCCGGCGCCTTCCTGTTTGGTTACGCCAAGCCGGTGCCGGTGAATTTTGGCAACCTGCGCAACCCCAAGCAGCACATGGTGTGGGTGGCGCTGGCGGGGCCTGCCTCCAACTTCGTACAAGCCGTGGTCTGGGCCGTGGTGCTTGTGGCACTGGTGAGCATGGGCATCGACGAGCGCTTTTTCATCGAAATGGGGCGTGCCGGGGTGCTGGTCAACCTGGTGATGTGGGCGTTCAACCTTTTTCCGCTGCCACCGCTTGATGGCGGGCGCATCCTGGTCGGCCTGCTGCCCTGGAAGCAGGCGCACATGGTCTCGCGCATCGAACCCTGGGGCTTCTTCATCGTCATGGCCCTGGTGATTGGCGGCGTGGTGGGCGCGCTGTGGCTGCGCCCGCTGATGGGCCTGGGCTACAGCGCCATCAACCTGCTGCTCACACCGCTCACAGCGCTTCTGAGATGAAGCCCCCCTGAGTCGCCTTCGGCTCTGGCCTGGGCCGCGCCGGTTTCCTGGACCCCGTCCAGTACACGACCCCGTGCAAGGCCCGTTTGCCTTTTCTCTTCTTTTCTTGCTGATTTCGTTCCCATGAGCACCACGCGCTTTCTCACCGGCATCACCACCACGGGCACGCCCCACCTCGGCAACTTCGTCGGCTCCATCCGCCCCTCGGTGCAGGCCAGCCTGCGCCCCGGCGTGCAGAGCTTTTACTTTCTGGCCGACTACCACGCACTCATCAAGTGCGAAGACCCGGTGCGCATCCAGCGCTCCACGCTGGAGATCGCCGCGAGCTGGCTGGCCGCCGGGCTCGACCCGGAGAAGGTGACCTTCTACCGCCAATCGGACATTCCCGAGATTCCCGAACTGACCTGGCTGCTGACCTGCGTGACCGGCAAGGGCCTGCTCAACCGCGCCCACGCCTACAAGGCCGCGCAGGACAAGAACGCCGCCGCAGCCCGCGAACAGGACGACGGCGTGACCGCAGGCCTGTTCATGTACCCCGTGCTCATGGGTGCCGACATCCTGATGTTCAAGGCGCACAAGGTGCCCGTGGGGCGCGACCAGGTGCAGCACATCGAGATGGCGCGCGACATGGGCGCGAGCTTCAACCACCTCTACGGCGAGCACTTCGTGCTGCCCGAGGCGGTGATCGACGACAACGTGGCCACCCTGCCCGGCCTGGACGGCCGCAAGATGAGCAAGAGCTACGACAACACCATTCCGCTGTTCTCCAGCCGGGAGCAACTCAAGAAGCTCATCGGCGGCATCCTGACCGACTCGCGCGCGCCGGGCGAACCCAAGGACACCGAAGGCTCGGCCCTGTTCCAGATCTACCAGGCTTTCGCCACCGAGGCCGAGACCGCCGCCCTGCGCAAGGCCTACGCGGAAGGCATCGCCTGGGGCGACGCCAAGCAGGTGCTGTTCGAGCGCGTGGACCAGGTCGTCGCGCCGATGCGCGAACAGTACGAAGCCCTGATCAACAACCCCGCGCGCATCGAGGCCACGCTGCTCGCGGGCGCCGAACGCGCGCGCCAGATCGCCACGCCCTTCATGCGCGAGCTGCGCTCGGCCGTGGGCCTGCGCAGCCTGGTGCAGGCCGCTGCCCCGCAGAAGGCCGCCAAGGTGGCCAAGGCCGCGCTGCCAAGCTTCAAGCAGTACCGCGAGAAGGACGGCAAGTTCTACTTCAAGTTCGTCGACGCCGACGGCCGCCTGCTGCTGCAGAGCACGGGCTTCGACGCGCCCAAGGAAGCCGGCCAGGCCATCGCCGAGCTGCAGAAGGACCCGCAGGCCTTGCAAACCCTGGCCGCGCACCTGGCCCCGGTGGACGGCGTGGCCGCCGCCGACGTGCAGGCCGCGCTGCAGGCGCTGGCCGATGCCGCAGCCGCTGCCGCCTGACGAAATCGCTCCTTTTTTGATAGCTTATAGCGCTTGATACATAAGCGCTACAAGCCAAAAAAGCTTCAAACCTAGTCCCGGTAGCGCAGAAGCGCCCACAGCGTGGGCCGCTCGCCCGCGCGCAGCCCGGTCTGCACCGTGCCGGTAAAGCTCCAGCGCCGGTCGGGCGACTCCCAGCCGTGGGCCAGCGCCAGGCTCCAGCCCGGCGCGCGGCGCAGCGCATTCGCTTCATCGCTGAAGCGCTCGCCGCGCCAGGTCAGGCGCAGCAGCGAGAAGCTGCGGCCGGCATGGCGCCAGGTGGTCTGGCCCAGCAGCACATGGCGCGCGAAACCCGGCAGCGGCCGGCCCGCGAACGCCGCACCGGTGTTGCGCGAGCGGGTGTGCACATAGCTGCCCAGCACGCTCCAGCGCGGCCCCAGCAGGTGGTTGGCCGACACGCTGGCCTGCGCCAGGTAGCCTTGGCCGAAGACCGGCGTCTCCTCGTAGGTGGCGAGCGAGGTCTGCGCGTTGAGCACCACGGGCGCGATGGTGGCGAGGTTGTCGAACAGCGCGCCGGTGTTCTGCGCGAACAGCCGTCCGCCGTGCGCCGCCAGGTTGTCGATGCGCTGGCCCGACAGGCTGGCGCCGAGGAAAGTGCGCGCATCCGCCTCCCAGTCGATCTGCAGCGCGTGCTTGCGCGCCAGGCTGCCGGCCAGCAGGTACTGGTGGTCCACGGCGATGGCCCCGGTGGCCACGGGCGAAAGCGTGTGCGTGCCCGGCGCGCGCAGGCTCTCCTGCCAGGCCCAGTGCAGCGCGCGGCCAGGGCCCAGGCGCAGGCTCGCGCCCAGGCGCGGCAGCAGCTGGCGGCGGTGCGCGGCACCATCCTCGATGGGCGGCAACTGGTCGTTGCCGGCCGCGTCGGTGAAGCGGTCGAGCTGGCGCGCATCGAAGCGGGGCCAGTAGGCCTCGGCCATCACGCTCCAGGGGCCGGAACGCCATTCGCCCGCCACCCAGGGCATGTCGTAGCGCTCGGTGTTGCTGCGCGGCGTGGCGATCTGGGCGTCGGAAATGGCGCTTCCGGTGTCGCGCTCCACGCGCTCCCAGCCCAGGCTCAGGCGCTGCGCGCCCCACTGCACGGTGTGGCGCAGGAACAGGCCCTGCTCGTCGCTGGCGTAGCGGTAGTCCTGCGGCCCCCAGGTGGCGTCGTCGAGCACCAGGTCCGAGGTCTGGCGGCCGGTGTGCGCCTTGAGCCAGGTCTGGCTGTCGGCCGACCAGCGCCACGAGGCCCCGGCGTCGGTGCGGCGCGTGCGCGTGCGCGCGCTGTTGTCGAAAGTGATGCCGTTGCCAAAATCCAGCCCCTCGGGGTAGCGGTAGCGCAACGTGGTGTCGCCGTGCAGCAGGAACAGCGCCAGCCGCTCGCTGGGCCGCAGGCCCACGGCCAGGTCCACGCCCGGTGACGAGAGCCGGTAGCGCGAGCTGGCCGGGCCTTTGCGCGGCCACATCTGCACGTCCGTGGCGCGCAGCAGCCAGGCCACGGGAAGCTCCCCCGCCACGAAGCCCCGGTGGCCCAGGTCCACGGTGCCGTTGCGGCGCAGCGGGTTGCGCTCGGCGCTCACGCCGGCCGTCCACTCGCGGCCCTCGGTGAGCATCAGCGGCGCACGCCGATCGCTCGCGCCAAACACGGTGGGGTCGCTCAGGTAACCCTGGAACAGCTCGGAGCGGCGGCTGAAGTCGCTCTCGTAGCGGTCGGCCAGGAAGAAATGGCTGCCTGCCCACAGCGGGTAGTACGACTGCTGCGCGTAGGCGCGCGCCCAGTGCTCCAGGCCGAAATCGCCCAGCGCCTTGCCCAGATTGGCCGAGCCCTGGCTGTCGGTGGCCAGCGGGTTGAGCGACTTGAGGTAGGGCAGACGCACCAGCGCCTCGCGCGCGGCGGCCATGGCGGCCTGGGGCTCGCCGCTGTCGTTGCGCATCTGCGCCTCGATCTGCCAGGGCAGCGGGTCGTTCGGGTCGGCCTGGCGCGCGCGCTGCAGCGCGTCGAACGCGGCCGCCGGCTCGCCCAGCTGGTATTCGGCCACGGCCAGCCAGACCTGGGCGCGCGCATGGCGCGGCTCGATCACCAGCGCCTTGAGGAGTTGCGTGCGCGCGGCCTCGGCATCGCCCTGGCGCAGTGCCAGCAGGCCCGCGCCAGCCAGCGCCACGTAGTCATCGCCGGCCTGGGCCAGTGCGGCGTCGAAATCCGCCCGCGCCGCGTGCAGGCGCAGGGCCTCGGTGGCGGCGGTGGCGCGCTCGGCGCGGTAGGCGGGCTGGCCGGGCGCCAGCTCCACCGCACGCTGCAGCGCAGCGCGCGCGGCAGGCAGGTCGCCACGCTCCTGCAGCGCACGGCCCAGACCCGCCTGGGCGGCGGCCTGCGTGGCGGCATCCGGCGCCTGGGCTACGGCCTGGCGGTACAGGCGCAGCGCGGCATCGCCCTGCCCCTCCAGCCGGTGCCAGTCGGCGTCGGCGAGCAGCAGCGCCGCGTCGTCGGGCGCCGGGGCGCGGGTGGCATCGAGCCAGGCACGCGCCTCTTGGCTGCGGTCCAGCGCCATCAGCAGCCCGGCGCGGCGTGCGGCGGCGCGCGAGTCCTGCGTGCGTTGCCAGGCGCGCTCCAGCCGGGCCTGCGCGGCGTCGGGCTGGCCGTCGGCCAGTTCCAGCTCGGCCAGCAGCCGCTCGGCCAGGGCGTCCCCCTCGCCACGCGCAGCCAGTGCCCGCAGTTGCGCGCGTGCCTCGGGCCAGCGGCCGGTCTCCAGGGCGTCGGCCGCAGCAGCCAGCGGCGCGGCGCCAGCGCCGCGCAAGGCTGCGGCCCAGTGCGCGACATCGAGCGCGGCATCCATCACCCACTGCACGCGCTCGCGCGGCCGCACCAGCAGGCGTTTGACGGGGGCCTGGCCCGGCTCCACCGTGGCCTGCTCGGACGGGCCGACCTCCACCGCACCCAGGGCATTGGACACCGCGATGCGGCCCGACAGCACCGTGAGCGTGGTGCGCCCGCCCTCCTCCACTTCCACGTCCCAGTCGGTGCCTCGCACCACGGCCAGGGCGGCGGGGGTCTGCAGTTCCAGCGCCGCCGGTGTCTTCTTGGTGCGCGCCCACAGGCGCCCGCCGACCAGCTCCAGCAGCGTGCGCGCGGGGCGGGACTCGCACAGGCGCAGGTGCGCCTGGGCCGCCATGCGGATCTGCGTGCGGTCGGCCAGCAGCAGCGCTGCCGAGGACAGCGCCAGCGTGCGCATGTCGGCCCCCGCGCCCAAGGTTTGCGACAGCGCGGCGGGCTGCCAGGGCGCGGCACCGGCCGGGCGCGTCTCGCCCCGGCCCGACAGGGCCACGACCTGCGCCGCCGGCTGGCCCGGCTCCAGCACCACGCCAGCGCATTGCGCGGCGGCCTGCGCGGTGCACAGCAGCCCGGCAGCCAGGGCCAGGGCGTTCTTCCAGAGGCTGGGAGGGTGCGGCATGGTCTCTCTCCTTCCGAATCAGCTTTTGTCGAGCGCGCGCGGGAGCAGCGGCATGCCATCACGCAAACGTTCCTGCAGCTGCGCCACTTGCGCCAGCCATTGCGGCGCCACCTGGGCCGCGCGCACCTGCCAGGCGGCACAACACGGCAATGCTTCGGCACGGCGGCCCGCGAGGGCATGGCCGCGCAGCGCCTCGGCGACAGCGGCCAGCTCCGCGTCATCGCACGGGGTATAGACATCGATGCCGGTGCTGCGCCCGGCCAGGCGCACGCTGTCGAGCCACAAAAGCAGCGGTCCCTCGGCCCCGAGAGCGTCGCGCGTGGTTCCCGACAGCAGGATCTGCGAGCCCAGCGCCTTGTTGGCGCCCTCCAGCCGTGCAGCGGTGTTCACCGCGTCGCCCACCGCCGTGTAGGTGAAACGCGCCTGCGAGCCCAGGTGCCCCACGGCGGCCTCGCCCGTGTGCAGGCCGATACGCAACTGCACCTGCGCGAAGGGCGTGCCTTGCCAGTCGGCGCGCAGCGCCTCCATGGCGACCTGCATGTCCAGCGCGCAGGCGAGCGCGCGGTGGGCATGGTCGGGCACGGGCAGCGGCGCGTTCCAGAAGGCCATGACGGCGTCGCCGATGAACTTGTCGAGCGTGCCGCCATGGCGGTGCACGCAATCGGTCATGCGCGTGAAGAAGGCATTGAGCGCCTGTGCCACCGCCTCGGGCGGCAGGCGCTCGCTGGCGGCGGTGAAGCCCGCCAGGTCGGCGAACAGGAGCGTGAGCACACGACGCTCGCCCTGCAGCGGCGGCCCGGCGTTGGCATTGGCGAGTTGGTCCACCACGGTTTCGGGCACGTAGCGCGCAAAGTCCTGGCGCAAACGCTCCCGTCGGCGTCGCTCGCGCCAGTAGCTGTCGGCCGCTCCCACGTTGAGGTGCAGGGCCAGGCCTGCCAGCGTGGGCAGCGCCGTCCACCACACGCCTGCCATATAGGTCACCAGGCTGGCCAGCAAGGCCGCACCGGCCAGCAGCAGGCTCACGCCGCTGGCGCGCCAACCATGCCAGCGCCGCGTGATCAGCGCCGCCAGACCCACGGCCAGCAGGGCCTGCAGCGCCGGCCCCAGTGGGTTCGCCGGAACGATCCAGTCGTTGGCCAGGCCGTTGATGAGGGCCGTGGCGTGCAGCAGCACCCCGGACTGCGCACCCTCTCCCAGCAGGCGCAGCGGCGTCGCGAACTGGTCCACCCCCCCGACCGGGGTGTTCTGGCCCAGCAGCACAATCTGGCCACGCAAGGCGTCTGCAGGCAGGGAGCGCACCGCATCAAGGGCCTGGGTGTAGTGCGCATAGGGCAGCGCGACTTCGGGCGCGTAGTGGCGCAGCAATGCCCCGGGGGGTGGGGGCGTGACAGTGCGGCCCGCCGCCTGGGCCAGCACGCGCCACAGGGCGTCGTCCAGGGCCGGAGCAGCGCGGACCACTCCATCGTCGTCCACCGGCATCGCCACGCTACCGTGGCGTACACCGGCAAACACCGGCTCTACACGCTGCCGGTACTGCGCCACCTGCGAGCTGTGCACCTCCACGTCGGCGCTGGCCAGAACCACGGGCAGGCCACCCTGCAGTGCACGCGCCAGGGATTCATCGTCGTCCGGCGACTGGGCTGCGCCAAACAGCAGGTCGATACCCAGCGCAGCCGCGCCCGACTGCGCCAGCACCTCTATCAGTTGCGCATGCAGCCGCCGAGGCAACGGCGGCGACAGGCCCAGCGCGGCCAGGCTGGGCTCATCGATGCCCACCACAACCACTCCGGCGCCGGGGTGACGCGGCGCCGTCAGGCTGGCCAGCAGATCCTGCTCCAGCCGCTGCAACGGCAGCCACAAGGGCGAAGCCCACAGTCCCGCCAGCAGCAGCAAGCTGCCCAGCAAGCGCAGCGCCCAGGGGCGCCATGCATCGACCAAGAACTTCGTGTGCGTCATGTCCCTGCGCCAATCAGATGGTGCCGGCGGGAGGCCCAAACCCGAATCAATCTGTAACCCACTGTAATCGACTTCACGCCCACCGGCCTTCGGGTATGTCACGGGTCGGTGCGCCAGGCGCGTTGCCTACACTGTCGGGCACCGCTGCTGGAATCTCCGACGATGCGCCCCACACTGCTCGCCCTTATTTTTCTGGCGGCGCTTGCGCCAGCCGTCACCACCGCCATTGAACCGACCGCCGAACCCGAACGCAGGACCAACTCGTTGGGCATGGTCTTCGTGCGCATTCCGGCCGGCAGCTTTCTGATGGGTAGTGCCGAGCCGGCCGCCACACTGGCACGCGACTACCCTTCGCTCGAGCGGCGCCGTTTCGATCTGCTGGCCGACGAGGCGCCCGTTCACAAGGTGCGCATCCGCCGCGCCTTCTACCTGGGCCAGCACGAGGTGACGGTAGGGCAGTTCCGCCGCTTCGTCGAATCCTCGGGCTACCAGCCTGAATCCGAGGCCGACGGCACCGGCGGCTATGGCTACAACCCGGCCTACGACCCCGCCACCACCGTGCGCGGAGACGCCTTCGAGGGGCGCGACCCGCGCTATTCATGGCGCAACCCCGGCTTTGCGCAAAATGACGACCACCCGGTGGTGAACGTGACCTGGAACGACGCACAGGCCCTGGCCACCTGGCTCAGTCGCACCGAAGGCCAGCGGTACCGCCTGCCCACAGAAGCCGAATGGGAATACGCCTGTCGCGCCGGCACGCGCACGCGCTATCCGCATGGCGACGACCCCGCCGGCCTCACGCGCACGGCCAACACGTTCGATCAGGCAGCAGCCCCCTACTGGGAGCGCTGGCGCGCGCATGCGCTGCCGGGCAGCGACGGCCATGCCTTCACCTCACCCGTGGGCAGCCATGTGCCCAACGCTTTCGGGCTGCACGACATGCTGGGCAACGTCTGGGAGTGGACTGCGGACTGGCATGGCGACACCTACTACGGCCGCTCACCCCGCAACGACCCGCAGGGCCCCGCGACAGGCACCGTGCGGGTGCGCCGGGGTGGCTCCTGGCATACCTGGGCCTTTTATGCCCGCTGCAGCTACCGCAACTGGAACAGCCCGGACACCCGCTACACCCTGGTGGGCATACGGCTTGTACGCGAGGAGGGACAGCAACCCCCTCGCTGAAGCACAATGTCACAAATTCTCCGGCCCATCGCCGCCCCTGCCATGAGTGAAACCACGCTGATTCAGTTGGCCACGCCCTCGCAACGCTCGCTCTGGCACAGCCTTGCGGCAGTGGTGTGCACACTCGTTGGAACCTACCTGGCATCCCGGTATCTGCAGGGCACCGACGCGCACTCCGACGTGCTGATCTGGATGGAGCAGGTGCTGTTTTCGATTTTGCCCACTGTCGTGGGCATGGTCATCATTCTGCTGTCGTGGCTGACGGACGATGCACGCACCCACCGCAAACCGCCATCCTGGGTCATCACCACGGGCGTGCTGTCCTGGTTCAGCCTGGGCCTGGCGATGTTCGGATACCTGTTCCTCACGCGGGAGGGCCTGCTGCGCTGGATCGCCATGGCGCAGTTCGCATTGCTGCTTCTGCTGCTGATCCAGGCACAGGCACTCGGTCTCATGCTGTCAACCCATTGACACCGTGGGCGCGGGCCAGGAGCGACAATCGTCGCCATGGAATGGGACTATCCACACCCTTTTACGCTGCCTGCCGTGCCCCAGGCGAGCGACATTGACAGTTACAACCACACCAACAATGCCGTGTATGTGCAGTGGTGCGAAAAGATCGGCTGGGCACACTCGCAGGCGCTCGGCCTGGGCATGACCGATTACCAGCGCCTGGACCGTGCCATGGTCATCCGCCATGGCGAGTACGACTACCTCCTGCCATCGGTGCTCGGCGATGCGCTCACCCTGGGCACATGGATTGTGGCCAGCGACGGGAAGCTGACCATGGAGCGGCGTTTTCAGCTGATCCGCAACCGCGACGGCGCCACCATCCTGCGCGGCTGCTGGCATCTGGTCTGCATCGAACTGGCCAGCGGCAAACCCAGGCGCATGCCGCCAGAGTTCTGCCAGATCTATCTGGCGGCCATGGTTCGCACCTGAAGCCTGCTCTGCCGAACCGGAGATGGCAACGCAATGGGCATGCAGAACAATCTGGCGACACACCAGGCGTTCACGGCGTGTGGCCGCAAGCTCCAGAGAAACGGCACATGCGCCCCAGTTGCCACCCGGAGTGACATGCAATGCGACTGCAGACAGGAATGATGGGCCGGGTTGATCAGGCGCCCTACGGGGCTGTGGATATCTGTACCCGGTTGCGGCCAGCGTGTTTGGCGCTGTAAAGCGCCTGATCGACGCGCTCGATCAGGTGGGCCAAGGTTTCTCCGGCACGCAACTCACCCACCCCCATGGACAGCGTGACCTGCCCCACCCTTTCGTGGGTCAGCCGTTGCACACCCGCGCGGCAGCGCTCCGCCAGAGGTAGTGCCTGATCCAGATCGCAGCCGCTGAAGATCAGCAAGAACTCTTCCCCGCCCCAGCGGATGACGCTGTCGTTGGCACGCAGGGTGGCGATCAGGCTGCGCGACAGGGCCTTGAGAACGGCATCCCCACAACTGTGCCCCCAGCTGTCATTGACCTGCTTGAAGTGATCGATATCAACCATGGCGATCGACATGGGCACCTTGCTGCCAAGGCACTGCATGTAGGCTTTTTCCAGCGCTAGTTCGCCGGAGGCACGGTTCAAAGCGCCCGTAAGTCCGTCGAAGCGCACCATCTCGCGAAACTTCTGCTCCTCCAGCACACGGGTGGTCAGATCGCGAAAAATACTCACGTAGTGGGTGACTTCCCCCGCCTCGTTGGTCAAAGGCGTGATCGTCTCGTCACAGTGGATCAGTTCATTGTTCTTGGCGCGATTGATGAAGGTGCTTCTGAAGGTGCGGCCCGTTTTCAGGGTCTTCCACATGCTTTGGTAGAACGCCTCGTCATGCTTCCCCGACTTGAGCATGCTCGGGTTGCGCCCCAGCACTTCGGTCAGTCCATATCCAGTGATTTTTTCGAACCCTTGGTTCGCAAATTCGATGGCGCCATGGCTGTCGGTGATGACCACACCGTCATCGGTCGCGTTGAGCACGTGCGCAAAAAGCTGGGTGGTCTTTTGCGCGGCCATCAAATTGCTGATGTCTTGCTGCACCGAAATGAAGTGCGTGATCTCGCCTGCACGATTGCGCACAGGGGAAATGTTCCACTCCACCGTGTAGGGCCGTCCATCCTTGCGATAGTTGACGGTCGATCCGTGGAAGTAGGCTCCCTCGCGCAGACTCTCCCGCAGCCGGTCAATCACGTCCGGGTTGGTGCCAGCCCCCTGCAGCATCCGGGGGTTGCGCCCCAGCAGTTCCTGCTCGCTGTAGCCCGTCATGCGGCGGAAGGCTTCGTTGACATAAACGATGCGATGCCCATCCTGCCCCGTGCTGGCATCTGTCAGCAAGACAGCGTTGAACGACTGGTCGAGCGCCAGAGCGATCACGTGGGGCTCGACATGATTTGTCAGGTTATCCATGGTGGGCGCAATCTATCCCGGGAAACTGGAATGGAAGACGATCGTAACCCGGCATGAGGCCTGCCGCGCCCCGAGGCGCCCGGCCCTGGGGTAAGTCCCACCGACATCGTGAGGAACGAAGCCCTGCAACGACCTGTGACAGCCCTTCTGATCGACAGGGACTTGGAGCAAGCTTGTTACCAAAGTTGCTACCACCCCATGCCTGCGATGGGGTAACAGAAGCCGTTTCCAGAAAGCAAAAAGCCCTTGAAATTCAAGGGCTTAGTGCATTTGCCAACTGGTAGCTGGCGAGGGTGTCATTCATAAAACGGTTTGAAACCCGCATGAATGCTTGTCATCTGGTTTTGCATTTTCAAATATGCCCCCAAATGTGCCCCCCAGTTCATTTCTGTCTCAAATTAGGTGCCAGCCTCACCGCACGCAACGCATAGAGTACGTCCCCAAGCTGGCCACATCGCAAGCCGAAGCGATGCGGGGCGATCACCATTGCCCCAAGCCGCGAATCCAGACTATGGCGATCACCTCGCCCGGATTCGCATTTCAAATGCTCAATCGACCGTGCCAGAGCTCTTTACCCAGCCCACCGGGGCAACCCAGCCGCATCCGAAGTCCAGCCGGGCCTTGACTTCAAGTCCATCGATCTCGAAGCCTTCCCGCTGGGTGATTTGCACGCCCTGCGTGCCGTCCAGGTAGCCATATTCGAGCGCCGATTGGTTTCCAGCCACCAGATACCAAGCGGACTTGCTAGCGACATCCAGGCGAGGTTCAACCACCACGCCAAGGCTGTACGGTTGCACCGTATCGGCCGTGTTGGCGACAAAAGAGGCCACCAGCTGCCGCGCCGTCATTTCCAGCGCCACAGGCACCACCAAATTGGCAGGCTCCTGCAGGATCAAGCCCCCATCCTCTTCCTTTTGCAGCCGAAGGGCCTCGACAGCAACACCCAGGCCCGCAAGCGTGAGTTTTTTGTCGACCAAGGAGCTGCGATCCGCATGAAACAGCGCAGAGCCATCCACCAGGTTTGGCGCGAGCAGGATTGCAGCCAGTTCGTCGGCTTCCCGTCGCGCTGCGGCCTGCGCAAACTTGCGCAGCAACGTCGCAAAGCCCTGCAGGTCATCGTTCACCATGGCCTGGCGGGTCAGGGCCAAAATTCGCCCGTAGGTCGTGAGACGCCAGCCGTTCTCGGTGTCGTTCAGGGTTCCATAGGTGAACTCGCCATGCTCGCTCACGGGTTCCAGGCTCGGGGCGCCGCCCAAGCGCACAACGCTGCGAGCGCGGAAATCTGGCAAGTTGGAGAGGCTGGCCACAGCCTTGAGCGGAGCCTGAATTTCCTCATAGATCGAATGCAGGACACGCCCCACCGCACTGCCAAGCAACGAAGGAAAGTCGCTGGTGCCGTGCATCGCACGCTGAATGATGCGGTCGCGGCTGTCTGATGCGTTGACGCGTTCGCCCCGCATCTCCAAGGTGCGCGCTGCGAGGCCTGCAATATCCGTGGAGCGGATCACATCACCAGTCGGACGCCCACCGAACGCGGCAACCAGCGTGTTTTCGATCAACGTGCGCTGAGCAGGGGCTTGCGACTCCAAGCCCAGGCTGACGCTCGCGCCGCCGCTGCGCTTCAGGTCGCGTGCATCCATGGCGTCAAGGATGGCGGCGCGTGCCTGCTCCATCGAGGCGCTGCGGGCAATCAGATCTTGCGACAGGGTGGGAAAGCCATGGCGAGTGCACAGCCCTTCAATGGTTTCGCGGTCTTGAGTATTCATGGTGTTGGTCGTTTTGAGAGAGCGGAAGAAACCCGCCTGCGGATCGGCGGGCACGGAAACAATGGAGACTTCGTAGGGTTGCCAGCGGTACATCAGCCCACCCTCGATAGGGGCGCCTTCGTCCAGGTGGGCATACCCCACGGAAAGACTGCGATGGATGCCCCCCAGCACATCGGTGCGCACTTGCTGCGCCTCCACACTGCTGGCAAATCGCACCTCACCAGCCACGCGATCACCCATGGCGCGCAGGTTCTCCACCAGTCCGATGGAAAGCTGCTGCGAGTCGTGCGAGATGATCAAAGGCAGAGGGCTGCGACTCAGGTCAACGCCGGTAGCTGAGCAGTCCAGCACCTCGGCAACGCCATAGCGCTGCACAGGCGTCTGCGTGGCGATGGTGCACGGGATCGGGGCGTCTGCCGCCATGTCGGCGGCAATACGGCCAAACTCGATGGCGCGTGTGAATTGGGGGGCGTTCATCGCAGAGCGCTCCCTTGCGCCTGCTGGCGAGCGGCTTGCTCGCGCGCTTCGTACAACAGGATCATTGCAAGGCTCAGCGCCTCGTCAACCGTCAACTGTGCAGTGATAGCTACGCCGCCAAGCTGGGTTTCAAGTTGCAAACCTGAATGAACCTTGAAGCGCGGGCGGCCTATGGGGTTGGGGGTGGTTGGGTGTTTCATGTCTGCAGTGTCCCGCGCACTTGTCGCGGGACATACAGACGTTTTTCAAGTCCGGCACTTCTTGCGGTACGCCGGCTGGTCGGTCGCGATGCGGGCTATCTGCCGTTCGCTGATTTCGAGCCTGCCGCCCGCCTCCCTGCGCAATGCCATCACGGGCTCGGCAAACGAAAAGCAAGCCGGGAGCACCAGATCATCGGCGCCAAGCAGTTCAGCCAGCATGCTTCGCCCTTGTGGCTTGTTGCCTCCGAGTCGCTGCAGCGCTTGCTTTATCAAGGCGTCGCGTCGGCTCATGCGTTCCAAACGCAGCGGCGCCTCGCACTTTCCACCCTTGCGCGGCCTGAGTCCAAGACTGGCCGTCAGGTCTGTTTTTCCCTCATGCAGGAAGCCCCTGAAGGCCGCCATCAAATGCCTGGCTGTTTTTTCATCCAAGGGCAACCCAGCCTCCATAGCGATGAGCGCGTGACGTAGGGTCGTAAGGCCATCAGGGGGTGATTCAGGCGTTGCCTGGGCAAACCATGCTCTGTGCAAGTCGTTGGTCATGGTGCCCCCCCTTCGTCCGGTTCGGTGTCGGCCTGGTCGTCGTCGTCCTGGTCGGTCAGCATCGCATCGATGCGGTCGAACACCGTGCGCTCGGTGCTGCGAATCCACTCGTTACGGGCGCTGGCAATCACCTGCTGCAGGGTGGTTTTTGCTTCGTCGGGTAAGTCGGGGCAGGCTTTGCGCAGCGCTCCCTCCAACTGGTCGAAGCGGTCAACCACTGAGCTGGCAGCCATGCCCAGCACATCCGCCAGCAAGCCCACCGGGGCGAACTCTTTGCGGGCCACTGCGTTCTTGATGGCCTGGCCTTCGCGCTGCTCACGAGCAAGGGCGGCGCGTTCCTGCACAAGGTCTAGGCCCATGGTGTCGCCCAGGCGCCCCGCAGCCTGGTCGCGAAGGCGGGCGCAGTAGGCCAGCAGCAGCTCGCCCATGGTGCCATTGGCCGGAATCTTGCCTTCGGTCATCAGGTTGGAGATGGTGGGCTGGGTCACTCCCACCAGTTCAGCCAGGGCCGTCTGGGTGCCCTGCATGGATAGGTCAATCACTGCCATGTCATAGCCCCCTTACAAGGTATGGCGAACAGTCCAAGAGGGCGGCGCGAATCACCCGCCCCAGGGAAGCCCAATAAGAACCTCGAAATTTCTGGGCAGCCACCACCCACCACGCACGCACCGCCTACCCTGTCGACACGTCGACAAAGTCGACAAACCCGACAAACTCGACTCCGCCCCACTCCCTTAATCAGCTTTCGCGCCGCTTGGGTTTGTCGAGTTTGTCGACGTGTCGACAGGGGGCGATTGGTTTTTTCGTAAGTCATTGATATAGAAAGAAAAGAAGGTTTAAAAATGCTTATGGCGACAAACTGGACGATGTCGACAAAGCCTTTGGATTGACGGTGTAGAGCGTGGTCGGTCGTGCGCCCTTGTTATGGCGTTTCGACTCACGCACAACGTCCTGGTGTTCCAGTCTGTCGAGGGCCTTCTGCAGCCGCTCGATGCTCCTGAATCGCCCCTCCTGCGCCTTCTGTGCCTCGCGCCTGGTGAACTCGGTCAACCCATGGGCTTGCACCCAGCGCAAGATGGCCGCCGCGTCCACGTCCACAGCGTCGGTGCCCAGCAACGCGAAGGCGGCCTGCGCGTGGGGTATCAGCAGCCGCGCCAGGCCGATGGCGTCATCCATGCATGCATGGGTCACGACACGCGCCTGCAGCCCGTTGGTTGCCAGCTCCAACAGCCCGGCGATGCGCGCCACTGCGCCGGGTAGCTTGCTGGTCCAGTCGCTGATGGATTCGTAACGCCCGCCCTCTCCCTGTTCGTCCTCGATGGCCTGCGCCATGTCCAGCCAGGCATCGCGCGCCGCGTCGTCAAGGGTCAGCACATGGGGCGCAGCCACCGGCCCCGGTACGCCCTCCAGCAGATGGTGAATGCACCGCTCGTACTCATCACGCACGTTGGCGGGGATGGGTACATGCCTGCGCACATCGCGCCGGCCGACGTTGCTCAGGGGCATGGCGAACAGGAAGCGCGCCAGCAGGCCGGTATCGCGGAACCTGCGAGACCCCGCCACGTCAGCCAGCACGCCCGGCTGTAGCAGCAGGCCAAAGCTCAGCGCAGGCTGGTCGACATGCGCGCTGCGCCCGGCCCGGTCGACCCGCATGGGCGTGCCTGCATGGCCCTGCAAGAACACGTCCAGGTTCGCCGCGCCGCCGTTGTAGAGGCCCGCCATGATCTGGAAGATGCCCGCCTCGTCGGTCAGCACGGCCATGCGCTCGCCGTGTTCCACCAGCATGGCCTGCAAGCGCTCGCCCGTGGTGTCACCAGTGAACAGGCGTGGCGCCCGCAGCTCGTCCGGCATGTCGAGTTCTTCGCGCTCAATATCAGCCGTCAACTGCGCCCGCTCGGTGGCGTCCTTTGCCTTGGCCGCATCCTGGCGCAGGCGCTCAATGCGCTTTTCTGCCACGCTGCGCTGCGCCTTCACGCGGGCAATGTCGCCGCGCATGCGGTCGCGCAGCAGCTTTTCCCAATGCACCAGTGGACCCTGCAACGCTGAAAGCACCGCCGTTTTGCGCGTGCCCGATGGCGATGCGCTCAGCGTCCACAAGGCCAGCGGCTCAATGTAGCTGTCACCAAAGGGCGCCACCACATAGCGCCGTTGCAGCACCGTGGCCAGCACTGCCAGGGCGGACATGACAGCCAGCGCGGGCGGTGTCTGGGTGCTCTCTGCCACCGCATGCGCCATGTCACCCACCCAGCCAGGCAGGACGGTAGAGGGGATATCAGGCACGCGCCGCACGCCCGGCAAGATGGGGTCCGGCCACTCTGGCGCGGTCTGGTCGTTGCCCGCGGCCACGTCGCCCTGGTCGTCTGCCAATGGCGGAAAAACCTGCTCGCGCTGCGTTGGTGGCGGGCCTTCGGCAATGACATGCTGCAGCTCTGCCTTGACCGAATCCAGGCCATCGGCCACGGCCATATCGTTGAAATCAGACATGGGCGGCCTCCCGCAATCGGGGCACGGCCACCACGCCCCGCACAGCCCGCGCGGCCTCGGTGGCCTTGGTCACACCCGGATTGCCCGGCGTGCCCGCGTCGTCGTCGGCGCAAACCACGATCTTGATGTGAGGAAATTTCGAGCGCAGCGCGCGCGCCACCGTGGGCAGGTTGCCTGCGTTGAATGCCACAGCCGTGGCCTCGCCCGTGGCGGCAAATACCGTCGCGGCGGTCGCGTAGCCCTCGCACAGCAGCAGGGCATTGCGGGGCCTGCCCATGGCGAAATAGCAGCCAGCCACACGCCCACCAGTCAAGAATTTCTTGCTGCCGTCCGCACCAATGAATTGCAGACTGTGCAGCGTGCCGTGGGCGTCGCGCAGGGGTATCAGGAGTTGCTCGCGTAGCTGCCGGATGCCGATGGCCGGAACCTGCTTGCGCTGCAGATACGGGTGGCCGTTGGTGGCTGGCCTGGCGCTACTCCACAGCGTTGCAGCCTTGGCCCGCGCCTCGGCCTGCACAGCCATTCGCTCGGCCTCGCGTGCCTGGTGCATGGCCTGCATGCGTCGCTGCGCATCGGCCTGCTCTGCCACGGTCAGGGCACGGCTTGATGCACCGCGCCAGGTGTGTTGCGCGCCCGTTTTCCAACTGCCGAAAATCACCACGGGGTCGGGGCCACCGTGCGCCACGTACCAGCCATTCACTGAGCCTGGCTTGTCGCCCGTCACTCGGTAGCGGTGCACGCGGCCATCGTCCCGAATATCCAGCGGCTTGTGGGGTTCGAGGCCAGCGGCCCGCATGGCCTGCACCGGCTCCTGGTCGTTGACGCGGCCCAGGTTGCCCACGATAATCACACGGTTAGTTTTCTGGATAGCCGCCTCGGGTGTTGGTACCACCCCGGCGGCTTTTTCTTTTGCTCGCTCCATTTCAATCCTTTGGTTTTGGGCTGCCTGCGCCAGGTAGAAAACCCGCTTCGAGCTGGAACACGTCGCCTACATCGGAACGTGCCAGGCATTCACCAGTGAGAGGGTCAAACACGGACAAGACGCCAGGCCAGTCCACGCGCACCAAAACCGGCCTGGAGCCGGGGCGGCGCATGGTTTTCTGAAACAGCGGTTTTGCCGTGGCATGTAGCGCCGCGTAGTCGTAGGCGTGCCGCAACGTGCGGGCAGCCGCTGCAGCTGCCTCCCGTGCGGCCTTCTCGGCTGGGTTGATCGGCATCACAGCACCTCGCTCAGCTGCTGCTCAATCCATTGGTCCACCGCAGCGCTATCCCAGCGGGTGCACCGTGGCGAGAGCCTGCGCGGCGCCGGGAACTCCCCTCTGCGCACCGCCGCCCAGATCCATGACCGCCCGCGCTGAATGCGCTCCATGACCTGCTCAATGCGCAGCAGGCTGCGCGTCTGGTCCGCTAGTTGTTTCGACATGCATACTTCCTCGAGGTTGTTCAACACGCCCGACCTAGCTCCAACCGATCAGGCAGCCCCACTCTGCCGGCCTCGCTGTCGCAAATCCCGGAAAAACTGCGACAGTTTTTGTCCCCTTGGGTCCAATACAGGCCAAGGAGCGAAACCAACTGCCCGCGACTCTGCCTAGGCAGCCGTGCCATTTCTCGGAAAAACTGTCACAACTTTTGCTCTCATGGATTCAAAGAAGGCCAAAGGTGAACAGAGAACAAGATGTGGGCGCGACACACATTCAAATGTCCCAACAGCGGACATTCAAAAGGCGAACACGCCCACCCCTTGCGCCAGTCAGCCCTGCCCCGACTGCAAATCGATCACCGACACCAGCGCGTCATGGGAGGGGTCATCTACAGCGCCCATCAGCACCCCGGACAGCCGCAGCAGGCGCCCTGCCAAGGCACGCACAACGAAGTGCGGGTCTGCCGCTGGTTGATCGGCACCGCATGGCACAAGATCGGGCAACACCCGCGCAATTACGTCAATGACATTCCAATGTTTTCAGCCATGGCTCAGCCCCTCCCTTGCAGCGCATCGGCGCAGGCCAGCAGCTCACCCGCCACGGCCCGCGCCTGGTCGGCGGTGAAGCTCATGTAGCTCTGCAGCATGTCGCCATGGAGGCCCAAATCCACGCGGTTGGTGAACCTGGCTGCGGCAACGCTCAGGAAATGCCCGCTCTCCAACTGAGCGGAAGATTCGCGCAGGCGCGCAGAACCGGGCACGCCCGTGGTGGTGGTGAAGGTGGTAGTGCTCATGCCACGCCCTCCACCGTTTCAGCAATGGCGACAGGCCTGCAGCGCTCTGGCAGGAGCCACACAACCGAGTCATTAACCACATTCGCGTTATGCATCGCTCCTTGGTTCGCCGTCCTGGCAAGGTCCGCAAACCAGCCGGAGCGAGAGGCCAGCGCCGCCATGGCTGAGGTCAGCGCATCCACAAGGTCAGCATCCCCATGGCAGTCACATGCGTGGGCAGAGAGCATTGCGATTTGCTCGCAAGCCACAGAAATTTCAGACAGCAAGGCATCCTGCTGGGCAGCAGTGAAAACACGTTTCCCCATGGCTCAGGCCCTCCCGCTGGTACTCGGGTTTTGAATGCCCGCATCCTGGGCATTCAGGCTGCGCAGCGCTGCCAGGCCTTGTATGGCCTTTCGCTGCGCCCCTGCGTTGTTGCCGCTGCGGGCGTAGTAGGCGGCCATGCTCAGCGAGTTACACGCATCGCCAAAGGATTGGATCGGGTCGGGGGTGCCCGTGGTGGGCGGTGTAGCGGCCGCGCGGTGGCGTGCCAGGTGTATGACGGTGGTCATGGCTTCGTGCTCCTAACTGAGACTGAAACCACCTGCCACGTTTTCAAGCGCAACAGGTGGACGGGATGTTGAAAACTGGCAGTTAGACCAGCGCCAGGTGTTACCACTCTGGCCATCCCGTCCGAAACCATGAAACACGGCAAGGCGCCGTATTTGCAGAATCTAGACGTGACAAAACCTCACTGACGGGGAGGTTGCACCGCTAACTGAAAGGTGTTTTCAAGCACCGGCCTCTTTCGAGGTTGGGCGGATTATGGCACGCGCTGGGGGCGCGGTGTCAAGGCGTTTTCACGCCACCCGGGGCGCCAGCGGGATGACGTCCGCGCCCCTGCGCAGCTTTTCCAGGTGGTTTGCCCAGTCGCACATCATCGCGCGCCGCTCTTTCAAATACGTGGCGTGGTTGTAGGCAGCGCTTACCTCGTTGCGCTCCTGGTGCGCCAGTTGCAGCTCGATGGCGTGATGAGGGTAACCCTGCTCATGCAGGATGGTAGACGCTACGCCCCGAAACCCGTGGCCGGTCATACGGCCCTTGTAGCCCATGCGCTCCAAGGCTTTCAAGATCGTGTTATTGCTCATGGGCCTGTCGTGGTCACGCTCGCCAGGGAACAGCAGCACCCGCCCGCCGGACAGGGTGTGCAGCACCTTCACCACCTCCACGGCCTGCGGCGACAGGGGCACGATGTGAGGGGTTTTCATCTTCATGCGCTCTGGCGTAATGCGCCACTCTGCGGCCTGTAGGTCGAACTCTGCCCAGCGCGCGGCGATCAGTTCGGTCGTGCGCACAAACGTCAGGGTCATCAACTGCATGGCCAGGCGTGTGTATGGCCCGCCCTGGTAGGCCTCGATCTTGCGCAGCAGCTCGGGCAGCTCCTTCTCGCTCAGGCGCGCATAGTTTTCTTTCCTGCGGCTCTTGAGGGTGTCCGACGGTTTCACGTCTGTGGCGGGGTTGCGCTCGATCAGGTCATTTGCCACGGCGTAGCGCATCACCTGTCCAGCCATTTGCAGCACCCGGTGTGCCAGGTCAATGGCGCCGCGGTCTTGCACGGCCTTTGCCATGCGGGTCAGGTCTTTGGCGGTAATGCTGGCGATGGGACGAGCACCCAGCGCGGGGAAGGCGTCGGCCTCCAGGCGCTTGATGGCGTAGGTGGCGTGCCGCTCGCTTTTGCCGTCGCGCCAATGCTCCCACCACAGCCGGGCCACGGCCTCGAAGGTGTTGGCCTGGTTGACGGCGTTGGCCATCTTGGCATCGCGCCTGAGCTGCCCGGGGTCGTCGCCTGCTGCCAGCACCTTGCGGGCGCCGTCGCGCGCCTCCCGCGCCTGGGCCAGGGTCACATCGGGGTAGACGCCCAAGGCCAGGCGCTTCTCCTTGCCCCCGTAGCGGTACTTCCAGCGCCAGTATTTGCCCCCGGCGGCGGTCACCTCCAGGTAGAGGGCTTTTTCATCGGCCAGGCGGACGCTGGGGCGCCCTTCGGGGCAAGTAGCCTTCTTGCACGCTGTGTCGGTCAGGGGCATTTTGGGGGCACATTTCAGGGGGCATCGGAAAAGCCCGATTTATGCCCCCGATTGTGCCCCCCAAAAATCGCGGCTTCAACCGCACGGTAGCGGACGCAACAGGACAAAAAAAACCCCGCTGCCCTATGGGAAGCGGGGTTTTAGTGGACAGTACCGCACTGTAGCGGAGCCAATCCTGGCGGAGAGGGTGGGATTCGAACCCACGGTAGTATTGCTACTACGCCTGATTTCGAGTCAGGTACATTCGACCACTCTGCCACCTCTCCTATGTGTCGAAGCCTGCGATTGTAGCAAGGTTTTCAGGGCTTCAGCGCTGTGATGCCGCCCATGTAGGGGCGAAGGACCTCGGGCACGGTCACGCTGCCATCCTCGTTCTGATAGTTCTCCAGCACCGCCACCAGGGTGCGGCCCACCGCCAGGCCCGAGCCGTTGAGTGTGTGCACGAGCTCGTTCTTGCCCTGCGCGTTCTTGAAGCGGGCCTGCAGACGGCGGGCCTGGAAGGCCTCACAGTTGCTGACCGAGCTGATCTCGCGGTAGGTGTTTTGCGCGGGCAGCCACACTTCCAGGTCGTAGGTCTTGGCGGCGCCAAAACCCATGTCGCCCGTGCACAGGGCCATGACGCGGTAGGGCAGGCCCAGCTGCTGCAGCACGGTCTCGGCGTGGCGGGTCATTTCCTCGAGCGCTTCGTAGCTTTTGTCGGGATGCACGATCTGCACCATCTCGACCTTGTCAAACTGGTGCTGGCGGATCATGCCGCGCGTGTCGCGGCCATAGCTGCCGGCCTCTGAGCGGAAGCACGGCGTGTGCGCCGTAAGCTTGATGGGCAGCTCAGACTCCGCCACCACCACGTCGCGCACGAAGTTGGTCAGCGGCACCTCGCTGGTGGGGATAAGGTAGAGCGCGGCGTTGTCGGGCACGGGCTCACCATCCTGGCCACCCTTCTTGGCAGCGAACAGGTCGCCCTCGAACTTGGGCAGCTGGCCCGTGCCCTTGAGCGAATCGGCGTTGACGGCGTAGGGAACGTAGCACTCGGTGTAGCCATGCTGCTGGGTCTGCACGTCCAGCATGAACTGGCTGAGCGCGCGGTGCAGGCGGGCGATCGGGCCCTTCATCACGGTGAAGCGCGAGCCCGAGAGCTTGACGCCCATGTCGAAATCCAGACCCAGGGGCGTGCCCACGTCCACGTGATCCTTCACCTCGAAGGCAAAGCTGGTGGGCTGGCCCCAGCGGCGCACTTCGACGTTGCCGGATTCATCCGCGCCCACGGGCACGCTGTCGTGCGGCAGGTTGGGCACCACCACCAGCATGGCCTGCAGCTCGGTCTGGATCTGCTCCAGGCGGGCGGCAGATTGCTCCAGCTCCACCTTGGACGCGGCCACCTGGGCCTTGGCAGCCTCGGCGCCGTCCTTGTCGCCCTTGCCCATGAGCATGCCGATCTGCTTGGACAACTGGTTGCGCTGGGCCTGCAGCTCTTCGGTGCGGGTCTGCAGCGTCTTGCGCTCGGCCTCCAGGGCCTGGAAGGCCTCCACGTTCAGGAAGGCCTGGGGATTTTTACGGGTTTCCAGACGCTCGATGGCGGTGCCGAGGTCTTTGCGGAGAAGAAGAATGTCTAGCATGGTGCGATTCTAGAACCTGCCTGCACCGCGCCACCGGGCCACCGGGTTCGCTGGGCCTGTCCAGGATCCAATACACGTGCGCAGGGCCTGCCCATTGAACTATAGGCCCCCTGTGCCGATAACATGGCCATACAGGCCCCTCCAGGGGCGGCAGGAGACAGCCATGTTTTTTGTGTTCGGCCCCTCAGGGCAGATGTACCGGGGTGGCCCTGAAAACCTTGCGCATATTTCGTCCGTGCGGCG
Organism: Burkholderiales bacterium RIFCSPLOWO2_12_FULL_65_40; assembly: GCA_001770955.1. Taxonomy (GTDB): domain Bacteria; phylum Pseudomonadota; class Gammaproteobacteria; order Burkholderiales; family Burkholderiaceae_C; genus Simplicispira. Next base: position 180,742 of record MESL01000007.1, on the reverse strand, counting down.
TGTCTCGCGCCCCCAGGCGCTGCGGACACGCGCGGCGGATGTGGAGACCTTCGTTCTGGAAACCCCTGATCCTTCCGTGCCCGGCCCGACACCAGCCGGCGCGAGCCTGCGCGGGCATGATGCCGTCACGGCGTACACGCAGACCGAGCAAGGGCCTGCGAAGGCCCGCCAGCCGCTGTCGCGGGTGCGTGACGTGATGACCACCCACACCCTCACCGTGCAGCCCGACGCCGTGGTCAACCATGCCTGGCAAACGCTGGCCGAGCACGGCGTGGCCCAGGCGCCGGTGGTTGATGCGCAGGGGCGTGTGATGGGCCTGCTGCTGCGGGCCGACATGGCGCCGCTCGACCTGCTGCCCGAGCCGGGCCATATTCAGGCCGCCATTGCCCTGGCGCGGCGCACCGTGGCGGCCGTGATGGTGAGCCCGGTACCCACTGTGGCGCCCGACACCGACCTGCGCCGCGTGGCCACGGTGCTGCTGGACACCGGCCTGCCGGGCCTTCCGGTGACCGACGACTACGGCATGCCGGTGGGTTTCATCTCGCGCACCGACATCCTGCGCGCCGTGGCGGCAGACCCGCCGCTGGATCTCTGGAGTTGACGAAGGAACTCCCCCTGAGTCGCTTCGCGCCTTCCCCCCCTCTCCTGCGGGAGGGGGGACACCGCCAGCGCGGCGGGGCGGCCCTTGCGCGGCGGTTGCTGGTCTGGGCCGTGCCTGCTCAGTCGTCCTGAAAAGCAAAAATCCCGTTCTTCTATGGAAAAAGCCCCGAAAGGCCTGCTCCATAAGCGTCACCAGCTATTCAACTAATAGCAAATCACTCGCCGTCGTCCGCCGCCTGCCCGGCGCCGTCGAGCTTGAGGCCCTTGGGCAGCGGGAACTTGATGGTTTCCTCGATGCCGCTGAGCTTGCGCACCGACACGGCACCCAGCGCCTTGATGCGGTCAATCACCTCGCGCACCAGAATCTCGGGGGCCGAGGCGCCCGCCGTGAGACCCACGCGCGCGATGCCTTCGAACCACTCGGGGCGCAGTTCGGCAGCGGAGTCCACCATGTAGCTGGTGGTGCCCAGGCGCTGCGCCAGTTCGCGCAGGCGGTTGCTGTTGGAGCTGGTGGGGCTGCCCACCACGATGACCAGATCGACCTGCGGGCTCAGCAGCTTGACGGCGTCCTGGCGGTTCTGCGTCGCGTAGCAAATGTCCTGCTGCTTGGGCTCGCGCACCGTCGGGAAACGCGCGCGCACGGCGGCCGTGATCTCGGCGGCGTCGTCCACGGAGAGGGTCGTTTGCGTGACCACGGCGAGCTTTGCGGTCTGCGCCGGCTGCACGCGCGCCACATCTGCCACGTCTTCCACCAGGTGGATACCACCGTCGAGCTGGCCCAGCGTGCCCTCCACCTCGGGGTGGCCCTTGTGGCCGATCATGATGAACTCGTAGCCCTCCTGGGCGAGCTTGGCCACCTCCACGTGTACCTTGGTCACCAGCGGACAGGTGGCATCGAAGATGTGAAAGCCGCGCGCACGGGCCTCTTCCTGCACGGCCTTGCTCACGCCATGGGCGCTGAAGATCAGCGTGGCGCCAGGCGGCACGTCGGACAGCTCTTCGATGAAGATGGCGCCCTTGGCCTTGAGGTCGTTCACCACGTAGGTGTTGTGCACGATCTCGTGGCGCACGTAGATCGGCGCACCAAACTTGGTCAGCGCACGCTCGACGATCTCGATGGCCCGGTCCACCCCCGCACAAAAGCCGCGCGGTTCGGCCAGCAAAACTTCCTGGGGAGCATTCATTTCAGTATTCCATTGCACTTCGCACCGACCCGGGCCTGCGAAACCGACGTAATCCATACCAGCGACCGCCGCGCAAGGGCCGCCAGCACTCCTTGGTTCAGGCGCTGGCGGTGTCCCCCTTCCCGCGCGCAGCGCGAGAGAAGGGGGAAGCGGCGAAGCCGCACAGGGGGATGACTCACAAAACCCCGATCACGTGCACCTCAAAGGTGACAGGCTGGCCCGCCAGCGGGTGGTTGAAGTCGATCAGCAGCGCCTCGGGGTTCTCGGCATTGCCCACCTGCAACACCACACCGGCGTAGGTGCTCATGCCATCGGGCGTGCAGAACTCCACCACCTCGCCCACGTGGTACACGTCGTCGGGGTCGCCCAGTTCGTTGAGCAGCTTGCGGCCCACCCACTGCTGCATGTCGGGGTTGCGCTCGCCAAAAGCCTCGCCCTGGGCCAGCTCGAACGTGGTGCGCGTGCCCTCCTCCAGGCCCATCAGGCGCTGCTCCATGGCGGGCGACAGCTCGCTGTTGCCCAGCGTGAGCGTGGCCGGCTTGTCGGCAAAAGTGTTGATGACGTCGCCGGCGGGGCCCGCCAGACGGTAATGCAGGGTCAGGAAAGAACCCGGTTGAACAGTTGCCATGAGTGCCTCGATAAACTGGCAGCATTTTACGGTTGGCCCCCGCCATGCCCCTCAAAGACCTTCCCATCGACGCGCAACCGCGCGAAAAGCTCCTGGCGCGCGGCCCCGCCGCGCTGTCGGACGCCGAGCTGCTGGCCATCCTGCTGCGCACCGGCATCGTGGGCAAGGGCGTGCTGCAACTGGCACAGGAGCTGCTGGACGAGCCCGGGCGCGACGCCACCACCGGCCAGCCCACGGGCGGCTTTGGCGGCATCGCCGGGCTCTTGCACACCAGCGCGGCCGACCTCGAACGCATCAAGGGCCTGGGCCCGGCCAAGCGCGCCGAACTCGTGGCCGTGCTGGAACTCGCCCGCCGCGCCCTGGCCCAGCAGCTGCGCGAGCGCGAGGTGTTCGACTCGGCCGACACCGTCAAGCACTACCTGCAACTGCACCTGGCCAGCAAGGGCCATGAAGTGTTTGCCGTGCTGTTTCTGGACAGCCAGCACCGGCTGCTGGCGCTCGAAGAGCTGTTTCGCGGCACCCTCACGCAGACCAGCGTGTACCCGCGCGAGGTGGTGCTGCGCGCCCTGCACCACCAGGCCGCCGCCGTGGTGCTGGCGCACAACCACCCCAGCGGCAGCGTGCAGCCCAGCCGCGCCGACGAGCAACTCACGCAGACCCTGAAAACCACCCTGGCCCTGGTGGACGTGCGCGTGCTCGACCACGTCATCGTGGCGCCGGGCCAGGCTTTGTCGATGGCCGAGAAGGGCCTGCTGTGAGCCTGCCCGTCCACACCGCCCTGCGCCTGGCGCTGGAACGCGCGCGCGCGCCCAAGACAGCCCCGCCGACCGCCGCAGCGGCCAACCCAGCGCCCGCCAGCACACCCGTAGCGCAGCCCCGGCCCGCATCCGCCCCGCGCCCGCCACGGCCCGTGCCGGCCACCAGCGCCACGCCAACCCCGCGCCAGCCGCGCCGCAGCAGCGCTCCCGCGCCCCGCCGTGCCAGCGTGCGCATCACCGACCTGCAGGACCTGGCCGCCGTGGCCCGCCACCTGCGCGAAGAACAGGCCCGCCTGGAGGCCGAAGAAAAAGCCCGCCGTGAGGCCGCCGCGCGCCGCGAGGCCGAACGCCACCAGTTCAGCCGCGCCGTGGGCCCCGTCACCCGGCTGCGCGACCGCAACCTCGCACGCCTGCGCCGCCCCCTGCCGCCGCCCCTGCCGGTGCAGCACGACCTGGACGAACAGCGCGTGCTGCGCGAATCGATCAGCGACGACTTCGATGTGAGCACCCTGCTCGACACCGATGACCAGCTGAGCTTTCGCCGCCCCGGCATCGGCGTGGAGGTGACGCGCCGCCTGCGCGCCGGGCACTGGAGCATCCAGCGCCAGCTCGACCTGCACGGCCTGCGCGTGGACGAGGCGCGCGAGGCGCTCGGTGAATTCATCCGCACCGCACACAAGAACGGCATCCGCTGCGTGCGCGTGGTGCACGGCAAGGGCCTGGGCTCGCCCGGCAAAAGCCCCGTGCTCAAAAGCCGCGTGCAGCGCTGGCTGGTACAGAAGCACGAGGTGCTGGCCTTCGTGCAGGCGCGGCCAGTGGACGGCGGCGCGGGGGCGATGCTGGTGTTGCTGCAGCCGGTGGCGCCCCGTTATAGCTAAAAATGACCGCAAGTCCTTTCGCAGAAACCGCAAGTAGCTATCAATTTTGAAGTAATTTCGCAAAATACCGGCTGTCCATGGTGGCACGCCAAGCCTGGTCAAAGACCAGATCGCACTGCACTACGCACTGCCCGCCTTCTTCCAGCGCCAGCTCCCCCACACTCTGAAAGCGCTGGTCGCTGAAGGACTGCGTCAGCCGCTCCAGCAGCGCCTGCTTGTAGAGCGTGTCGGCATTGCCTTCCAGATGCATCCCCTTGGTCTCCAGCAGCACCACACGCGCCTGGTTGCCCTGCGGGTGGTAGCCAAACACAAAGTCGGGATACACCTTGTGCCGCCGCCAGCCCTGCAGGCCGTACTGGGTGCGTGCCACGTTGCGGTGCCACCAGCGCAGCGCGGGCTGCTCGTCCAGGTAGCCTGCAAACAGCGCTTCGAATGCATTGATATCGGGCGTGTGCAGCGCGGGTGCCAGCAGGCTTTTCTCCATGTCGGCGTCGTCGCTGGCGCGGCGCAGTTTTTTGGGCTTGCCCACCACATCCAGCACCATCTCGCGGGGTAGTTCGTAGTCCTGCCGGTCTGCACGCAGGCAAAACTCGATGCGGCCCTGCTGCACCAGACGGTCAAAAACCTCCTGCGCCAGGCGGTCGCGCTCGCGCTCCAGGTCTTTGCGCAGCTGCTCCACCAGCGATGCACTGCTGGCCCCCACCACCCGCGCATCCCACTGCGCCAGCAGGCGCGAGAGCACCGCGTCCACCCAGCCCCACAGCAGCCACGGGTTGGGGGCAATGTCCAGCAGCGCACGCACCATGCCTGCAGGGTCGAGCGGTGCCGCGCCTTCCTCCAGTGCCTGGCGTGCGGGCGAAAAACCGTCGTCCAGCACCCGCAAATCCACCACCACCCGGCCACCGCCCCCACCATCGGGCATTGCGCCCGGTTTCCAGCCCTGCGCCAGCGCCTGCGCGCTGACCTGATCCCAGGGCAACCGTGCCAGTACATCGCTGTCGTATTCCAGCGGCCGACGTGCACCGCCAGACTCGGCCCAGGTCACGGTGGGGATGAAGATGCGCAGTTTTTCCAGCCCCGCGCGGCGCTGCAAGGCCACCGGCTGTGGCGCGGCGGAGTCGCTGGCGCCGCCATCGCTGCGCACGCTGATGGCCAAATCGCCCATGCCCTCGGTCTCCAGCGACTGCTTGATGGCCTTGACCACCTCGCCCGTACCCGCGTCGTGGCAAAACACGTAGCAGGCGTCCAGTGCCTCGCGCCCCGTCTTGCACACCTGCGGCAGGCGCAGGATGCGGCCCACCAGTTGCGTCATGGCGCGCTTGCCTTTGCTGGCGGCCAGGGCGCACAGCACATAGGCAAAGGGGCAGTCCCAGCCCTCTTGCAGCGCCTGCTTGGTGATGATCACGCGCACCTGGCTGGTGGGCGAGAGCAGCTCTTCGTCGCCAATTTCATCCTTCTCGCTGGTTTTTTCGCGAATGTTGGCGTCTGAAAAACCCAGCTGCGCCAGAAACGCGCGCGCATCCTGCGCGTGGATATAGCCCGCATCCACCTGGTCTTTGCCGGTGCGCTCCACCTGCACCAGCATGATGGGGCGGATGTAGCGCCCCGTCTCGCCCTCCAGCTGGCGGGCTTCACGCTCCAGCGCATCGAGCTGGCGTGCGCTTTCTGCCAGGCAGCTTTGCCAATCCATCCAGCGGCGCACATCCACATGAATCGGAAGCTTGATCATCTGCGCCGCGTCCAGGTCGGTGCCGCGCACATCCACCAGAATGTTGGAGCCACTGGCGCCCGCCACCTTGGGGTCGCCCACGCGCGGCGTGGCCGACAGCTCCAGCATGAAGCAGGGGTTGAAGCCGTCAATGGTCTGCAGCGCCGTTTCGGTGTATCCGTGGTGGCCCTCATCGATGACCACCATGGGTCGCACCAGGCGCATCACGTTGCCCAGCGAGCTTTTGACGATGCTGCCCTTTTGCGCGCGCACCTCATCCGCGCTGGCCCAGGGGCTGCCGTAGGCGTCGAGGTTGGGCACCTGCTGCAATAGTTGCCAGTGCGCCTCGATATCGTCCTCGCGCGGCACAAAGCCCAGCACGTTGCCCCGGTCGCGGAAGAAACGCAGCGTCTCCTTGCTCTGGCGCGATGCCGAGGCCAGCATGAGCAGCATCACGCACAAGTGGCTTTCCACATCCAGGCGCGTGAGCGGGTCGCTTTTTTCCAGAATCTTGACCTTGCCCGCGCCCGCCACGCTGAGCATCTGGTGGTAGGGGTGATCGCGGTTTTTCAGCGTTTTGAGGGTCTGGCGGTAAATGGCCTCGTTGGGAACCACCCACAGCACCAGCCCTTTGTCGCGCTGCAAAAAGCCGTTGAACACCTTGCCCACGCTGGCGGCGGCCAGCAGCGTCTTGCCACCGCCCGTGGGCACCTTCAGGCAAATGTTGGGGATGGCGCGGCCCGCGCCGTCCCAGCGGCTCGAATGCGGCAAGGCAGCAAAGGCAGGCGGCAGCGCGCCCGCCTTGCGCAGCGCATCCCAGGCGTGGCGCGGGTAGTCGGCCGCAGCGCGCAGCGAATCCTGCATGCTCTCCATGGCCTTGAACTGCGTCGTAGCGGCCACGAGGTCATCGGACTCCTGTTTGCGCGCGCGCAACTCGGAGACAAAGGCATCGAGCTTTTGCAGCGACTCGTCCTGAAACTTCTTCAGGTCGGTGGCGCCCAGCGTGCGCGGCAGCGACACCACGCCGCGCCGGGGCTCCCAGAACAGCTGGCGGTCGCGCTCGATCTGCGCCACAAACTCTGGCGTGCTCACACCCTGCCAGTGCACCACGTCCAGCGGGTACACGATGGGCAAGTCTTTCATGCGCTCCTTTATGCGCAAGAAGTCCTTGGCACTCCAGCCAGGCGCATCCAGAGCCAGGTCGAGGTCGGAGCGGGCACGCCAGTCGTCGCGGGCACGCGAGCCAAATACCCACACCCGCTGCAAGCCCTCGGTGGCATCAAAAAAACCCCGCAGGGCTTGCAGCGCGCCGGGCTCCAAACCAAAGGCACCCCCACTGGGCGCAGGGGCCGACGTGACCGCGCTGCTCATGCTGAGCGCTCCCGCAGCGTGGCCAGCAGCGCCTCGAACAGGCGCACTGAGTCCTGGCGCACAAACGCAGCCACCTGCATGGCCAGCGCCTCGTCGTAGGTGTGCGATGTCTTGTTGCGAAAGCGGCGCATGTCCCCCCAGCCCTTTTCATCCGCAATCAGGCGGCGCGCAAAGGCTTCAGGAATCACGGCAGCGGCCTCTTCGTCCACGTCGTTGCCGCGTGCGCGCAGCCAGCGGTAGGCCGCCTTCCAGGCTGCCTCGAAGGTGAATTCAAACCGCTGGATCAGCGCATCGCGCACGATGGCGGTCTCGGTCGGCTCGGCCAGCACCTCGTGCAGCCGCGCCAGCGCCTTGTCGAAATGCTGCAAGGCCAGCAAAAAACGCTCTTGTTGTGCCATGGCCCTTACCCCTGACGAAACAAAGCAAACGGCAGCGCCGCAAACTCGATGCCGTGTGCACGCAACTGCGCATTGCTCAAATACTTGGCGGGCGCAAACACCAGGTGGCGCTTGGGCGCGCCCTGCCCCTCCTGCCCCTCCTGCCGCGCATGTCCCCACTCGGCCATAGCCTGCGCGCGCGGCAGGGTCAGCGCCGCGTCGGCCGACTTCAAAAACGCCAGGTCGGGCCGGTACACCAACCACACATGCGCGTCCTGCGCCTCACTCAGGTAAAACGCGGGCGCATCGGGCGGTGGCGCCTGCAGCGTGCCGCCGGTGGCCGTGTGCAGCAGCCAGGCGCCCAGCGCCTCGAAGCTGGGCAGGTCTTGCCCCGAGAGCAGCTTTTCAATGCTCAGCGGCTCGCCCAGCGTGCAGTAGGTGAACTCGCCACCCAGGCCGTCGGCCATTTGCGAGATGCGCTTTTCGCCCTCCACGCGCAGCACGCCGTCTTTCAGCTCGACGTTGATCTTGTCAAAGCGCTTTTTGCGCGCGGCTGCGCTGGGGGTGGACGGCGCAGCGGCCTCGCCCAGCACCATCTGCGCGGCATCTTCGGCGCCAAAGCCTTCGGCCACCTTGATGGCCTCGACCTTGGCCAGCCACTGCTCGGCTTTTTTGAACTGGGTGAAGTTGATTTTTTCTTCCAGCAAGATCTCGCGCTGCGTGCCCTGCCAGGCGTAGCCGCGGATGGCGCGGCGCACGCGCTCGGCGGTCAGGCGGTCGGCGTAGTCCTCGCCTTCGACCAGGATGAATTTGCGCTGGCCGTTGTCACGCGCATTGGCCTTGAGCACGGCGTGGGCCGTGGTACCGCTGCCGGCAAAGCTGTCCAGGACGATGGAATCGGGCGTGCTGGCCAGTTCCAGAATGCGCTCAATCAAGGCCACGGGCTTGGGCGTGATGGTGCTCTCCTGGTCCTTGAGCAGGCCCATTTCAATCAGCGTTTTCTTGGCGTCCTGCGTGTGGCCCACTTCGTCGTAGAACCAGAGGGTTTGGGGGGTGCGGCCCTGTTTGACATCCTGTTGAAACCGCTTGAGGCGTGGCATGTTGTTACCGTCTTCACCCCACCAAATGCAGTTGTCTACGTCGAGTTGCAAGAACTTTTCTTTTGAGATACCCCAATACCGCCCAGGTGGCGGCCCGTCGAACACGCGACCCGACGGCGCTGTCACGGGATACGTTCCTTCGCTGTAGTAGTTGCGTGCAGATAAGTCGCCAGAAGTCCATGGGCCACGCGGGTGGTTGTCCGGATTGCTATAGCGGGCATCCATCTCCGCCGTGCGCTCTAGCAAGTTCGGCCGCCACACGCGCTTGTCCTTGGCGTACACCAGCACATAGTCGTGGTCTTCGCTGAAAAACTGCGCCGTGTTCTTGGGTGAGAAGTTCTTCTGCCAAATACAGGTCGCCACAAAGTTATCTGCCCCAAAAATCTCATCCAGCACCATCCGCGCCCGGTGCACCTCGTTGTCGTCGAGCGTGATCCAGATGCTGCCGGTCTCGCTCATCAGCTCCCGCAGCAGCACCAGGCGCGGCCACATCATGCACAGCCATTTGTCGTGGCGCAGCATGTCGTCGCCGTCCACGGGGTTGGTGCTGAGCCACTCCTTCATGATGGGCGAGTTCACGCCGTCGCTGTAGCACCAGCCCTCGTTGCCGGTGTTGTAGGGCGGGTCGATAAACACCAAATCCACGCGGCCCGCGTAGCGCGGCAGCAGGGCCTTCAAGGCGTGCAGGCTGTCGCCGTGGATGACCAGGTTGCTGTTCAGGTCACCCGGGCCGATGCCTTTGGCAGTGTCCACCACCAGCGGCCGGTAGGGCACGGTGAGGTGGTGGTTGTAGACGTACTCTTTGCCTTTGAAGACGATTTCGGGCATGGCGGAATGGGTGGGCGGTCAGAGGAAAGCTGCCATTATCGGCGGGCTCAAATTTTCAGGTTACTTTTGGCTCTAGCGCTTATGCAGCAAGCGCTGACAGCTATTGTTTTTGATGCATTAAAGGCGCGAAAACGGGTCCACCAGCGAGGCCAGCGACACCGCCCCCGGTGCCACGGTGCCTGCGCGGGGGGCAGGTTCTGGCGCCTCGTTGACCGGGGTCAGCGGCAAGGGCGGCATGCGGCGGCCGTAGATACGCTGCACGCGCTCGTCCAGCGAGGGGTGGCTGTCGAGCCAGCGCGCCAGCCGGTGCATGCCTTGCGCATCGACCAGCAGCATGTGCTGCACGGCCGGGTGGGCCAGGCCGGTGTGGCCACGCGCCTCGTACCCGGCGGAGGTGGCGCGGCGCTGCGCCATCACCTTGCGCAGCACGCCGCCCAGGCCATCCTTGCTGCGCGTCCATTGCACGGCGCGGGCGTCGGCCAGGTGTTCGCGCTGGCGCGAGACGGCGGCCTTGAGCATGCGGCCCGTGAGCCAGCCCGCCAACCCGGCCAGCATGATGGCACTGCCAAACCACCACGCCAGGCCCGGGCGCTCGCGCATTTCTTCGCCAAAGTTGTGCACCAGTTCCAGGCCGAACACCATGCCGGCCAGGCGCATCTTGAGGCGCGTGTCGCCCTCGTGCAGGTGGCTCAGTTCGTGCGCCACCATGCCTTGCAGTTCTTCGCGCGTGAGGTGGTCGAGCGCGCCCTGGGTGACGGCCACCACGGCGTCCGCTTCGTCCCAGCCGGCGGCAAAGGCGTTGATGGCGTCGGTGCGCGGCAGCACCATGACCTGGGGGCGCGGCATGTGGGCGGCGATGCACAGCTCATCGACCACGTTGGCCAGGCGCTGTTCGGCGTGCGAGAGCGAGGCGCGCAGCTCGCGCGCACCTACGCGCTGCGCCAGCTTGACGCCTCCGGCGCGCAGGTTTGACGTTTCCACCCACCAGCCGCCCAGCACCAGCAGCAGCGACACACCCACGTTGGCCGCCAGAAACCCTGCGGGGAACGGCAGGTGCACCGGCAGCAGCGCCGCCATCAGCCACCAGGCCAGCACCAGGGCCCCGTGCACGGCCAGCACCAGCACCGCCACGGCCAGCGCAAAGGCCAGCAGCAGGCGGCGCGTCTCGGCGCGGGCGTTTTGCTGGTGGTCCCAGAACTTCATGGCCGAAGCAGATGGCGCGGATTAAAACTTCACTTGCGGGGCGCTGCGTTCTTCCTCGCTGCGCGTGGATTCGAGCATGGGCGCAGGTGCGAAGCCAAACAGCCGCGCCACGATGAGCGCGGGAAACTGCTGGGCCGCGTTGTTGAAGTCGAGCGCCTGGTCGTTGAAGGCCTGGCGGGCAAAGCCCAGGCGGTTTTCGGTGCTGGCCAGTTCTTCGCTGAGCGACTGCATGGTGGCGTCGGCCTTGAGCTCGGGGTAGGCCTCGGCCACCACCATGAGGCGACCCAGGCTGCCGCCCAGCACGCCTTCGGCCACCGCCAGCGCGCCCACAGCGCCGGCGTTGGTGGGCGCGGCGCGCGCCGTGGCGGCGGCGCCCTGCGCCTGGCCGCGGGCCTGAATGACGGCTTCGAGCGTGGCGGCCTCGTGCTGCATGTAGCCGCGCGCCACTTCCACCAGGTTGGGAATCAGGTCGTAGCGGCGCTTGAGCTGCACGTCGATCTGGCCAAAGGCGTTGGCGATGCGGTTGCGCAACTCCACCAGCCGGTTATAGACCGCCACGGCCCACAGGCCCACCACGGCCAGCACTCCGATCACCACCCAGGTTGCCATCGACATGTCCCACCTCCTTGTGTATTTGGAGGCATATCTTAGAACCTGCGTGTGGTGGCCCGGAAAATTCCGCATTGCAAGGCATTTTTGGCCTCTGGCGCCCGTCCATCAAGCGCAACAAGCTATTGATTCAATAGCATTCAGTAGAGCCCCTTGTTGCGCATCCAGTCGGCGGTGTTGAAAAAACTCGCCTTCAGGCGCGTGCGCAGCGCCTCGGGGGTGGCGCATTCGGCCATGGCCTGATCCATGCAGGCCACCCACTGGTCGCGCTCTTTCACGCCGATGGCGAACGGCATGTGGCGCGCGCGCAGGCGCGGGTGGCCGAAGCGGCTCTGGTAATGGTCCGGCCCGCCAAGCCAGCCGCAGAGAAACCAGAACAGCTTGTCGCGCGACTCGTCCAGCGTGCTGCCGTGCGTGGCGCGCAGCGCGGTGTAGCCGGGCTCCAGGTCCATGAGGTCGTAGAAACGATCCACCAGGGCGCGCACGGCCGGTTCACCGCCCAGGCGCTCGAAGGGAGGAATTTCGGTCTGTGCTTCGTCAGAATTCATAAAAAAAACAGCCCCTAGCGCAATACCATCCAGCGCAAGCAGCTACAGAAACAATAGTAATTTTTACTCGGCGGCGCGGCGCAGCGTGTCCACCACGGGGCGCTGCAGCACCTCGCGCAGGCCCCACCAGCCCGCCAGCAGCGCCAGCACGGCACCGGCCAGGCCGCCCACCAGCGGCACCACGGGCGAGGCGGTCCAGGCAAAGTCGAACACGAAGCGTGCCAGCGCCCAACCCACGGCCACGGCCACGCAACTCGCCAGCACCCCGGCGAGCAGGCCCACACCCGCCAGTTCCGCGCGCTGCACGTCGCGCAGCAGGCTGCCGCGTGCGCCCAGGGCGCGCATGATGGCGTATTCGCGGGCGCGTTCCTCGCGCGTGGCGGTGACGGCGGCGAACAGCACCACCAGCCCGGCGGCCAGCGTGAAGCCGAACAGGAATTCGACCGCGCGCACCACCTGGTCGAGCACGCGCTGCACCTGCGCCAGCGTGGCACCCATGTCCACGTTGGTGATGTTGGGGAATTGGCGCACCAGGGCGTTGTCGAAGCCCGCCGCCTCGGGCGCGCGGTAGGCAGCGAGGTAGGTCACGGCGGCATCGGGCAGGTGCTCCACCGGGAACATAACGAAGAAGTTGGCGCGCATCGATCCCCAGTCCACCTTGCGCAGCGAGGTGATGCGCACCTCGTGCTGCACGCCCGCCATGTCGAAACGCATGCTGTCGCCCAGCTTCAGGCCCAGTGTCTTGGCCAGGCCGTCTTCCACGCTGGCCGCGCCGGGCTCCTCCGGCGTCCAGCGGCCCGCCACCACCTGGTTGTGCGGCGGCTGCGCAGCGGCGTTGGAGAGATTGAACTCGCGCTCGACCAGGCGCTGTGCGCGGTCGTCGGTGTAGCTCTCGGGCGTGATGGGCTGGCCGTTGATGGCCACCAGCCGGCCGCGGATCATGGGGTACCAGTCGTAGCGACGCACGCCCGCACTCTCGATGGTCTGGCGGAATGCGTCCGCCTGGTCGGGCTGGATGTTGATGACGAAACGGTTGGGGGCGTCGGGCGGCGTGGCCTGGCGCCAGCTGGCGATCAGGTCGGTGCGCAGCAGCACCAGCAGCACCAGTGCCAGCAGGCCCACGGCCAGGCTGCTGACCTGCACCACGGCGTAGGCCGGGCGGGCCGAGATCTGCCGCGTGGCCAGCACCAGCCAGCGCGGCGCGGTGGCTTCATTCACGCTCTTGCGCAGCAGCAGCACGGCCAGCCAGCTCAGGAGCGCAAACACGCCCACGGCCACGGCAAAGCCGCCCACGGCGATGAGCCCGAGTTTCAGGTCGCTGCTGACCACCAGCAAGAGCGCGGCAAAGCCTGCCACGCCCAGGCCCAGCACCGCCACCGAGGCCGGGCGCAGCGCCCCCATGTCGCGCCGGATCACGCGCAGCGGCGGCACCTGGGCCAGCTGCAGCACCGGCGGCAGACCAAAGGCGACGAGCAGCGTCAGCCCCACACCCAGGCCCAGCGCCACCGGCCAGGCGCTGGCGGCGGGCAGGCTCGATTCAACCAGCCCGGCCAGCAGCAGCACGAACACATGGTGCACGGCAAAACCCAGCAGCACGCCCAACGCGCTGGCGACCAGGCCCACCAGCAGAAATTCGACCGCGTAGCTGCCTGCAATGGCGCGCTGGCTCTGGCCCAGCACGCGCAGCATGGCCGAGGCATCGAGGTGCCCGGCCGCAAAGCCCCGCGCCGCCAGCGCCACCGCCACCGCCGACAGCAGCGCGGCCAGCAGCGCCACGAGGCTGAGGAATTTCTGGGCGCGGTCCAGCGTCTGCTGCATTTCGGGGCGGCCCGATTCGATGGATTCCAGGCGCACGCCATGCACGCCGGGTTGTTCCACTTCCAGCCCGGCCCAGGTGCTGAATTCCCGCACAGCCGCAGGCTCGCCGGCCACGGCAAAGCGGTAGGTGAGGCGGCTGGCGGGCTGCACCAGGCCAGTGGCGGGCACGTCGGCCTCGTTGACCATGACGCGCGGCGCAAAGGCCATGAAGCCTGCGCCCCGGTCGGGCTCGATGACGATGATGCGGGTGATGCGCAGGCTGGCATCGCCGAGCAGCAGTGGGTCACCCATCTTCAGGCCCAGGGCGTCGAGCAGCGGGGCATCGACCCACACCTCGCCGGGCGCGGGGATGTCGCGCGTCTTGCGTTCTTCGGCCCCCGGGGCTTCGGCCACGGTCAGGCTGCCGCGCAGCGGGTAGCCCGGCTGCACGCTCTTGAAAGCCACCAGGCGGCTGGCGCCGCCCTGGGCGTCGCTGGCGCGCCCCATGGTGGGAAAGCCCACCGAGGTCACCCCTTGCAGGCCCAGCGCCCGGGCGCGCTGCACGAAGGATGCGGGCGTGGGGTTGTCGCTGGCCACCACGGCGTCGCCGCCGAGGATCTGCAGCGCGTCGCGCTGCAGGCCGCCCTGAAGCCGGTCGGCAAAAAAGGCCACCGAGGTGAGTGCGGCCACGGCCAGGGTCACGGCCACGGCGAGCAGGCGCAGTTCACCGGCGCGCAGGTCGCGCAGCAGGGTGCGCCAGCCCAGCTGAAGGATGGAAAAGTTCATGGGGCTACCTTAGCGCAATTGCCCTGCCGGGGCGGGCCGCAGGGCTTTGCGGGCTACTCCCACCACATGGCGCCAATGTCGTGCACGAAGATGGGGTAGTTCATCCACACGCCGCGCAGCCCCTTGCGGGCCACGGTGCCCACCTGGGGCGCAAAAATCCAGGCATTGACGGCATCGTTCGCCAGGTGGCGCTGGATTTCCACAAAGAGCATCTGGCGTTCACGGGCGTTGCTGCTGGTGGCGTGGCGCTCGACCAGGCTGCGAAACGCCGGGCTGTCATAGCCAAAGTAGTACTGCGGGTCGGTGTAGATCTGGTAGTCCAGCGGCTCGACATGGTTGATCAGCGTGAGGTCAAACTGCCCCTTGAAAGGCCCCGAAAGCCATTGCCCCCACTCCAGCAGGTCCAGCCGCACGTCGATGCCCACCTTGGCCAGGTCCGCCGCCACCACCGTGCCGCCCATGCGGGCATAGGGGGTGGGCGGCAGGCTCAGGGTCAACTGCAACGGGGTCTTGACGCCGGCCTCTTTCAGCAGGGCGCGGGCACGCTCGGGGTCGTAGGGGTAGGTTCCGGCCAGGTGCACATAGCCTGCGTCGGTGGGGGTGAAGTGGCTGCCGATGGCCTTGCCGCGGCCTTCGAGCACGTCGCGGATGAAAGCCTCGCGGTCGATGGCATGGCTGATGGCGCGGCGCACGCGCACATCGTCGAGCGGCTTGCGCCGGTGGTTGAGGGCCAGCATGCCCTTGCCACTGGAGGAGCCCACGAGCACGTGGTAGCGGCTGTCGCCCTGAAAGCGCCGGACGTTGTGCGTGGCGAAGTTGAAGAAGATGTCGATCTCACCCGCCTGCACCGCCGCCGCCTGCGCGACCGGATCGTGGATGAAGCGGAAGGTGGCCTGCGCGATGCGGACTTTTTTCGGCTCGCGGTACGAATCGGCTTTCACCAGGGTGATGTGCCGGCCACGGACCCATTGCTCGAAGCGGTAGGGCCCGGTGCCTACCGGCCAGGTGGCGGCCTGGGCGGCGCTGTCGGGGTGCAGGATCACGGCACTGCTTTCACCCAGCCGGAACGGGAGATTCACATCCGGGTGGGCCAGCACCAGCACCACGGTGCGCGGGTCGGGGGTGTCGATGCGCACGATGTTGTCGAACAGCGACTTGCGCCCCTTGTTGGTCGAGTCCGGCGCCTTGGCACGCTCGAACGAAAACCTGACGGCCGAAGCATCGAACGGCGCGCCGTCATGAAAATACACCCCTTTGCGCAACCGGAAGGTGTAAGCCTTGCCGTCCGGGTCCTTACTCCACGATTCGGCCAGCAACGGCGTGGTGGCGCCGTTCTCTTCGATCTTCATCAGGCCTTCGAGCACCGTGGTGTGCACCACCTGGGCCACCGAGGCACCCGACGACATCGTGGGGTCCAGGCTGTCGGGTTCGAGTGAAATGTTGATCGACACCCCGCGCGGCGCTGTCTGGGCCTGGGCCAGCGGGGCCAGGCCCGGGAAAAAGAGGGTCAGGCTGGCCAGAATGGCCAGGCAGCGAACCCATGGGCGGCGGTGGATTGGCACGGTGGTGTCCTTCGCGTGCTGCGGTGAAAGTCGCTGCCCCGCCTGTCTCGTCGGGGCAGTAAAAATGGAACAAAGTGTGACATAGTCTCCAGATGGTTTTATGACCCCCTGCCATCGCCGGGAAAACACCCACCCTCAACCCATCAACCCACGGTCTTTCATCCCGCCCAGAGATGCCGCTCCCCTCGCTATCCCCCTCACCATCGCGCAAGGCGCTTTCCCTGATGTGGAAAGTTCTGCCCCTGCTTGCGCTGCTGGTGCTGGGCGGCATGGCCTGGAGCATCAAGAGCCTCTACCAGGAGCGGGAAAATCGCTTTCGCCACCAGCTGGAATGGGAGTTGCAGGCCATCAGCCAGTTGCAGGCCAAGAGCGTGGCCGAATGGCGGGAGCGGCGGCTGTCCGACGCGGCAGCCCTGTCCGACGACACCCTGTTTGCCCATGCGGTGGCCCGCTGGTTTCAGACGCCTGCCGAGCCCCAGGCCTCCGAGGTGCTCAACCGCCTGCGCATCCTGCAGGAGCGCGCACGCTACACGGCGGTGTACCTGGTGGACACCCAGGGCCATCTGCGCCAGTCGCCGGGCGACCCAGCCCCGCAGGGACGACTGCCCGAACCGGAAATGCAGGCCCTGCAAAGCGCACTGGCGCAGGCGCAAGCCACCGTGGTGGAGCCCCGCCGCGACGCTGTTTTCGCCTTTCCGTTCTTTGGCCTGCTGACACCCCTCTTTGATGGGGTAGAGCCCGTGGGCGCGGTCTGGCTGGTCAGCGACGTGCGCACCACGCTCTACCCTTTGCTGGAATACTGGCCCACCCCCAGCAAAACGGCCGAATCCGCCCTGGTGCAGCGCGAGGGCGACGAAATCGTGTTCCTCAGCCCCTTGCGGCACCACTCCGACGCCCTGCCGCCCTTGCGCCTGCCCCTGACCCAGAACGACAACCCTGCCGTGCAGGTGGCCCACGGCGAGCGCGGCATTCTCTACGGGCGCGACTACCGGGGCGAAGAGGTGCTGGCCATGGTCAGCACGGTGACCGATTCGCCCTGGCTCCTGGTCTCCAAGGTCGATGTCGCCGAGGTCTTCGGCCCGATGCGCACCCAGGAATGGCTGGCGCTGAGTCTGCCCGTGAGCCTGGTGCTGCTGTTCGCGGGTTTTGTGGCGGGCCACTGGCAGTGGCGTGCCTGGCGGCGCGAGCGGGCCCTGAAAACCGAGCTGGAACACAACATGCGCTGGCTGGAAAACGGCCAGAAGGCGGCCTCGATCGGCTACTTCGCCTACGACGTGTCCAGCCAGGAATTCCTGATGTCGGGCATGGCCAGCCAGATCTACGGCGTGCCACCCGAACGCCGCACAACCTTGCGCCAGTGGGTCGGCACGCTGCACCCGGACGATCGCGAACAGGTTCTGGCGGCACACGAGCAGGCCATGGCCGGGCACACCGCGTTGCGCACCCAGTACCGCATCCGGCGCGCCAACGACAAACAGGTGCGCTGGGTGCAGGTGTGGGGCGAGTTCGAGGCCCAGACCGATCCGGACCACGTTGCACGCATGACCGGCACGGTGCAGGACATCACCGAGCGCAAACACGCCGAACAGCAACTGGCCCACTACCGCGCTGCCCTGGAGGCCCAGGTGCGCCTGGACCCGCTGACGCATGTGGCCAACCGGCTGGCCCTGGACGAGGCCGTCACCCGCGAATGGCACCGCGCCCTGCGCAGCGGCGCGCCGCTGTCGCTGCTGATGATCGACGTGGACCATTTCAAGGCCTACAACGATCACTACGGCCATGTGGCGGGCGACCACTGCCTGCAGCAGGTGGCGCAGGCGCTCTCGAATGCTGTGGGCCGCGAGGGCGAACTGGTGGCACGCTACGGCGGCGAGGAATTTGCCGTGCTGCTGCCCGACACCGACGTGGCGAAGGCCCTGGCCCTGGCCCACCGCATGGGCGACGCGGTGCGCTCCCTGGGCATCGAACACCTGGCGGCAGAAGGCCGGGCGCATGTCACCGTCAGCATCGGCGTGGCCTGCATCCACCCCGCCCTGCTGCTGCCGCCCGCCGCACGGGCCGACACAGCGCAGAACGCCGCCGCACTCCCAGGCGCCACCGAAGTGGCCCAGGCCCTGTTCGAGCAGGCCGACACAGCGCTCTACAACGCCAAGAAGGCAGGCCGCGACCGGGTGATGGCCTGCCCCTCGCCCCAGGAGCCTCTGCCCGGGCCAACACGCACAGCGGCAGAGTCCCAGGAGCCTGTCTAGGAGCCTGTCGGACTTGGAAATCGTCGGCTGCAAATCAGCCGCAGCGGTCCATTTTTCACCGTCTTTTTGCCCCATAGCCGGGCTATGGGGCTGCAAATCCGGCAAAAACTGTCCTCGCTGGGGCCGATTTTCCCTATCGACGCTCCAAGTCCGACAGGCTCCTAGGCCGTTCAGGTGTTCTTGCTGATCGAGATGGTGGGGAACTTGGCCGAAAAGTCCTTGGACTGCCGGGCGATCTTCGCGGCCACGTCGCGGGCAACCTTCTTGTAGATCTGTGCCACCTCGCCCTCGGGCTCGGCCACCACGGTGGGCTGGCCGCTGTCGGCCTGCAGGCGGATCTGCATGGCCAGCGGCAGGGCGCCGAGGTAGTCCATGCCGTAGTCCTGCGCCATGCGGCGTCCGCCGCCCTCGCCAAAGATGTGCTCGGCGTGGCCGCAGTGGGTGCACACATGCACGGCCATGTTCTCGACGATGCCGAGGATGGGCACGCCCACCTTCTCGAACATCTGGATGCCCTTCTTTGCGTCCAGCAGGGCAATGTCCTGCGGCGTGGTCACGATCACGGCCCCTGTGATGGGCACGCGCTGGCTCAGCGTGAGCTGGATGTCGCCGGTGCCGGGCGGCATGTCCACGATGAGATAGTCCAGGTCTTTCCAGTTCGTCTGGCGCAGCAGCTGCTCCAGCGCCTGCGTGGCCATGGGGCCGCGCCAGATCATGGCCTGGTCCGGGTCCACCAGGAAGCCGATCGACATGACCTGCACACCGTGGTTGACCAGCGGCTCCATGGTCTTGCCGTCCAGGCTCTCGGGCCGGCCGGTGATGCCCATCATCATCGGCTGGCTCGGGCCGTAGATGTCGGCATCGAGCAGCCCCACGCGCGCACCTTCGGCCGCCAGGGCCAGCGCCAGATTGGCCGCCGTGGTGCTCTTGCCCACACCGCCCTTGCCCGAGGCCACCGCCACGATGTTCTTCACGCCCGGCAGCAACTGCACACCGCGCTGCACGGCATGGGCCACCACCTTGGTGCTCAGGTTCACCTGCACGCTCTGCACACCTTCCACCGTGCGGGCCGCGGCCTCCAGGAGGCTGCGCAGCGCACTCTCCTGGCTTTTGGCGGGGTAGCCCAGCTCCACGTCAAAAGCCACCGCACCGCCGTCGATCCGCAGGTTGCGCACGGCGCGCGCGCTGACGAAGTCCTTGCCCGTGCCGGGGTCCTGCACGGTGCCGAGGGCCGCCATGAGGCCCTGTTCGTTGATTGCCATTCCAATGTTCTCCTGTGGGTGCAGTAGTCTATCCAAGCCCCCCGACCCCACTGGCTGCAGGACAATGCAGGGCTTGCTTCGCTCCCGCACCACCCGAGGAATCCCGTGAAATTCAAGATGTCGCCCAACTCGCTGTTTGCCATCCTGCTGCGCTCGCCGTGGTGGATCAGCTTTGCGCTGGTGGGCCTGTTTTCCCTGGCCGCCGCCGCGGTACTGCCGCGCGAATACCTGTTCGCGGGCATTCTGGGTACTTTCCCGTTCTTCGCCGTGGGCTGCGTGGCGGCCTGGCGCCAGTGGCGCGCCCCCAGCGCCGCGCGCATGGCCGCCGCGCACGCGCAGATCGCGTCCCTGCCCTGGCGGGGGTTTGCCGATGCGCTGGAGGCGGCCTGGCGCACCGGCGGCCACACAGTCGAGCGCCTGGCCCCGGGCGGCGCGGCCGACTTTGCGCTGACCAAGGACGGCCACACCCTGCTGGCCAGCGCCCGGCGCTGGAAGGCCGCCACCCACGGCGTGGAACCGCTGCGCGAGCTGCACGCCGCCATGCAGGCGCGCGGCACGCAGGCGGGCCTGTACCTGCTGGCGCAGGGCAGCCTGAGCGACAACGCCCGCGTGTTCGCGCGCGACCATGGCATCACCGTCGTGCAGGGCGACGCGCTGGCCCTGTTGTTCCTCGGCGCACACTGACCTGCGGCGCCTGCGCAACGGCCGGGGGTTTTCCCAAGGCCGGCGACGCGCGCGCTACCGCACACTCAGGGGCGTGCACGCACCCCTGCTCTCACCGGCCCCGCCACCATGCCCAAGCCTCCGCCTCCGTCCGCCCCCACCACCCCGCGCACCGGGCTGCTGCTGACCGGGGGTGGCGCGCGCGCGGCCTACCAGGTGGGCGTGCTCGAAGCCATTGCCGACCTGCGCCTGGCCTGCGGCGCGGGCAAGGAACCCAACCCCTTCCCCATCGTCACCGGCACCTCGGCGGGCGCCATCAATGCGGCCGCGCTGGCCTGCGGCGCCGACCAGTTCGACCGCGCGGTGCGCCGCATCGTGCGCGTGTGGAGCAGCTTCCACGCGCACCATGTGTACCGCGCCGACTCGATCAGCGTGATGCGCAGCGGCGCGCGCTGGCTCACGCTGCTGTCGCTGGGCTGGGTGCTGGCGCGCTGGCGCCGCATGCGCCCGCGCTCGCTGCTGGACAACGCTCCCCTGGCGCAGCTGCTCGTCAAGATGGTGCCGCTGATGCGCCTGCCCCGGCTGATCCGCCAGGGCCATCTGCAGGCGCTGGCGGTCACGGCGTCGAGCTACAGCTCGGGCGAGCACGTGACCTTTTTCGAGGCGGGCGAGCGCCAGGACCCCTGGGTGCGCTCGCAGCGCCGGGCCGTGCGCGACCGCATCACACACGAGCACCTGCTGGCCTCGGCGGCCATTCCGTTCGTGTTCCCGGCCACGGCGATCGACATCGAAGGCCACACCGAATACTTCGGCGACGGCTCCATGCGCCAGTCGGCCCCCATCGCGCCGGCCATCCACCTGGGCGCCGAGCGCGTGCTCGTGGTGGGCGCGGGCCGCATGCACGAGCCCAAGGGCGACGTGACGGCCGCCCTCTCCACCGGCTACCCCTCGCTGGCGCAGATCGCAGGCCATGCGCTGTCGAACATCTTCCTCGACGCACTGTGGGTGGATGTGGAGCGCATGCAGCGCATCAACCAGACGATCTCGCTGATTCCGCCCGAGGCGCGCACGCGCAGCAGCCTGCGGCCCATCGAGCTGCTGGTGATTGCGCCCTCGGAGCGCCTCGACGCCGTGGCCGCGCGCCATGTGGCCGACCTGCCCACCCCCGTGCGCACCATGCTGGGGGCGCTGGGGGTTTCGTCGAAGAGCCAGGACGTGCGCAGCGCGGCACTGGCCAGCTACCTGCTGTTCGAGCAGAACTACACGCGCGACCTCATGGCCCTGGGCCGGTCCGACACGCTGGCGCAGCGCGCGGCAGTGTGCCGATTCTTTGGCTGGAACGACACGGGAGCACCCCTGCCGCCCCGACAGTCTCCGGCGAGTCCGTAAAATCGAGAGTTCCGCCTGAGAAAGCCGCTTTTCATGACGTCCTCCGCACGCAAACTCTTCGTCACCACCGCCCTGCCCTACGCCAACGGCAACTTCCACATCGGCCACATCATGGAATACATCCAGGCCGACATCTGGGTGCGCACGCAGCGGCTGCTGGGCAACGAGGTGAATTTCGTCGGCGCCGACGATACGCACGGCGCGCCCATCATGATCGCCGCCGAGAAGGCCGGCAAGACGCCGCAGCAGTTCGTGGCCGACATCGCCGCCGGGCGCAAGCAGTACCTTGATGGTTTCCACATTGAGTTCGACAACTGGCACAGCACCGACGCACCCGAGAACCACCAGCTGGCGCAAGACATCTACCGCGACCTCAAGGCCAACGGCCTGATCGAGACGCGCACCATCGAGCAGTTCTTCGACCCCGAGAAGAACATGTTCCTGCCCGACCGCTTCATCAAGGGCGAGTGCCCCAAGTGCCACGCCAAGGACCAGTACGGCGACAACTGCGAGGTCTGCGGCGCGGTGTATGCGCCCACCGACCTCATCAACCCCTATTCGGCGCTGTCGGGCGCCAAGCCGGTGCTCAAGCATTCGGAGCATTTCTTCTTCAAGCTGTCCGACCCGCGCTGCGTCGCCTTCCTGGAAGACTGGACGCAAAACGGCCGCCTGCAGCCCGAGGTGGCCAACAAGGTGCGCGAATGGTTCACCGTGCGCACCAACCCCGACGGCAGCACCAGCGAGGGCCTGGGCGACTGGGACATTTCGCGCGACGCGCCCTACTTCGGCATCGAGATCCCCGACGCGCCGGGCAAATACTTTTACGTGTGGCTCGACGCCCCCATCGGCTACCTGGCCTCGCTGAAGAACCTGCTGGAGCGGCGCGGCCAGGACTACGAGGCCTACATGGCCGATCCGGCGCTGGAGCAGTACCACTTCATCGGCAAGGACATCGTCACCTTCCACACCCTGTTCTGGCCCGCCACGCTGAAGTTCAGCGGCCGCAAGGTGCCCGACTCGGTGTTCGTGCACGGCTTCCTCACCGTGAACAACGGCGAAAAGATGAGCAAGAGCCGGGGTACGGGCCTCGACCCCCTCAAGTACCTGGGCCTGGGCATGAATGCCGAGTGGCTGCGCTACTACCTGGCCACCAAGCTGAGCAGCCGCAACGAGGACATCGACTTCAATGCCGAAGACTTCATGCTGCGCGTCAACAGCGACCTGATCGGAAAGTACGTCAACATCGCCAGCCGCGCGGCGGGCTTCATCAGCAAACGCTTCGGCGGCCAGCTCGGCGAAGTCTCGGCCGACGGCGACGCGCTACTGGAGCACCTGCGCACTGTGGCGCCCACCATCATCGAGCTGCTGGCCGAACGCGAATACGGCAAGGCCCTGCGCGAAACCATGCTGCTGACCGACCGCGTGAACGCCTACGTGGACCAGAACAAGCCCTGGGAACTGGCCAAGCAGGAAGGCATGGAAGGCCGCCTGCAGGACGTGTGCACCACCTGCATCGAAGCCTTCCGCGTGCTCACCATCCTGCTCAAGCCCGTGCTGCCGGCGCTGGCGGTGCAGGTCGAGGCCTTCCTGAAGGTCGCGCCCTTCACTTTCGCCGACGCCCAAAGCATGCTCGGCCAGGGCCATGTGATCGGCGAGTACAAGCACCTGATGCAGCGCGTGGACGTCAAGCAGCTTGATGCATTGTTTGAGCCTCCAGCCCAGGCAGATCAAGCGCAAGAAGCTACCAAAATCGTAGCACCCGGAGGCGAGGAGCTGGCCCCCACCATCACCATCGACGACTTCGCCAAGATCGACCTGCGCATCGCGCTGATCGTGAACTGCGAGCCCGTCGAGGGCTCGACCAAGCTGCTGCGCCTGACGCTCGATGTGGGCGAAGGAAAAACCCGCAACGTGTTCAGCGGCATCGCCAGCAGCTACCAGCCTGCCGATCTGGTGGGCAAGCTCACCGTGATGGTGGCCAACCTGGCGCCGCGCAAGATGAAGTTCGGCGTGTCCGAGGGCATGGTGCTGGCGGGCAGCCATGCGGACGAGAAGACCAACCCCGGCATCTACGTGCTGAACCCCTGGCCCGGCGCCCAGCCCGGCATGCGCGTGCGCTGACCTGCGGACAAGCACAAGGGCCTTGCCGCCGCCTGACACGGCAGCCTGTTTTTGCTACGGGTTGTCGGCAGTTGCGTGCTGTTGCCGGGCACTTACACTGGTCCACCCCATGATTGCCAGCACGCCACCCGGCAAGCCCCACCCGCGCAGCCCCCGCCCCTGCAGCCCTCCGGCGCTGTGAGCACCCGCCCCCCGTGTTCATAGTCTCCCCGGAGCCGCCTGCATGTCCTTCCATTTCGTTTTCCGCCCCCGCATCGTTGACGCCCTGCGCGGCTACCACCGGGGCCGGGCCCTGGCCGACATCGGCGCAGGCCTCACCGTAGGCATCGTGGCGCTTCCCCTGGCCATGGCGTTTGCCATTGCCAGCGGACTCAAACCCGAGGCCGGGCTGTGGACGGCCATCATCGGCGGCTTTCTCGTCGCCCTGCTGGGCGGCACCAACGTGCAGATCGGCGGGCCGGCCGGGGCCTTCATCGTCATCGTCTATGGCATCGTCGAGCGCCATGGTGTGGCCAACCTGCTGATTTCCACGGCCTGCGCGGGCGTGCTGATGTTCATGCTGGGCCTTTTCAAGCTGGGCAACCTGGTGCGCTTCGTGCCGGTGAGCATCGTCATCGGTTTCACCAACGGCATTGCGGTGCTGATCGCCCTGTCGCAGGTGAAAGACTGGCTGGGCCTGTCCATCGAGAAGATGCCGGGCAATTTTTTCTCGCAGATCCACACCCTCACCGAGCACATCGGCACCGCCAACCCCTACGCGCTGGCGCTGGGCGCCCTGTGCCTCGGCGGCCTGTTCCTGTGGCCGCGCCTGTTCATGCAGGGCTCGCCGGTGCTGCGCATTGCCGAGGGCCACACCGTGCGCTCTTTTGCGCGCGTGCCCGCACCCGTGGTGGCCCTGATCACCCTGACCGCACTGGCCTATGTGATGGACTACCCGGTGGAGACGATCGGCTCGCGCTTTGGCGGCATTCCGCAACAGGCGCCCGCATTTGCGCTGCCCGATTTCTCGTGGGACACCGTGCGTCTGCTGGTCACACCCACCCTCACCATCGCATTGCTGGGCGCCATCGAGTCGCTGCTGTGCGCGCGCGTGGCCGACCAGCTGGCCACCGACCCGCACCACCGCAAACACGACCCCAACCAGGAACTGATGGCCCAGGGCGTGGCCAACTTCGTCGTGCCCTTCTTTGGCGGCATGCCCGCCACCGGCACCATTGCGCGCACCGTGACCAACCTGCGGGCCGGTGCCACCACCCCCATCGCCGGCATCACGCATGCCCTGGCACTGGCCCTCATCGTGCTGGTGGCCGCGCCCCTGGCGCTGCACATCCCGCTGGCGGTGCTGGCGGGCATCCTGCTATTCGTGGCCTGGAACATGGGCGAATGGCACGAGTTCGTGCGACTCAAGCACTTCAGCAACCACTACCGGCTGCTGATGCTGGGCACCTTTTTCCTCACCGTGGTGTTTGATCTCACCGTGGCCGTCGAGGTGGGGCTGGTGCTGGCCTGTGCACTGTTCGTGCGGCGCATGAGCGAACTGTTCCGCGCCGACCCCTTGCCCCAGGAGGGAAGCACACCGCCAGCCCCGGCCCGCCTGGCCTGGCGCCTGCATGGCGCACTGTTCTTTGGCGCCGCCAGCAAGGTGGACCCGCTCGTGCAGGCCGTCGAAGCCGCACCCCGGGGCGTGGCCGTGCAGTTCGATGCCCGCGACCTGTTCGCGCTCGACACCACCGGTCTCGAAGGGCTGGAGCAGATTCTCAAGGCGGTGGGCCAGCGCGGCGGGGTGCTGGAATTCGTCCACCTGCAGGAGCAGCCGCGCTCGCTGATGCAGCGCTCGGGCTTCAGCGCCCGTCTGGCGCAGCAGAACGCGGCGCAGGCGGCCGGCGCTGTTGCCAGTCCCCCGGCGCCTGACCCGTCCAGCGCCGGAACGCCCGGTTGAAGGCGCTGGCCTCCGAAAACCCCAGCCGCCGTGCAATGCGGGCAAACGGCTCACCACCATCGGCCACCGCCGTGCAGGCCAGCGTGCGGCGCGCAGCATCCACCTGTTCAGCATAGTGCGTGCCCTCATCGCGCAGGCGGCGGGCAAACGTGCGCTCACCCATCCCGAAATGCCGGGCCGCCTCCCTCCGCCCGGGCACGCTGCCGTCAAGGGCACCCACCAGCCATTGCTCTACCTGCCGCCGCAGAGGGAGCGGCTGCGACAGCGCCGACAGCAGGGCCGAGGCGCGGGTGCGGTGCAGGCTGGCGAGCTCAGCGTCGGCCTGCGGTAGCGGTGCGTCGAGCACGGCGTTGTCCAGCAGCAGGCCGTTGAAGGCCTGCTCGAACTGCACCCCGGTGGCCAGGGCCTCGGTGTAGACGGCCAGCGGCCCGATCTGGCAGTGGCTGAACTGCGCACGCGCAGGCCGCAGCGCACGGCCCGTCACCCAGCGGCTGAAGCTCACGGTGGCTGCCAGCACGGCCTCGACCTGGTGGGGGCTGAAGGCCAGGCTGCCCTGCTGCGGGTGGTACACCACCCAGCTCTGGCGCTCGCCCGCGAGGATCTGGAAACGCCCGCCGTCGCTGATGAGCCGCTGGTACTGCTGCAGCACGCCCAGACCGGCGCGCAGCGTGGCCGACGACAGCAGGATGTAGCTCACCACATTGAAACTGCCCGGCCCCACGGTGCGCCCCGCGTTCAGCCCGAAGGACGGATCTGCCGTGAGCTCGGCCGCAGCACGCCACAGGCGCGTGATGTCGTCGATGGGCCAGCGCGGCCCCTCCAGGCAGCCGGGCGGCAGGCCTGCCCGGGCCAGCAGCAGATCGCGCGCCAGGCCCTGGCGCTCGGCAGCGGCCACCACCGTGTTCACCCAGCTCATGGCCACACTGGGCTCTGAGGTCAGCATTTGTGGGCTCCAAAGTCAAGGTTGTGCCGATCATAAAACGCTATCGTCTGGCGCACAGAGAACCGCACAGGTTCCACAACCAGGAGACAAACCATGGCAGCACAGCACCATGATGTGGTGATCGTTGGCGGCGGTCTGGCCGGCATCGTCACCGCGCTCGAAGCCCTGCGCGCGGGCCAGTCCGTGGCGCTGGTGGACCGCGACACGCCCGAACGCCTGGGCGGCCTGGCCCTCTGGGCGTTTGGCGGCATGGCCCTGGTGGGCACGCCGCTGCAGGCGCGCATGAAGATCCCCGACACCCCCGAGACCGCGCTGCGCGACTGGGTCCGCTTCGGCGAGCTGGATGCCGACGACACGCTGGCCCTGGAGTGGGCACGCCACTACGTCGAGCATTCACGCGCCAAGGTCTATGACTGGCTGCTGGGCGAGGGCGTGAAGTTCATGCCCGCCGTGAACTGGGTGGAGCGCGGGCGCTTGGGTGACGGCAACAGCGTGCCGCGCTACCACATCGTCTGGGGCACGGCACGCGAGCTTACGCGCCGCATGATCGCAGCCATGCGCCAGGCCGACACGGGCGGGCGACTTACCGTGCTGCACCGCCACCGCGCCACCGCGCTCGACCTGCAGCAGGGCCGCACGTCCGGCGTGCTGGCGGTCAATGAAGAAAGTGGCACCGAGGTGCTGCTGAAAGCCCCCGTGGTGGTGCTGGCCATGGGCGGGATCAATGGTGGCCACGATCAGACGCGCGCCCATTGGCCACAGGACCGCCCGATCCCCGCCACAATGCTCAACGGCGCGCACCCGTATGCCGACGGGCGCATGCACCACTGGGTGGCCGAGGCGCTGGGTGCACGCATCACCCGTGCGGGCGAGATGTGGAACTACGCCGCCGGCTTTCCGCACCCGTTCCCGCATTTCGAGGGACATGGCCTATCGACCATTCCGTGTAAATCGGCGCTGTGGCTCAACCACCGGGGCGAACGCATCGGACCCGAACCGCTGGTCACCGGTTTCGACACCCACTGGCTGTGCCAGCGCGTGGCCGAGCAGGAGAAGCCCTGGACCTGGCACCTGCTGAACTGGCGCATCGCGGCCAAGGAATTCGCCATCTCCGGCGCCGAGCACAACCAGCGCATCCGCGACATGCAGTTCCCGCAGTTCCTGAAAGAAACGCTGCTGGGCAACCACCGGCTGGTGAAGCAGATGGCCACCGAGAGCAAGCACTTCCTCGTGGACGACACGCTCGCCGGCCTGGCCGCCAGGATGAACCAGCTCACCGGCACGCAGGACGTACAGCCCGCCGTGCTGCAGGCCACAGCCGACACCTTTGACGCCAATTTTGCGAACGGTGCCAAGCTGCACAATGACGACCAGATCCGCCGCATCCTGCACGCGCGCCAGTGGGGGCCGGACAAGCTGCGCACTTGCGCGCCCGCGCCGCTGCAACAACCCGGTGCGGGGCCCTACATCGCCATCCAGATGCAGCTCATCACGCGCAAAAGCCTGGGCGGCCTGCGCACCGACCTGCACAGCCGCGTGCTCAACGGTGCCGACCAGCCCATCCCCGGCCTGTACAGCGTGGGCGAGGCTGCGGGCTTTGGCGGTGGTGGTGCGAGCGGCAAACGCTCGCTGGAGGGCACCTTCCTGCCCGGCTGCATTCTCACGGCGCGCGCTGCGGCGCGCTCCATCACCACCGGACGCTGAGGAGCCACCATGCAAGGCGACATTGTTTCAGGCGTGCTGCTGCCGCTCATCCTGGCCTTCATCATGTTTTCGCTCGGCCTGGGGCTGACGGTGGGCGACTTCCGGCGCATCTTTGCCCAGCCGCGCGCGTTGCTGGTGGGGGTGGTGTGCCACTTCGTGCTGCTGCCGCTGGCGTGCTTCCTCCTGCTCAGTGCCTGGGGCATGACGGGTGTGTTTGCCGTGGGCTTCATGATCCTGGCAGCCTGCCCCACGGGCAGCACCTCCAACCTGCTCACCTATCTCGCGCGCGGCGACGTGGCGCTGGCGCTGAGCTTCACCGCCGTGGCCAGCGTCGCCACCATTTTCACCCTGCCCCTGGTCGTGACCTGGGCGCTGGGCCACTACCTGGGCGCAGCCCGGGCGGTGGACGTGCCCGTAGGGTTGATGATGGGCCAGGTGGCGCTGGTGCTGGGCGTGCCGGTGAGCCTGGGCATGTTCGCGCGCCAGCGCTGGAGTGCCTGGGCACGGCGCTTCGAACCGCGCGCCACGCGCGTGGCCACGGTGCTGTTCGTGCTCATCGTGGTGCTGGCCGTAGCCAAGAACTGGGCGTTGCTGCGCGACAACTTCACCACCCTGGCGCCGTTTGCGCTGCTGCTCAACATCAGCATGCTGTGCGTGGGCTTTGGCGTAGCGTGGGCTGCGCGCCTGTCGCGCAGCCAGTCGGTCACCCTGGGCATTGAAACCGCCGTGCAGAACGCCGCCTTGGCACTGGTGATTGCCAGCACCGTGCTCCAGGACGACGCCATGGCCATTCCCGGCGCGCTCTATGGTGTGCTCATGTACGCCGGGGGCCTGCTGTTTGCCCTGGCCATGCGCCGCCTGCTGCCCGCCGCCCCAACCACCGCCCCCGCTTGACACCTTCGAAGGAACACACCATGTCCGCAGCCCCCCTGAACGGCGCTCAGGCGTTGATGAAAACACTGGTCGATGCCGGTATTGAAGTCTGCTTCACCAACCCCGGCACCAGCGAGATGCACTTCGTCGCCGCGCTCGACAGCGAACCGAAGATGCGCGCAGTGCTGGCCCTTTTTGAAGGCGTGGCCACCGGCGCGGCCGACGGCTACGCGCGCATGGCCGGCAAACCCGCCGCCACGCTCTTGCACCTGGGCTGCGGCCTGGGCAACGGCCTGGCCAACCTGCACAACGCACGCAAGGGCAAGGTGCCCGTGGTCAACATCGTGGGCGACCATGCCACCCACCACACGCAGTACGACGCGCAGCTCCAGTCCGACATCGAAACCGTGGCGCGCAACGTATCGCCCGGTTTCGTGCGCACCTCGCAAAGCACAGCCCAGCTCTGCCAGGACGCCGTGGACGCCATCGCCGCCGCACGCGGCCTGCCAGGCCAGGTGGCCACGCTGATCCTGCCAGCCGATGTGTCATGGGGCGAGGGCGGCGTGCCCTGCCCACCGCCACCGCCGCCGCGCCCCGAGGCGGCCGACGACGCCACCGTCCAGGCCATCGCCCAGGCCCTGCGTGCGGACGGCAAGGCCGCGCTGCTGCTGGGCGGACAGGCGCTGCGCGAGCCCGGCCTGCGGGCCGCCGCACGCATCGCCGCGCACAGCGGCGTGAAGGTGTTCGCCGAGGTCTTCCCCACGCGGCTGGAGCGCGGCGCGGGCCTGCCTGCCGTAGAACGCATCGCCTACCTGGCCGAGCTGGCCGGGGTGCAGCTCGCTGGCATCGAGCACCTGGTGCTGGTGGACGCCAAGGCGCCGGTGTCCTTCTTTGCCTACCCTGGCAAGAGAAGCTATTTGGTGCCCGAGGGCTGCACCGTGCACCCGCTTTCCACGCCCGCGCAGGACGCGGCCGCCAGCCTCGAAAATCTCGCCCAGGCGCTGGGCGCCGCCCAGACCCAGCCGGCGCTGCAGGCCCCCGCCCGCCCGGGCCGCCCGCGCGGCAAGCTCACCGCCGAGAAGGTGTGCAAGGCCGTGGGCCACCTGCTGCCCGAGAACGCCATCCTCATCGACGAGGCCATCACCTCGGGGCTGATGCTCGCGCCCTTCACCGCCGGCGCGCCGCGCCACGACCTCATCACGCTCACCGGCGGCGCCATCGGCCAGGGCCTGCCCAACGCCGTGGGCGCGGCCATCGCCTGCCCGGAGCGCCCGGTGCTCGCGCTGATCGGCGACGGCACCTCGATGTACACCATCCAGGCGCTGTGGACCATGGCGCGCGAGAAGCTCAACGTGGTCTCGGTCATCTTCAACAACGCCTCGTATTCCGTGCTCAACGTGGAGCTGGAGCGTGTGGGCGCCGAAAAGGTGGGCGCCAAGGCCCTTTCGCAGCTGGACCTGACGGGCCCGGTGATCCACTTCGCCCAGCTCGCGCAGGGCATGGGCGTGCACGGCGTGCGCACCACCACGGCCGAGGAGTTCGTGCGGGCGCTGGAGCACGCCCTGGCCACGCCCGGGCCGCACCTGATCGAGGCGGTAGTGCCGCAGTCGCTCAGCGGGCTCAAGCGCAAGCTGCTGCCGTGGCTGCTGCGCTCGCTGCCCAGCCTGCCACCGGCGGTGGCCAGAGCGCTGAAGCGAAAAATTGCTCCTTGAGAGTTTTTGGACTCCGGCGCTCATGAGGGAATCTCTCAGTGCTATATTTTTATAGCAATCGCTGCACCTGAGCTTAGGACAGCGGCAGGAGTGTATGCCCGGGAGCGTGGTCACTTTCTCTAGCTTCCCCCCATAGGGGCGAGTCCCGGCCTCCAGCCTCAGAAGAAACTCACAACCGCACCGGAATCCCCCGCTCCCGCATATGCCGTTTGGCCTGCTCCACGGTGTACTCGCCGTAATGGAAGATGCTGGCAGCCAGCACCGCATCGGCACCACCGATCTGGATGCCGTCGGCCAGATGATCGAGATCGCCCACGCCGCCCGAGGCGATCACCGGCACGTCCACCGCATCGCTCACGGCGCGGGTCAGCGCGAGATCGAAGCCCGCCTTGGTGCCGTCGCGGTCCATGCTGGTGAGCAGGATCTCGCCCGCGCCGCGCCGTGCCATCTCGGCGGCCCATTGCACGGCGTCCAGACCGGTGTTCTTGCGGCCGCCGTGGCTGAACACATCCCAGCCAGCGCCCACAGGCTGGCCATCCAGGCCCAGGCGCGTCTGCTCCTCGGCATTGCGGCGCTTGGCGTCGATGGCCACGACGATGCACTGCGCGCCGTACTTGGCCGAGGCGGCGTTGATGACGTCGGGGTTGGCGATGGCGGCGGAGTTGAAGCTGGTTTTGTCGGCCCCAGCGTTGAGCAGGCGGCGCACATCGTCCACGGTGCGCACGCCGCCACCCACGGTCAGCGGGATGAAGACCTGGCTGGCCACGGCCTCGATGATGTGCAGGATCAGGTCGCGCCCGTCGCTGGTGGCGGTGATATCGAGGAAGGTGAGTTCATCGGCGCCTTGCGCGTTGTAGCGTGCGGCGATCTCCACGGGGTCGCCCGCGTCGCGCAGTTCGACAAAGTTCACGCCCTTGACGACTCGGCCGCCGGT
Source organism: Burkholderiales bacterium RIFCSPLOWO2_12_FULL_65_40 (assembly GCA_001770955.1). GTDB lineage: Bacteria > Pseudomonadota > Gammaproteobacteria > Burkholderiales > Burkholderiaceae_C > Simplicispira. The sequence continues at coordinate 149,016 of MESL01000007.1, read as the reverse complement.
GACGTCGAGGCAGGGGATGATGCGTTTGGCCAGCATGGGAACTCCGGAGAAAAAGAAAAAAGGTTCTAAAGCACCCGCAGGCACTGCCCGCCGGACCAGGTAGCGCCCGGTGCGAGCACCACCTGCGTGTCGATCTGGGCGGCCTCGACGCACAGCATATGGGCATGGCCACCAGCAGGCATATCGGACAGGCGCGCGCACAGCGCGGCTCCGGGGTTCCAGACCACCGTCTGGCCCATGCTCGGGCTCTGGGCGATTTCGAGCCGGTGCGCGCCGTCGTGCAGTTGCATAGGCGCGGGGGCCGCGGCGAATACGCTGTCGTACTCCCCCGCGAAGGTGATGGGGCCCTGCTGCGTGCCGTGCACATCCGCCACGGCGTCCCAGCGCGCGCAGCCGTCCAGGCCCTGCAGGCGAACCTGGGCGATATCGTCCACGCACAGGTAGCTGTGCAGGGCGAGGGTGAAATCCCAGGCTACGGCGTCGGTGTTGCGCACGGTGCAATCGACCCGCAGCTCGCCTGCGGCCAGCGCCACGTCCACCCGCGCGGCGAAGGCCCGTGGCCACCAGGCGCGGCTGCGTTCGTCATCCGCCAGATGCAACGCCAAGCGGACAGTGTCGGCCTCGGCCTGCATGCCCTCGGCACGCCAGGTCAGGTTGCGCGCAAAGCCGTGCTTGGGTAGCGGGCCGCGCTGGTTGAACTGGGGAAAGCACAGCGGAATGCCGCCCCGGATGGCGGCCTGGCCGTCGACCACGGCGTCCGGGCTCAGGTAGAGGCGCTCGCGCCCGCCGGACACCCAGGACAGCACCTGGGCGCCGTGCAGCGCCACCAGGGCGGTATCACCGTTGCCTGCGCTCAAGCGGATGCAGGGCTGGCCGTGGAAAGTCTCGGCTTGGCCCGCCAGCAGCGCAGGGTCAGGCATTGGCAAGTTCGTCGGCGCGCGCCTGCGCGGCGGCGAAGTCGAGGTCACCCGAATAGATGGCCCGGCCGCAGATCACGCCTTCGACGCCCTCTTCCTCGACAGCGCAGAGCTGCTCGATGTCGCGCATGCTGCCCAGGCCTCCCGAGGCGATGACCGGGATGGTGAGCGCCTGTGCCAGCTTGACGGTGGCTTCGATGTTGATGCCCGAGAGCATGCCGTCGCGGCCGATGTCGGTGTAGATGATGGATTCGACACCCCAGTCCTCGAACTTTTTCGCCAGATCCACGACCTCGTGGCCGGTGAGCTTGCTCCAGCCGTCGGTGGCGACCTTGCCGTCCTTGGCGTCCAGGCCCACGATGATGTGGCCGCCGAACGCGGTGCAGGCGTCCTTGAGGAAGCCGGGATTCTTCACGGCCGCCGTGCCGATGATGACGTAGCGCAGGCCGCCGTCGATGTATTTCTCGATGGTGTCGAGGTCACGGATGCCGCCGCCGAGCTGCACCGGGATGTCGTCACCGACCTCCTTGAGGATGGACTGGATGGCGGCGTAGTTCTTGGGCTTGCCCGCGAAGGCCCCGTTGAGGTCCACCAGGTGCAGGCGGCGTGCGCCCGCGTCCACCCACTTGCGCGCCATGGCGGCCGGGTCTTCGCCAAAGGTGGTCGATTGGTCCATGTCGCCTTGCTTGAGGCGAACGCAGTGGCCGTCCTTGAGGTCGATGGCGGGGATCAGAAGCATGGTGGGTTCGGGGATAAATGGGCTTCGACTGGCTCAGCCCGAACGAGAGTGGAAAAACGTGGCGACCGGGAAAAGTGTAAATCACGGATTCCAGTGCAGGAAGTTGCGGTACAGCTGCAGGCCGTGCTCCGCGCTCTTCTCCGGGTGGAATTGCGTGGCGAAAATATTATCGCGTGCAATCGCGGCAGCAAACACACCGCCGTAATCGGCTTCGCCCGCGCAGTGGCGCGGGTCTTGCGGCCGGGCATAGAAGCTGTGCACGAAATAGAAGTAGCTGTTATCAGGTACGCCGGCCCACACCGGGTGCACGGCGTCGCCGTGCGGTACCTGGCGCACAGTGTTCCAGCCCATCTGCGGCACCTTGTAGCGGCTGCCGTCCTGCTGCGTGCGCCCGGCCAGGTTGAACTTGACGACCTCGCCCGGAATGAGGCCCAGGCCCGGCGTATCGCCCTCGGCGCTGTGCGTGAGCAGCATCTGCATGCCCACGCAGACGCCGAACATCGGCTTGGTGGCGGCGGCTTCAAGCACGGATTCGCGCAGACCCGAGTCGCGCAGCTCGCGCATGCAGTCCGGCATGGCGCCCTGGCCGGGCAGCACGATGCGCTGGGCCGCGCGCACGTCTTCGGGGCGTGAGGTGACGACGACCGTCCAGCCCGTGTCGTGCGCTGCGGCCTGCACGGCCTGCGACACGGAGCGCAGGTTGCCCATGCCATAGTCCACCACCGCCACGGTTTTTACTACTGAATTCATAGCTGTTAGCGCAATCTGGATAAGCGCTTGAGGCCTGTTTTATAGAAAATTTACAGGGAACCCTTGGTCGAGGGAATGGTGCCGGCGCTGCGTGGATCGCGCTCGACGGCGGCGCGCAGGGCGCGGGCGAAGGCCTTGAACGCCGTTTCGCACTGGTGGTGCGCGTTCACGCCGCGCAGGTTGTCGATGTGCAGCGTGGCGCCCGCATGGTTCACGAAGCCCTGGAAGAACTCGTGCGTGAGCTGGGTGTCGAAGCCGCCGATCATGCCGCTGGTGAACGGAATGTTCAGCACCAGGCCCGGGCGGCCCGAAAGATCGATGACCACGCGCGAGAGCGCCTCGTCGAGCGGCACGTAGGCGTGGCCATAGCGGCGGATGCCCTTCTTGTCGCCCACGGCGCGCGCGAAGGCCTGGCCAATGGTGATGCCAACATCCTCCACGGTGTGGTGGCCGTCGATGTGCAGATCGCCGTCGGCGTGCACTTCGAGGTCAATCAGGCCGTGGCGCGCGATCTGCTCCAGCATGTGGTCAAAAAACCCGATGCCGGTGTGCAGGCTGGACTGGCCCGTGCCGTCGAGGTTCAGGCGCACGGTGATGCGCGTTTCGGCGGTGTTGCGGCTGACTTCGGCCGTGCGGTCGGTGGAAGCGGAAGGAACGAGTGCGGAAGAGGTCATAGCGAGGCCTGGAGTGCTTGCAGCATGATCGCATTGTCATCGTGGGAGCCCACGGTCAGGCGCAGGCAGTTCACCAGCAATGGATGCATTGTAGAAACGTTCTTGATCAATACCTTGCGCTCGCGCATGGCAGCAAAAGTGCGTGCGGCGTCTTTCACCCGCACCAGCACCATGTTGGCCTCGCTGTCCCAGCATTTTTCGATGCCCGGCATGGCGCGCAAGGCGGCCACCAACAGCGTGCGCTGGGCGCGCAGCTCGCGCGCCTGCTCGGCAAAAACCTCGGCGTGTTCCAGCGCAAACAGCGCCGCCTCGCAGTTGAGCACGCTCACGTTGTACGGCGGGCGCACCTTGTCGATTTCGCCGACCACCGCGGCCGGGCCGATGAGGTAACCCAGGCGCACGCCGGCCAGGCCGAACTTGCTCAAAGTGCGCATCAGCAGCACATGGCGATTGCGCTGCGGCTCGGCGCGCATGCGGTCCAGCCAGGTGCGGCTTGCAAAGGGCTGGTAGGCCTCGTCCATGACGACAATGCCGCCCACCGTGGCCGCAGCGTCGATGATGCGCTGCACCACCGCCGCGTCCCACAGCGTGGCCGTGGGGTTGTTCGGGTAAGCGATGTGCGTGATGGCGGGCCGGTGCCGCGCGATGGCGGCGAGCATGGTGGCTTCATCCAGCTCGAAATCCGGCGTCAGCGGCACGCCCACGAAGTCCAGCCCCTGCAACTGGGCACTCATGGCATACATGACGAATCCCGGCACGGGCGCCAGCACCACCGGGCGCTGACCATCGGCGGTGGGCGGCAGCGCGCAGGCGAGCGACACGAGGCTGATGAGTTCGTCCGAACCGTTGCCCAGAATCAGCGCATGCCCCTCGGGCATGCCGGCATGGCGCGCCAGCGCGGTGCGCAGGTCGTCGTTGCGGGTGCCGGGGTAGCGGTTGAGCGCCAGCGAGCCCAGGCGCTGGCCCAGCGCGGCCTGCAGCGCGGGCGGCAAGCCAAAGGGGTTTTCCATCGCATCGAGCTTGAGCATGCCTTCGGCACCTTGCACGACATAGGCGTGCATGGCGCGCACATCGGGGCGAATGCGGTCGAGCGGATTCAGAGCCGGGGTCATGTCAACGCGCTTTCAAGCGGAATTCGGCCGCCTGCGCGTGCGCCTGCAGGCCCTCGCCGTAGGCCAGGGTGGCAGCAATCGGCCCGAGGATCTGCGCCCCCGCCTCGCTCACTTCGATGATGCTGCTGCGCTTCTGGAAGTCGTACACGCCCAGCGGGCTGGAGAAACGCGCCGTGCCGCTCGTGGGCAGCACGTGGTTGGGGCCCGCGCAGTAGTCGCCCAGGGATTCGCTGGTGTAGGCACCGAGGAAGATGGCGCCGGCGTGCCGCAGCAGCGGCTCCCAGCGGTGCGGCTCTTGGCTGCTCACTTCCAGGTGCTCGGGGGCGATGCGGTTGGAAATCTGGCAGGCCTCTTCCATGCTGCGCGTGTGGATCAGCGCACCGCGCCCGCTCAGGCTCTTGGCGATGATCTCGGCGCGCGGCATGGTGGGCAGCAGGCGGTCGATGGCGGCCTGCACCGCGTCGATGTAAGCCACGTCGGGGCACAGCAGGATGGATTGGGCCAGCTCGTCGTGCTCGGCCTGGCTGAACAAATCCATGGCCACCCAGTCGGGCGGCGTGCTGCCGTCGGCCAGCACCAGAATCTCGCTCGGGCCGGCGATCATGTCGATGCCCACGGTGCCAAACACATGCTTTTTGGCGCTGGCCACGTAGGCGTTGCCCGGGCCGGTGATTTTGTCGACCTTGGGCACCGTCTGCGTGCCGTAGGCCAGCGCGGCCACGGCCTGCGCGCCGCCGATGGTGAAGGCGCGCGTGACGCCGGCCACGTAGGCGGCGGCCAGCACCAGCGGGTTCTTCTCGCCGCGCGGCGTGGGCACGACCATGATGATCTCGCCCACCCCGGCCACATGCGCGGGGATGGCGTTCATCAGCACGCTGCTGGGGTAAGCGGCCTTGCCGCCGGGCACGTAGATGCCCACACGGTCGAGCGGCGTGACTTTCTGGCCGAGCAGACTGCCATCGGCATCGCGGTAGCTCCAGCTCTCGCCGCAGGCCTTCTTCTGCGCCTCGTGGTAGCTGCGCACACGGGCAGCCGCCGCCTGAAGAGCCTCGCGCTGCGGGACGGGGATGGCTTCAAAAGCGGCTTTGAGTTCGGCCTGTGTCAGTTCGAGGGCCGCCAGCGTGGGCGCCTCCAGAGCATCGAAACGCGCCGTGTACTCGAGCACGGCCGCGTCGCCGCGCTTTTGCACATCGGCCAGGATGTCGGCCACGCGCTGCTCGATCGCGGCGTCTGTATCGGCCGACCAATGCAGGCGGGCCGCGAAATCAGCCTCAAAAGTACTGGAAACGGTCGACAGACGGGCGGGAGCAGCTACGAATTTCATAGGTAGTCTTCAATCCTGGGGAATGGCGGACGCAAACGCATCGATGATGCGGCGCAGCGGAGCCTGCTTGAGCTTGAGCATGGCCTGGTTGACCACCAGGTGCGAACTGATGTCCATGATGCGCTCGACCTCGACCAGGTGGTTGGCCTTGAGGGTGTTGCCGGTGGACACCAAGTCCACGATGGCGTCAGCCAGCCCCGTCAGGGGCGCCAGTTCCATGCTGCCATAGAGCTTGATCATGTCCACATGCACGCCCTTGGCGGCGAAGAACTCGCGCGCAATGCCCGGGTACTTCGTGGCCACCTTCAGGCGCGAGCCCTGCCGCACGGCCTGCGCGTAATCGAAGTCGGAGCGCACGGCCACGCTGACGCGGCAGCGTGCGATGCGCAGGTCCAGCGGAAGGAACAGGCCAGAACGTGCCGCCCCGCCCCATTCGGCGCTGTGCTCGATCAAGGTGTCTTTGCCGCACACACCCATGTCGGCGCCGCCGTACTGCACATAGGTGGGCACGTCGGAGGCACGCACCAGCACCACGCGCACATCGCTCTGGTTGGTGGTCAGGATGAGCTTGCGCGACTTCTCGGGGTCTTCCAGCACTTCGATGCCGGCAGCGGCCAGCAGCGGCATGATTTCGTCAAAGATGCGGCCTTTGGAGAGGGCAAGGGTGATCATCGGATTCTTTCAATATCGGCGCCGAGGCCGCGCAGCTTGGCTTCCATGCAGTCGTAGCCCCGGTCGAGGTGGTAGATGCGGTCCACCACGGTCTCGCCTTCGGCAACCAGGCCGGCGATGACCAGGCTGGCCGATGCGCGCAGGTCTGTGGCCATGACGGTGGCGCCCGACAGGCGCGGCACCCCTTCCGAGATCGCCACACGGCCATCGACCTGGATGCGCGCACCCAGCCGCACCAGTTCGTTGACGTGCATGAAGCGGTTCTCGAAGATGGTCTCGGCCACCGTGGCCGTGCCCTGCGCGACGGTGTTGAGCGCCATGAACTGCGCCTGCATGTCGGTCGGAAAGCCCGGGTATTCGGTGGTACGGAAGCCCTGGGCGCGCAAGGTGGCTGCGCCGGCGCTGCGCACATGCACGCCGCCTTCGACGGCGTGCACCTGGGCACCGGCCTCGCGCAGCTTCTCGATCACCGCGTCCAGATGGTCGGCGCGGGCATGGCGCAAGAGCGCATCGCCCCCGGCGGCGGCCACGGCGCAGAGGAAGGTACCGGCCTCGATGCGGTCGGCCACCACGGCGTGCTCGCAACCGTGCAGCTGCTCCACGCCCTGGATGCGGATGCGGCTGGTGCCTTGGCCCTCGATCTTCGCGCCCATCTTGATCAGCATCTCGGCCAGATCGGTGATTTCGGGCTCCTGGGCAGCGTTCTCCAGTACCGTCTCGCCCTCGGCCAGCGCAGCAGCCATGAGGAAGTTCTCGGTGCCCGTGACGGTAACCATGTCGGTCGTGATGCGCGCGCCCTTGAGACGCTTCCTGCCTTCGAGCAGGCGGGCGATGATGTAGCCGTGCTCGACCACGATCTCGGCGCCCATGGCCTGCATGCCTTTGATGTGCTGGTCCACCGGGCGCGAACCGATGGCGCAGCCGCCCGGCAGCGACACCGTGGCTTCGCCGAAACGCGCGAGCAAAGGGCCGAGGGCCAGCACCGAGGCACGCATGGTCTTGACCAGCTCGTAAGGCGCCTCGGGCGTGTTCAGGCGGCCCGCGTCGATGCGCACGCAGCCGTCGTCAGACCGTTCCGCCGACACGCCCATGTTGCGGATCAGTTTGAGCATGGTGCTCACGTCCTGCAGCTGGGGCACGTTGCGCAGCACGACGGGCTCGGCCGTCAGCAGCGCGGCGCACAGCTCGGGCAGTGCGGCGTTCTTGGCGCCGGACACCAGCACCTCGCCCTGCAAAGAGCGGCCACCGCGAATGAGGAGCTTGTCCATGGTCAACAATTCGATTTCAAGAGTAAAAAATGCCTCTGACGCTTTATTGGCGGGCGCTAATAGCTATATTTTTAATAGCGAACAGCCCACCCCCTGTGGTCAGCGCCCACCCTGCGCCGCCCACTCGGCGGGCGTGAAGGTCTTCATCGACAGGGCGTGCACCTCGTCGGTCTGCATCTTGCTGCCCAGCGTGGCATAGACGCGCTGGTGGCGCGCAATGGCGCGCTTGCCCTCGAATTCGGGCGAGACGATGGTGGCATACCAGTGGCGGCCATCGCCTTCCAGCGTGATGTAGTCGCAGGCCAGGCCGGCGCGGATGAGGTTCTGGATGTCTTCGGCGTTCATGTCAGGGTTCCAGGGTGGTTCGCCCGGGCCGCACGGTGGAGCCGGGGAACAGTCAACAGCGGCAACATGCCGCGAACGGTGCACATCATCTCAGACCAGGCATCAGGAACGGATTTTGTAGCCGGAGCGCAGCAGGTGCACGGCCAGCGCACTCACCAGCAGCCAGGCGCCACCCACAATGCCCAGGCTGAGCCAGGGTGAGGCATCGCTCTGCCCAAAAAATCCGTAGCGGAAACCGTCGATCATGTAGAAAAACGGGTTGAGGTGGCTCACCGCCTGCCAGATCGGCGGCAGCGAAGCGACGGAGTAGAACACGCCCGAGAGGAAGGTCATGGGCACGATGATGAAGTTCTGGAACCCCGCCAGCTGGTCGAACTTGTCAGCCCACAGGCCGGCGATCACGCCCAGCGTGGCCAGCAGCGCTGCGCCCAGCAGCGCGAACACGAAAATCCAGAGCGGTGCGGCGAACTGCGGTGTGACAAAGGCCAGCGTCACGACGAACACGCCCAGCCCCACCACCAGGCCGCGCACCGTGGAAGACCCCACGTAGGCCAGGAACCAGGCCCAGTGCGACAGCGGCGTGAGCAACTGGAACACCAGGCTGCCCATGATCTTGCTCTGGATCAGGCTCGACGAACTGTTGGCAAAGGCGTTCTGCAGCACGCTCATCATCACCAGGCCCGGCACCAGGAAGGCCGTGTAGCTGATGCGGTCGTAGACCTTCACATGGTCTTCCAGCACATGGCCGAAGATCAGCAGGTACAGCACGGCCGTGAGCACCGGCGCCGCCACGGTCTGGAAGCTGACCTTCCAGAAGCGCAGCACCTCCTTGTAGAACAGCATCTGCCAGCCGGTCATGCTGAAGCCCCCATGCTGGCTGGTGCGGCCGCACTGGCGCCCGCCAGATTGGACGCCGACGTGCCCGCCATGACGCTGAGGAACACGTCCTCGAGGTCGGCACGGCGAATTTCGATATCCTGCACGTCCACGCCGGCCTCGCGCAGCGCAGCCAGGTGGCGCTCGATGTCCTGCGCGTCCTGCGCCGCCAGCTGCACCACGCGCCCGGTGACGCGGGCGTGCACGGCCAGCGCGGGCGGCAACACGCTATCGGTCTTGAAGACCAGCACGTTGCCCGAAGCGGCCTTGAGCAGCGCGGAGGTGCGGTCCAGGGCCACCACGCGGCCGTTCTTGAGCATGGCGATGCGCCCGCACAGGGCTTCGGCCTCCTCCAGGTAGTGCGTAGTCAACAGCACCGTGTGGCCTTCCTTGTTCAGCCGGGCAATGAACTGCCAGAGGGTCTGGCGCAGTTCCACGTCCACGCCGGCCGTGGGTTCGTCGAGCACGATGATGGGCGGCTTGTGCACCAGCGCCTGCGCCACCAGCACGCGGCGCTTCATGCCGCCCGAGAGCTGGCGCATGTTGGCGTTCGCCTTGTCGGCCAGGCCCAGGCTGCTCAGGAGCTCGTCGATCCAGTCGTCGTTGTGGCGCACGCCAAAGTAGCCGGACTGGAAGCGCAGGGCCTCGCGCACATTGAAAAAGGGGTCGAACACCAGCTCCTGCGGCACCACACCGAGCTTGCGGCGGGCGTTGGCATAGTCGGCTTGCACATCGCAGCCCTGCACCAGCACCCGGCCTTGCGTGACACGCGCCAGCCCGGCCAAGATGCTGATGAGCGTGGTTTTGCCCGCGCCATTGGGGCCTAGCAGGCCGAAAAACTCGCCCTCCGCGATGTCCAGGCTCACATCACTGAGGGCATGGAACGGACCTTTGGGCGTGGTGTAGGTCTTGGAAACAGACTGAAATGAGACGGCTGGCATGTAAGCGAGTGATTTTACGGCCTCAGGGCCGCTGTCCGTCCGGCGGGCCCGAGATCGGCCCCGGACGCCAGGGCCATTGCGGCACCCGGGGCGTCCGAGTCACTCAGGCCGTGGCAGGCAATAGCTCAGCCACACCGTAGAGCGCCGCCATGCCGGCCAGCGCAGCCGGCAAGCCCTTGACGGCGAAGGCCTTGCGCTCGGCCAGCGCCTCACGGCGGCATTCGAGCAAAACAGCCAGGGCCGAGGAATCGAACACCTGGAGCGCCGCTGCATCCACCACGAGCTGCGGCCCCTGGTCGCCCCGCAGAGCCTGCAGCAACATGCCCAGTGTGGCGCTGGCCTGGCGATGCGTGAGTTCGGACGGCAGCACGAGCATGGCGGTTACCGGGCGGCGTTGCTCTTGTTGCGCGCGCTCAGCGTGCCAATCAGGCCATCGATGCCGCGGGCATTGATCTCCTGGGCGAACTGGCTGCGGTAGGTTTCCACGAGCCAGGCCCCCAGCACATTGAGGTTGTAGATTTTCCAGCCCGCCCCCTGGCCCGGGGTCTTCTCCAGGCGGTAGTCCAGCTGGATCGGTTCGCCGCGGCCGCGCACCTCGGTGCGCACCAGCACGTCCTTGTCGTCCGGGCCCGCGCGCAAGGGTTTGACGATGATGCTCTGATCATTCACCTGCGCCAGCGCACCCGCATAGGTGCGTACCAGCAGGATCTTGAATTCGTCCTGCAGGCGTTTTTGCTGCTCTGGGCTGGCCTGGCGCCAGCCCGGACCCACCGCAGCCGCCGTCATGCGCCGGAAATTCACGTTCGGCATGATGGTCTTGTCGACCAGCACGATGATCTTGTCGATATCGCCCGCCTTGATGGATTTGTCGGCGCGCAGCGACTCCAGCACCTCATTCGACAGGCGCTGCACCAGCCCATCGGGGGCCTCATCGGCGGCGCGCACCGGCACGGCCATTCCAAGCGCCAGCACGGTGACCAGGCTGGCCGCCATGCGGCCCAGAAAACGTCGGTTCATTGCAGGTTCCTCATCGATTCAGGGGGGTGGCCTGCCACCGCAGGCCCGCCGTCAGGTGATTGTGCAACGTGCGGTACTGCAGCCATGTGTCCCGCAGGGTTGCGAATGCAAGCGAGTGCAACCAGGCGGCCAGCGCAGCTCACTGCTCTGGCTCGGGGGGCAGCATTCCGTTGTCCCCGTTCTGCAAATGCTCCTTGCCGGCAGCTTCTGCGGCACGCTGGCTGCGCACCTGCAGGAAGACGTCGCGGGTGAAGCTGTACTTGTCGAGTGCCGCGTCGTCCAGCACCTCACCGGCGCGCAGCAGGTTGGCGCGCGCATCGACCGCGCGCAGGGCCGTCAGGCTGTTGCGGGCCGAGACCGGGTCCACTTGGCGCACCAGGTTGCCGCGCATGTCCACCGGCAGGGCCAGCGTATCGCGCACGGTGGATGGCCCGAGGATGGGCAGCACCAGATACGGACCGGGCGGCATGCCCCAACGCCCCAGCGTCAGCCCGAAGTCCTGCCGGTAGCGGTCAAGGCCCATCTCGCTGGCCACGTCCAGCACTCCGCCCAGCCCCATCAGCGTGTTGATGTTGAAGCGGAAGAAGCTCGACAGGGCCCCTTCGGCGTTCAGCTGCAGGGTGTTGTTCACGAACGACCAGGCATCACCCAGATTGGCGAAAAAATTGTTCACCCCCGTGCGCACGGGCGCCGGAGTGGCCTGTTGGTAAGCCGTGGCCACCGGCTTGAGCAAGGCTGCATCCACAGCATCGTTGAACTGCGTCATGCCGCGGTTGTAGGGCTCGAGCGGGTCGTTCGGGCTGGTCCGCGGGCCGCTGGCACAGCCGGCCAGCACCAAGGCCATGAGCGCCAATGCGCCTGCACCGGCCCTGCGCGGGGCTGCGGAGGTCGGGTTGTGGGGGCGCGTGGCACCCGGCGTGCGAGAGGGTTTCATTTTTTGTTGTCTTCCGGGGCCGTGCCCTCGGCCGCTTTGCTGAAGAGAAACTGGCTGATGAGATTTTCCAGCACCAGCGCAGATTGCGTGGCCACCACTGTGTCGCCAGGGACAAGATGGGCTTCATCCGCGCCGGCCTCGATGCCGATGTACTGCTCTCCCAGCAGGCCACTGGTGAGAATCTTGAGCGAGCTGTCTTTCGGGAAAGCATAGCGGTCCTGCAACAGCAGGGTGACGCGGGCCTGGTAAGACTTGTCGTCAAACGTGATCGATTCCACGCGACCCACCACCACCCCGGCGCTGCGCACGGCGGCCTGGGCCTTGAGGCCGCCGATGTTGTCGAAACGCGCTGTCACGCGATAGCCGGTGTTGAAGTTCAGGCTCAACAGGTTGGCCGACTGCAGCGCCAGGAAGACCAGCGCCAGCGCCCCCAGCATGACGAACAGGCCCACCCAGACATCGTTCTTGGACGGTTGCATCGCTCTTTCCTTGTTTCTCTTCAGATACTGAACATCAGGGCAGTGAGGACGAAGTCCAGGCCCAGCACTGCCAGCGACGCCATCACCACGGTGCGCGTGGTGGCGCGCGCAACGCCCTCGGGCGTGGGCTTGGCCGCGTAGCCCTGCAAAAGCGCGACAAAAGTGACGGTAAAACCGAACACCACGCTTTTGACCACGCCGTTGCCCACATCGCTGAACACATCAACCCCGCCCTGCATCTGGCTCCAGAAGGAGCCGCCGTCAATGCCGATCATCCCCACCGCGACCACCCAGCCACCGATCACCCCCACGGCGCTGAACACCGCCGCGAGCACCGGCATGGCAATCACACCCGCCCAGAAGCGGGGTGCCAGAATGCGGCGCACCGGATCGACCGCCATCATCTCCATGGCGCTGAGCTGTTCACCCGCGCGCATCAGGCCGATCTCGGCCGTGAGTGACGTACCGGCGCGCCCGGCGAACAGCAGCGCGGTGATGACGGGGCCGAGTTCGCGCAGCAGACTCAATGCCACGAGCTGCCCCAGCGCCTCGGTCGAGCCGAAGTCCTGTAGCGTGTAGTAGCCCTGCAGCGCCAGCACAAAACCGACGAACAGCCCCGAAACGGTGATGATGGCCAGCGAATAGTTGCCCAGGAAATGCACCTGGTCGCGCACCAGGCCTGGGCGCTGAAATGCCGCAGGGAGCAGCCGCAGCAGCCGCCCGAACAGGCGCGCACCCATGCCGACGTCGGCCAGCTTGCAACGCACGGCAAAACCCACGTCGGACGGCCGCCACCAGCTCATACCAGCCCCCCACCCGGTGGGCCGAAATCCTGCGCCACCCCGGGCCCCGGGTAATGGAAGGGCACGGGGCCTGTGGGCAGCGCATGAACGAACTGATGCACCAGCGGGTCCCGGCTGTGGCGCACCTCGTCGGGCGTGCCCTGGGCGGCGATGGTGCCGGGCCCCAGGACGACCACATGGTCTGCCAGCTGGAACGTTGCCTCGATATCGTGGGATACGAGGATGGTGGTCAGCCCCATGGCATCGTTGAGCTGACGGATGAGCTGCGCCGCCGTGCCCAGGGAAATCGGGTCGAGTCCGGCGAAAGGCTCGTCGTACATGATGAGTTCGGGGTCCAGCGCAATGGCCCGTGCCAGCGCCACGCGGCGCGCCATGCCGCCCGAAACCTGACCCGGCATGAGATCGCGCGCGCCGCGCAGGCCCACGGCATGCAGCTTCATGAGCACGATGTCGCGTACCAGGGCCTCCGGCAGGTCGGTGTGCTCACGCAGCGGAAAGGCCACGTTCTCGAACACGCTCATGTCGGTGAACAGCGCACCGAACTGGAACAACATGCCCATGCGCCGCCGGGCGGCGTAGAGCTGGGCCGCATCCATGTGCCCGACATCCTGCCCGTCGAACAGCACCTCGCCCTGCTGCGCCCGATGCTGCCCGCCAATGAGTCGCAGCACCGTGGTTTTGCCCCCGCCCGAAGCCCCCATGATGGCCGTCACCTTGCCCCGCGGCACCGACAGCGAAAGGCCGCGCAGCACCGGCTGCCCGCCATAGCCGAAGTGGACATTGCGCAGCTCGACCAGCGAGCCAGAAGACGGTGAAGGAGCGGAAGAGAGCATGGTGTGCAGGAGCCCGCGCCATACCAGACGGCGCAGGGTGCGGAACCTGCAATGATAGGGGAAAACCCTTTTTTGCAGTCTGTCCCCACCCCAAGGCATGGACAGTACGCATGGTTATGATGACCGGCTACCACCCCACCCTCCCGCCGCCATGCTCGCACGCCGCGCCCCCAACGCTACCACTGCCGCTCGGCAAGCGAGCGGCCTGCACCTGATTGGCGACCTGCATGGCTGCCACCACGGCGGTGCACTGATGCACGACGCCGCTGCGCTGGAGGCGTTCTGCCGCCAGCAAGTGCTCAGCGCCGGCCTCACGCCCGTCGGCCACCTGTTCCACGGATTCGAGGAAGGGGGCGGCGTCACCGGGGTGGTGGTTCTGGCGGAATCGCACCTGTCTGTCCACACCTGGCCAGAAACCGGCTACGTGACACTGGACGTGTACGTGTGCAATTACTCGGCAGACAACCGGGCAAAGGCGCAGGCGCTGTTCGATGGCATCGTTGCCGCCTTTGGTCCGCACAAGCAAACGGTGCACTGTATCGAGCGCGGCTGAACCCGCTCTTTCCCTTGTGTACGCCATGAAAAACGGCGCCCTCTGGGCGCCGTTTTGCTCGCGGACCTGAGGCGCTCAGCGCGGCAGAGCGCTCGAAGCCATCAGGAACTCGTCCACGGCGCGTGCGGCTTGGCGGCCCTCGCGCGCTGCGGGCGGCCAGCCCGCAGCTTTATCCTGCGCCCCTTGGGCGATTTGCGAGGGCCCACCCTGACCTGGTCAGCGTGGCAGTTCGCTTGAACCCATCAGGAACTCGTCCACAGCGCGCGCGGCCTGACGGCCCTCGCGAATCGCCCACACGACGAGCGACTGGCCCCGGCGAATGTCGCCCGCCGCGAACACCTTCGGAACACTGGTGGCATACCCGCCCGTGAAGTCGGTGCTGGCGCGCGCGTTGCCTCGGGCGTCTTTCTCGATGCCGAAGGCATCGAGCACGGCGGCCACGGGTGCCGTGAAGCCCATGGCCAGCAGCACCAGGTCGGCCTGGTAGTGCTTTTCGGTGCCAGCGATTTCGACCAGCTTGCCGTCCTTGAACTCGACCTGCACGGTGGTCAGGCCTTTGACCTTGCCCTTTTCGCCCGTGAACTCCTTGGTGGAGATGGCGAACTCGCGCACGCAGCCTTCCTCATGGCTGGAGCTGGTGCGCAGCTTGAGCGGCCAGTAGGGCCAGGTAAGCGGACGGTTCTCGACTTCGGGGGGCATGGGCATGACCTCGAACTGGGTCACGCTGGCCGCGCCGTGGCGGTTGCTGGTGCCCACGCAGTCGGAGCCGGTGTCGCCGCCACCGATGACGATGACATGCTTGCCATCGGCACGCAACTGGCCCTTGAGCTTGTCGCCGGCATTGACCTTGTTCTGCTGGGGCAGGAACTCCATGGCGAAGTGGATGCCATCGAGGTCGCGGCCCGGCACGGGCAGGTCGCGGCTCTGCTCGGCGCCGCCGCTCAAGAGCACGGCGTCAAACTCTGCCTGCAGTTGCTCGGGGGTGACGGTTTCCTTGGCCCAGTTGGTCACCTTGGAGCCTTTGCCCAGGCCGTCCTTGGCAGAGCCGACGAAAACACCGGTGCGGATGGTGACGCCTTCGGCTTCGAGCTGCTTGACGCGGCGGTCGATGTGCGTCTTCTCCATCTTGAAGTCGGGAATGCCGTAGCGCAGCAGGCCGCCCACGCGGTCGTTCTTTTCGAACAGCGTCACGTCGTGGCCCGCGCGTGCCAGCTGCTGGGCCGCAGCCATGCCCGCCGGGCCGGAACCGACCACCGCCACTTTCTTGCCGGTCTTGCGCTTGGGCAACTGCGGCTGCACCCAGCCGTGCTCCCAGGCTCGGTCGATGATGGCGTGCTCGATGCTCTTGATGCCGACCGCATCGTTGTTCACGTTGAGCACGCAGGCGGCCTCGCAGGGCGCCGGGCAGATGCGGCCGGTGAACTCGGGGAAGTTGTTGGTCGAATCGAGCACGGCGAACGCACTCTTCCAGTCGGCCTGGTACACCAGATCGTTGAAGTCCGGAATGATGTTGTTCACCGGGCAGCCGTTGTTGCAGAACGGCGTGCCGCAGTCCATGCAGCGTGCGGCCTGCACGCGGGCCTGGGCGTCATCAAGGCCGATGACGAATTCGCGGTAGTTCTTCAGGCGCTCGGGCACGCTCTTGTAGCCCTCTTCGATGCGCCCGTATTCCATGAAGCCTGTGGTCTTTCCCATGTCTGTTTCCTTGTGAATGCTGTGCTGGCGTGCGGGGGCCTTACTTGGCCGCAACCGCTACGATTTCAGGAGCTGCTACCGCAGGTGTGGCGGACTCCTCAAGCACTTTTCGTTCATACATTTCAGACAGGGCGCGCTTGTACTCGGTCGGGAACACCTTGACAAACTTGCTGCGCGAGGCCGCCCAGTTGTCCAGCAGTTCGCGCGCGCGCTTGCTGCCGGTCCAGCGGTTGTGGTCTTCCAGCAGCTTCTTGAGCTGGGCTTCGTCGGTCTGGTCGCGGTGCCAGGTGGCACGCGGCATGGTGGCCGTCTGCTCGTCGCTCGGCAGGATGCGTTCGAGCGTCACCATCGAGAGGTTGCAGCGCGAGTCGAACTGCCCGTCTTCGTCGTAGACATAGGCCACGCCGCCGCTCATGCCGGCGGCGAAGTTGCGCCCGGTCTTGCCAAGCACCACCACGGTGCCGCCTGTCATGTACTCGCAGCCATGGTCGCCCGTGCCTTCCACCACCGCCGTGGCACCCGACAGGCGCACGGCGAAGCGCTCGCCGGCCACGCCGCTGAAGAAGGCCTCGCCACTGGTGGCGCCGTACATCACGGTGTTGCCCACGATGGTGTTGCGCACGGCCTCGCCACGGAAGTCCAGGCTGGGGCGCACCACCACGCGGCCGCCCGAGAGGCCCTTGCCGGTGTAGTCGTTGGCGTCACCGATCAGGTACAGCGTAATGCCGCGTGTGAGGAAGGCGCCGAACGACTGGCCGCCGGTGCCTTCCAACTGGATGCGGATCGTGTCGTCCGGCAGGCCGTCGGGATGCATGCGGGTGACCGCGCCCGACAGCATGGCTCCGACCGAGCGGTTGACGTTGCGTGCCACCTCGATGAACTGCACGCGCTCGCCGTTCTCGATGGCGGGGCGCGAGCGCTCGATGAGCTTGCGGTCCAGCGTGTGTTCGATGTTGTGGTCCTGCACATCCACATGGAAGCGCGGTACATCGGCGGGCACGTTGGGCTGGGCGAACAAGCGGCTGAAGTCCAGGCCACGGGCCTTCCAGTGTTCCAGGCCCTGGCGCATGTCGAGCAGGTCGGTGCGGCCGATCAGCTCGTCGAACTTGCGGATGCCCAGCTGGGCCATGATCTGGCGCACTTCTTCGGCGATGAAGAAGAAGTAGTTCACCACGTGTTCGGGCTTGCCCGAGAACTTGGCGCGTAACTCGGGGTCTTGCGTGGCCACGCCCACCGGGCAGGTGTTCAGGTGGCACTTGCGCATCATGATGCAGCCCTCGACCACCAGCGGCGCCGTGGCAAAGCCAAACTCGTCGGCGCCCAGCAGCGCGCCGATGGCGACGTCTCGGCCGGTCTTCATCTGGCCGTCGGCCTGCACGCGGATGCGGCCGCGCAGGCGGTTGAGCACCAGGGTCTGCTGGGTTTCGGCCAGGCCGATTTCCCAGGGACCGCCAGCGTGCTTGATGGACGACCAGGGCGAAGCGCCCGTGCCGCCGTCATGGCCCGCGATCACGACGTGGTCGCTCTTGCACTTGGCCACGCCGGCCGCGATGGTGCCCACGCCCACTTCGGACACGAGCTTGACCGAGATGTCGGCGTGCGGCGCGACGTTCTTCAGGTCGTGGATGAGCTGTGCCAGATCCTCGATAGAGTAGATGTCGTGGTGCGGTGGGGGCGAGATGAGGCCCACGCCGGGCACGCTGTGGCGCAGCTTGCCGATGTAGTTGGACACCTTGCCGCCGGGCAGCTGGCCGCCTTCGCCGGGCTTGGCGCCCTGGGCCATTTTGATCTGGATCTGGTCGGCCGACGACAGGTACTCGGCCGTGACGCCGAAGCGCCCCGAGGCCACCTGCTTGATGCGGCTGCGCAGGGAGTCCCCATCGCGCAGGGGCATATCCACCTCGACGTTCTCGGCGCCGATCACGCTCTTGAGGCTGTCGCCCTGTTTGATCGGGATGCCCTTGAGTTCGTTGCGGTAGCGCGCGGCATCTTCACCGCCCTCGCCGGTGTTGCTCTTGCCGCCGATGCGGTTCATGGCCACGGCCAGCGTGGCGTGCGCCTCGGTGGAGATCGAACCCAGCGACATGGCGCCGGTGGCAAAGCGCTTGACGATTTCCTTGGCGGGCTCGACCTCTTCCACGGGGATGGCCTTGGCGGGGTCGAACTTGAACTCGAACAGGCCACGCAACGTCATGTGGCGCTTGCTCTGGTCGTTGATGAGCTGCGCATATTCCTTGTAGGTGCTCCAGTTGTTGGAACGCGTGGAGTGCTGCAGCTTGGCGATGACGTCGGGCGTCCACATGTGCTCTTCACCGCGTGCGCGCCAGGCGTATTCACCGCCGGTGTCGAGCATATTGGCGAGCACCGGGTCGTCGCCAAAGGCGGCCTTGTGCATGCGGATGGCTTCCTCCGCGATTTCGAACACACCGATGCCTTCAACGCGGCTGGCCGTGCCCGTGAAGTACTTTCCGACGGTTTCACTGTTCAGCCCGATGGCCTCGAACAGCTGGGCGCCGCAGTAGCTCATGTAGGTGCTCACGCCCATCTTGGACATGATCTTCGACAGGCCCTTGCCAATGGCCTTGACGTAGTTGTAAATGGCCTTGTCGCTGGACAGATCGCCGCCCAGTTCCTTGTGCATGTCGGCCAGGGTTTCCATGGCCAGGTAGGGGTGCACCGCCTCGGCGCCATAGCCCGCGAGTACGGCGAAGTGGTGCACTTCCCGGGCGGTGCCCGTTTCCACCACCAGGCCGGCAGTGGTGCGCAGGCCCTCACGCACCAGGTGCTGATGGATGCTGGAGAGCGCCAGCAGCGCAGGGATGGCCACCTGCGTGGCACTCACGCCCCGGTCGCTGATGATCAGGATGTTGGAGCCACCCTTGATGGCGTCCACAGCCTGTGCACACAGCGAGGCCAGTTTGGCCTCGACGCCTTCACGGCCCCAGGCCAGCGGGTAGGTGATGTCGATGGTGGCGCTGTGGAACTTTCCCTGCGTGTGGCGGGCAATGTCGCGCAGCTTGGCCATGTCGGCAAAGTCGAGCACGGGCTGGCTCACTTCCAGGCGCATGGGCGGGTTGACCTGGTTGATGTCCAGCAGGTTCGGCTTGGGGCCGATGAAGCTGTTGAGCGACATCACGATGGCCTCGCGGATCGGGTCGATCGGCGGGTTCGTCACCTGGGCGAACAACTGCTTGAAGTAGTTGTACAGCGGCTTGTTGCGGCCCGAGAGCACGGCCAGCGGGCTGTCGTTGCCCATCGAGCCGATGCCTTCCTCGCCGTTCTTGGCCATGGGCGCCATCAGGAACTTGATGTCTTCCTGCGTGTAGCCGAAGGCCTGCTGGCGGTCGAGCAGCGGCAGGCCGGCGGCCACCGGGGCGGCCGCACCCTCGCCCGTCTCGATGCTGTCGAGCTTGATGCGCAGATTCTCGATCCACTGCTTGTAGGGCTTGGTGTTGACGACGTTGGCCTTGAGTTCGTCGTCCTCGATCAGGCGGCCCTGCTCCAGGTCGATGAGGAACATCTTGCCGGGCTGCAGGCGCCACTTGCGCACGATCTTGTTTTCGGGGATGGGCAACACGCCCGACTCGGATCCCATGATGACGAGGTCGTCGTCAGTGATGCAGTAGCGCGAGGGGCGCAGGCCGTTGCGGTCCAGCGTGGCGCCGATCTGGCGACCGTCGGTGAACACGATGGAAGCCGGGCCGTCCCAGGGCTCCAGCATCGCAGCGTGGTATTCATAGAACGCGCGGCGGCGCTCGTCCATGGTGGTGTGCTGCTCCCAGGGCTCGGGGATCATCATCATCACGGCCTGGCTGATGGGGTAGCCCGCCATGGTCAGCAACTCGAGGCAGTTGTCGAACGTGGCTGTATCGGACTGGTCGGCAAAGCTGATGGGGTAGAGCTTTTGCAGGTCGGCCGCGAGCACGGGCGACGCCATCACGCCTTCGCGGGCCTTCATCCAGTTGTAGTTG
>MESL01000007.1:0-129103 GCA_001770955.1 Burkholderiales bacterium RIFCSPLOWO2_12_FULL_65_40 | reverse complement strand
CCAGTTGTAGTTGCCCTTGACGGTGTTGATCTCGCCGTTGTGCGCCACATAGCGGTAGGGGTGGGCCAGCGGCCACTCGGGGAAGGTGTTGGTGGAAAAGCGCTGGTGCACCAGACCCACGGCCGAGACGCAGCGTTCGTCCTGCAGGTCGAGGTAGTAGGTGCCCACCTGGTCGGCCAGCAGCAGGCCCTTGTAGACCACGGTGCGGCTGCTCATGCTGGGAACGTAGTATTCCTTGCTGTGCTTGAGCTTGAGGTTCTGGATGGCGGCGCTGGCCGTCTTGCGGATCACGTAGAGCTTGCGTTCCAGCGCGTCCTGCACGATCACGTCGTTGCCGCGGCCGATAAAGACCTGGCGCAGGATGGGCTCCTTGGTGCGCACGGTGGGCGACATGGGCATGTCGCGGTTCACCGGCACATCGCGCCAACCCAGCAGCACCTGGCCTTCGGCCTTGATGGCGCGTTCCATCTCCTGCTCACAGGCCAGACGGGAGGCATGTTCCTTGGGCAGAAAGATCATGCCCACGCCGTATTCGCCTGCGGGCGGCAGCGCCACGCCCTGCTTGGCCATCTCTTCGCGGTAGAGCGCATCGGGGATCTGGATCAGGATGCCGGCGCCGTCGCCCATCAACTTGTCGGCACCCACGGCGCCGCGATGGTCGATGTTCTCCAGGATCTTCAGGGCCTGCGTCACGATGTCGTGCCGCTTGACGCCCTTGATGTGCGCCACGAAACCCAGCCCGCAGGCGTCATGCTCGTTGGCGGTGGAATACAAACCGTGTTGCTTCAGATGCTCTATCTCGGCGGCCGTGGTCATGGCACTTTCCTCATTCATTGCGCAGGGGATGCAAGATTAGTGCATTGCAGCAATCGCTGGCAAGCAAAATAAATGGGGTCAGAGTCGAATTAAAAGAATCTAGTCTGCATTGATTTTAAATTGGGGACACATCATATTTGATAGCATTTGGCGCTTTTAATCTCTGCCTTCAGGACTGAATCAGTGGTGTTTTTTGCTACCGGCAGGAGGCCGCCCAGCCGGCGCGCGCGAGACGCGACGCTCTATTTTTTTTTGCAGATCTTCGATGAATGTCGGCTCGCCCAGCGCCCAGCCGCGCAAGGTGGCGTCGGTCAACTGGCGTTGATGGTCATCCGCCACACCTGCCTGCACCAGATCGCCATAGGCAGCCTCGCGCGCAAAAGGCGTGTTGCCCAGTGCCCAATACAGCGCATGGGGTGTCACCAAACGGTCATTGCGCACTCCGAGGTAATGGGCGTGGCTGGACCATAACCAGTCTGAAGGCCTAACCGCCAGACCGGCACGCACCGGATGGAGGTCGATATAGGCCATGCAGGCCAACAGGTAGCGCTCAGACTGAATGAGCGTAGAGCGGTAACGCCCTTCCCACAGCGTGCCGCTCCGGCCATGACGCTGGTTGAAGTACCGCACGTAGCTGCGCCCCACCGCCTGCATCATGCGCGGCAGGGCTTCGATATCGGTTGGCGTAGCCAAGAGGTGAAAATGATTGCCCATCAGCACATAGGCATGCACGGCCACCCGGAATTTCTGCGCGCACTCGACCAGCAAGGTATGCATGGTCTCGTAGTCCTGTGTATCGACGAAAATGGTCTGGCGATTGTTGCCACGCTGGATGACATGGTGCGGGTGGCCGGACAGGGTCAGACGAGGCAGGCGGGCCATGGGTGACGAGGGTTCACTTCAAGAAGATGGAAAGGCACAGGGATTGAAATGGCATTCTCTCCCGATCAGCAATCTACCGCCTGAACAAATTCGGTATCCAATGCCAGAGTCTGCGCGCTACTCCAGTCCTGCCGCAGCCAACCCGAAGCGGGGGGCCAGTGCCTGCTCCAGACCGAACTCCGCCAGGATGGCCTGCAACCGCTCAGCGGCGCTGTGCTTCTTCTGGCCGGTGTAACGCGCAATGATCAGCTCGTTTTTCATGCTGTGCTCCCAACCTACCAGCTCCGTCACCGTGACCTGATAGCCCCTGGCCTCCAGGTGCAGGCAGCGCAACACATTGGTGATCTGGCTACCCAGCTCCCGCGTGTGCAAAGGATGGCGCCACAGCTCTGCCAGCGGGGTGCGCGCCAGTTGCAAGGCCTTGCCCTGGCGCAGGCAGGCAGCCACCTCGGCCTGGCAGCAAGGCACGATGACCATGGCACGCGCTTTTTTCTGCAAGCCGAAGGCAATGGCGTCGTCGGTCGCAGTGTCGCAGGCATGCAAAGCCGTCACCATGTCCACACGCTCGGACATTTCGCGCGCATCGGCCGACTCTGCCACCGACAGATTCAGAAAAGACATGCGCCCGAACCCCAGCCTCTCGGCCAGGGCGCGGGATTTCTCCACCAGGTCTGCCCGGGTCTCGATTCCATAGATATGGCCGCGCCCCAGGGCTTTGAAATACAGGTCGTAGAGAATGAAGCCTAGGTAGGACTTGCCGGCCCCATGGTCGGCCAGCGTTGGCGCATAACCATTCGCGGACATTTCCTGCAACAGCGGCTCGATGAACTGGAACAGGTGGTACACCTGCTTGAGCTTGCGACGCGAGTCCTGGTTCAGGCGTCCCTCGCGCGTGAGGATGTGTAATTCCTTGAGCAATTCGACCGATTGCCCCGGCCGCAGTTCAGGGATTTCCGCGGTTGCTGTTGCCGCCGCAGCGCGGCTTTTTCCACCCTGCTGTTTCATGTCTTGTCCCGCGCGAAAGCAGCATGCCCCGCCGGGCAGCGGCCTCCGACGTCCAGTGCCTGCCAGCCCTCCATGCCCATTTCCTGCAGCACCTGCATGTTGCGCTCATAAATGGTTTCCGCTTCAGGGAAGGCCTGCACGGCTTGGTCGATGCTGTCCTCGCGCAGCAGGTGCAGGGTGGGATAAGGCGCGCGGTTGGTGCAATTGGTCACGTCGTCCACCGCTGTCCCTTCAAACTGGAACTGCGGATGGAACGATGCCACCTGCAAGGTGCCGCCCAAGTCCAGCTCATCGATCAGCCTATCGACCAATTCCAGGAAATCATTGAAATCGAGAAAGCTCTCGAAACAGCCTGGCGCGATGAGCAGCGTGGTGTCGCGCTTTTCCGGAGAGATCTCCGCCAGGGCTTCGAGTTCACGTTCCAGTTCCTGCAACAGTTCACGGCCATCGGTGGCTTTGCTCACCACATAATGAATCTGCCCCTTGGTATGCACGCCCTTGGCAAACGGGCACAGGTTCAGTCCGATCACGGCCCGCTCCAGCCAGCGGATGGTGTCATGCACCACTGTATCGGGATCAGCAGGCAGGAACTCGGGAGGGGATGCAGAGAGGGACATGGAGAGACGGTGCTGAAGGAGGAGCGGGATTCTAGCGGCCACGATACCAGAGCAGCGCCGGTTGGTTCGGCCACCCTTCGGCCGGCATTGCAATGACGCTCCTAAGGAACGAACGCCGGTTGCCCCCGGTACCCGACCAGCCTAGCCGAGGAGCCGTAGCCCCGTCAGGCGCTCATGCTCACGAGCGGCGTAGCGGTCGGTCATGCCGGCAATGAAATCCGCGACCACACGCGCCTGTGCGGTAGCCGCAGATGCGGCGGCGCAACGATTGGCGTACACAGGTTTCATTTCGCTGGGGTCTGACAGATAGGCCGCAAACAGGTCGCGTACCACCTGCCGTGCCTGGTCCGTGGTCTGTGTGACCTGGACATGGCGATACAGGTTGTGAAACAGAAATCGCTTGAGAGACTGCGACTGTGCACGCATCTCGGCGCCAAAACCAACCAGCGGCGGCAGGCTGCGCACTTCGTCCACACTGACGGGTCGGGCCAGCGCAAGCGCCGCACCGGTTGCCTCGATCACGTCATAGACCTGCGCACTGAGCATGCGCCGGATGGCGTCATACAGCAGACGCCGCTGCCCCTGGGGCGTATCGAGTTCCGGGTATTCAGTCAGTGCCTGCACCCGGTAGCGATCGAACAAAGGCACCTCGCGCAACTGCTCCAGCGTGATGAGCCCTGAGCGGACACCATCATCGATGTCATGGGCGTTGTAAGCGATCTCATCGGCCAGATTACACAGCTGCGCTTCCAGACTGGGCTGCTGGCGCAATAGAAAGCGCTGGCCCACGCCCCCGGGCTCCGCCGCCTCCAATGCCTCGGCATGGGCACGCGAGCAATGCTTGAGAACGCCTTCGCGCGTCTCGTATGTGAGGTTGAGCCCATCGAACTGTGGATATCGCAGCTCCAGCGTGTCCACAACGCGCAAACTCTGCAGGTTGTGCTCGAAACCACCATGGGCCGCCATGCAGGCATTGAGCGCATCCTGTCCGGCATGCCCAAAGGGCGTGTGGCCCAGATCATGCGCCAGGGAAATGGCCTCTACTAGATCCTCGTTGATTCCCAGGGACCGAGCGATCGAGCGCCCGAGCTGCGCCACCTCCAGCGAATGCGTCAACCGGGTGCGAAATAGATCACCCTCATGGTTCAGAAAAACCTGCGTTTTATAGACCAACCGGCGAAATGCCGTGGAGTGCACGATGCGGTCGCGGTCCCGCTGGTAATCCGTGCGCGTGGGCGCCGGGGACTCGGGATAGCGTCGCCCGCGCGTCAGCACTGGATCGCAGGCAAAGAGCTTGAGCGGTGATTGCACCATCAAACAAGGCCAAACGCCAGAAAATCAAGCGCCATTTGCTGAGATTCTCATGGTAGATCAACAACAAGAATCGATCACTTCACGTACCAGTTCATCTGGCGCTGCCCGTACCGCCGCACGGCCAGGACCATCGATCACGACAAATCGGATCTCACCCGCCTCGGATTTTTTGTCTACACGCATCAGTTCCAGATATCGCCCTGCGTTATCAGCGGCGTCCAGCACCGGGCCCCGCAATGGCAACCCTGCACGCTGCACCAGTATGCGCAAACGCGCCACAAACACGGCATCGACCAGCCCCAAACGTTGCGAAAGCTCCGCAGCCATAACCATCCCTGCCCCGACTCCCTCGCCATGAAGCCATGTGCCGTAGCCCATGCCCGCCTCGATCGCATGGCCAAAGGTGTGTCCAAAATTCAGAATTGCGCGCAAGCCAGATTCACGCTCGTCCTGCCCCACCACCCAGGCCTTGATCTCGCAACTGCGGCGCACTGCCTGGGCCAGCGCAGTGCGGTCCCTAGCCAGCAATGCATCCATGGACGATTCAAGCCATTCCATGAACGCCATGTCTGCGATAGGCCCGTACTTGATGACCTCAGCCAGCCCTGCTGACAGCTCGCGCTGCGGCAAAGTGTCCAGGGCAGCTAGATCGCACACCACCAATTGTGGCTGGTAGAACGCACCAATCATGTTCTTGCCGAGCGGGTGGTTGATGGCCGTCTTGCCACCCACAGACGAATCGACTTGCGCCAGCAAGGTGGTGGGAACCTGCACGAATGGCACACCACGCATGTAGCACGCCGCAGCAAATCCTGTCATATCCCCGACGACGCCCCCGCCGAGCGCAAATAGAACGGTTTTCCGATCGCAACCGTGGCCCAGCAAGGCATCAAAGATCTGATTGAGCGATTGCCAATTCTTGTGCACTTCGCCGTCCGCCAGTTCAACCTGCAGCACTTGCCGGTAATGCCGCGCAAGCGCAGTCTTCAGGCGCTCTGCATACAAAGGCGCAACGGTGGTATTCGTGACAATGAGTGCAATCGCCGCCCGAGGTAGTTTGGCATATACCGCACCCTCATCCAGAAGCCCGGCACCGATCTCAATGATATAGCTGCGGTCTCCGAGTTCGATTTTTACGCTCTGCTTTGCGTATGTGCTAGATGACATGTTGGAAGTTTCTATCTTGACAGAGGCTGCCAGGATCCATGCTAGGTCTGGCTCGACGCATTTTTCTAGGGCAATCTGGCTTGGTCCTTTTGCATCATAAGCAGATTAATCTCTCAATGTTTCGCACCCCGGCCATTGTTGATGACAAGATGCGCAGACCGAGCACGAAGCGGATCAAGTAGCACAGGCGCTACCTGATTAGATTGTTGGCGGATTTATGTCTGAAGTGCAACGCTCCGGGGTTCAATGAACGAGGGTGAATCGTTGCGGGCTGTTGAGCAGGAGTTCTCGATAGGCCGACGGGGATCGTACGCCCAGTCCTTTACGAGGCCGGTTGTTGATCTGATCGGTAATGGCATCAAGCTGCTCCTGGCTGTAGCCCGAGAGGTCAGTTCCTTTGGACAGGTACTTACGCACATGTCGTTGGTGTTCTCGTTGGAACCGCATTTCCACGGGCTGTGCGGGTTACAGAAGTACACCGACATCTCTGCATAGCGGCTCAGCTCCTTGTACATGGCCATCTCTCTTCCCAGGTCGTACGTCATGCTCTGACACATGGGCGCGGCAACGCCCAGCAGCTTGTCAGTGAAGGCCTGCATTTCGTTTGCCGCGCTGGCGGGTTTGAACTCGGGCAGCTTGATGAGTATGAGCAATCGGCTGGTGCGCTCGACCAGGGTATCCATCGCGCTGGCGTCGGCCGCGCCCTCGATGAGGCGGCCTTCCCAGTGGCCAGGGAACTGCCGATCCTCAATCTCAAGCGGGCGCATGTGGATACTCACCATGTCAGAGATTTGACCTCTGCGGTCTTGTCCTTTGCTGCGAGGCACGCGTTTGTTGTGCGCGTGGCGCAGGTTGGCGATGAGCTTGCCTATTGGCTGTGCGTAGATGCAGTTGTAGATGGTCTCGTGTGACACGCGATGCTCATGGCCTTTGGGGAAGATGCTGGCCAGTCGCAGGACAATCTGTTCGGAAGACCAGCGCTCGTACAGGAAGTAACGCATCAGGCCCAACAGGATGCCATCACAGTGGACGTTGGTCGGTGGAGGGTCCTGCAAGCGCCGCCGTTGTGCACAGGTACGTGCCGAGGTGCTGGCGTGGCCTGAGGTCTGTGCGTCGCGGCGTATCTATCGAATGATGGTGCTCGGAGATCGCCCCCAGGACTTGGGCCATGGTGTGAACGCTGTACTTCTGCTGGACCAGACTGGCCAGCGTCACACGGTCTTCAGACTGGAGTTGTTGGTAACGCCTGGCTGGAGTGCTTTGCATCTGCGGACCTTCCTCGGTGGCAGGTGTTGCATTTCAGACTTGAATCCACCGCCTGTGTTGAATAAATGCAACTCCAATGTTGAGAAAGAAGCCGACCTGTGGTTGACGATTTGCCACAAATTGGCATTCGAGCAAGAATAAAAAATCCCCGAACTAAGTCGGGGATGAATTGAATAGCAGGGCGGCACAAAGTCCGCCCTAAATCTCACACCGAACTAGGGTTTGCAGGTTGCCGCCCCACTGCCAATCACCAATTGCACCTTGCGCATAGTGGTTACGCCGGCCCGCGTTGCTGTGATAAAAAATGCCCCACTCGTGCAATCCTGCAATGCAGGCGCAGCCGTCGCATTGGCCCACGTAATAGACAAAATCCCATTGGCAGTTAGATCAAGCCAGCTTGGTTGTTGCGCTAACGCCCATGCCCCAGAAGTTCCCGTTCCCGGCCCGGTCAACGAGAGCACATATTGGTAGAAGAATGAAGGCGCTGGTACAGGTGCAGGTGCCGTTGGGTTGGCGATCGAAATTGCACACGCAGTATTAACATCAGAACCGCAGCCACTAAGGACAATAGACAGCGGAGTAGTCGCTGGGTCTCCGGTTGTAGGAGTAGCAGTAATGGCGATCGCGAAGTTCGCAGTGGTCGATGTACCACGGCTGTCTGTCACACGCACCGCAATATTGAAGGTTCCTGGCAGCTTTACAGCAGGTGTACCAGACAGAATGCCGGAGGCGCTCAAGCTAAGACCCTCAGGCAAGGCGCCCAAAACAGTCCACGTGTAAGGAGCAACACCGCCCGTTGCACTGAATGCAAAGCTGTACGGCAGGCCATTGGCGCCGCCTGGCGGCGTACCCACGAGCACCAACGGAGTGGCTGGCGCGCCAGTCGCCGTGCCCGCTGTGACAGCCAACGACAGCAATTGCGTAATCGGGATTTGGATACCGTTTGTCACATCGTTGTCAGAACGATCCGTCGTCATTTCCAACAAGATGGAACCCTCTGAGGTGCCGCTCGTCAACGCAAAAAGCCCCACACCGCTAATAGTGCTTACCTGCACCACGCTACCGCTCTGAGCCCCTGCCAACAAGCGCGCCCCGCCGGAAGCCCCCCCGGAAGTAATGGCCACCTGTAGATTGGCCTTTGTTGGCGCAGGCACAGGCTGATTAGCATCGTCGAGTACGTGCGCCTCAATAGCTGTACTAGTCCGCACATTGTTCGTATTTCCTTGGGTGCCCAACGTAGGATAGGCTGCTATACCCTGGATGCTGGCAGCCCGTCCGGTAGCGGCCCCTACGATGATATCCACAGAGGCAGACTTCTGCTGCCCATCACGTGGATCGCTCACCGAACAGGTGATACGCGCCGTGCCTGCAGTATCACCTGCATGGAAGTGGAACGAGTTTCCGCCAGAATTTGAACCCAGCGTAATGCTTCGATAGGCCCCAGGAACCTTGATTTTTCCACCATTACCGTCGTCGACTTCAACTTCGTGCTCTTCTTTGCCATCGAGGTAATAAAGCGACCCTGTATCCAAGCCACCAGCCACATTGCATCCAAAAGTTTCTTCTCCATCGCCGGGAATTGGACGCCCGCCAACGTTGGCTTGAACATATAGCGTGGTGCTGTATGGGGCATAGACCCCTGTTCCCGCCCGAACTCCCGCCACGTTAAGCGGCAATTGAGTTTTATCCGCCCGCAGCGTGATGCTGTAGGACTCCTGTGTCTCTCCAGGACTACCGCCGCCGCCGCCGCAGGCGGTCAGCATGACAGCCAGCACCGGCGCCAAGATACTGGAAATTTTTCGCATTTTCTATCCTATTAAAAATTTAATTTTTATCGAGATGCAGCACGATCTGTAATCACCTTCGGAGTGATAAAAATCAGCATTTCTTGCTTATTTGCCTGTTTTGTTTTCGTCTTGAATAAGTTTCCAACACCCGGCAAATCGCCCAAAAACGGAACCTTTGCTTCAGTATCATCTTCGAAAAGCTCGAAAATACCACCAATCACCACCGTCCCACCATTTTCAACAAGAACCTGCGTCTTAATACGTTTAGTATTGATTGCGCGTACATTATTGAGCACTTCACCAGGACTATCTTTGTTCACATCCAAATCAAGAATTATATTTCCTTCTGGGGTAATTTGCGGCAACACCTCCAGCTTAAGAACAGCCTTCTTAAAAGCAATAATGGTTCCACCATTAGGCGCCGTGACTGGATATGGAAACTCCGTACCTTGTTCAATAGACGCCTTGGTTTGATCAGCAGTCACAACACGGGGGCTGGAAACAATTTTCCCCTTGCCATCCGCTTCCATTGCCGAAATTTCAAGATTCAAAAATCTATTGGCTGCAGAGTTAAATATCGATATCGCGAAACTGGATGGATCGTAACCTCCTTGCGCTTGAGCAGGCAAGTTCACAAAATTTCCTAGCGTATTTACAAGCCCTCCAGCGCCAGAGGTAGATACAGCATTGCTATAACTCGTACCGAAACCGATTCTGTTGCCTCCACCGATTCCATATCCACCATCACCACCTCGATTGGCTCGGAGGTCTGTACCACCTAAACGCACACCGAGTGATCGGCCAAAAGTATCAGATGCCTCAACAATGCGCGCCTCGATCATGACTTGGCGCACAGCCACATCCAGTGTTGCCAGAAGCTGACGCACCTCTTCCAGTTTGCTTGCTGTGTCTGTGACAAACAACTGATTCGTGCGTGGTTCTGCAATTGCACTTCCTCGTTCAGAGAGGAATCTGTTAGACGTTCCACCGGTTGCCCCACCGGCACTGGTAGTCAACTGCGTCACCATATCGACCGCTTTGGCGTAATTCATCTGGAAAGCCTGCGTCCGCAACGGTTCCAGCTTCTGTATCGTAAGTGCAGCTTCAAAGTCTTTTTTCGTCCGATCATCAATTTCGTCTTTGGGCGCTATCCACAAGACACTCCCTGTCTTGCGCATGCCAAGCCCTTTGGCATCCATGATGATTTGCAGCGCTTGATCCCAAGGCACATCCTTCAACCGCAAAGTAAGCGCCCCGGTCACCGTGTCGGAAGTGACAATATTAAAATTCGTGAAGTCAGCAATTACTTGAAGCAGCGAGCGAACTTCAATATTTTGGAAATTTAGCGACAGTTTCTCTCCACTGTACCCCGGGCCTTGTGTCAACTTGCTTAGGTCAACTTTCTTCTGCCGGACCTCGACGACAAACTGCTTGTCACTTTGGTACGCACTATGCTCCCACTCGCCGACGGGTTCAATAACCATCCGAACACGGTCACCTTGTTCGGTGGCCGTTACCATCTGGACGGGTGTTCCAAAGTCGGCCACATCAAGTCGCCGCCTCAATCCCTCAGGCAGGGATGAACGGATAAAATCAACTGTCAGACCTTTTCCAATCTGTCTTAAATCAACGCCAACCTGACTGCTTGACAAGCCTATGACCACGCGACCAGAACCATCTGGCCCACGACGAAAGTCTATATCCTTGATTGGAAGAACATCGGTATTGCTGCCTTCAGAAAAAACCGTCACCTGCGGTGGTTGATTTGCTGCTGAAGCCGCAACAGGCTCAAGTTGAACCAACAGAGCCTTCCCCTGAATTTCAGTCCGATAGGATGTGGCCTGCTTCAGATTCAGAACAACCCGAGACCGACCCGTAGCCTGAACCACATTGATGGATTTCAAATTACCCTGGTTGACTTCGATCTGTGACCGTCCCATTGCATTGGTGGCACCCAGAAAGTCCAGTGCGATTCGCGCAGGTGACTGCGTTGCAAAACCAGTGGGAACAACCGTCAAAGGCTCTGTCAATTCAATCCGAACTACCTCAGCACCTGCCTGCATGGTGCCCGTCACCGCTTCAATGGCAACCTCGGCCCAAGCGATAGTTGACATCAATACACCCACGGTAGCCATAGCTGCTCGGTGAAATATCTTCATCATTGCGACATTCTCTTGTTTCATTTTTTCGCCTCCTCCTGCAGCTCCAGCGATGTGATGCGCTCAATCCAGTCGCCCGTAGGATCCTGAACAATTTCGCGGAGTTGGATTGATGTTTCCGTTATGGCGGTAATGCGCCCGTAGTTCTGCCCCAGGTAGTTACCAAGCTGCACCTGATACAGAAGCTTGTCTACCGTCAACAATGCTGTGGGCTTCCCGTTCTTGTTCATGCTTCCGACCATCGCCATGGCATCCAATGGGAAAGCCTCTAACGGTTCTTTTCGACGCGCCATCTCTGGGGCAATCAAGGCGGCATTGGAGGCAACCTGTGCAGATTCCCGTCGAAGGGCCTGCGTCAGCTTGAGAACATTGAACGGCTCCATCCCCTCTTCCGCAACATAGGGCTGCGGAAGGAACTGCTTGGGTTCAGAAATGGGCGTGATACGCGGCTTGGCCTGCGCCCGCTCGTTGGCCATCCATTGCCTCAACTCATCTTCACCCGAGGAGCCGCAACCCCACATCGACAAAGCGCACAGCATGATCAGAGAAGCCTGCATTGCTTTCATTTCTTGGCTCCTGCCGCTGCTTTGCGTTGCGCCTGCACTTCTTCGCCATCCAGATAGCGGAAGGTGCGTGCAGTGGCATCCATGGAGAGATTACCTCCAAGTTTGTCTTTGTCCTTGGCTGGAACACCGATAGAGATGTCGTTCAGCGTGACGATGCGCGACAGATGAGCAATATCTGCGGCAAAGGCTCCCATGTCATGGTATTTACCCGTCACGCGGACAGCAATCGGTAATTCTGCGTAATACTCACGCACCACAACTTGGCCCGGTCTGAACAACTCAAATTGCAAGCTGCGCCCAAGCCCAGCTTGGTTGATGTCCGAAAGCAATGCCGCCATCTCAGCCTTGCTCGGCAACTGCTTCTCTAGTTGTATCACATACTGCTGAATCTGCTCACGTTGCTTTTTCAGGAGATCAAGACTGACTGCCTTTTGCAACTTGGTCTGGTAGTCCTGACGCAATGTCACTTCCGTGGCACGCTCTGTCTCCAACTCCATTTCGTAGTCCGTCAATTTTGCGAACCACAAGGCAACCGCTACACCCACTGCCAGAAAAATGCACAGCAGGTAGCGCGGTAGCGGAGGCCAAAGAGAAGGATCTTTGGTGTCGAGATTGGTGAACTGGCGCTGCAGTTGAGTCTGCAGGTCTTTCAAGTCAACCTTGGGAGCTTGTTTTTTCGCCATGGCTTACTTTCCCGCAGCGCTCGCTGCATCCAAGGCTTTTTGCACTTCACTGGAACGCATCAACTGAAAACGCAAGTTAAATGCGGAAACACGACGCTGATCGCGCGGTGACAAGGCCACATTGCTCGCCACAATTTCCACCAGTTCAGGCTTGGAAAGCCACGGAGTGTTGTTGGACAAATTGCGCAGCATCTCGGACACGCGCTCATTCGATTGCGCCATGCCCTGCATGGCCACCGTCTGGTTGGTCTGCTTCAATGTGGTGATGTACACACCATCAGGCAACTGTCGCACCAGTTCGCTCAGCAAGTGGACAGGCAGATTGCGATCGGATTGCAGATCTTCCACGGCCTTCTGCCGCGCACGCAAAGCGGCGATTTCCTCTTCAATCGTGGCGATTTCCTTGATCTGGCCCTCCAGCACCTTGATTTCGCTCCGCAGGAACGCGTTCTTGGCTTGCTGATCCTCGATCATCGTCTGGAACCACCAGTAAATGATGCCGGCAATCACCAAGCCCATCAAGGCCGAAACGACCATGGTGGCCTGGAAAGTCTCGCGGCGGCGCTTGCGTGCAGCCTCCCTATGGGGGAGCAGGTTGATAAGAATCACTGCAAAAACCTCCGCATCGCAAGCCCGCAGGATGTCAGGTACGACGGCGCCTCACGCACCATTTTCTTCATGCGAACTGAACTTCCGATTTCCATGCCATCAAATGGATTCACAAGGCTGCAAGGAAAGCCTGTGTGCTGGGTCACCGCCTCTGTCAATCCATGCAGTGGCGCAGACCCCCCCGCCAGCATGATGTGATCAACCCGATTGTGTGGAGTGCTCGTGAAAAAGAACTGCAGTGCTCGGCCGATTTCCTGGGACAGGCTTTCCACAAATGGGCGCAAGACAGTCGATGAATAATCGTCCGGCAGATCGCCGTTCCGCTTTTTGCTCTCTGCCTCTTCGGCAGAAAAACCATACTGGCGAACGATCAGCTGGGTCAACTGCGCGCCACCAAAAGCCTGGTCCCTGTCGTACAACACCTCGTCATTGCGGATCACCTGCATGCTCGTCGTCAAGGCGCCCACTTCGAACAACGCCACCATCGTATCCACCCCCTTGTTGGGCAGGGTTTCAATCAGGCGGCTGGCTGCCAGGCGAGAGGCATGGGACTCGATATCCACGATGGCGGCTTTCAGGCCTGCGGCCTCGGCCAAACCCTGTCGATCTTGTACTTTTTCGCGCCGCGATGCCGCAATCAGCACTTCGACATCGCCGGGTGAATTCTTGCTGGGTCCGATCACGCAAAAATCCAGACTTACCTCATCCAGTGAGAACGGAATGTACTGATTGGCCTCCGACTCCACCTGGACCTCCAGCTCCTGGTCCGTCATTCCGGCAGGCAAGGTAATTTTCTTGGTGATGACGGCCGATGGGGGGAGTGCGAGGGCGACGCTCTTGGTGCGAGTGCCGCTTTTCTTCACCAGCCTTCTCAGGGCTTCCGCCACTTCATCGAATTTTTCGATATTGCCGTCCGTGATCCAGCCGCGCTCCAGAGGCTCGATGGCGCACCGCTCGAGAACCAGGCTACCTGCCTTGTCACGCCCTAGCTCCACCAGCTTCACGCTGGAGGAACTGATGTCGATGCCCAGCAGTGGCGCGGACTGGCGACTGAACAAAGATCCCGCAGAGATCAAGATAGCCCCCTGAAAATTGTCAACCTGACACAACAAAACTTAACATTTCACATGAATGCTATCAGTAAGATACTTCTCCGGCAAAGGGTTTTCCGGCAACAGACCGATTGAACCGTTGTCAGAAGCAGACGTTTGATCCTGCTTTACCAAGCCTCCTCCGCGCCCGCATCATTGCAAGCCGATGCGCTGGCACTCCCATTTTTTGGAACATCGATAAATGCTCTGCCTGATTTTTATAATAGGCAGACTTTTCCATCCGGAGCGATATGCCGCCCCCCAACCCGACCAAGTCCGCAGACACCCCATCGTCTTCCGCCTTCTCCCAACAGCCTGCATGGTTGCGATGGACTCTTCGCATTGCCCTCTGGATGCTCGGCCTCGCTGCGGCTGGAGCCCTCGCCCTGGCGCTGGTGATCGCTGTCGCCTTGGCCATGGCCTACCCGAATCTGCCCGACATTTCGGATCTTGCGGACTACCGCCCCAAACTACCCATGCGGGTTTACTCGGCCGAAGGGGCGTTGCTCGGTGAGTTCGGCGAGGAGCGACGCAATCTGACCCCCATTGGAGAGATCCCCCAGGTCATGAAGGATGCGGTGCTCGCCATTGAAGACACCCGGTTCTTTCAGCACGGCGGTGTGGATTACAAGGGAGTGCTGCGCGCCGGTCTGGCCAATCTCGGGCGAATGAAAAGTCAGGGCGCATCGACGATCACGATGCAGGTCGCGCGCAATGTTTATCTGTCCTCAGAAAAAACATTCACTCGTAAAATTTACGAAATATTACTAACTTTCAAGCTAGAACATTTCCTGACAAAAAATCAGATTCTTGAAATTTACATGAATCAGATTTTTCTCGGAAACCGGGCTTATGGTTTTGCGGCAGCCTCTGAAGCCTATTTTGGCAAGCCCCTGAAATCGGTGACCATTGCTGAAGCTGCCATGCTGGCCGGTTTGCCCAAAGCGCCTTCTGCCTACAACCCCATCAGCAACCCCAAACGCGCCCGTGCGCGCCAACTCCACATCATCGACCGGATGGAGGAAAACCACTTCATCACCGCGGAAGAAGCCGCTACCGCGCGCAAGGAAGAACTCAAGATCCGCACCGGAACCGACAACACCCGGGTTCACGCCGAATATGTGGCAGAAATGGCCCGCCAGCTGATTTTTGCCCAGTACGGCAGTGATGCCTACACCCGGGGACTCAATGTCTACACCACCATCAATGCCGGCGAGCAAGAAGCCGCCTACCGAGCCTTGCGCCGGGGCATCATGGACTACGAGCGCAGGCAACATTACCGGGGGCCCGAAAAATTTGTCACGCTGCCGGGGAATCCGCAGGAGCTGGAAGAAACCATCGATGACATCCTGGCAGACCATCCGGACAATGGTGATGTTCTCTCTGCCATGGTGCTGGAGGCATCGGCCCGCAAGATCGTGGCCATGCGGCCCAACGGTGACAGTATCGAGATTACGGGAGACGGTCTCAAGCCCGTGCAATCAGGGCTGAGCGACAAAGCGCCACCCAATATCAAGATCCGCCGTGGCGCTGTGATCCGGATCTCCAAGACGACAAAGGGCCCCTGGGAAGCGACCCAGCTTCCAGAGGTGGAAGGTGCTTTTGTGGCGATTGATCCACGCTCGGGGGCTATAAAGGCACTGGTGGGCGGTTTCGACTTTGACAAGAACAAGTTCAACCATGCCACCCAGGCATGGCGCCAGCCTGGCTCGAGCTACAAGCCGTTCATCTATTCGGCGGCACTGGAGAAAGGCTTCACGCCCGCTACGGTGATCAACGATGCCCCTCTGTTCTTCGATGCCGGTGTGACAGGCGGCAAGCCATGGGAGCCGAAAAACTACGACGGCAAATTTGATGGACCCATAACCATGCGCTCGGCGCTCGCCCGCTCGAAAAACATGGTGTCGATCCGTATTCTGCAGGCCGTTGGCCCCCGCAATGGTCAGGAATGGGGAACGCGATTTGGCTTCGAGGCAGAGAAGCATCCGGCCTATCTCACCATGGCCCTGGGCGCGGGATCCGTCACGCCCATCCAGCTGGCGGTCGGCTATTCCGTCTTTGCCAACGGGGGATATCGCGTGGATCCCTGGCTGATCACACGCGTGACAGACCACAAGGGCCGGGTTCTGTCCGAAATGCAGACCCCTGCCACCGAAGATCATGAGCGGGTGATTGACGCGCGCAATGCTTTCATCATGAACAGCCTGCTGCAGGAAATCACCCGATCCGGAACGGCCGCACGCGCGCAAGCCACACTCAAGCGCCCCGACCTGTATGGCAAGACAGGGACTACCAATGACTCGTGGGATGCTTGGTTTGCCGGTTTTCAGCCCACGATTGCGGCGGTCACCTGGATCGGCTACGACACGCCGCGCAACCTGGGCAGCCGGGAAACGGGTGGAGGGCTGAGCCTGCCCGTCTGGATCAGCTTCATGGAACAGGCCCTGAAGGGTGTCCCCGTCATGGAACAGACCGTGCCTCCCGGTGTGGTCAATGTGGGAGGCGAGTGGTTTTATGAAGAGTACGCCCGCAACGCCGGGGTTGCCAACCTTGGCATGGAGGCGGCTGCCGGAGCCGCTCCAGGTGGCGAGGGTCCTGCGCCAGAGGAGCGAACGCGTATTCTCGATCTGTTCCGCAACTGAGCGCCGTCGCTGGCGCCCAAACTGCCTCAGGAAGAAAAACGCAGCGGCATCCCCGACTGCACCGAAGCATCCCTGCTAAGGTTGGCAAAGAACTCTCCACCACCTTTCGTGTCCTGCCACTGGCCTGCATCAAAACGGTAGTGGTAGCCCCCCGAGCGAGCTGCCATCCAGATCTCGTGCAGGGGTTTTTGCAGATTGATGACGATCTGGCTCCGGTTGCCGAACGTCAGCGTGATCATTCCGCCCGTGCGCTGGCTATCGACATCGGCGTCCGTTTCGTCGTTGATCCGATCGCAGCATTGCTCCACGGCGAGCAGCAATTGCTCGGCACGGTCCATGAATTCAAGGTCGGTCATTACAATTTCGATATGTTGAGAGCGTCCCAAATTCTAGTCAGTACCATCATCCTTGCTGCCAGCGTGGCGGGCCTGAGCGCCTGCGGCCAGCGCGGCCCGCTGTATCTGCCCACGGAACCCGCGTCGGCGCAGCGTGCCACGCTGCCCCAGACGCTGACACCCATCCCATCCCAGGCGCCGTCCCGGTCCGCCCCCGCCTCCTCTGCCACGCCATGACATCCACCGCACTGCCCGGCCATCCCCATATTGCCTACCGCCACAACGAATTGTTCGTTGAAGACGTGCGCGTGAGTGACCTCGCCCAGGCACATGGCACACCGCTGTTCGTCTATTCCACGGCCTCGATGCGCGAGGCACTGGCGGCCTACCAGCGCGGTTTCGCCGGACGCAAGCTCCATATCTGCTACGCCATGAAGGCCAACTCCTCGCTGGCCATGCTGCAGTTCTTTGCCCGCCAAGGTTGCGGGTTCGACATCGTCTCCGGCGGTGAACTGGAACGCGTTCTGGCCGCAGGCGGAGACCCGGCCAAGGTGATCTTCTCCGGCGTGGGCAAAACACGCGCCGAAATGCGCCAGGCACTGCAGGCGGGCATTCTGTGCTTCAACGTCGAAAGCGAAGCCGAACTGGAGGTGCTCAGCGAAGTCGCCACCGCGGCAGGGCGGACGGCCCCGGTCAGCATCCGCGTGAACCCGAACGTCGATCCCAAGACGCACCCTTACATCTCCACCGGGCTCAAGGGCAACAAGTTTGGCGTGGCGCACGAACGCACGCTGGCCGCCTACCAGCGCGCGGCCGCGCTGCCCGGGCTGCGCGTGGTGGGCATCGACTTTCACATCGGCTCGCAAATCACCGAAGCCACTCCTTACCTTGATGCCACTGATCGCCTGCTGGACCTGGTAGAGGCCATCGAAGCTGCGGGCATTCCGATCCACCACATCGACTTTGGGGGCGGCCTGGGCATCAACTACAACGGCGACACCCCGCCGGCCGCCGATGCCCTGTGGCAGCAACTCCTGGCCAAGATCGACGCCCGGGGTTTTGGCGACCGGCAGTTCATGATCGAGCCTGGCCGCTCGCTTGTGGGCAACGCCGGCCTGTGCGTCACCGAGGTGCTCTACCTCAAGCCCGGCGAGGAAAAGAACTTCTGCATCGTCGATGCCGCCATGAACGACCTGCCCCGGCCCGCCATGTACCAGGCCTTCCACGCCATCGTGCCGCTGCAGGCACCCACCGGAGTGGCTGCGGCGGTGTATGACGTCGTCGGCCCGGTGTGTGAAAGCGGCGACTGGATTGGCCGGGACCGCAGCCTGGCCGTGCAGCCCGGCGACCGCCTCGCGGTGCTGTCGGCGGGTGCCTACTGCATGTCGATGTCGAGCAACTACAACACGCGGGGCCGTGCGGCCGAAATCCTGGTGGACGGCGCATTGGCCCACCTCATCCGCACCCGTGAAACTGCGCAGGATACCTTTCGGCAAGAAATTTTATTGCCCTGATTGGCCTCTAGCACTTATCCAGAAAGCGTCTACAGCTATACTAGTTATAGCAATCAATGTATACCAGACGCTTGGACAGGTGTCGGCGCCTTGTAGCGCTGCTGCCGATGGTGCCAGACGCGCCAGACCAGCAAGGCTGCCAGCAGGGCCGCATACACCGCCACCTCGGCAAAGTCGTTCTTGCCGGCGCGCATCCAGTAGAAATGCAGCACCGCCAGCCCGGCGATGGCGTACACCGCCCGGTGCAGCATGCGCCAGCGGGCAGCGCCCAGCCAGCGAATCGCCCGGTTGAACGAGGTGGCCGCCAGCACCAGCAGCACCAGGCCCGTCAGCATGCCCACCAGAATGAAGGGCCGCTTGGCGATGTCGCGCGCGATTTCGGCGCCGTCCAGGCCCATGTCGAACCACGCGTAGGCCAAAAGGTGCAGCACGGCATAGAAAAACACGAACAGCCCCAGCATGCGGCGAAAGCGCGCCAGGGCGGGTGTGCCCGTCACGACCCGCAGGGGCGTCACGGCCAGCACCAGGCACAGCATACGCAGCGTCCACTCGCCCAGAGAACGGATCAAGGCCTCGGCCGGGTTGGCGCCCAACTGATCGGTGGCGGCGGCCAGGACGAGCCACATCAGAGGCAGCAACGCCAGCCCGAAGATCACGGGTTTGGCGGCGGGGTGCATCAGCAGCTTGTTCATGGTGGAGGCCCGCAGCAGGTGTTGCGGACAGGGGTCAGAAAAGCTTTTTCAGGTCCATTCCGGCATAGAGCTGCCCGACCTGGGCCTCATAGCCGTTGAACATCAGTGACTTGCGCTTTTTGGCGAACAGGCCGTCCTCGCCAATGCGCCGCTCGGTGGCCTGGCTCCAGCGCGGATGGTCGACCATCGGGTTCACGTTGGAATAGAAACCGTATTCCTGCGGCGCCGCCTTGTTCCAGGCGGTGGCGGGCTCCTTCTCGGTGAAGCGGATCTTCACGATGCTCTTGGCACTCTTGAAGCCATACTTCCACGGCACCACCAGGCGCACCGGGGCGCCATTCTGGTTCGGCAGCAACTCGCCGTACATGCCAAACGCCAGCAGCGTCAGCGGGTGCATGGCCTCATCGAGTCGCAGGCCCTCTACATACGGCCAGTCAAGCACGCGCGAACCCAGGCCGGGCATGCGCGCCTTGTCGGCCAGCGTGACAAATTCCACATACTTCGCGCTGCCCAGT
Source organism: Burkholderiales bacterium RIFCSPLOWO2_12_FULL_65_40 (assembly GCA_001770955.1). Taxonomy (GTDB): domain Bacteria; phylum Pseudomonadota; class Gammaproteobacteria; order Burkholderiales; family Burkholderiaceae_C; genus Simplicispira. Next base: position 109,443 of record MESL01000007.1, on the reverse strand, counting down.
GGCTCGACGCGCCGGATCAGTTCAGCCAGCGAGTACCCGACCCACGGGATTACCATCGACCAGCCCTCCACGCAGCGCATGCGGTAGATGCGCTCTTCCTGCGCGCTGAGCCTGAGCAGGTCTTCGATGCCGTGCTTGCCCGGCTTTTTCACCAGCCCTTCGACTTCGACCGTCCAGGGCGTGGTCTTGAGCGTGTGGGCATTGCGGGCGGGGTCGGCCTTGTCGGTGCCGAACTCGTAGAAATTGTTGTAGGTGCTGGCGTCCTGGTAGCTGGTGGGCTTCTCCAGCGACATGGCCCCTGCCACGGCCGAGGCACCGCCGGGCAGTGCCGCCAGCTTGCCGGGGCGCGTTGCCTCGGCCAGGGCTTCGCGTCCAGCCCAGGCAGCCAGCGTGGCCCCGGCAGCGCCAGCCGCCCACAGGCGCAGCAACTCGCGGCGTTCTTCGTACACCGCGCGGGGCGTTATTTCAGATGCAATGGGATGCTGGAACTCCCGATGGCAGGAAGGGATGGGCATGGAAGATCTCCTGTCAGGGCGAACATGTCGCTACAGAGGTAGAGCGGAACCACAATGATTTCGTTCCAGCCCCGCCGCAGGTTACACCGGCGGCAAAAATACCGCCGCCCCGGCCGCGGGTGACCCCGCAGGACTAGGAGTCTGTCGGACTTGGAGCGTCGAAAGCGAAAATCGGCCCCAGGGAGGACAGTCTTTGCCGGATTTGCAGCCTCATAGCCCGGCTATGGGGCAATAAGACGGTAAAAAATGGACCGCTGCGGTCGTTTTGCAGCCGACGTCTTCCAGGTCCGACAGACTCCTAGAGGTTGCCGTAGCTGTGCAGGCCGCTCAGGAACATGTTGACCCCGAGGAAAGCAAAGGTGGTCACCACCAGCCCGACCAGCGCCCACCAGGCCGACACCGTGCCGCGCAGCCCCTTCATCAGGCGCATGTGCAGCCAGGCGGCGTAGTTGAGCCAGACGATCAACGCCCAGGTTTCCTTCGGGTCCCAGCTCCAGTAGCCGCCCCATGCCTCGGCCGCCCAGAGCGCACCCAGCACCGTGGCGATGGTGAAGAAGGCGAAGCCCACGGCGATCGACTTGTACATCACATCGTCGAGCACCTCGAACGACGGCAGCCGCTCGCCAATGCGCTTGCGGCCCTTCAGGATGCCGCCGACGATCAGCGCCGAAAGTCCGAAATACACCATCCAGTAGCTGCTGCCCGCTTCGGTCGAGCCCTGGCGAAACACCAGCGGCTCGAAGCACAGCACCACGCCCAGCAGCCACAGTGGCGCCAGCTTGTACCAGCGCGTTTCGGTCGCCTGCTGCTTGATCAGATACGCAAAGGCCACCATCGCCGCGAGTGCAAAGGTGCCGTAACCGATGAAGTTGGCCGGAACATGCAGCTTCATCCACCAGCTTTGCAGCGCAGGCACCAGGGGCTGGATCTCGTGCGCCCCGCGCACCACCGTGTACCAAAGCAGGAAACCCACCGCCGCGCTGACCACCAGCATCACAAAGCCGCCCAGGGCGCGTGTGCCGTACTGCTGCTCATAGTAAAGATAGAACAGCGCGGTCATCCAGCAGAACATCACGAACACTTCGTAGAGGTTGCTCACTGGAATGTGACCGACATCGGGGCCCAGCAGGTAGCTCTCGTACCAGCGCACCATGGTGCCGATCAGGGCCATGGCCACGGCCACCCAGGCCAGTCGCGAGCCGAGCAGCGACATGGTGGTGCCTTCGCCACGCGAGAACATGCCGATCCAGTAGAACAACGTGCTCATGAAAAAGATCACGCTCATCCAGAGGATGGCCGACTGGCTCGACAGGAAATACTTGAGACCAAACACCGCCTCGGCGCGCTCCAGGCTGCCCACGCCGTCCTGCTGGTACAACCCGATGGCCATCAGCGCCAGCGCGGCCACCACCAGCATCAGGATGCGCAGCGGACGCCAGAACCACCCGAGCCAGACCATGACCGGAATGGCGCCGAGCAAGATGCCTTTTTCGTACCCGTCCATGTACGCCGCGTAGCGCTGCAGCGCAAACAGGCCACCCACGATGACGATGGCGGCAAACAGCCAGTCCAGCCAGTTGCGGCGGGAGAAATACCCCTCGTTGAGGGTCACCGTGGTCGTGGTGGCGGTGTTCATGCAGGGTCTCCGTGGCGGGGCGACGGCGCCACCCCAATGAGTTTTTCGGTGAGCTGGGCGAATTCCCGGTCACCGTCCATCGTCTTGCGGTTGGTGGACAGCGCCATGGTGGCGTGCGTGGCGCCATCGCGCGGTGCCAGCCACACCCAGATGCGGCGCTCGCGGATGTAGAGCATGGCAAAAATGCCCAAAATCAGCAAGGCACAGCCGAGATAGACGATGTTCTTGCCAGGCGCACGCGCGACCTCGAAGACGCTGGCCTGCACCTGCTTGAAGTCCTGCAGCTCGAACGCCAGCGGGGCAGGGTAAATCTGCGCATCGCTCAGCGACAGGACCGCCTGCGTCATGAACGCCAGCGTCTGGTCATTGGATTCAAGGGGCTTGAGCCCGGCGCGCTCGCGCGTGAGCTGGGCCAGCTCGAACAGCGTGCCATTGAGAATCCGCACCAGCACCTCGCTCGCGCGGTTGCGCTCCGCCTCGGGCACGTTCTTTTCCATGAACTGCGAGATGGCGGGCAGGCCACCGATGTACTCACCATTTTCACCCGGCCCTCCGGCATACAGCGTCAGAGCTCGGGCGGCAGACTGCGCCAGCTGCTCGGCGATGTCCTTGCGGCTGCTGTCCACGGCCAGGGCGGTATAGCGGCGCACGGCCTCCTCGCGGGCGACCGGGTCCTGCAGCGCCAGGCGCATGCGCAGGAAGCCCTGGATGCTGCCCTGGTCATCGGCGGGCACGCGCAGGTAGCGGAACGGCTCGGCCGGGTTCTCACGTACCCCCAGCAGGAAGAGCCCGGGCCCGCCGTCGCCCATGTCGATGGGCAGCATGTAATTGTGGTACTCACGCGCCTGGCCTGCCGCGTCGCGCAGCTTGTAGCCGATGCTCGGACCCACATTGCGCAGGTCCTTGTTCTTCACCGTTTTGTTGGCCGCACCCATGCGCGAACCGATCGACTCGCGCAGATCGACCTTGCGCACATCGGCCCCCGACGTGTCGCCGCCTTCGTTGAAATTCTCGACATTGATGGTGCGCAGCGACACCAGTTCCAGTGACAGCGCTTCGCCGCCCACATCCTTCAAAGGTTGCGAACTGCTGCCGATCACTCCCTGCACCTCGAACGGCTCCAGCCCGGGCGCCATGGGCAGCGCACGCAAGGTCACGGCCGAGCCGCCGTCGTCGAAGCCGGACTGGTAAATCTCGATACCCTTGAAGTTGGCTGGGTGGTTGACCTCGATGCGCCGCTCTGTCTTTTCGCCCGTGGCCTTGTCGTGAATGACCACTTCGCTGGCGAACAGCTTGGGCATGCCCGAGGGGTAGTGCTCGATGATGAATTTTTTCAGCTCCAGCGAAAACGGCAGTTCCTGGATCAGGATGCCATCGGACTGGCTCAGGATGGCCGTGCTCGATTGCGTGCCCTCACTCACCAGCAGGTTGCCCCGGAACGTCGGGTTGCTGGCGCTCAGGCGGTGCTCGGGGCGCACGTCGGCAATCATGCCTCCGCCCGCAAAGGTGGATTTGCCGTTGAGCCACATCTGTGCGCGCACGATCAGGTCGCCGTCGAGCAGCCCCCCGATGCACACCAGCACGATGGCGCTGTGTGCGGCGATGTAGCCGATCTTGTTGGCCGCGCCCGCCTTGGCGGCCACCATCCAGCCCGTGCCAGGGCCGGCAGCGGTGTCGCGCTGCTGGAGCTTGACCTTCCAGCCGCCACCCACGAGCATCTGGCCGATGCGCTGGGCCTCGGTGGCGGCGTCCTGCGCCAGCGTGGCCTGGGCCTTGTGGTGGAAGGCGCGCAGGTTCTGCTCGCGGATATTCTCTTTGTAGGTGCGCAAATCCACCAGGATCTTGGGCGTGTTGCGCGTGATGCACAGCGAGGTGCTGATGACCAGAAACGCCAGGATCACCAGGAACCACCAGGCGCTGTAGACCGCGTTGAGCTGTAGCGTGGCGAACAGTTCGGCCCAGAACGGCCCGAACTGGTTCACGTAGTTGATGCTCGGCTCGTGCTGCTTGAGCACAGTGCCGATCACCGAGGCGATGCAGATCACCGTCAGCAGCGCGATGGCAAAGCGCATGGACGACAGCAACTCGATGCCCGTGCGCAGCGCCTGCGAGCCGGTGCGGATGCGCACGCCGTGGGTGGTTTCAGACATGGAAGAGAAGTATGCAGCGCCGAAAGAAAAAGGGCGGGCCATCCTGAGGATGGGCCCGCCCGCTTTGGGGTTTGTTTTTGGCGGTTGGTTCCGTGCGCTGGCGGTTATTCGCCAGGCGCAGCGCGAAACATTCAGCGCAGGCCGGCGATGTAGTCCGACACGGCGCGGATTTCGCGGTCGTTCAGCTTGGCGGCCACGCCCGTCATCTGGACATTGTTGTTGCGCGTGCCGTCACGGAAAGCCTTGAGCTGCAGCTCGGTATAGACCGCATGCTGGCCCGACAGGCGGGGATACTGCGAAGGAATGCCGGCACCGTTGGGGCTGTGGCAACCCGCGCAGGCGGCAATGTTGCGGTCGGCAATGCCGCCACGGTAGATGCGCTCACCCAGGGCGACCAGCGCCTTGTCCTTGGCCGCACCTTCCTTGGAGGGCTGGGAAGCGAGCCAGGCGGACACGTTCTTCATGTCTTCGTCCGACAGCATGGAGGCAAAGCCCTGCATGACGGCGCTGGCGCGTTTGCCGGACTTGAACTCCTGCAGTTGCTTGACGAGGTATTCAGGGTGTTGCTGCGCCAGCTTGGGGTTCTCGGCGATGCTCGAATTGCCGTCAGCGGCATGGCAGGCCACGCAGACCGTGGAATAGCTGGCTTCGCCCTTGGCGAGGTCGGCCTTGGCCGGAGCGGCGGCGCCTGCAGAGAAAGCCGGGAAAGCGGGAGCTGCCAGCACGGCAGCCATGAGCAAGGAGGCGAGCAACTTCATATCGAGGGACTTGTTGGTGGTGGCGCTAAACCGTGCGATTCTACAATGAGGCTCCAACGCATCCAATCAACCCATGAATCCCTCCGTTCCCGCGCCAGATGCTGGCCCCGTTTCGCCCGCAGCCGATGCCCGGGCCGCCGTGGGCTGGATGCACACCGCACGCTTTCTGACCACCGCCGCGCAACTGAACCAGCTGCCCCCGGTGGAGGTGCCCGAGATTGCCTTCGTCGGCCGCTCCAACGCCGGCAAGTCCTCGTGCATCAATGCACTGACGCAGCAGAAGCAGCTGGCCTTTGCCTCCAAGAAACCGGGGCGCACGCAGCACATCAACCTGTTCTCGCTCGGCCGCCAGGGCCAGACAGACGCGGTGCTGGCCGATCTGCCCGGCTACGGCTACGCCGCCGTCTCGCGCACCGACAAGCAGCGCTGGCAGCGGGTGATGGTGAATTACCTCGTCAGCCGCACCAGCCTGACCGGCATCGTTCTGCTGTGCGACCCCCGCCTGGGCCTGACCGGGCTGGACGAAGCCTTGCTCGAAGTGGTGCGCCCGCGCGTCGAAGAAGGACTGAAGTTCCTCATCCTGCTGACCAAGGCCGACAAGCTCACCCGCGCCGAGCAGGCCAAGGCGCTGTCCATTGGGCGACTGCAGGCGGGCGGCGGCGAGGTGAAGATGTTCTCCGCGCTCAAGAAACAGGGCGTGGACGAAACCGCGCTGCTGCTCTGGCAGTGGGCCCACCCGGCGACGGACGCCGCCGCACCACCGGCCCCCGCCGAGCCCGAAGAGGCCGACGCCCCCGACCACGGGGACTAAAGGCCTGGCGCCGGGCAGCGGCGGTTTCATTTTCAGAAAAAATGGCTTCAGGCGCTTATATAGAAAGCGTCAGTAGCTTCACTTTCGATAGCAAAATGATCGCCAGCACCGACATCCCCCTGCCGCACGGCACCACCCTGCACTGCCGTGTGAGCGGCGAACGCGGGCGCCCCGTGCTGCTGTTTCTGCACGGCTTCCCCGAAGGTGCCTTCATCTGGGACGGCCTGCTGGAACATTTTTCACAGCCCGCACACGGCGGCTACCGCTGCGTGGCGCCCTATCTGCGCGGCTTCGGTGCGTCCAGCAGCCCGGAAGAGGTGTCGGCCTACCGCCCTAAATTCCTGGTGCAGGACCTCGCGGCGCTGATCGCCGCTGAATGCGGTGACGGAGCACCGCTCGAATGCCTGGTGGCGCACGACTGGGGCGGCGCCGTGGCCTGGAACCTGGCCAACCAGCACCCCGAGTTGCTGCGCCGCCTGGCCATCGTCAACTCGCCGCATCCGGGCGCCTTTCTGCGCGAGTTGCAACACAACGCTGTGCAGCAGGCCGCCAGCCAGTACATGCACTTCCTGTGCCGCCCCGACGCTGAGGCGCTGCTGGCCGAGGACGACTTCCGCCGCCTGTTCGCTTTCTTCGACGCCCCCGACGGCACACCGCCGGCCTGGCTGACCGGTGATGTGCGCCAGCAATACCGCGCGCTGTGGCAGCAGGGCCTCACCGGTGCCTGCAACTACTACCGCGCCAGCCCGCTGCGCCCGCCGCGAGAAGGCGACCCCGGAGCCGCCGCCGTGACCCTGCCCGAGTCCATGCTGACGGTGAGCGTGCCGACACTGGTGCTCTGGGGCCTGGAGGATCCGGCCCTGCTGCCCTGCCTGCTCGACGGCCTGCCGGGCTGGGTGCCGCGCCTGCAACTGCAGCGCGTGGAAGGCGCCTCGCACTGGCTGGTACACGAAATGCCCGAGCGGCTGGTGCAGGCGCTCAGCGCCTTTTTGCTATCCCATCAATAGCTGCTGGCGCTTTTCCTGTAAGCGCCAGAGCCGGATTTCACTGGTAAACCGATGGCTCACCTTCGGGTCGCGTCTTGAACCGCTTGTGTACCCAGTAATACTGGCCGGGCATGCCGTCAATGGCGTGCTGCAGTTCGCGGTTCATCCGCGCCGTGTCGGCTTCCACGTCATCGGTCGGGAAGTGCTCCCATGCCGGCGTGATCTCGGCCACATACCCTGTGGGTGTCATGCGCGTGTACATGCCCACCACCTTGGCACGGCCCAGCCGGGCAAAGCGCGACAGCGACGGCACCGTGGCTGTGGGCACGCCGTAGAAAGGCACAAAAATCGACTCCCCCGGGCCGAAATCCATGTCGGACAGCAGGTACAGCAGCCCGCCCTTACGCAGGTTGGAGATGATGGGTTTGACCCCGTCGGCCCGGTTGAGCATGCGGACATCGCCAAATCGCTGGCGTCCCGCCATGAACCAGGCATCCACCGCCGGGTCGGGGTGGGTGGAGAAAATGGAGGTGAACGCCCGCGTGGTGCGCAAGGGCAACGCCAGGCCGCCCGCATCCATGCCGTAGAAATGCGGCGCGAAGATGATGGTGGGCGTATCGCCTTCCAGTTCCTGCAGCGCGCCCTGCAATTGCACCCGCTGCAGCACCACATCGCGCGGCGCCGCCCACAGCCAGCCGCGGTCCAGCCAGGTCTGACAGAACACCACGAAGGTCTCGCGCGCCCAGGCCCGGCGTTGCTCGGGCGTGGCCTGCGGAAAGCACAGCTCCAGGTTGCGCAGCGCGACCTTGCGGCGCGGCGCAGCGAGCACGAACAGCACCTGGCCGATCCCCCAGCCCATGGCGCGCAGCACCGGCAACGGCAGGCGCGCAAGCACCTGCTGCATGAACCACACCCCCAGACGAGCGGTCATACGGCACCTCCGGCGGACACCTCAACACGCGGCTGCTTGTAACGCGCATAGCCCCACAGGTATTGCTGCGGGCACTGGCGGATGACATGTTCCATGGCCCGGTTGATCTGCAGCACTGCGGCGTCCAGTGCGTCTCCCAAGGGCTCCGGCATCGGCTCCAGGTGAACCACGTAGCCCCTTCCCCACGACAGTCGCTCGGCGCGCACCAGCAGGACCGTGGCCCCGGTCTGCTGCGCCAGGCGCACGGCCAGGGTCATGGTGTAGGCATCGCGGCCAAAAAACGGCGCCCACAGGCCCTGCCCTTCGGGCGGCACCTGGTCGGGCAGCAGGCCCACGGCCTCGCCCCGCCGCAGTGCCTTGATCATCTGGCGCACACCGGCCAGGTTGGTCGGCACCGCCGTCATGCCGGGGCGGTTGCGCGCGGTTTCCATCACCTTGGCCAGCCAGGGCTGGCGTGCGGGACGGTACAGCACGGTGATCGTGCCATGCGTGGCACTCCAGCGCTGCGCCACGGCCTGCGCCGACAACTCGAAGCACCCCAGGTGCGGCGTGAGAAACACGATGCCGCGCCCGGCCGCATAGGCCTGCTCCACACAGGCCCCACCCACCAGCCTGTAGGGCGGCGTCGCACCCAGCCACAGGCGTGGCAACTCCGCCACCATGCGCCCGGCATGGGCCACGGCAGCGCGCACCTGCGCGAAGCGGTAACCCGCCAGCGCGGCGTTCTCAAGAAAGCGGCGGCGGTACACAGGCGAACCCAGGAAAGCCGCCCAGCCCATGGCCGCGCCCAGGGCGTGCAGCAACCACAGCGGAAGGATGGAGAAAAACCGGAACACGAAAGGCATTAAAATGGACGGGTCGCTGAGTTAAATGAGCAACTTGCAGGGCGACGGTAAATAAATCTGCTAAAGCGTTCGCCAAAGCTCCCAAGGCTTCGGGCAACGCCCAAAAATGCCGGAACACAGGAGTTTATTCAAATGGCGAACGACTTTCTCTTCACATCGGAATCCGTATCCGAAGGCCACCCCGACAAGGTGGCGGATCAGATTTCCGATGCGATCCTTGACGCGATCTTCACACAGGACCCGCGCTCCCGCGTCGCCGCCGAAACGCTGACCAACACCGGCCTGGTCGTTCTGGCTGGCGAGATCACCACCAACGCCCACGTGGATTACATCCAGGTGGCACGCGACACCATCAAGCGCATCGGCTACGACAACACCGAATACGGTATCGACTACAAGGGTTGTGCGGTGCTTGTGGCCTACGACAAGCAGAGCAACGACATTGCCCAGGGCGTGGACCACGCGAGCGACGACCACCTCAACACCGGCGCCGGCGACCAGGGCCTGATGTTCGGCTACGCCTGCGACGAAACGCCCGAACTGATGCCTGCGCCCATCTATTACGCGCACCGCCTGGTCGAGCGCCAGGCGCAGCTGCGCAAGGACGGGCGCCTGCCCTTCCTGCGCCCCGACGCCAAGAGCCAGGTGACCATGCGCTATGTGGACGGCAAGCCGCACAGCATCGACACGGTGGTGCTGTCCACCCAGCACAGCCCCGACCAGAGCGAAACACAAACCAAGATGAAGGCCAGCTTCATCGAGGCCGTGATCGAGGAAATCATCAAGCCCGTGCTGCCCAAGGAGTGGCTGCAGGACACCACCTACCTCATCAACCCCACGGGCCGCTTCGTCATCGGCGGCCCGCAGGGCGACTGCGGGCTGACGGGCCGCAAGATCATCGTGGACACCTATGGCGGCGCCTGCCCGCACGGCGGTGGCGCCTTCAGCGGCAAAGACCCGACCAAGGTGGACCGCTCGGCCGCCTACGCCGCGCGCTACGTGGCCAAGAACATCGTGGCGGCCGGCCTGGCACGCCAGTGCCAGATCCAGGTGGCCTACGCCATCGGTGTGGCGCACCCGATGAACATCACGGTCTACACCGAAGGCACGGGCGTGATTCCCGACTCCGAGATCGCCAAGCTGGTGGCTGCGGAGTTCGACCTGCGCCCCAAGGGCATCATCCAGATGCTCGACCTGCTGCGCCCGATCTACACCAAGACCGCCGCCTACGGCCACTTCGGCCGCGAAGAACCCGAATTCACCTGGGAACGTACGGACAAGGCTGCTGCACTGCGTGCTGCAGCCGGGCTGTAAGCCCGCCGCGCTTGCGCGGTGTCGGAACGTGGGCGAAGTTCATATCGCGCAAGCGATGTGAACGCAGACCAAAAGACAGACAAGGGGGCTTCGCTGCGCACAGCGTGGTGTCCGCCCCAAAGAGCCGCAGCGCACACGCGTTGCGGCTTTTCTTTTGGCGCCCCTCGCTTCCCGAGTGCGGGGCGCTCTCCTACACCCACCACGCTCCCGCGCTGACGGACGTGTGGCCAGCCTCCCGGTATCGTTCCTGCATACGACAAGGAGCCGCCACCATGCTGAAGTACGCCATCATTTTTGCCCTGATCTCGCTGGTCGCTGGAGCCCTGGGCTTCAGCGGTGTTGCTGCAGGCGCAGCGGGCATTGCCAAGCTGCTGTTTGTGGTGTTCCTGGTGATCGCGGTGGTGTTTGTTGTGCTGGCGGTCATCGGGGTGGGCGCTGCGCGCAAGGCACTCAAGTAGGCCAGCCCTCCGTCACGCCCCCTCTACCCCGGAGAACCCCATGACCCGCACCATCTTTGAAGCCCTGCGCGAAAGCCATGAGCGCCAGCGTGCGCTGTACAGCGCACTGACCGAAACCAGCGGCGATACGCCCGAGCGGCGCGAGCTGTTTGATCAGTTCAAAACCGAACTCGCCGCCCATGCACTGGCCGAAGACCGCCATTTCTATGTGCCACTGATGGCACTGGATGCCGGCATGGACCTGTCACGCCATGCCATTGCCGAGCACCACGAAATAGACGAGATGGTGGAAGAGCTGGAGGAGACCGAGTCCTCCAGCCCGGCCTGGCTGCCACAGGCCCGCAAGCTGGCCGAAAAGGTGGAACACCACTTGCAGGAAGAAGAACACCGCTTCTTCCAGATGGCGGGAAAGCTGCTGACCGAAAAGCAGAAAACCACACTGGCCGCCAGTTACCAGACAGACTACGACGAGGCCAAGGCCACGACGGTCTGAGCTTCGTCAAACCACTCCCTGCCCCGTCAGGCGGCCTCCTGCGCTTGCACCACGCAGTTGCGCCCCTGCGACTTGGCCACGTACAGCGCCGTATCCGCGCGCTTGATGAGCGCGTGGCTGTCCTCCTTGTGATCCCAGGTGGCTACGCCAAAGCTGGCGCTGACATGGCCCACCGCGTCGAACGGCACCCCGGCGATGCGCGCGCGCACCGCCTCGGCCATGGCCATGGCGGCGTCCACCGGCGTTTCCTTGAGCAGGAGGATGAACTCCTCGCCCCCAAAACGCGCCGCGCAGTCGGACGAACGCAGCAGCTCGCGCACGCGCAGCGCCGTGCTCTTGAGCACCACATCCCCCGAGTCATGCCCAAAGGTGTCGTTGATGCGCTTGAAGAAGTCGATGTCGAACATCACGACCGACAGACTGCCCTTCTTGATGCGGGCCTCGGCCATCTCGGCCTCCAGCCTTTCAAAGAAACGCCGCCGATTGACCAGGTCGGTCAGAAAATCCTTGGTGGCCAGGTCTTCGAGCTTGCGGTTGAGCCGCGCCATGGGCTCGATCACCAGGGACGACAACGACAGATTGAGCACGACAAACAGCGCCGCAAAGCTGCCCACCAGCGCGGTCATGACGGTATTGAAGGTCTGACGCGCCTTCTCCAGCGGAAAGTACATCGGCACTTTCACCACCTGGATGCCCACGGTTTCGTTCATGCTCCAGCCAAAACCGTTCTGGTCGCCGTACACCTTGAGCATGGTGGGAGGCGCCACCTGCGGCGTGCTGTGGCACGCCAGGCACTGGGTCTGCCGGATGGTGATGGGACGGGCCACATACAGGGCGCGGTGCATGCCCTCGCCCACCTCGCCGGTCACCTCCTTCTTGAGGTCAGCCCGGCCTTCGCGGAAGTCGCTGATGATGCGTTCTTCCCACTCATTGGCGCGGTCGCGCAGGTTGGTCGGGTTGAGCACCGCCTCCTTGTACTCGTAGCCCGGAAACCGGTTCTGCAGGCGCCGCAGCGTCTCGGTCGCAGCATAGGCGGGCACCGTCTGTGGCAGAAACTTCTCGGCCAGCGTCACGTCCAGGTGCGGCTTGACAAGTTCGGTGGTGTAGTCCCGAATCGCCATGGCCGCGTGCATCATGATCTGCGAGTTGTGCTGCACCTCCTCGATCGCCGACTGCTGCAGGAAGCGGTGTACATAAAGCCCCGCACCGACCGCTGCCGCGAAGACAACGGCCGCCAGCACCAGATTGAATTTGAGCCGCAAAGACATGAATCTCCCTCAGACGGCCGCGCCGGGCCGGCATGTTGTTGGCGATGCGGCGGCGGCCGTACCCGCTCAGCCTGCGCGCGCTCGTTGTGCTCGGAACACAAAGTGTGCGTTTTTGCCAGATTTCAGGGCAGCGGTCCAATGTTTTGTGCGCCGTGCGGTCCCTGCCTGTCCCGCACGCCGTCGGCCCCCTGCCACCTTGGCTGCCGATCGGCGCGCGGCACGTGCAAACCCTGCTCACGGTAAAATTACTACTAAAAAGATAGCTGCTTGCGCTTTATAGTGAAGCGATAGAGGCCAATAACGCTCATAACCCTACCGCCATCGGAGGCCCATGGTCGATACCGCCATCTACATCGGGCGTTTTGAACCCGTACACAACGGCCACATGGCCCTGCTGCAGCGCGCGCTGGACAGCGCCCGGCAGGTCATCGTGGTGGCGGGCTCGGCCTGGCAGGCGCGCTCGCCCAAGAATCCCTTCACCTGGCAAGAGCGCGAAGCCATGCTGCGCGGTGCGCTGCCCGAAGCCGACCGCCACCGCGTGCAGGTGCTGCCGATGCGCGACTACTACAACGAAGCCGTCTGGGTACAGGCCGTGCGCGAAGGCGTGGCCCGGTTGACCGCGCCCGGCGCGCGCATCGCTCTGGTGGGCCACTTCAAGGACGCCAGCAGCAGCTACCTGCGCAGTTTCCCCGGCTGGGCCCTGATGGACATGGAGCGCCAGGGCAGCATCGACGCCACCACCATCCGCGACGCCCTGTTTGGCGCCACGCCCGCCACCGTACAGGGCGCACTGGCCCCGCTGGCGCAGGACATCCCCGACAGCACGCTGAACGCCCTGCATCACTTTGCGCAGCAGCCCGACTACCTGGCCCTGCAGGAAGAATGGCGCATGCTGCGCGGTTACCGCGCCGCCTGGGCCGCTGCCCCCTACCCGCCTGTGTTCGTCACGGTGGACGCCCTGTTGCGCTGCCAGAACCATGTGCTGCTGATCCGCCGTGCCCACGCCCCCGGCAAGGGCCTGCTGGCCTTGCCGGGCGGTTTCATCGAGCCGCGCGAGACGCTGTGGCAGTCCTGCCTGCGCGAACTGGCCGAAGAAACCCATTGCAGCCTGCCCGAAGCCACACTGCGCGCGGCACTGCGCCAGATCAGCGTGTTCGACCACCCAGACCGCAGCCAGCGCGGCCGCACGATCACGCACGCCCATTACTTTGATCTGGGTGAAGCCCCTCTGCCCACCGTGCAGGCCGATGACGATGCGCTGGAGGCACTGTGGGTGCCGCTGGGCGATCTGACCGCAATGGAAGGGCAGTTCTTTGAAGACCACTTTCACATGCTGGACCACTTCCTGAGACTCACGGATCGGCCTGGATCTCTCGTCAGTTAGCACAAAAATCGACCTGAGCGCTTTACAGAAAAGCGCTTAATGCTCAATTTTTGATAGCAAAAAATACCCCCATTCCGATGGGTTCGCCATCGCCACCCCGGAGTGCTGGTGGCCCGGCTTCTGAGTCGCCCATTCACCCAGGTCTTGAAACGCCGATAAAAGCCCTTATCATTAGCACTCGCCCACCACGAGTGCTAGCAACTCGTTTCGGGCTGAATTCCACAGCGTCTGACCCCCAGGCGCGTCGAGATGACAACGTTTTTTTGAACCCAGGAGATTTGCATATGAAACTTCGCCCCCTGCACGACCGCGTGATCGTCAAGCGTATCGAGAGCGAGACCAAGACCGCTTCGGGCATCTTCATCCCCGACAACGCCGCCGAGAAGCCCGACCAGGGTGAAGTGCTGGCCGTGGGTCCGGGCAAGAAGAACGACAAGGGCGAACTGGGCGCGATGAGCGTCAAGGTGGGCGACCGCGTCCTGTTCGGCAAGTACAGCGGCCAGACCGTCAAGGTCGATGGCGACGAACTGCTGGTGATGAAGGAAGACGACCTGTTTGCGGTTGTCGAAAAGTGACTGACCGCAGGGCAGTCACTTTCGTCGCAGGCTAACTTGGCGCAGCCAAGTGAAGGGCCGCAGGCCCGGCCGAAGACAGAAGTTGCGCCCAGCAACTCTCATTTTCATAGCTAACAGCGCTTGATTGACGGGCGCTGGAACCGTATTTAATACATATATTCAGGAGCTCCAACATGGCAGCAAAAGACGTAGTTTTCGGCGGCGAAGCCCGCGCACGCATGGTTGAAGGCGTGAACATTCTGGCCAACGCGGTCAAGGTGACCCTGGGCCCCAAGGGCCGCAATGTGGTGCTGGAGCGCTCGTTCGGCGCCCCCACCGTGACCAAGGACGGTGTGTCCGTGGCCAAGGAAATCGAACTCAAAGACAAGCTGCAGAACATGGGCGCCCAGATGGTCAAGGAAGTCGCTTCCAAGACATCTGACAACGCTGGCGACGGCACCACCACCGCCACCGTGCTGGCCCAGGCCATCGTGCGCGAAGGCATGAAGTACGTGGCCGCCGGCATGAACCCCATGGATCTGAAGCGCGGCATCGACAAGGCTGTCACGGCCCTGATCGAAGAGCTGAAGAAGGCTTCCAAGGCCACCACCACCTCCAAGGAAATCGCCCAGGTGGGTTCCATTTCCGCCAACTCGGACTCCAGCATCGGCGAAATCATCGCCAATGCGATGGACAAGGTCGGCAAGGAAGGCGTGATCACCGTGGAAGACGGCAAATCGCTGCAAAACGAGCTGGATGTCGTTGAAGGCATGCAGTTTGACCGCGGCTACCTGTCGCCCTACTTCATCAACAACCCCGAAAAGCAAGCCGCGATTCTGGACAACCCCTTCGTGCTGCTGTTCGACAAGAAGATCAGCAACATCCGTGACCTGCTGCCCACGCTGGAGCAAGTCGCCAAGGCCGGCCGTCCGCTGCTGATCATCGCTGAGGAAGTCGAAGGCGAAGCCCTGGCGACCCTGGTGGTCAACACCATCCGCGGCATCCTGAAGGTCGTGGCCGTCAAGGCCCCTGGCTTCGGCGACCGCCGCAAGGCCATGCTGGAAGACATCGCCATCCTGACGGGCGGCAAGGTCATCGCTGAAGAAGTGGGCCTGACGCTCGAGAAGGTCACGCTGGCCGACCTGGGCCAGGCCAAGCGCGTCGAAGTGGGCAAGGAAAACACCATCATCATCGACGGCGAAGGCCAGGCTGCCGACATCGAAGCGCGCGTCAAGCAAGTGCGCATCCAGATCGAGGAAGCCACCAGCGACTACGACCGTGAGAAGCTGCAAGAGCGCGTGGCCAAGCTGGCTGGCGGTGTGGCCGTGATCAAGGTGGGCGCTGCCACCGAAGTCGAAATGAAGGAAAAGAAGGCCCGCGTGGAAGACGCGCTGCACGCCACCCGCGCTGCCGTGGAAGAAGGCATCGTGGCCGGCGGTGGCGTGGCCCTGCTGCGTGCCCGTCAGGCGGCTGGCGAGATCAAGGGTGACAACGCTGACCAGGACGCCGGTATCAAGCTGGTGCTCAAGGCCATCGAAGCGCCCCTGCGCGAAATCGTGGCCAACGCCGGTGGCGAGCCCAGCGTGGTGGTCAACGCCATTCTGGCTGGCAAGGGCAACTACGGCTTCAACGCCGCCAACGACACCTATGGCGACATGATCGAGATGGGCATTCTGGACCCCACCAAGGTGACCCGTACCGCGCTGCAGAACGCTGCCTCCGTGGCTTCGCTGATGCTGACCACCGAATGCATGGTGGCCGAGGCTCCGAAGGACGAAGCCGGCGCTGGCGGCGGCATGCCCGATATGGGCGGCATGGGTGGCATGGGCGGCATGGGCATGTAATGCCTGTCGGGCGAACTCCGGTTCGCCCACGGAGCCCACACTCCCAAAAACCCGCAGCACCCGCTGCGGGTTTTTTTACGCCCGCAAGGGATGACCTGCATAACCCTCGCGAGTCGGTGGTAGTGCGGATCGGGATGGGCCGCAAGGCGTCTTTTTGCGGCCAATAGCTCGGCTATTGGCAAGAAAAGCAACGCAGTGGACCGCCCGAGACCGTGCTATCACCGACCGCAGGGAGTTATGCAGGTCATCCCAAGAACATTGCTTTGTCGAAGACGGTGGTCAGACACAACCCCGGGCCATGCGCGCCACCAGGCGCGCGGCCACCTTGGCGGTCAACCCGTCCCGATCGAACGCGGGGTTGAGCTCGGCAATGTCGGCCGCCACCAGCTTGCGGCTGGCCAGCACGGTATCCACCAGGCGCTCGACCAGCGCGAGCGGCATGCCCAGCGCAGCAGGCGCCGAAACCCCCGGCGCCACTCCTGCGGGCAGCACGTCCAGATCAACGGTCAGGTACACGGCATCGCACTGCGCCATGTCGTGTACCAGGGCCGCCTGCGCCTGCAGCACCCCAGCCTCGCTCTGCAACGCATCGTCCAGCACATAGTGCACCCCCAGTGCATCGGCCCGGTCGAACAGCGCCTGGGTATTGGCAAACCGGCTGATGCCGAAAACACGGTAGTCGAAGGGAATGCCATGGGACGCGCACCATTCCTGCATCTGGCGGAACGGCGTGCCCGAGTTGCCCCGCGCGGCCTTGCGCAGATCGAAATGGGCGTCGAAGTTCACTACCAGCACACGCTGTATCTGCGGGCGGGCACGCACAACCCCCTGAAAGGTGCCCCAGGCCACTTCGTGCCCACCGCCCAGCACCAGCGGCACACACCCCTGGGCAATGGCCTGGGCCACCCGCTGCGCCAGAGCATCTTGCGCGGCTTCGAGCTGGTCGCCGGTGCACGCTACATCCCCCGCATCCCACACGGCTGGCTCTCCCATGACCGGCAGGCCCGACAACGCCTTGCGCAGCATGTACGGCCCCTCGGCCGCACCGGGCCGCCCACCATTGCGGCGCACGCCTTCATCCACGGCAAAGCCCAGCAATGCGACGCCGCCCCGGCTGTCATCGGCAAAAGGCCGCACATGCTGGTGCCAGCGGTTGCTGGGGCCCGTTTCTTCGACATCAACCCGGCCTTGCCAGACAAACGGGGAATGCTCAGGGGAGGACATGGGGGTTCCTGTTCTGCAGAGATATGGGGGTGGGGTCGCGCCTGCGGCAGGCGCATGGCCACCGTCAGGATTGTGCAACGTTGCCCTTGCGTCGGCTCTTGCGCACCGGCCGGGCTGCGGGCGGGGTGGCTTTCGCATGCGCCTGCTCCAGCCACAACAAGGCATCCATCTGCGCCATGAAACGCCGCGTGTAGTCGGGCGACAAGCCGCGCATCAGGCGCAGCGCGCGCAGCATGAGCCGGTGCGAGTTGAGCGGCCCGGCGTTCTCGGGCCCGCGCACCAGGGCCTGCGCAACCTGCTGCTCGGCAGAAATCTTGGACCAGACCTCGCTGAACCGGCGCACGCTCTTCATGTCGGGCATGCGTGCGCCACCACCAGCCAGCCCCGGGGTCGCATCACCCTCGGTGCGTGCCTGGAGGTAACGGTTCAATTGGGACAGCGGAGCATCCGTGGTAATCGCCGCAGCACTGGCGGACAAGCCGCGCGCCGACCGGGCGCGCTCGGCATAGTCCGCCACGGCGGTGTGCCACCGCTGCTGCAGCACCTGTTGCACGGGTGACGGCTGCAGGGGTAGCCGCCGGGCCAGCACCTCCAGGTAACGAAAGCGCGCGGGATCGTGGCGGTGCAAACCCTCGGCCCGCAAGGACTCCAGGAGCGAATCACCCATGCTGCGCCGGCTTCGTGTTCGAGGCCTTGGGCACGGGCGCCATCTCCACACGGCGGTTCTGTGCCCGGCCGCTGTCATCGTCGTTGGACGCCACCGGCTGCTCGGCGCCAAAAGCGGCAGCGAACACCTGCGATGCAGGCATGCCCTCGTCGATCAACGTGCGGGTGACCGTCAGCGCCCGCTGGGCCGACAGTTCCAGGTTGTCGGTGAATCGCTGGTTGCCCCCCCGCAAAAGCTTGTTGTCGGTGAAGCCGCTCACCATCAGCATCTCGTCGCGCTCGCGCAGGTACACGCGCAGCGGCTGCACCAGGCTGGTCAGCAACTGGCGCCCCTCAGGGCGCAGCTCGTCGGAGCCCGGGGCGAACAGCACGCTGCCGCTGATGCCGATACGCCCCTCGTTCACCGTGACCCGGCCGCTGGCCAGTGGAATGGCCAGCGCTTTCTCCAGCGCCATGCGGCGCTGCTCCTCCATCTGGCGCCGCTCCACCTCCTGCCGCAGGCTGGCCACCAGATCCACCTGCATCACCAGCATGCCGACCAGCACCAGCACAAAGGCACCCAGCAGGCCTGCCATCAGGTCGCCAAACACGGCCCACACCGTCGCGCTCTGCTCAGTGGTGTCGTCCACCTCGTCCATACCGATCATGCGGCAACCTCCTGCGCGCCGGCAGCGGCCCGGCTGTTCATGCGGCGCAGGTCTTCCACAATGCCCTGCTGGGCGCTGATGCTCAGATCGATCACCTCGCGCGCCTGCGCCACGTAGTAGGCCAACTGTTCGTCGCTGCGGCTCAGGGACTGCCCAAGGGCCGCCTCGATGCGCTGCAGGCTCTCCGTCAGCTTCTCGCTGCTGGCACTGAACAACCCCACGCCATGGCCGAAAGATTCGCCCAGGCTCGACAGTTCCACCGCGCTGGCCGCCACATGCGCCGCCACCCCGTCCACCGTGCCGGCCTGCGCTTGCAGCGACTGTGCAAACTGCTGCCCTGCCTGCTCCAGCACCGAGGCAGCAGAGTGCACCAGGGATTCGATGGCCGCACGCTGCTGCACGGCAGCCTCGTTGACGGAATGCAGCAAGCTGCCCAGCTGCTCCATCATGGCGGTGCGCTCGGCCAGGGCGATGTTGTCGCGCTCGCCCAGGCGCGTCATCTCCTGGCGCAACTGCGCAATCACCTCGGCGGCCGCCTGCGGTACGTCGGAGGCCGTTTGCAGCAGGCGCGTGAGCGGTGCCTCCAGGGCCGCGCCCAGGGTGGCCAGATGCCCGGCCACAGCGGCCTGCAACACATCGAGCCGCTCGACGGCGGCCTGCGCGCGCGCGGCCTCCTCATCGCGCAGGGCACCGAGTTCGGTGCGCCAGACGTGGGCCAGCTGGTCCATGCGCTGGCCCTGCGCCTGCACCCACTGGGCTTCCGTTTCCATCCGCGTGCGCATCAGCGCGTCCGTTTGGTCCAGCAAGCGTGCAGCACCACCCAGGGCCTGCTGTGCCTGCTCGTCCATGCGCTCCGTGATCCGGGCCGTGGCCTCCTCCATGGACAGGCACACGCGCTGCTGCTGTTCCACCGCTTGCACACCGGCCTGCTGCCATTGCGCTGCCAGCATGCGGGCCATGTCCTGCATGGACCGGCTCCATTCCGCCAGGCGCTGCTGGTCGGCGGCGGCCTGGGCCGCATGCGCTTGCGTGACGGTCTCGTGCAGCGCGGCCTGCAGAGCGCCGGAGCGCTGCTCGAAGGCGTGCGCGACGGCCTCTAAAGCGGCATCGAGCCGCGCCGCCTGCGCTTGCTGGGCCTGTTCCTGGCCGTGCAGCGCTGTCAACCAGGTATCGGCCGCCTGTCGGGCGGTGCCCTCCCATTGGCCAGAGAGCGCCTGCATCTGCGCTCCGGTCACTTCGCGCAGTTGCGCATGCGAATTCCGTGCTTCCTGCGCCAGAGTGTGCATGGCCTGCTCGACCACCGGCCGGATCACCTCACCGGCCTGGCGGGTGCCGGCCTCCAGACTGCCTTGCAGCGAGGCCCCCACCGCGCTGGCCAACTGGGTGTAGGCCGATGCAGCCTCCTGGTGAAACGCCTGCTGCCGCTCCAGCAACTGGTCGTTCAACTGCCCGTGGCGGCGCTCCAGCCCGTCCATCAGCCCCTGGAGGTGTTGTGCGATCAGCGGCAGGGCCTGTGCCTGGGCCTGCAAGGCATGGAACATTTCGTCGCGACGGTGCGCTGGCGAGAACGGCCGCAGCACCGTGGCAATGCGGACATCGAGCAGGCGCAGCGCCTCCAGGCGCTCGCGGCGGCACAGCGCCAGCAGCAGGCCCAGCATGGCCGATGTAGCCACCCCGGCCACCGAGGTGCCGAACGACAGCCCCAGCCCTTTGATGGGCGCCGCCAGCGCGGCACGGACCGCCTCCAGGTTGGCCGAAACCTCCAGCGCCAGCACGGCCCCCTTGAAGGTCACCACCATGCCCAGAAAGGTGCCCAGCATGCCCAGCATGACCAGCAGCCCCACCAGATACGGCGCCAGCGCCGGACCCGGCAGCGCCATGCGCGCGCCCTCGATCCGCTGGCGCACCGGCCCGCGCAGTGGCGGGGGCAGGCGCTCCAGCCATGCACCCAGGTCCGTCAACGGTTGCGCCATGTCGGCCAGTGCGGCCGCCAGGGACGCTGTCGCAGCGCGAAACCGCATCAGCTCCGCAGCCCCCAGCACATACACCCCGCCCATCAGCACTGTCATCGCCAGCGCCAGCGGGCTCGACCCCACGAAGCCCCAGGCCACCCAGCCCACAGCCGCCAGACCGGCACCGAAAACGCCGGCCATCACACTCTTCTTCATTCCTGTTTACCTGTTCTCGTTGCGGGCTGCTTCCAGCAAACCCATGATCGGCTGCAGGCGCACCTGCACCTCGGCCTGCCACAGCGCCCGCACATCCTGCTCAAAAGCAAAAAGCCAGCCTCCGGGCTGGCGCCACTGCTGCGGCGCGTCTTCCTGGCCCAAAGCTTCCAGCCGCTGCGCGTGCAGCCCGCGCCAATGCGCCAGACGGCCCTCCAGGCAACCCGGCAGCTGCGCCCAGAGCTTCTGCTCACGCGCACCCAGCATCTGCTCCAGCACGGCATCGAGCGCTGCCAGTTGCCGCAAGGCGGGCGAGCCTTTTGAAAGCCATTGGCGCATCTGCGCACGCAAGGCGCTCAGCCGGTTCTCCATCTGCTTTTGCTGGCCCAGATAACGCTGGCAGTGGGTCGCGAAATCTGCCTCGGCCTCGGGGTCGATCGCCTCGGCGGGAGCCATGCCGCCCCGCCCCCGTGGCGCCCGGGCGGGCGTGGCCCGGGCCACGATCTGCTCGTTCAACTCGGCCTGCACGCCCCGGCACGCCTCTTCCATCGCACGCCAATCCACCACCTGCCCTGGTTGCAACGCCTGGGCAGGGTAGGCCTCGATCGAGTGCAGCGCCCCATTGAGCCCAACGGCATCCACGGCTCCCAGCCATTGGCCCAGGCGCTCGGCCACGTCCGGGCGCACCTGTCCGCCATCCTCCGGCTGCCATTGCTGGAGCAGGAGAACCAAGGGAGAACTGGTGAGTCGATGGTGTAGAGGCATCCCGTCAAGGCCGCTCGCCGCGCACGCTCCGGCGGTAGCGCACGGACATCGGAGTCCCTGTCCCCGGCGGGCAAAACCTCGTATTTTCGTTCATGAACGCTGAGTCGCGTGGTTTTGCGTGCGACTGTTGCAATGCGATACCCGCTCTGGCTCCCTTGCGGTGCAGACCCGCGCAGGCCGCCGGGCTGAAAATCCCGGCAAAAGCGCGAACGAATATACTGTGTTTAATCACAGATAATTCTGCCGCTGCGACCATGCTCCCTGTTTGCAGGGTCTTCTGCTCCCCCATGCACATTCCTGCACGCCGCCGCCCTGAGTTCGACGCAGCCCGGTACTACGAATACCCCGAGCACCTGCGCACGGCCCTTGCCGACATGCCTTCAGCGCCCGGGGTGTACCTCTTTCATGGCGAAGAAGGTGACCTGCCGCTGTACATAGGCAAGAGCGTGAACCTGCGCAGTCGCCTCCTGGCGCATCTGCGCACGGCGGACGAAGCACGCATGCTGCGCCAGACGCGGCGCATCAGCCATATTCGCACCGCCGGAGAGATCGGCGCACTGCTGCTCGAAGCCCACCTCATCAAGCAGATGCACCCGCTGTTCAACCAGAAGCTGCGCCGCAGCCGCCAGCTCTGCGCGCTGCGCATGAGCGGTGACCGACCCGAGGTGGTGTATTCCAAAGACATCCACTTCGCCACCGAGCCCGGTCTCTACGGCCTGTTCGGTAGCCACCGTGCCGCGCAGGAGGGGCTGCGCAAGCTCGCAGACCAGCACCGGCTGTGCTACGGCGCACTCGGCCTGGAAAAACTCCCACCGGGCAAGGCGTGCTTTCGGTCGATGCTGCGCCAGTGCTCGGGGGTCTGCAGGGGTGAAGAGTCGCCAGACGAGCACCGTCGGCGCCTTTTCACCGCACTGGAAGACCTGCAGATCGCCACCTGGCCCTATCCGGGCGCCATCGGCCTGATCGAGCGCTTCACGCCCGGACGGGGCGAATCCTCCGCGTCACCCCACCCGCACGACTTCCAGATCCATGTGCTGCGCCACTGGTGCTACCTGGGCAGCGTGACCGACAGCCAAGAGGCTGCAGCCTTGGACCAAGTGAGCACGGGGTTCGATGCCGACGGCTACAAGATCCTGTGCAAGCCGCTGCTCAGCGGACGCGCCGAAATAGTTCTGCTCTGAGCGCCTACTTAAAATCCCGGCTCTCCGTCGCCAGCCTACCGAGCATCGGCGACAGATCCGCCAGCCGGTGCGCAATCAGATTGCATACCTCGCCCTCGCGCTGCCACCGCCCTTTGACAGCGAGCAGCCGCGCCCCCAGCAGCACCTGGCGCTGTGCTTCCCTCACGTGCTTCCACACGATCACCTGCGTGCTGCCATGTTCGTCCTCCAGCGACACGAAGACGGTGCCCTTGGCGGTCCCGGGTTGCTGTCGCAGCGTCACGATGCCGGCCGTGCGCACGGTCCTGCCATCGGGCATGCGACGCAGTTCCTCGGAGGTCTGAAGCTTGTACCGGTCGAGCCTGGGCCGCAGCAGCGCCATGGGGTGGCTGCGCAAGGTCAGGCCCACAGAGGCGAAGTCCCAGACCACCTCCTCGCCCTCGGGCGCGGCGGGCAGTTCCAGAAACGCCTCGTCCACCGGAGCGTCCTCCAACAACTCGGGCGGTGCATGGAGTGCCGCCGCATCCCACACCTGCTGCCGGCGATGGCCCGACAGGGTGGCCAGGGCGCCGGCTGCGGCCAGCAGCTTCATCTCATGCTGCTCCAGCCGGGCGCGGCGTGCCAGCTCCTCGGCGCTGTCGAACGGCGCCTTCCCGCGCTCGACCACGATGCGCTCGGCACTGGGGGCCTGCAGACCCTGCACCATGTGCAGACCCAGCCGCACGGCCGGGGTATCGGGCAGGTCTTCCAGCGTGGACTCCACCCTGCTGTGCATCACATCCACGGGCCGCACCTCGACACCATGGCGGCGTGCATCCTGCACCAGCTGGCTGGGCGTGTAAAAGCCCATGGGCTGGCTGTTGAGAAGCGCCACAAGGAACGCTGCAGGCTCGTGCCGCTTGATCCAGGCCGAGGCATAGACCAGCAGCGCAAAACTGGCGGCATGGCTCTCCGGGAAGCCGTACTCCGAGAACCCCTTGACCTGCTCGAAGATGGCCTCGGCGAACTCCAGGGCATAGCCCCGGGAGGTCATGCCATCGACGAGCCGGTGGTAATACTTCTCCAGCCCGCCCTTGCGTTTCCAGGCCGCCATGGCGCGGCGCAGGCCGTCGGCCTCGCCGGGGGTGAAGCAGGCCGCGAGCATGGCGATCTGCATCACCTGCTCCTGGAACACCGGCACGCCCAGCGTGCGGCCCAGCGCGGTGCGCAACGCCTCGCTGGGGTAGGTGACCGGTTCCTTGCCCTGGCGCCGGTTCAGGTACGGATGCACCATGCCGCCCTGGATCGGTCCAGGCCGCACGATGGCTACCTCGATCACCAGGTCGTAAAAGCACCGGGGGCGCAGGCGCGGCAGCATGCTCATCTGGGCCCGGCTCTCGATCTGGAACACCCCGATGGTGTCGGCCTGGCAGACCATGTCGTAGGTGGCGCTGTCCTCGGCCGGGATGTCCTGCATGCTGAACACCTGCCCGCGCCGCAGGCCGATCAGGTCCAGCGCGCGCCGGATCGCCGACAGCATGCCCAGGGCCAGCACATCGACCTTGAGCAGGCCGGCGGCGTCGAGGTCGTCCTTGTCCCACTCGATCACCGTGCGGTGGGGCATGGAAGCGTTCTCCACCGGCACCATGCGGCACAGCGGGCCCTGGGTGAGCACAAAGCCGCCCGTGTGCTGCGAAAGGTGGCGCGGAAACCCCATCAGCTGCTGCGTGAGCGTGATGAGCTGGCGCACGGCCAGGTCGTCCACCGGGATGCCCAGCTCCTCGAAGCGCTCGGGTCGCACACCCGCGCCATCGAACCACTTCTGGCCCTTGGCGATGGCATCCACCGTGGCCAGGTCGAAACCCAGGGCCTTGCCCACGTCGCGGATGGCGGACCTGGGCTGGTAGCGGATGACTGTGGCGGTGAGGGCGGCGCGGTCACGCCCGTACTTTTCGTAGAGGTACTGGATCACTTCCTCGCGGCGCTGGTGCTCAAAGTCGATGTCGATGTCCGGGGGCTCGTTGCGTTCCTTCGAGATGAAGCGCTCGAACAGCACCGACATGCGCGCCGGGTCCACCTCGGTCACGCCCAGGCAGTAGCAGACCACGCTGTTGGCGGCCGAGCCGCGCCCCTGGCACAGGATGTGGCGCGAGCGTGCAAAGGCCACGATGTCGTACACCGTGAGAAAGTAGTGCTCGTAGCGCAGTTCACAGATCAGTGCGAGTTCGTGCTCGATCTGCTCCTGCATCGGGGCCGGAATCCCCTGCGGCCAACGGCCCCCAGCGCCCTCGTAGGTCATCTGCCGCAGATAGCTGGCGGCCGTGTGGCCGCGCGGCACCACCTCGTCCGGGTACTGGTACTTCAGCTCGTCCAGGCTGAAGCTGCAGCGCTCCGCCACCCGCAGCGTCTCGGCCAGCAGCTCGGCGGGAAACGTCTGCGCCAGGCGAAGGCGCGTGCGCAGGTGCTGCTCGGCGCTGCGCTGCAGCGCATGGCCACATTCGGTCAGCGGCTTGCCGATGCGCGTGGCCGTCAGCACGTCCTGCAGCGGCTTGCGCGAGCGCACATGCATGTGCACATCGCCCACCGCCACCAGGGGCAGCGCCATCAGCTCCGACAGGGCGCGCAAGCGGTGCAGCCAGAGCTCATCGTCCAGACGCCTCAGCTGCTCCACCCCGATCCAGCACCGGCCCGTGAAATGGTTCAGCGTCCAGCGCCCCATGGCTTCAAGTTGGGCATCGGTGGCCTCGCGGTCCGGGCACAGCAGGGCCAGGCAGTCCGTCAACTCGGCGCCCGTGATGTGGTCCAGCGTGAGGTGGTAGCTGCCTTTCTCCGACGCCCGCCGCAGCCGGGTGATGAAGGCGCAGAGGTTGCCGTAGCCGTGGAGGTTCTGCGCCAGAACCACCAGCGTGAACGGTGCTTCCGTAGCGTCGCGTGGCTGGATGCCAAACTGCGCCCCCAGCAGCAAGGGCAGGCCTGCAGCCTTGGCAGCCACATGGGCCCGCACCACCCCGGCCATGCTGCATTCATCGGTGAGGGCCAGCGCCTGATAGCCCAGCGCCTGGGCTCGCTCGACCAGCTCTTCGGGCCGGCTCGCCCCGCGCAGGAAGGTGAAGTTCGAGACGCAGCGCAGCTCGGCATAGTCCGGCAACGATGAAGGGAGACGGGTCATTGCTGGAAGTTCAGGCAAAGTGCCCGTGCAGAAACCACGCTGTCTGGTCCCGCGCCAGGCGCTGCTGGAACACCCACAAAACGCCCGCATGCGGGCTGCGGGCCAGCCAGTAGTCACGCTGCACGTTGAGCGGAAGGGCGTCCTCACCGGTACTGCTGCGGTGCCACCAACCTCCTTCGACCCGGTCCGGCCCAAGCAACAATTGCAGCGGCCCCTGGTAGTGCGGCCGGTTGTCGCGCTCGATCAGGCGCAGGGGCTCGTCCAGAATCCAGGTGGGCAAGGGCAGTGCGTAGCGGGCCTCGGGCGTCCGGGTACGCCGTGCCCCGTCGCTGTCCCAGCATTGCATCCATTCCAGCCGGTGGTCGGCGCACAGCACAGGCCGTTGCACGCAGGCATCGCCCAGCCGCGCCTGAATGCGCTCCAGCGCCCGATCGGTGTCGGCCCCCTTGCGCAGGGTCTCGGGAATGAGCGAGCGGCTCTCTTCGATGACGGGCGCCACCTCGCTGGCCAGCAGCTCGATGTCCCCGGCAGGGGCGAGCAACGGGACCTTTGCCAGGTGCTCTGCCAGCAGGCGCGAGAAATGGTCCACGTTTTGCGTGGGCTGGGCGGTGCGCACCGTGATCTCGCCCCCGGTACCCGCGTCCTTGGCGCGCATCACGTCATGGCACCAGCGCAGCGTGAACGCCGTCGCCCCCAGCCGCCGGGCAACCAGCCATCCGGCCATCTGCACCAGCAGGCGCCGGGCGCCGAACAGCAGAGCGGGCGCCGTCTCCACCCGCGACATCAGCTCCAGCCGCGCATGAAACGTCTCCGGCAGCGTGATCCATGCATGGACCTCGGGCTGCAATCCATAAGCCTGATCCAGGGCCCTCAGCAGGGCCTTGTCAAAACGGCGGCTCAGGCCACCGCGCGGCAACTTGCGCACATCCCCCAGGGTGCGGCACCCCACGCGCGCCAGAGTGGCCTGGTGCAGGCCCACCGCAGCGATGGCGTGCAGCGGCAAACCGTCCAGAATCTGCGCCAGCGGCGCACGAAACCCATCCCCCCCGGATGGCCCCGTGCCATGGCGTGCCAGAGCCAGGGCCGCCGTGGCCGTAGGCGCCCAGGCCACGCGTGCGCCCAGCTCATCGGCACCGGCGTGCACCCTGTGGTGCAGCAACGCCATGCCGCCGAACAGCCGCGCGCAGCCCGTCACTTCAGCGACCACCGAATCCTCCAGCAAAGCCACCCGGGGGGTGAACTGCAATGCCCAGGTTCCGAGGGATACCGCATCAATGGGAGAGGGGGACGCCGGTAGTGGAAGGGGCAGCAACGCGGCCCAATGCCCGAGCATCGGAAACCTCCTTGCAAACAAATGCCGCCCCAGAGGACGGCACGGACTTCAGCCGGGGCGGCAGCACTGCCACCAGGTTGCCCGGCATGGCGACCAGAACCAGGGGCGCGTCGAGCGAGGTGCCCCGGCGTTTGGGAATACGGACTTCCAGGCTCCACCCTTCAGCCAGAGCCACAGACACCCGCAAGGGCGCGGGCGATGCATCGTGCAGCGTGACCGCCGGCCGGAACAGAAAAACCGGCGCATCACAGGACTGTGCGTGAATCTGCAGGCGGCGAATCTGCTCGGGACGTGCCTGCGGGAGCCAGGACAGCACGACCCCCGCAGGGTCGGACTTGACAATCTGCTCGGTGACCCAGAGGCGCTCCACCGGGGTGGAGGCCCGGATCCAGATCAGCCGGTCTGCCGGCACCCCCAGTTGCGCCAGACCCGCCGCATGCGGCGGCTTCGGGGGCGCGATCAGGTAAACCCGGCCGCCAGAGGCCATGAGCGCGGGGAGCGCAGGCCCCAGCAGGCGCCACTCGCACACCGCCGCCTGCGGCATGAGCAGCTCCGTCAGGCTGTGCGTGGGCCAGCCACCACCGGGCAACTGGCCATTGAGCGCCTCAAACCCGGTCGGCACGGTGCGCGCAGCCGCACCGCCCACCTCCGAGCCGCGCCAGACGGCATCGGCCACATGGCGCGGGAGCACGCCAGGGTCGAAGGCGCTGAAAGCTGCGGGGGCAAAAACGGGCATGGGCGGCGGCCTGACGGGACACGAAAGGAGTTGGCAAAATACTGTACAAAACAACAGTATACGCATGCCATTCAGGCGCGTGAAGCGCAGGCAGGGGTGACAGACACACGGGGGTACAAACTTGTAGCAGCAGGGGCTTTGGGGGTGCCGCCCGCAGCATTGCAGGCGCCAAACCACCCACGGCCTGCACTCTGCGGCTCCAACAAGCGACAAGGGGCTGAAACCCCGTCGGCTGGCCAGATCCACCCGCCCGGGCCAAACCATGCGCCTGACGGGAGCGCAGTTCGGCACCCCTGTCTTTCTTTCAAAGGCGCCATTGAAACCATCCTTATGCCATCCATATGGATGGCATAAGGATGTTTTTATGGCAACCACTTCTTCTCCGCGCATCAGCGAGTCTGAAAAACTCACCATCAACCTGGGTTACGTCGATCTCGGGCAGATCGACTTGCTCGTCGCCGAGGGCTTCTATTCCAACCGCAGCGACTTCATCCGCACGGCGATCCGCAATCACCTTGCCAGCCACGGCGAGGCGCTGCGCCACGTCGTGGCCCGCAAGATGCTGGTTCTGGGACTACAGCGCTTCACGGTGGAAGACCTCACCCGGGCGCAAGCCGCCGGGGAGAAGCTGCAGATCAGGGTGCTGGGCCTCGCCAGCATCGCCGACGATGTGCCTGCACAACTGGCTGCCGACACCATTGAATCAATCACCGTGCTGGGCGCGCTTCACGCAAGCCCCGCGGTACGCGCAGCCCTGGCCGGCCGCATCACCTGACCTTTAATCCCCCATGAATCACCTATTCAACGACATGCTCGGCGAGGCCACCCGCCTGACCCGAAGCGGCAACCTGCAGGCCGCAACCGACCTGATACAGCGCGCATTGCGTGGCGAGAGCGCCCCCGTGCCGCCCCGCCCCAGCCCGGCATCCACCGATGCAGACATGGTCATCGACGTACAGGCACGGGTGATTGACGATGCCCCCGCTCCCGTCCGGCAGGCCGAGGCCCATTCCCCCACGACAGCGCGAGCGGCGGCCTCCAGCACCGAGCAATGGCTGCGCAGCAGCTATGCGCACAATGGCCGACAGCTTGCCTACCGGCTGTATGTTCCGCCCACCGCAGCGGGTACGAGCGAGCCGCGCCCCCTCATCGTGATGCTGCATGGCTGCACCCAGGGTGCAGACGATTTTGCTGCGGGCACGCGCATGAACGCACTGGCACGCGATGCCGGCGTGCTGGTGCTCTACCCTGAACAGACCCAGCACGCGAACGCACAAAAGTGCTGGAACTGGTTCAAGACGCAGCACCAGCAGCGCGGCCGTGGCGAGCCCGATCTGCTGGCCAGCCTGACGCGCCACATCATGGCCGAACACGGTGTGGATGCATCGCGCGTCTATATTGCCGGGCTCTCGGCGGGCGGTGCCATGGCCGACATCATGGGGCGCACCTATCCCGACCTGTTCACCGCCCTCGGCGTGCATTCGGGCCTGGCTGCCGGCGCCGCGTCCGACCTGCCCTCGGCTCTGGGCGCGATGCGCGCCGGTGCCCCGGCCGGCAAGGCCAGCGGGCCCGCAGTGCGCCCCACGATCGTGTTCCATGGCGACGCGGACACCACGGTGCACTCTGCCAACGGCGCGGCCGTGGTCCAAGCGGCGCACGGGGCTCAGCAGATCACGGGTGCGGCGCAGATCACGCAGGGCCACGCTCCGAACCGCCAGCGCTTCACGCGCACCGTCTATACCGCGGCCGATGGCAGCGCCACCATTGAGCACTGGCAACTGCACGGCACCAGCCATGCCTGGTCGGGTGGCAGCCCGGCGGGCAGCTACACCGCCCCCGGCGGGGTGGATGCCAGCGCCGAGATGCTGCGCTTCTTTCTGTCACATCGGCGTGCCCCTGCGCATTGAGGCGTAACGGAGCATCGGAAAAGGTCGTGGGTTTACGAATTCATTGATCCGGAATAGGCACCGCCCCAAGTGCGCGCCGGTCGCGACCGTCACGCTCGCAGTCAGAACGCCGGGCCGTGCTGCGCTCGGGGGTAGTGTCTGATGCGATCTACGTGCTGGAGTGCAAGAGGCCTGTCGGGGCTTTACGCGCAGTCTGCAAAATTTGGAGCAATTTTAGGATCCGGCGCTTTATGGCAAAGCGCCATAAGCTATTATTTATATAGCAAAAATGATTGAAAACCCTCTGAAATTTGTGAGCGCCAGCAACGCTGTTTGATGTCAGGTCGGCATCTGCTGCAGGCTCGATCAAGTCTTGACGGAGTTCATGCGCAACATCAACGTCATCGGATGCTGCGGTGACTCCTGGAAACCATAGTGCTCGTAGAACTGTTTCGCGCGGTCGTGAAGGGCATGGACAAGCAGCGCCCGGACACCTGCGTTCCGCGAAACGCTGACCGCACGACCTACTGCATCCTGCAGCATGGATGCTCCCAGCTTGATACCTTGAGCCCGACGGTCAACAGCCAACCGTGCCAGAACCATCACTGGAATGGGATCGGGCATGTTGCGTCGCACGCTGCTGGTTGCCGCCTGGTGTGAAACTGCACCTGCAGCCATCGCGTAGTAGCCATAGACACAGCCGTCCTGATCGGCAACGACGAAGGTGCGGCTTGCGCCGCTCAACTGATTCGTCAGTGCCCGGCGCTTGAGCCATTCATCAAGGCTGGGTTCGCCACAAGCGAATTCGCCCAGGACGTGGGTGGCAGTGAGCGGAAGCGGCGCGCTCAGTTGCAAGCTCATGCCGTCCAGGGTGCCTTAACGGCCATGAGGCGTTCAAGCCCGAGATTTGGACCAGGGGGCGCATCGAGCATGGCGGTGAACTGCTTGAACTTGTCCTGATCCAGGCTGAAAAAAACCTGATCCAGCACCACGGCCTGAGCGCGGTCGCAGGCCGCTTCGAGCATGAAGTCCGAACGGTTCTTGCCGAGCAGGCTAGCGGCGTGATCGATCAGATCACGCTGTTCGGGCAAGGCCCGCAGATTGATGGCGGCGTCACGCATGGGAACCCCCTCTTTGCGCATACACAAAAGATACACACATTGTCATGATATGTATATCTATTGTCAACACATGCACGCCACCCTACTCCACCGTCACGCTCTTGGCCAAATTGCGCGGCTTGTCCACATCCGTCCCCCGCGCGCAGGCCGTGTGGTAGGCCAGCAACTGCAGCGGCACCACGTGCAGGATGGGCGAGAGGGCGCCGTAGTGGCCGGGCATGCGGATGACGTGGATGCCCTCGCTGCTCTCGATGTGGGTGTCTGCGTCGGCCAGCACGTAGAGCACGCCGCCGCGCGCGCGCACTTCCTGCAGGTTGCTCTTGAGCTTTTCCAGGAGCGCATCGTTGGGTGCCACCGTCACCACGGGCATGCTGCTGGTCACCAGCGCCAGCGGGCCGTGCTTGAGTTCGCCGGCCGGGTAGGCCTCGGCGTGGATGTAGCTGATTTCCTTGAGCTTGAGCGCGCCTTCCAGGGCGATGGGGTAGTGCAGGCCCCGGCCCAGGAACAGGGCGTTTTCCATGCGGGCAAAGACTTCGGCCCAGCCGATGATCTGGGGTTCGAGCGCCAGCACGGCCTGCAGGGCACCCGGCAGCTGGCGCATGTCCTTGAGGTGGGCGGCTTCCTGTTCTTCGGTGAGGCGGCCGCGCGACTGCGCCAGCGCCAGCGTGAGCAGGAACAGGCCGGCGAGTTGCGTGGTGAAGGCCTTGGTGCTGGCCACGCCGATCTCCACGCCCGCGCGGGTGATGTAGGCCAGTTCGCACTCGCGCACCATGGCGCTGGTGGCCACGTTGCAGATGGTCAGGGTGTGCTTCATGCCCAGGCCCTGGGCGTGGCGCAGCGCGGCCAGGGTGTCGGCGGTTTCGCCGCTCTGGCTGATAGCGACGACCAGGGTGCGCGGGTCGGGCACGCTGGTGCGGTAGCGGTATTCGCTGGCCACTTCCACCTGGGTGGGAATGCCGGCGATGTCTTCGAGCCAGTATTTGGCGGTGCAGCCGCTGTAGTAGCTGGTGCCGCAGGCCAGGATGAGCACGCGGTCGATTTCCTTGAACACGCGCCAGGCGGCCGTGCCCGGCTGGCCATCGTGGCCGGGGCCGTCGAACAGCTCGGGCACGATGGCCTGCACACCGGCCAGCGTGTCGGCGATGGCGCGCGGCTGTTCGAAGATTTCCTTCTGCATGTAGTGCCGGTAGGGGCCCAGCTCGGCCGCGCCGCTGAAGGCCTGCACGGTGCGCACGGGGCGCTGCACGGGC
Organism: Burkholderiales bacterium RIFCSPLOWO2_12_FULL_65_40; assembly: GCA_001770955.1. Lineage (GTDB taxonomy): Bacteria > Pseudomonadota > Gammaproteobacteria > Burkholderiales > Burkholderiaceae_C > Simplicispira. The sequence continues at coordinate 77,395 of MESL01000007.1, read as the reverse complement.
GACAGCGCTGCGCCCTCCTTGCCCACAATCCAGTAGCGGCCCAGTTGCAGGTCCACCAGGTCGCCCTCTTCCAGGTAGACGATCTGGTCGGTGACTCCAGCCAGGGCCATGGCGTCGCTGGCCAGAAAATGCTCGCTGCTGTCCTGCCCCACGCCCAGAATCAGGGGAGAGCCCGCGCGCGCGCCCACCACGCGGTGCGGCTCGTCCTTGTGCAGCACGGCGATGGCGTAGGCGCCGCGCAGCTCGCTGACCGCCGCCCGCACGGCCTCGAACAGATCGCCGCCGTAGTGGCTGTCCACGAGGTGGGCGATGACCTCGGTGTCGGTCTGGCTGGTGAACACGTAGCCGCGCGCCTGCAGTTGCGCGCGCAGCTCCTCATGGTTTTCGATGATGCCGTTGTGCACCAGCGCCACGCGGCCAGGTGGGCCCGCACCATCGCTGCCCGGGCCGTGGCTGAAGTGCGGGTGTGCGTTGCACACGACCGGCGCGCCGTGCGTGGCCCAGCGGGTATGGGCGATACCTGTGGCCCCTTCGATATGGTCGGCAAGGACCTGCTCCATCAGGTCGGCCACACGGGCCGTGCTGCGGGCGCGCTGCAGGCCCCCGCCTGAAGTGCCTTGGCGCGCGGCATCCAGGCTGGCGGCATGCACGGCCACGCCACAGGAGTCATACCCCCGGTATTCCAGCCGCTGCAGGCCCTGCACCAGGATGGGAACGATGTTGCGCCTGGAAACCGCGCCGACGATGCCGCACATAAGGAAACTCCTGCTCGATGGGAATGGGGCCATCGTAGGCAAGGTAGTGAATAATTTTTGATTGATTTTTAGCTGTTTATGAAATTTAATTTCACATATTTAGATATGCGAAATTTTCAATCAAAATAAAGTAATTTATGGAATCAATGGCGCTTGATGCGATCGACCTGCAACTGCTCGACCTGCTGCAGCGCGATGCCGGGCAAAGCAACCAGCAACTGGCCGAACAGGTGCATGTGTCGCCCCCCACCTGCCTGCGGCGCGTGCGGCGCCTGCACGAGGCCGGGCTGATCGAGCGCCAGGTGGCCATCGTGCAGCCCGACCGCCTGGCTGCGCTGCAGGGCCACGGGCTGGCGTGCATCGTGGAGGTGTCGCTCGACCGCCAGGGCGCCGAGCAGCTCGATGCCTTCGAGGCCCGCGCCGTGCGCGAAGACGCCGTGCAGCAGTGCTGGCGCGTCTCGCCCGGGCCCGATTTCGTGCTCGTGGTGCACACGCGCGACATGCCGGCCTATCTGCAGCTCACGCAGCGCCTGTTCACGGGCGATGCGAATGTGCGCAACGTCAAGGCCTTCTTCGCCACGCGCCGCGCAAAATTTGAGACAAAAGTGCCTCTAACGCAAGGCTGACAAGCGTCAGCAGCTATTTATTCAATAGCATTGCAATCATTCCTCTTGCCATGCCCCGCCAGATGCGTAGAGTGGCCAGCGCAGCAGGAGGTGCGCATGGAATTCAAGGATTACTACCGAACCCTCGGTGTGGACAAGAACGCCACGGCCGACGAGGTGAAGAAGGCCTTTCGCAAGCAGGCGCGCAAATTTCACCCCGATGTCAGCAAGGAGCCCGACGCCGCCCAGCGCATGGCCGAGGTGAACGAGGCCCACGCCGTGCTTTCCGACCCCGAGCGGCGCGCTGCCTACGACGCCCTGGGCGCCCAGGCGGCGGCCCAGGGGGCACGCGCTGGCGGTGACTTCCGCCCACCGCCGCACTGGGATGCGGGCTTCGAGTTCACCGACGACGGGGGCGCCCCCGATGGCGCGGGCCATTACAGCGACTTTTTCGAGCAGCTCTTCGGCCGCGCCGCCCATGCCCGCCATGCCCAGGCAGCGCGGGGCACGCACGGGGGAGGCCCCCCGCCGCAGCGGCGCGGCACGGACCACCATGCCAGCATCGAACTGGACCTGCAGGACGCCTACCACGGCGCACAGCGCACCATCGAACTGCGTAGCGCGCACCTGGGCGCGGACGGCCATGTGGTCCCGGAGCAGCGCAGCCTGCAGGTCAAGATTCCCAAGGGCGTACACGAGGGCCAGCTGATCCGCCTGGCCGGCCAGGGCGGCCCGGGCCTGGGCGGGGCGCCGGCGGGCGACCTTTTTCTCGAAGTGCACTTCCGGTCCGACCCGCGTTGGCGCGCCGAAGGGCGCGATGTGTACCAGCGCCTCGCCCTGGCCCCCTGGGAAGCCGCGCTGGGGGCCAGCATCGAGGTGCCCACCCCCACGGGCACGGTGGAGGTGACCGTGCCCGCCCGCTCGCGCGCCGGGCGCAAGCTACGGCTGCGCGGACGGGGCATTCCGGGCGCGACACCGGGCGACCTGTATCTGGAACTCGACATTGCCCTGCCCCCGGCAGACACCGACGACGCCCGCGCCGCCTGGGCCGCGCTGGGCAAGGCCTTTCCCCACTTCAACCCGCGCCAGACCGCGCGAGTGTAATGCTTCACTCTTATTGGTACTTTCAGAGCCCCGAAAAAGCTGCACGGCTAGGCGCAGCGCGCAGGCAATGGCCGCGCCCTTGTCAAGCGCTGCAACGACGCTGTGCGGCTTTTTCGGGGCTCCCTTCGGGCGAGTGCCCAAGGGGCCATCTGCGTTGTTGCAGTGGCTTGACGTAACCCGTTATGCCTGCGCCCCTGCGCCTAGCAGCTGACCCCTTGGGCTCTCGCTGAAAGTACCAATAAGAGTGAAGCACTACACCAGGAGCCTGACCATGCCCCATGCCTTCCATATCCCGGCCCAGATGGGCGAGCTGATCGAAGAATCCATGCTCACGCTGGACGACCTGGCACGCGCCTGCTGCCGTGCGCCCGAGTGGGTGAGCGAGCGCGTGGAGGCCGGCGTGATCACCCCCGCGCAGCCCGGCGCGGGCCTCTCCACCTGGCGCTTCAGCAGCACCACCGTGGTACGCGCCCGGCGCATCGCACAACTGGAGGCCATCTTTGGCGCAGACCCGTACCTGGCCGCCCTTACCGCCGACCTGATGGAAGAAGTGGCCACGCTGCGCCGCCGCCTGCACCGTATCGAGGAGCAAGGCAGCGCGCTGTAAGACGGCCGTAACCGTTCGTCTGGTAGGCTTTGGCGGTGCGGGGCAGGACACCCCCGGCACTGCCGACGCACCCCATGACCGCCCCTTCCGCCAACCCACCGCATCACGCCCCGCGCAATCACGGCGGCATGGGCCCGGCCTCGCGCAAAAACACCTACCGCCACATCTACCCGCTGCGCACACTGGGCATGGGCCTGGGAGGGCTGCTGCTGGGCAGCGTGCTGTATGGCACTCCGTCGCCTGCATGGACATGGTGGCTGCTGGCCCTCGGCGCGCTGGGCTGGCCGCACCTGGCGTACCTGCTGGCACGACACAGCCGCGACCCCTACCGCGCTGAAGTGCGCAACCTGCTGATCGACTCGGCCATCGTCGGCCTGTGGGTACCGCTGATGCACTTCAACCTGCTGCCCAGCGTGGTGCTGGTGGCCGTGACCACCTACGACAAGTTCAGCACCGGCATCAAGCGCCTGTGGCTGTATTCGCTGCCCGGCAGCTGGGCACGGGCGCGCTGGCCACGCTGCTGCTACGGCCCGAGCCGCGCCTGGAAAGCTCTCTGCTGGTGGTGATCTTCACGCTGCCCGTGATCATCGTGCACACCATGGCCGTCAGCGTGGCCAGCTACCGGCTGATCCGCACCGTGGCCCGGCAGAACCGTGAGCTGGAGGCCATGCGCCGCACCGACGCCCAGACCGGCCTGGCCGCGCGCAGCCACTGGCAGGAGCAGGCCAGCGCCAGCCTGGAGCGTTTTCACGCCAGCGGCGAGCCCGCCTGTCTGCTGATGATCGACATCGACCACTTCAAGCCCATCAACGATGTGCACGGCCACACCGTGGGCGACGAAGTGATCCGCGCCGTGGGGCAGGTCATCCTGGACTGCGTGCGCGCCCACGACCATGCGGGCCGCTACGGCGGCGACGAATTCGCGGTGGTGTGCAGCGGCGTGCATGCCGACGAAGCGCAGGCCATTGCCGAGCGCATCCGCGACCGCATTGCCGCCGTGCGCCTGCGCGAGCTGCCCGAACTGCAGCTGACCAGCAGCATCGGCCTGGCCGAGACAGGGCGCAGCCACATCAGCCTGCGCGACTGGATCAACGATGCCGACACCGCCCTCTACCGCGCCAAGCACGGCGGGCGCAACCAGGTGGCCGGCTCCCGCGCGCCCATGCCGCCCGGCATACCCACCCCGCCGCAGCCCGCGTGACACGGTTCGTGCCGGCTGCGCGTGTTTGGAAATTTAAGCAGGAACAGGCTCTAGCGCCCGCCCATCAAGCGCCAATAGCTATTAATAAAATAGCGATTTCAGCCCGGCCAGCCCACACGCACCGTGCAACCCTCGCCTGGCACGGCCGTGGCGCTGGCCTCCCCGCCATGGCGCCGCACGATGGCGCGCACCGCCGCCAAACCGGCCCCCACGCCCTCGAATTCGCTCTCGCGGTGCAGGCGCTGGAAGACGCCGAACAACCCGGCCGCCTGCGCGGGGTTGAAGCCCGCGCCGTTGTCCTGCACGGCCAGCGTGAACCGGCCGTCCGCGCCGCGCTCCCAGCCCACGGCGATGCAGGCGGGTTCGCGCCCCCGCGTGAACTTGAGCGCATTGGCCAGCAGTTCGGTGAGCATCTGGCGCAGCAGCGTGGCATCGCCCTGTACGGTGGGCAGGTCGGGCGCAATCTGCCACTGCACGCTGCGGCCCTGCGCGGCCTCGGCCAGCGGGGCGCGCGCCTGCTCCACCAGCGCAGCCAGGTCCACGGCCTCGCGCCGCAGGGGCGCCCGGGCAATGCGCGAGAGCGCTAGCAGCCCTTCGAGCATGCGACCCATGCGCCGGGCGGACTGGTCCATGGTGTCGAGAAAGGCCAGCGCCTCCTGCTGTGCATCGGCGGGCAGACCGGATTCCTGCAGCAGCTCGCGCACCAGCGGCCCGTAGGAGGTGATGTGGCGCAGCGGCGCACGCAGGTCGTGCGACACGGCGTGCATCCAATCCTCCATGCCGGCGGCCTGTTCGGCCAGCTGTGCGTCGCGCTGCGCCAGCAGGGCGCGCAGCGCCGGGGCGTCAAGGCGGTCGTAGGGGTCCGTGCTCATGGCTTGGGCTGTTTGGTGGGCCGCTGCCAGTCGGCAATGCTGACCTGCTTGCCGCGCGCCACACCCAGGGCTCCCGCAGGCACATCCTTGGTGATGGTGGAGCCGCCGCCCACCGTGGCCCCGGCGCCGATGGTGACGGGCGCCACCAGCACGCAGTTGCTGCCGATGTGCACGTCGGCCCCGATCACCGTGCGGTGCTTGTTCGCACCGTCGTAGTTGGCGGTGATGCTGCCCGCGCCGTAGTTCACGCGCTCGCCCACGCTGGCATCGCCCAGGTAGGCGAGGTGGTTGGCCTTGGCGCCGTCGGCCAAGGTGCTGTTCTTCACCTCGACGAAGTTGCCGATGTGCACCTCGCGGCCCAGTTGTGCACCGGGGCGCAGTCGCGCGTAGGGGCCGATGAGCGCGCCCTCGCCCACGCGGGCGCCAAGCTTCTCGCCGTCGATGTGGGTGTAGGGGTGAACGATCGCTCCCGCCGCGATGGTGGCGTTGGCGATGCAGCAGTGCGCGCCGATCTGCACGCCCTCACCCAGCTCCACACGGCCGGTGAAGATGCAGCCCACGTCGATTTCCACATCCTGGCCGCACACCAGCGCGGCGCGCGTGCCGGTGCGGGCGTCGTCGCGCAGGTCGAAGCGCGCCGGGTCGGCCAGGCGCACGCCCTGCTCCATCAGCGCCTGGGCCTGGCGCAGCTGGTGCGCGCGCTCCAGCTCGGCCAGTTGCAGCGGGCTGTTCACGCCGGCCACCTGCAGTGCGTCGCTGATGCGGTGCGCCGCCACGCCCTGTCCGTCCTGCACGGCCATGGCCACGATGTCGGTCAGGTAGTACTCGCCCTGAGCGTTGTCGTTGGTCAGGCGCGCCAGCCAGGGTGCGAGCAGGCGCGCGGGCACGGCCATGATGCCGCTGTAGACCTCGGTGATGGCGCGCTGCGCTTCGCTCGCGTCCTTGTGCTCGACGATGCCGCGCACGGCGCCATCGGCACCCCGCACGATGCGGCCGTAGCCCGTGGGGTCGGCCAGCTCGACGGTAAGCAGCGCCAGCCGCTTGCCCGCGCAGGCATCGACCAGCGCGCGCAGCGTCTCGGGCCGGGTCAGCGGCACGTCGCCCGAGAGCACCACCACGGTGCCGTCCGCGCGCAGGTGCGGCACGGCCTGCTGCACGGCGTGGCCGGTGCCCAGCTGCGGCTCCTGGCGCACGAATTTCAGGTCAAAGGTGCTTCCACCGCTCGCTGCACCTGCGGTGGCAGCTTCTACTTCGATAGCACCGTGGCCGGTGATGACGGTCGCGCTGCGCGCCTGCAGGTGCGCCGCCTGGTCGAGCACATGGTGCAAAAGCGGTCGGCCCGCCAGGCGCTGCAGAACCTTGGGAAGGCGGCTTTTCATGCGCGTGCCCTTGCCGGCCGCCATGATGAGGATGTCGAGTTGCGTCATGAAAATCGGTGGTGTTCCGGCACGGGCCCGCCCCGTCCGGATGCGCACGGATTATCCGCCGCCGCAACCGGTCTGCGGCACGCGCGGCGCCAGCGCGTAGCGCGCCAGCCCGGCAAACAGGCGCCCCGCTGCGCCCGCAGCCATGGCCACGGCCCGGCCGAGGCATCCCAGGGCCTGCGACAGGTCACGCAGCGGAAGTGCCACGCCGCGCTCCCATTGCGCCGACAGGGGCACGGCATGGGGCGCCGCAGCGGCATCCCAGCGGAAGGCTGCAGCCGGCCAGCCCGCCCCGGCCCAGGGCTCGATCACCACATGGCGGCCGGGTTCGACCACCAGGCGTTCGCCCGCCGCCAGCACATGGTCAGCGCCGGGCCCCGGGCCGTCCGCCCCGGTGAGCCACACGCGGCCCAGGGTGATTTCCAGCACGCTGCGCTCGCGCGGGCACAGCGACAGAACACGCCCGGCTGGCAGCTTCCAGTGGCCCGCCAGCGCGCGGCCGGGCGTGGGAGCGGCGGTGGGGTGCGACAACGGCGATAGAGAGGACATGGCAGGCTCCTTGGCATCAATGAAGTTTTCCGATGCGCTCATGTTCCTCTTCATTCCATTCACGGTCCAATGAAAACGCGCTACGCTATTGATTCCTTAAACGCATCAATCAACCCCATGAGCAGCCCGCAGAACTCCAGCCCCCTGCTACGCACCCGCCCCGTCGGTGCAGGCCACTGGCGCGCCTTCCTGGCCGTGGCACGGCATCTGAACTTCCGCGCGGCAGCCGACGAGCTGGCGCTCACGCAGTCGGCCGTGAGCCGCCAGATCCAGGCGCTGGAAGACGAAGTGGGCGTGCCGCTGTTCCTGCGCCACACGCGCGCCGTGGAGCTGACCAGCGCCGGCGCGCAACTGCAGCGCGCCGTGGTGCCCGCGCTGGAGCGCATGGACGCCGCCGTGCGACTGGTGCGCCAGACGGCAGGGCGCAAGAGCGTGGCCATCACCACCTGGGCGAGTTTTGCCTCGACCTGGCTGATCCCGCGCCTGGAGGCCTTCCAGCGCGAGAACCCCGATATCGATATCCGTATCGACGCGAGCGACGCCTCCGTGGATCTCGACACCGCCGATGTGGACCTGGCGCTGCGCTACAGCCTGCCCGGCACGCGCCTGGAGGGTGCCGAGCGCCTGTTTGGCGAGCAGCTGGCGGTGGTGGCCAGCCCCTGGCTGCTCAAAAGCATGCCGCCCCTGCGCGCACCAGCCGACGTGGCGCAGTTCACGCTGATCGAGGCGGGTGACGCGCACCGCAACCAGCACCTGGAATGGCTGTCCTGGCGCCGCTGGTTTGATGCCCAGGGCTGCCCTTTGCTGCAGCCGCCGCGCTGGCTGTATTTCAACTACGCGCACCAGATCGTGCAGGCCGCCCTCAGCGGTCAGGGTCTGGCGCTGGCACGCATGCCGCTGATCGCCGATGCACTGGCCAGTGGCGACCTCGTGGAGGTGCTGCCCGGCCACCGGCTGGACTCGCCGCTGGCCTACTGGCTGCTGGTCGGGCCGCGCAGCAGCCCGCGCCCCGAGGTGCAGGCCTTCTGCGCCTGGCTGCGGGCCGAAGCAGCGCGCACACGCCAGTCCGTGGGCGACACCGATGGGTTGAATGCAACAGCCGGCAAGGCAAAACCCTAAACCATGTTGTTGATATGGTTTTGAATTGAGGGAGGTCAAACCCGGACCGGGCCATCCCCCCTAAAACCCGGGAATTGCGCTCCAGGCCTGCGCACCGGGCCGGGCTGCATCCATTCACACCCGAGGGAGATCCGGATGACGTTCATGCCGTGGACCAGCGAACTGGAGCTGGGGGTAGCGGAAATCGACCGCCAGCACCAATGGCTGGTGCAACTCACGAACAACCTGCACGACGAACTGTCGCAGCCCCAGCCGCGGCGCGAAGCCATCGGCGAGGTGCTCGAAGGCCTGGTGGACTACACCCACAACCACTTCATCGTGGAAGAGGTGCTGTTCCAGCAGCACGGCTACCCCGAAACCCCCGCGCACAAGGCCGAGCACGACGGTTTCACCAGCAAGGCCATGGAACTGCTGATGCGCTTCGAGACGGGCGAGGAAATCACCTTCGAGGCGCTCGACTTCCTCAAGGAATGGCTGATCCACCACATCTGCAGGGTGGACCGCGCCTACCTGCCCTTCTTCCAGTCCAAGGGCCTGGCCTGATGTTCAGCCCAGCGTGACGCGCGCAAACTTGCGCTTGCCCACCTGCACCACATAGGTGCCCGCTGCCAGCTTGAGGCCGCGATCGCTGACCACCGCGCCATCGACGCGCACACCGCCGCCCTCGATCAGGCGGCTGGCTTCGCTGGTCGAGGGCGCCAGATTGGCCTGCTTCAAAACAGCACCGATTCCCAGCGGCGCGCCTGACAGGCTCACCTCCGGAATCTCGTCGGGGACGCCGCCCTTGCTGCGATTGATGAAGTCCTGCTCGGCGGCGTCGGCCGCCGCCGCATTGTGGAAGCGCGCGGTGATTTCCTTGGCCAGCAGCACTTTGGCGTCCTTGGGGTTGCGCCCGCCTTCGACCTCGGCCTTGAGCCGGGCAATCTCTTCGAGCGAGCGGAACGACAGCAGGGTGTACCAGCGCCACATCAGCGTGTCGGAGATGCTCAGCACCTTGGCGAACATGGTGTTGGCGTCTTCGCTGATGCCGATGTAATTGTTCTTGGACTTGGACATCTTCTCGACGCCGTCCAGGCCTTCGAGCAGCGGCATGGTCAGGATGCACTGCGGCTCCTGGCCGTATTCCTGCTGCAGGTGGCGGCCCATGAGCAGGTTGAACTTCTGGTCGGTGCCGCCCAGTTCCAGGTCGCTCTTGAGCGCCACGGAGTCGTAGCCCTGCATCAGCGGGTAGAGAAACTCGTGCACGCTGATCGAGTTGCCGGCGGTGAAGCGCTCATGGAAGTCGTTGCGCTCCATCATCCGCGCCACGGTGTACTTCGCGGCCAGCTGGATCATGCCGGTGGCGCCCAGCGGCTCGCACCATTCGCTGTTGTAGCGGATCTCTGTGCGCGCCGGGTCCAGCACCAGGCTGGCCTGGCGGTAATAGGTTTCGGCATTGACCTTGATCTGCTCGGGCGTGAGCGGCGGGCGTGTGCTGTTGCGGCCCGAGGGGTCGCCGATCAGGCTCGTGAAGTCGCCGATCAGGAAGATCACCTGATGGCCCAGGTCCTGCAGCTGGCGCATCTTGTTGAGCACCACCGTGTGGCCGATGTGGATGTCGGGCGCTGTGGGGTCCAGCCCCAGCTTGATGCGCAGCGGCTGGCCGGTAGCCTCCGAACGCGCGAGCTTCTTCACCCATTCGTCCCGGGGCAGAAGCTCCTCCACGCCGCGCAGCGAAATTTCAAGCGCTCGTCCTACACCATCAGTGATCGGATCAGATGTAACAAAGGATTGATTCATAAGGGTTTTCTTGGGTGTACCGCGCCCATGGTTCGCTATACTTGCGGCCACATTGCAGTGGCGGATTCTAAGTGGCCCGCCCTTGGGGGTTCTCCTCCATGTCCTGCGGCACTGACAGTCTGCCCGCCTTGCAGCCTCTGGCACCCCTGCCTGAGCGCCCAGCAAGGCGTGCGCTCACCCTGGGGATCGACTCTTGAACAACGGCCTGACCACCGCCAGCCTCGCATTGCGCGACCGCATCACCCAAGGCATCCAGAATCACCCCAAACGCATTACAGCCCTCCTGGCAGCCCTGCTGCTGACCGGCGGTGGCGGCGCGTTTGCCGTAGCCTCGCTGGCCCCCGACCCGGCCGACCTGCCCGTGCGCCAGGTTGTACTGCCCGTCACGTCCCTGGCCAGCGGTCTGTCGCTGGCCGAAATGGCCGATCAACCCGGTTTTTCGCTGTTCCGCACCGAGCAGGTCCGCAGCAGCGACACGGTGGAGTCGCTCCTGCAGCGCATGGGGGTGGCCGACCCTGCCGCTGCCGCTTTCCTGCGGCGCGACAGCCATGTGCAGAAGAACCTGATGGGCCGTACCGGCCGCCTGGCATCCGCCGAGACATCTGACGACCACCGCCTGCTGCGCCTGACGGCGCGCTGGGCGCCTGACGAGAGCGGGGAGTTCAAACGCCTGGTGGTCGAAAAAACCGAGGCAGGGTTTGCCTCGCGCATCGAGACCGCCCCGCTCACCACCTCCAGCCGGCTGGCTGGCGGCGTGATCCAGAGCTCCCTGTTTGCCGCCACCGATGCAGCGCGCATCCCCGACGCCGTGGCGGTGCAGGTGGCCGAGCTGTTCTCGGGCGACATCGACTTCCGCCGCTCCCTGCGCAAAGGCGACCGCTTTTCCGTCGTTTACGAAACACTCGAAGCCGACGGCGAACCCCTGCGCACCGGACGGGTGCTGAGTGCCGAATTCCAGAACAACGGCAAGTCCCACCAAGCGGTGTGGTTCCAGGAGCCCAGCGCCAGCCGCGGCGCCTACTACACCCTCGATGGGCAGAGCCTGCGCCGCGCCTATCTGGCCTCGCCGGTGGAGTTCTCCCGCGTCTCCAGTGGGTTCGCCATGCGCTTCCACCCCATCCACAAAACCTGGCGCGCCCACCTGGGCACCGATTTCGCGGCCCCCACGGGCACTGCCGTGCGCACCGTGGGCGATGGCGTGGTGGATTTCGCCGGCGTGCAGAACGGTTTTGGCAATGTGGTGTTCATCAAGCACCGCAACCAGCACGTGACCGTCTATGCCCACCTGAGCAAGATCCTTGTGAAGAAGGGGCAATCCGTCGAACAAGGCCAGAACATCGGCGCCGTGGGCTCCACGGGCTGGGCCACGGGACCGCACCTGCATTTCGAATTCCGCGTGAATGGAGCGCACCAGGACCCGATGATCATCGCGCGCCAAAGCGAGGCTGCGGCACCCGTTTCTGCCGCTGCACGCCCGGCGTTTGACCGCCTGGCATCCGTGATGCGCACCGAACTGGCCTCGGCCGAACTGATCCAGCAAGCCAGCGCAGAGTAGCGATGCAACCCCCTGTGGCGCGTCGCGCCTTCCCCCTTCTCTCGGCTGGCGCCGGGAAGGGGGACACCGCCAGCGCGGCGGGGCGGCCCTTGCGCGGCGGCCGCTGGCCTGGTTCGCGCACCCTTCACACCCCTTGGGATCACAAAACGACGTGACCTCTGCCCCCGCCCCAGAGTTGTACATCGGGCTGATGTCCGGCACCTCGCTCGATGGCGTGGATGCCGTGCTGGCCGACCTCTCCGGCCCGCGCTGCGTCGTGCTGGGGCACCACGCAGCACCGTTCGATGCCGCCACCCGCGCTGAACTGCTGGCCCTCAATACCCCCGGCACCAACGAACTGCACCGCGCGGCGCTGGCCGCCAATGCGCTGGCGCGCAGCTACGCCCACGCCGTGCATGCCTTGCTGGCACAGCACGGGCGGCCTGCCACCACCGTGCGGGCCGTCGGCGCCCATGGCCAGACGGTGCGCCATCGGCCCGGCGAATTCGACGGCACGGGCTACACACTGCAGCTCGGCAACCCGGCGCTGCTGGCCGAACTGACGGGCATCACCGTGGTGGCAGATTTCCGCAGCCGCGACGTGGCCGCAGGCGGTCAGGGCGCTCCATTGGTGCCAGCCTTCCACCAGCACATGTTCGGCCAGCCCGACCAGGGCTTGCTGGTGCTCAACATCGGCGGCATTGCCAACCTGAGCGTGCTGGACGCGAAGGGTGGCGTGCTGGGTTTCGACTGTGGCCCCGGCAACGCCCTCATGGACCACTGGTGCCAGCAACACACCGGCCAGCCCTTCGACCGCGATGGCGCCTGGGCCGCCTGCGGCCAGGTGCTGCCCGACTTGCTGGCATCCCTGCTAGGCGAACCCTTCCTGCAGCAGCCACCGCCCAAAAGCACGGGCCGTGACCTGTTCAACCCGCAGTGGCTGCAGGAGCGCCTCCAACGCTTCGGCCCGGTCCCACCGGAGGATGTGCAGGCCACATTGACAGAATTGACCGCAAGCGCTTGTGCAGCAAGCGTCTCAAGCTATCAAAAACAAAGCAGGTACCTGGCAGTCTGCGGGGGTGGCGCCTACAACCGGCATCTGATGGCGCGCCTGCAGGCGCTGTTGCCCGGCCTGCAGGTGGAGACCACCGAGGCCCACGGACTGCCCCCGCTGCAGGTGGAAGCCGCCGCATTTGCCTGGCTAGCCCGCCAGACCCTGTACGGTTTGCCTGGCAACCTCCCCAACGCAACGGGCGCCCGAGGCGCCCGTGTACTCGGCGGGATCTACCCCGCCTGAAGGTGGGTCAAAGGTTCAGGAAAAGCTGGAGCCGCAGCCACAGGTGGACGTGGCCCCCGGGTTCTTGATGACAAACTGCGCGCCCTGCAGGTCTTCCTTGTAGTCGATTTCAGCGCCCACAAGGTACTGGAAGCTCATGGCATCGATCAGCAGCGACACACCATTCTTCGTCATCACGGTGTCGTCCTCGTTGGTGATTTCATCAAACGTGAAGCCATACTGGAAGCCCGAGCAGCCGCCGCCCTGCACAAAAACACGCAGCTTGAGATCCGGGTTGCCCTCTTCGGCAATCAGATCCGCCACCTTGGCCGCCGCGCTTTCGGTGAACACAATGGGATCGGGCATTTCAGGAACGATTTCGGCAACGGCACTCATGGGAAACTCCAATTCTGGTCTGGGCAGGATGCTACTGCAATCCTTCCGGTAATCCACCCTACGGGTTGTTTGACGCCAATTTCAGTGTGGGCTTTTCATCCACCACCACATCGGCAGGGAACATCTTTCCGCAGATGGTGGCACCCTGGTGCATTTCCAGAGTCTTGTAGTGCACATCCCCGGCAACCCGCGCCTTGGGCTGCAGTTCCAGCATGGTGCAGGCATGCACCGGGCCATTGATCTGTCCGTTGACAATCACGTGGTCGGCATGCACCGCCCCTTCCACTCTGGCGGTCGCCGAGATGACCAGCAGCCCCGGCTTGTCGGAGCTCGCCCGCACATCACCGATCACTTCCCCGTCGATGCGCAGGCCATCACTGAAGTGAATATGCCCTTCAATGCGGCTTCCCTCGCCGATCAGGCTTTTGATGGGAGGTTGTTTGTTGCGGGAAAACATGGGTATAGCTCCTGGGCGCGGCCATTCGCGCCAATGATAAAGACGGTGCGCCGTGTCATTGCACGGCCTCCTCCCGGTCCAGCACCGCAGTCTGCGAGGCATGCACCACAGCCCCTTCCAGCACCCGGGCCGTGATGGTTTTTACCACGGTGCGCAAGGGCAGATCGACCACGCCTTCCATGCGCCGGTACTGGCGCAATTGCAGCGCCTGCCCTTCACCGCTCAGGGTCTGGCTCCAGGACTTTCCATCCCGGGTGCCCGCCACCACCAGTTCCAGACGCCCCTTGAACTCAGGCGCATTCTTGACAGGGCGCATCAGCAGCACCTGCCACCGCAGGTGGGTATCTGCCAGCAACTCGGCCTGCAGCCCCCGGATGGCGATGCTGCCACCCCCGGCGTTGGCAGGAATCAGTTTCTCGAAAAACCCGAGGTCTTCGCGCAAAGCGCGGTTCTCGGCCTCCGCCTGGCGCAGACGGGCCGTCAATTGCTCCAGGGCCGTGCGTTCGGCCACCAGCATGCTGCCCGAGGTGTTGGCCACCGCCTGGTGCTGCAGATTCTCCTCCCGCAAGCGATCGACCTCGGAATGCAAGCGCTGAAGCTCCTCACGGCTGACCGCATCCAGCCCCGCTATGGAGCGACCAAACTCGAACGCCCACAGGGCCACCGCCGCACAAAACCCGAAGACCACGGCCAGAACCAGCCAGCGCACAGGCCAGGGCATGGCACTGCGTACGGACATGCGGGGGGCGCTGATGGTCAGGCGGCGGCGCAGCAGTCGAAATCGCATGGGGGGTCTCTCTCCTATCGGACCCGCGCACCACCGGATGGGCGCAGGGTGCCGCAATATACCCCGGGCCCGCCCCGAAAACAGAAAAGCCGCAGCGGGCGACCCCGTTGCGGCTTTGCGGCAGGCAAAAAGCGGATTAACGCTTGGAGAACTGCTTAGCGCGGCGTGCAGAACGCAGACCGACCTTCTTGCGCTCGACTTCACGCGCATCACGCGTCACGAAGCCAGCCTGGCTCAGTGCCGACTTGAGGGTCGCGTCGTAGTCGATCAGGGCGCGGGTGATGCCGTGGCGGGCTGCGCCGGCCTGGCCGGACTCACCGCCGCCGTGCACGTTGATCATCACGTCGAAGGTTTCGGCGTGGTTGGTCAGCATGAGCGGCTGCTTGGCAATCATGATCGAGGTTTCACGGCCGAAGTAGGACTGGATGTCCTTGCCGTTGACCGTGATCTTGCCAGAACCTTTTTTCAGAAACACGCGGGCGACGCTGGACTTGCGACGGCCGGTGCCATTGTTCCATTCACCAATCATCTCAAGGCTCCTTACAGTTCCAGCACTTTGGGCTGTTGGGCGGTGTGGGGATGCTCTGCACCACCGTACACCTTGAGTTTCTTGATCATGGCGTATCCGAGCGGGCCCTTGGGCAGCATGCCCTTGACAGCCTTCTCCAGCGCGCGGCCGGGGTGCTTGGATTGCATGTCGCGGAAATTGGTGGCCGTGATGCCGCCGGGGTAACCCGAGTGGCGGTAGTACACCTTGTCAATCGACTTGGTGCCGGTGACCTTGATCTTTGCTGCGTTGATGATGACGATGAAGTCACCGGTATCAACGTGAGGCGTGTAAATGGCTTTGTGTTTGCCGCGCAGACGGAGGGCAACTTCGCTGGCTACCCGGCCGAGCACCTTATCGGTGGCGTCAATCACAAACCACTCGTGCACGACCTCAGCGGGCTTTGCGCTGAATGTAGACATGAGATTTCTCTTTCGAGGGTTTGACCGGCCAAAAAAGGGGCCGGTGTCCTTGGCGCTCTTTTCCACGATCGGTGTTTCTCTTGAAGTGGAAACCTCTTAGGTGGTACTTGCAAAACGGGCCCGAAGACCTTTTTCACACTTCGCCGCGGAGCACGCAAGCGCTGCGAAGCCAAGCATTATACAAAGTTTTTCAGAATCTGAAAACAGCGCGGCAGCCCACCATGCCACTGCATGGCCATGGCCGGTTCAGTTGGCCAGTTGCTGTCTTTCCAGTGGCTCCATGCGGCGACGGAAATCCACACAGGCGGGCAGCTCTGCAAAAGCCGGTTTGCGGCACTCCTCACGCAGGCACATGCTGTGCGTCAGAACATTGGTGTTTTCGCACAAGCGCACCGGTGGTGCTGGCCGCTGTGGCGGTGCCACGGGCGGCGGCGGCGGGGGCGGCGGAGGGGGCTCTGGCGCAGGCACCGGGGCCTGCACGGTCACCACCGGCGCCACGGGGGCTGCCGGGCGACGCACCCGGGGAGCCGCACGCGGATCGGACGCCGCCACAAAGGCGGGGGCAGGCACAGAGGCTGCCGAAGCGCCCCCGGATGGGGTGCTGGCGGCATCACCCACCGCCTCCGCCTGGGAATCCGCAGTGCCCGGGACGGAAGCCTGGGCCACCGCCGAGGCAGCCGCCGAAGCAGGCTCCGCCATTTCGGTAATGATGTGATCCACGGGTTGAGCAGCGCGGCTGCGCCAGCCATAACCTACCGCAACGGCCGCCACGACAAACGCCGCAGCCCCCACGGCCAGCCATGGCAAGGCCACGGCTTTGCCCCGCCCGCTGCGCTCCACCCGCTCCCCCACCACGGCACCGCGAGACGCCGGATTCTTCGAAGCACTGCGACTGTGGCGAACGCGCTCGGATTCGAGCGCCTCTCGCACGGCCCCGCGCCCTTCCGGAGTCGGATCGACAAAGCAGCTGTCCGGCACCTCGTCCATGACGACGGTGTCTCCCGCATCCAGGAACACCGTATCACCGGCTTCCACGGGCTCGGGCGCAGCACGCTCCGGCCTGGGGGCCGGGGCCTGCGGTGGCAGCTCCTCGGAAACAGCCGCGGCAGGAACAGAGGCCACTGGCACCGAGGTGCTCGTCAGCCGCCCCATCCGCGCGGACGTCACATCGACCGTGGGCACCACCACACCGGGGCCTGGCTGATCCGTGGGCTCGACCCAAAGATCGCCGAGTTCGGCGCGAAAATCGAAATACTCGATTCCTTCGGGGGGCGACGTCATCTCCATGACCTGCAGAAAGGCGTCGATGCTCTGGGGACGATCCTCGGGGCGCAATGCCAGGGCCTGGGAAATGGCCGCAACGAATGCGGGCGAATACTCCTGGCCAAACTGCTTGCGTACCGTCTTGGCGACCCGCGCAAAGGGCACCATGCGGTCCCGAATCGAGCGCAGGGTGGAGGGCAACGGCGTATCGTTGCACAGGCAGCCGTGCACCACCGCCGCCAGGGAATACAAATCGCTCCAGGGGCCCTGGGCCAGTTCGGCGTCACCATCGGCGTATTGCTCAATGGGGGCGTAGTTGACTTTCAGAACCGCCGTGTGCTTGCGGTCACGGTCATTGATGGCGTGCCGCGCCGCGCCCAGGTCCAGCAGTACCGGGGGGCCGACATCCTGCAGAAAGATATTGTCGGGAGACACATCCCGGTGCAGCGTCTGACCGCCGTGCAGAACCCGCAAGGCGCCCAGCACGCTCCACAGCACCTTGCGCAACCAGGCTTCTGGCGGGGGGGTGCGCATCTGGGCGCGCGCCTGCTTGAAAGTCATGCCGCTGTACAGGGGCATGACCATGTAGGCTGTGTTGTTCGCCTCCCAGAAGCGGAACACCTTCACCAGAGAAGGATGATCGAACTGCGCCAGCAGCCGCGCTTCGCCCACAAAAGAACGCAGCCCGGCCATGAAAGCCGCCTGATCTGCGGGCGAACGCGCCAGCAGCGAGCCATCGTCGGTGCGCGCAGCCAGCGCAGCGGGCATGAACTCCTTGATGGCCACGGCGCGGTGCAGCGAATGGTCGAAGGCCTTGTACACCATGCCAAAGCCCCCCACCCCCAGCAGGGCCAGGACTTCAAACTCACCCAGGCGGAAGCCGACCGGCAGGGCATCGACGTGCAGAACGCCCTTCGCGGGTGCAGATTTGGAACTTTCAGTCATGGTGAAAAACCGCAGGAATCATGTACGCAGAAGGTCCGCCGCAGGAGATACGAAAAGGCGCCATCATCCCACCCAAGGAGCCCTCAGGACACCACAAAACACACCGGGAAGGCAAAAAAAACCCTACTGCGTGTGTCATTTTGCCGATTGTGCACTGGCGCAAGACCCGTCAGTCATCCTGCCAGGAGCGGCGTACCCCGGCGGCGCATGGTTACCATAGGGGCATGTTCAGTTACCGCCACGCCTTCCATGCAGGCAACCATGCCGACGTGCTCAAGCACGCCGTGCTGATTGCCACCCTGCAATACCTGACCGAGAAGGACGCCGCCCTGACCGTGCTGGACACCCACGCCGGGGCAGGCCTGTACCGGCTCGACGGCGACTACGCACGCACCAGTGGCGAGGCCAGCGAGGGCATCCTGAAGCTGACCGCCGCCGACGCGCCCGGCGGCGCACTGGTGCCCATGCTGCAGGAGTACGTGGACACGGTCCGTGCCTTCAACCAGGGCAGTGGCACCAAGGTCTATCCCGGCTCGCCTTTCATCATCCAGCGCCTGTTGCGCGCGCATGACAAGCTCAAGCTGTTCGAGCTGCACCCCACCGACCTGCGTGCGCTGGCCGGCAATGTGGCACAGCTCGACGCGGGCCGCCAAGTGGCCGTGCTGCACGAGGACGGCTTTGAAGGCATCAAGAAATTTTTGCCTCCACCGGCCCGCAGAGCGCTTGTGCTGTGCGATCCCAGCTATGAAATGAAGAGCGACTACGGCAAGGTGCTGGACATGGTGCAGGACGCGCTCAAGCGCTTCGCCACGGGTACCTATGCCGTCTGGTACCCCATCATCCCTCGCCCCGAGGCGCACGACCTGCCGCGCCGTCTCAAGACCATGGCCCAGAAGGCGGGCAAGAGCTGGCTGCACGCCACGCTCACGGTGAAGTCCAGCAAGATCACGGAAAACGCCCAGGGCCAGACCAAGCGCCCCGGCCTGCCCGCCAGTGGCATGTTCCTCATCAATCCACCCCACACGCTCAAGGCCGCGCTCCAAGCGGCGCTGCCACAGATGGTGGAGCGACTGGGTCAGGATCGCAACGCCACCCACACGCTGGAGGCGGGCGGCTGAGCGGCCGGCGCCTCGGGCGCCGCGCCAAGCCAGGCGGCTCAGCGCTTGCAGCGTGCGATGAAGTTTTCCTCGAATCGCCGCAAGTCGTTTCTCTCACCTTCCGTGAGGTCGGTCCGCGCACGCTTGGCATGCAGGATGCGACGCGATTCCGCGCATTGCTGCGCAAAACGCGCCTCCTGCTCCCGGGATACCTGCTCCGCCAGTTGGGCCGATTTTTCTTCCTCCCGACGCTCCTTGTCGCGGCTGCGGCGCTCAAGGGAAATCTGCGAATAGGCATCACTCTCCTGCTCACTGCAGTCTCGCTCATATTCACGGCGCATGCCTGCCACCACGTCGGCTGCGATGCGGCGTGAATAGGCCGAGCGGATGTTGTCGTCCAGCGAACGACAGCGTGCACTCATGTACTGGTGATGCGAAGGCGCCTCCGGCTGAACGCGCACCGTCGCCGGAGAGCTGCGGGAGTACGAAGACTGGTACGAAGGGACCGCCTCCGCCACGGCCGCCGTGGTGCGGGTATCGGACGGACAGGGCCGGGACAGCACGAAAGAATTGCCATTGGAATCCCGGCAATGAAAGCGCGTCTGCGCGCCCACCCCCGACGCCCACAGCGCGCTGCAGACCACCACCATCAAGGCAAAGGCCCTTTTCATGACGTCCCCTCAGAAAGAAAAACGCGATGTTACGTTCGTTTTCCGAGCGAAGACTCCAGGCGGCGGCAAATTTCTAGAGTCGCCACACTCTGGTTCATGGTGTAGAAATGCAGCGCAGGCACGCCGGCTGCCAGCAATTGCTCGCACAGCCCCGTGACCACATCGAGGCCGAAGGCGCGGATCGAGGCCACGTCGTCACCGTACGCCTGCAGGCGCAGGCGGATCCAGCGCGGGATCTCGGCGCCACAGGCATCCGAAAAGCGCATGAGCTGGGTGGAACTGGTGATGGGCATGATGCCGGGCACCACCGGCACATCGGCCCCCTGGCGGCGCGCATCCTCGACGAAACGGAAGTAGGCATCCGCGCTGTAGAAATACTGCGTGATCGCCGCATCGGCCCCGGCCTGCACCTTGGTCACATAGGCCTTGAGGTCGGCCTCGGGCGAGCGGGCCTGTGGATGCACCTCGGGGTAGGCCGCCACCTCGATGTGGAAGTCCTGGCCGGTCTCGGCGCGGATGAAGGCTACCAGGTCGCTGGCGTAGTGAAACTCGCCGCCCATGCCGTAGCCACTGGGCAGGTCGCCGCGCAAGGCCACCAGGCGCTGCACGCCCATGGCCCGCAACTGTGCGAGCTGCTCGCGCACCGACTGGCGCGTCGCACCAATGCACGAGAAATGCGAGGCCGCGCTCACGCCCTCGGCCAGGATCTCGCGCACGGTGCCGAAGGTACCCTCCTGCGTCGAGCCGCCCGCACCGTAGGTGACCGAGCAGAACTCGGGCCGCAAGGCATAGAGCTGCTGGCGCACGGCGCGCAGCTTCTCCGCGCCCTCGGGCGTCTTGGGCGGAAAAAATTCAAAACTCACCGGCACGCCGGTGGATGGTGCGTTGGCAGCGGTCATGCGCCTCTCCTCGCAAAAACAAAGAACTCATGGTTGCCATCGCCGCCGCTGATCGGGCTGTCGATCCATGCCCGCACCTCCAGCCCCAGGCTGGCGCAGCATTCGCGGATGCGTTGCTCCACCACGGCGTAGAGCGATGCATCGCGCACGATGCCCCCCTTGCCCACCTGGCCGGGCTGCAGCTCAAACTGCGGCTTGACCAGCATCAGCAGGTGGCCGCCCGGCGCCAGCAACGGCACCAGCGCCGGCAGCACCAGTGTGAGCGAGATGAACGACAGGTCGCCCGTGACCAGATCGAACACCGGCTCGGTGCTCTCACCCATCCAGGCCTTCAGGCGGCGGGACGTGGCAGCTTCAGGCGGCACGACAGCGCCCTCCCGGGCGCGGGTCAGGTCGGCGTCCACTTCCTCATCCTGCACATCGTCGCTGTCGTCGTAGTCGGTCACCTCACCGTCGCCGGACATCCAGCGGTACGGGCTCTCGGGCTCCACATCGTCCTGCGGCGCGCGGGCGGCGCCTGGATCGGACCAGGCATCCTCCCAGGCTTCCTGCAACTGCGCGGGGCTGAGCGAGCGGGCGTTGATGCCTTCGAGACAGACCACCCGCGGATCGGCACGCAGTTGTGCATGCAGTTGCGCCTGCCCCACATCGACGCCCACCACCCGGCGCGCCCCGCGCTCCAGCAGACAGTGCGTGAAGCCGCCCGTGGACTGGCCCACGTCCAGGCATTGCAGGCCCTGCACCGTCAGGCCCAGAGCATCCAGGGCGCCGTCGAGCTTGAGCCCGCCGCGCGAGACGAACCGAGCCTCGGCAGCGTCGAGCAGGCGCAGCTCGGCGCCCTGTGGAATGTCGTCGCCGTTCTTGGCCACCGCCGTCCAGGGCGCCATGGCCCCCAGGCGCCATTCCACGCCGGCGGCGATCAGGCGCTGCGCCTGGGAACGGGTGGACGCCAGGCCGGAGTCGACCAGAAAAATATCTGCACGCATGGTGTTGCCTTGATAAAAAAAGCAGCCTCAAGGCGCATGAATAATGCGCCTCAAGCTATCAACTAAAGAGCAACTGCGTTCAGTAGCGGTAGGTGTCGGGCTTGTAGGGGCCCTGCTTGGGCACGCCGATGTAGGCAGCCTGCTCATCGGTCAGCTCGGTCAGCATGGCACCGACCTTCGTCAGGTGCAGACGCGCGACCTTCTCGTCCAGGTGCTTGGGCAGCACGTACACCTTGCCGTTCTCGTAGTAATCGCTGTGCGTGAACAACTCGATCTGGGCAATGGTCTGGTTGGCAAAACTGGACGACATCACGAAGCTCGGGTGGCCCGTGCCGCAGCCCAGGTTCACCAGACGGCCCTTGGCCAGCAGGATGATGCGCTTGCCGTCAGGGAAGATCACGTGGTCCACCTGGGGCTTGATTTCCTCCCACTGGCAGTGCTCTTCGAGCTTGGCGACCTGGATCTCGTTGTCGAAATGGCCGATGTTGCAGACGATGGCCTGGTCTTTCATGGCCTTCATGTGCTCGAAGGTGATCACGTCGCGGTTGCCGGTGGTGGTCACGAAAATGTCGGCCTTGTCGGCAGCGTATTCCATGGTGACGACCTTGTAGCCTTCCATGGCGGCCTGCAAAGCATTGATGGGGTCGATTTCCGTCACCCACACCTGGGCCGACAGGGCACGCAGGGCCTGGGCGCTGCCCTTGCCCACGTCGCCGTAACCCGCCACACAAGCCACCTTGCCGGCGATCATCACGTCGGTGGCGCGCTTGATGCCGTCCACCAGCGACTCGCGGCAGCCATACAGGTTGTCGAACTTGCTCTTGGTCACCGAGTCGTTCACGTTGATGGCGCGGAACATCAGCGTGCCCTTGGCAGACATCTCCTTGAGACGGTGCACGCCGGTGGTGGTTTCCTCGGTCACGCCGATGATCTGGGCGCTCTTGCGGCTGTACCAGGTGGCGTCCTCAGCCAGCTTGGCCTTGATGGCGGCAAACAGGATGCGCTCTTCTTCGCTGCCCGGGTTGGCGAGCACGCCGGGGTTCTTTTCAGCCTGCTTGCCCAGGTGCATCAGCAGCGTGGCATCGCCCCCGTCGTCCAGGATCATGTTGGGGCCTTCGCCCTCGGTGCCCGCAGGGCCAAAGTCGAAAATGCGGTGCGTGTAGTCCCAGTAGTCCACCAGGGTTTCACCCTTCACGGCAAACACGGGTGTGCCCGCAGCAGCGATGGCGGCAGCGGCGTGGTCCTGGGTCGAGAAGATGTTGCACGAAGCCCAGCGGACCTGCGCCCCCAGCGCCTGCAGCGTCTCGATCAGCACCGCCGTCTGGATGGTCATGTGCAGGCTGCCGGTGATGCGGGCACCCTTGAGCGACTGCTTGGGCGCGAACTCTTCGCGGATGGCCATCAGGCCGGGCATCTCGGTTTCAGCGATGCGGATTTCCTTGCGGCCCCACTCGGCCAGGCCGATATCGGTGATGGCGCAGTCGGTGAGGGTGGGGGCGTTGACGCGTGCGTTCATGGTGTGCTCCAAAGCATGTTTGAAAAACCACTCGCCGGGGGATGGGGTCGAAAGCTCACCACACGGAAAGTGGATGAGCGTCGTTGCTTGATGACTCCGAGCCTCACGCCCCGCCAATGCTGGGGACGCTGCAACGCTCCTCGGATGCGCTGGATTATAAAAGCAGTTGGGCCGCCCGTGCTGCGCCCCGTGCATGCCCGGTAAAATTGCGGGTTCGGCCGCTCTCCCCTAGGAGCCTGTCGGACTTGGGGCGTCGAAAGCGAAAATCGACCCCAGCGAGACCAGTTTTTGCCGGATTTGCAGCCCAATAGGCGAGCTATTGGGCAAAAAGACGGTAAAAAATGGGCCGCTGCGGTCAATTTGCAGCCGACGATTCGCAAGTCCGACAGGCTCCTCGGGTGCAGGAGC
Source organism: Burkholderiales bacterium RIFCSPLOWO2_12_FULL_65_40 (assembly GCA_001770955.1). Taxonomy (GTDB): domain Bacteria; phylum Pseudomonadota; class Gammaproteobacteria; order Burkholderiales; family Burkholderiaceae_C; genus Simplicispira. The sequence continues at coordinate 54,176 of MESL01000007.1, read as the reverse complement.
AGGCCCACCGTTTACCCCTGCAGGGCCTGCTCGCCCTGCCCACCTTCTGGAACCCCCTGTGTCCTACGCCCAAGAGACCCGGCGCCGCCGCACCTTTGCCATCATTTCCCACCCCGACGCGGGTAAAACGACGCTGACCGAAAAACTCCTGCTGTTCTCGGGCGCGATCCAGATCGCCGGCGCCGTCAAGGGCCGCAAGGCCAGCCGCCACGCCACGTCCGACTGGATGGAGATCGAAAAGCAGCGCGGCATCTCGGTGGCCTCCTCCGTCATGCAGATGCTCTACCGCGAGCATGTGATCAACCTGCTCGACACCCCCGGACACAAGGATTTCTCGGAAGACACCTACCGCGTGCTCACGGCCGTCGATTCCGCGCTGATGGTGATCGACGCCGCCAACGGCGTGGAAGCACAGACGCGCCGCCTGATCGAGGTCTGCCGCCAGCGCGACACGCCCATCATCACCTTCGTGAACAAGATGGACCGCGAAGTGCGTGACCCGCTGGACATCCTGGACGAGGTGGAGCGCGAACTGGGCATGCCCTGCTGCCCCATCACCTGGCCCGTGGGCCAGGGCAAGAGCTTTGGCGGCATCATCAATCTGCGCACGCAGACCATGACGGTGTTCACCCCTGGCAGCGACCGTGGCCCGAAAGACTTCGAAGTGGTGCCGCTGTCCGAGTCCGACCGGCTGCGCAAGCGCTTTGGCCAGCCGTTTGACGATGCGCTCGAGAGCATGGAACTGGCGATGGGCGCCTCGGCCGCGTGGAGCCACGAGGATTTTCTGGCCGGCAAGCTCACCCCTGTGTTCTTCGGCTCCGGTGTCAACAACTTCGGTGTCATGGAAGTGCTCGACGCCGTGGTGGACATGTCGCCGCCGCCCGGCCCGCGCGTGAGCACACTCGAAGTCAACAAGCAGCCCGTCATCAAGACCATTCAACCCGAAGACGAAGGCTTTGCTGGCGTGGTCTTCAAGGTGCAGGCCAACATGGACGCCAACCACCGCGACCGCATCGCCTTCGTGCGCGTGGCGTCGGGCAAATACACGCCGGGCATGAAGCTCAAGGTGCAGCGCACCGCCAAGGAACTGCGCCCCACCAGCGTGGTCACCTTCATGAGCCAGCGCCGCGAGGCCGTCGAAGAAGCCTACGCCGGCGACATCATCGGCTTCACCACGCACGGCGGCGTGCAGCTGGGCGACACCATCACCGACGGCGCCAGCCTGCAGTTCACCGGCCTGCCCTTCTTCGCGCCCGAAATGTTCATGACCGTGGTGCTGAAAAACCCGCTGCGCACCAAGCAGCTGCAGCAGGGCCTGGCCCAGCTGGGCGAGGAAGGCGCGATCCAGGTTTTCAAGCCCGACGCGGGCGGCAACATGCTGCTGGGCGCCGTGGGACAGCTGCAGTTCGAGGTGGTGCAGCACCGACTCAAGGCCGAGTACGACGCCGACGTGCGGCTGGAGGGCTGCCAGTACACCGGCGCGCGCTGGATCACCGCCGACACGCCAGCCGAGCTGCGCGAGTTCGAAAACGCCTACCCCCTGCGCATGGCGCACGACGCTGCCAACACCCTGGCCTACCTCTGCACCAGCCCGTACGACGTGCGGCTGGCGCAGGAGCGGTTTCCGAAGATCCACTTCCATCCACTGCGCGAGCATGCGGGGCTGAGTCTGGGCAGTGCGGGCTGAGACCATGCAGCCCCTGGACCATTGGCGCGCCGATGCCGGGCTGGCGGGCATCCTCACCGACATCGACGACACCCTCACCACCGAGGGAGCCATCACGCCCGATGCATTGGAGGCCCTCGCCGCGCTCCGCGCCGCCGGGCTGCATGTGATTGCCATCACCGGGCGGCCGGCGGGCTGGAGCGAGCCCTTTGCCACCACCTGGCCGGTGGATGCCATCGTGGCCGAGACGGGTGCCGTAGCCCTGTTGCGCGCGCCACAAAATACAAGCCAAGATGGCCTCCAGCCCAATGATGGCAAGCGCCAGCAGCTATCAAAATGGTATCTGCAGGACGCCTCCACGCGCGCAGCCAACCATGCGCGCATGCAGCAGGTGGCGCAGCAGATCCTGCGCGAGGTGCCCGGCGCCCAGCTCGCGCGCGACTCGGCGGGGCGCGAGACCGACATCGCCATCGACCACAGCGAGTTCACCCACCTGCCGCCCGAGGGCATCGCTCAGGTGCAGGAAATCATGCGCGCGGCCGGCATGACGGCCACCGTCAGCAGCATCCATGTGAACGGCTGGTATGGCACGCACAACAAGCTGGTGGGTGCGCGCTGGATCGTGCGCGAGCTGCTGGGCCGCGCGCTCGACGACGAACTCGACCGCTGGGTGTTCGTGGGCGATTCGCTCAACGACCAGGTGATGTTCCAGCACTTCCCGCACAGCGTGGGTGTGGCCAACGTGGCGCGCTTCGTGCCGCAGCTGCGCCACCTGCCGCGCTACGTGACCCAGGGCGCGCGCGGCGCGGGGTTCGCCGAACTGGCGCAGCACCTCCTGGCGGGCCGCGAACGCGCCAGGCCTTGAGTTCGGGCCGCCAGGCGGCGCCCGTGGCCCTTTTCCGTTTCCAAATCATTTGTGTCTAGGCGCGAAGCTGCAGACAGTGCTGTAGCACGGCAAGGCGAAGCAACAACGACACGGATGATTTAGAAATGGAATTACTCGACAGGCTTGGTATTGCGGGGCTTGCGCGGGCGGGATGCTGCGGCCTTGGCGGGAGCCGCCGCCGCTGGAGGCGCTTCCGCCGCTGAATCCCCCAGGGGCGCACCGCTTTCGGAGCGCGCCGGATTGTCCTCTGCGGCGGCGGCCTTGCGCCCGCCGGGCTTGCGTGCCGCCGAAGCGGTACGGCGGCTCCGGGGCGCAGGGGCGGCCACAGCGGGTTCGGCGCCAGCAACTGCTACCGGCTCTCCAACCGCCGCGCCCATGCTGCCTTCCCCCTCGGTGGAGGCGCCATCGCCGGCCGCTGCCTCCGCAGGCGCAACGGCCGGCGCCTGTGGGCGGAAATAACCGCCCGCCGGGCGCTCCGTCGGCGCGTCGCCACGGGGCTCGGAACGGGGCTCCACCCGTTCGTCGGCTGGCGCATCCTGTCGGCGTCCCCGCGATCGACCGCCCCGCGTCCCGCCCTCGCTGCCCCCGGGCGCTGCTTCCGGCGCCACCGCGACGGCATGGAAGTCGTGGCGGAAGTACCCAGCACCGCCCGAGCGCTCCATGGGCGCATCCAACCGGCCCACGGGATCGGGCCGGGCGGTTGCGCCGCCATGGCCGCGGTACACGTAGGCCCCCGACTTCTCGTCGCGTCCGAACTCCAGCAGCCCCCGCGCCTGCGCCTCTTCGAGCAGGTTGCCAAAAGTGCGGAAACCGTAATAGCTTTCGCTGAAATCGGGCTTTCGGCGCTTGATGGCCTCCTTGAGCACCGATGCCCAGATCTTGCCGCTGTCGCCGCGCTCGGACAGCAGGGCCTCGAAGGTCTCCACCGCCAGTTCCACGCCCTGGTTGCGGCGTGTTTCCTGGGTCTCCTTGCGGTGGCGCTCTTCTTCGGGGGTTCGGCGCGGTGCGGGCGGGTTGTTGCCCGGGCTTTGGCGGCGGGCCTGGGCGCGCTGGTTTTCACGCACCAGATCATCGTAGAAGATGAACTCGTCGCAGTTGGCGATCAAGAGGTCCGAGGTGGATTGCTTCACGCCCACGCCGATGACCTGCTTGGCGTTCTCGCGCAGCTTGGAGACCAGCGGTGAAAAGTCCGAATCGCCACTGATGATGACGAAGGTGTTGACGTGCGACTTGGTGTAGCACAGGTCCAGCGCGTCCACCACCAGGCGGATGTCGGCCGAATTCTTGCCCGACTGGCGCACGTGGGGGATTTCGATGAGTTCGAAATTGGCCTCGTGCATGGTGGCCTTGAAGCCCTTGTAGCGCTCCCAGTCGCAATAGGCCTTCTTGACCACGATGCTGCCCTTGAGCAGCAGGCGCTCCAGGACGGGTTTGATGTCGAATTTTTCGTACTGCGCGTCGCGCACGCCGAGGGCAACGTTTTCAAAGTCGCAAAACAGGGCCATGCTGATGCTGTCGGAAGGGGATGCCATGGAGATATGTCCGTTCAATGTCTGCACGGATCATCACACGGAACGCGGCGGCCCGATCAAGAGCCCCCCGGTGCGTGCCGACCGCCACGGCAACCTGCGCCATGGGCCCACGGCAAGCGAGCGGAACGACACAACGGGCGCGCCCCAGGCCAGCGCCCCAGCGCAAGGGCCGCCCTGGCTGCGCAGCAGCGTTTCACTTGCGTGCGCTGGGGGCGTCCCCCTCCCGCAAGCGCAGCGCAGCGAGAGAGGGGAAGCGGCGCAGCCGCTCCGGGGGTGAGTCCTACTTCGCCAGGCCCAGTTTTTCCACCAGCGCCTTCTCGCGCGCGAAGGTGTCTGCAGCGAACTTCTGGTACTGCGCGCTGCTCATGTACATGGGCACCATGTCGTAGCGGGCCAGGGCGGTGCGGTAGGTTTCCTGCTCCATGGCCTGCTTGAAGGCATCGTGCAGGCGCTTGACCACGGCAGCCGGCGTGCCCTTGGGCGCGCCGATGCCAAACGGCGAGTTCTGCACGATGTCCAGGCCCAGCTCCTTGAGCGTGGGCGCATCGGGGAACTTGGCCAGGCGCTCGGCGCCCCAGGTGTTGAGCACGCGCAGCTTGCCGGCCTCGACCTGCGGGGCAAAGCCCGTGGAGTCGGCCGCCGCCATGAGCTGCCCGCCCAGCGTGGCCTGCATCAGGTCGGCGCTGCCCTTGTAGGGCACGTGCAGCAGTTCCAGCCCAAGTTGCTGGGCGATCAGCTCCATGGTCAGGTGCGGGCTGGTCATGGTACCGGTGGAGCCGTAGCTCAGCTTGCCGGGGTTGGCCTTAGCCCAGGCGACGAAGTGCGTCCAGGTCTTGAGCGGCGAATCGGCCGGCACGACGACGCCGAAGGCATAGCCCGTGACGTTGAGCACGTAGCTGATGTCCTTGACCGGGTCCCAGTTGATCTTGGTGGTGTAGGGCAGGCGGAACACGCCCAGCGGGATCTGCGCCAGCGTGTAACCGTCGGGCTGGGCCGTCTGCAGCGCCTGCGCGGGCAGCGTGCCGCCGGCGCCGGGCTTGTTCTCGACGATCACCGGCTGGCCCAGGATCTTGCTGGCGTTGTCGGCCAGCGCGCGCATGGTGATGTCGGTCGGGCCACCTGCGGGGAAGGCGATCACGAGCTTGATGGGTTTGGCCGGAAAACTCTGGGCCTGGGCAGTACCCAGAGAGGCGGCAACAGCCAGCGCGGCGGCGCCCCACTGGAGGATGTTTCGACGTTGCATGGAGGGCTCCTGAAGAGACAAAACGTCCATTGGACCGCAATTGACGCACCGCAACATCGAGGAAAGCACCTACCCGCTGTCGCCCATGCGTCAGCCCCACCGGCACCACCGCACAGCCCAGGAAAACCCTGAACCCCGTATCAACCACAGGGATGATGTTGTAACCTGACGTAAACACCTCGCTGCACGCCCCACCAGCACCATGGAGACCGCTCCGATCCCGCCCATTTCGCTCTGGCGAGCCGAGTTCACCGACGCCGCCACCGAACAGGCCTACCGTGCCGATGTGCAGGGGCGCATGGCCCGACAGTTGCGCATTGCGCTTTGGGTCTGGGCGACCCTGCTGATGCTTTTTGCCCTGCCAGACTACCAGGCGCTGGGGAACAGCCCCGGTTTTCGGGCCCTTCTGGGGTACCGGGCGGCCACCGCCCTGTTGCTGCTGCTGGCCGCACGGGCCTTGCGCACACGGCCCTACCTGGCACCCCAGGGCCATCTGGTGATGGTGCTGGAGATGGTGGGCTACCCCTTTTTCTTTCTGTTCCAGTTTCTGCAGCCCGAAATGCGGACCTCGACGATTGGCATGCTCATGGTCGTCAACCTCAGCCTGTTCATCTTTGTCCCGGGCCGCGTTGCACTCGGCGCCTGGGTGGCCCTGGTGGGGGTGGCGGGCTCGGTCGCCTCGCTGCTGTTGACGGGAACCGCCTTGACCCTGGCGCCCGGGCTGACGCTGCTGCTGACGTTGCCTGCAGTGGTGGGATTCATCTCCGCCAACCGCCTGCAACGGGCGCAGCGCCAGGAATTCGTGGTGCGCAGCCGCCTGCAACAGGCCAATGCGGCCCTGCAGGACGAAATCGCCCGGCGCACCGAGCTGCAGGCCGAACTGCAACGCCAGGCCACCACCGACCCCTTGACCGGTCTGCTCAACCGCCGCGAGTTCGGACGGCGCTTTGGGCTTGATCTGGCCCGCGCCGAGCGCGACGCCAGCCCGCTGTCGGTCGCGCTGCTGGACCTGGACCATTTCAAGAAGATCAACGACCAGTTCGGTCATGCCGCAGGCGACGAGGTGCTGCGTCAGGTGGCCCGCCTGTCCCATGAGTGCTTTCGCAGCATCGACTGTGTGGGCCGCATGGGGGGCGAGGAATTCGCCGTGCTGCTGCCCGGGGCCACCCTGCCACAGGCCGCCACAGTGGCCCAGCGTTTCGCCCAGCGACTGGCAGCGACCCTGGTGGTGCATGGCGAGCAGACGATTCACCTGAGTGCCACCCTGGGGGTGGCTGAGCGCCTGCCCGAGGAACGCACACTGGACGCCATGCTGCAACGTGCAGACCAGGCCCTGTATGCCGGCAAGAACGCGGGCCGCAACTGCGTCATGCTGGCCCTGCCGGAGGGCACGGCTCAGCGCCATGCGCCCGAACCCGTGCACTCATCACCTCACTGACGACGGTCCCTCTCCCTCAGGCCTTGTAGGTGGACAGCAGGATGCTCGTCTCGGTGTTGGCGATGCCCGGCGTGAGGCGGATGCGGCCCAGGGCAGCATCAAACGCCTCCAGGCTCTCGGCGCGCACCTCGGCCACGATGTCCCAGCGGCCGTTGGTGGTGTGCAGGGTGCCCACCATGGGCTCGCCGCGCAGCGCGCGGATCACCTCGGGCGCGGCGTTGCCCTCCACGGCGATGCACATCCAGGCGCGGATGCGCTGCGGCTCCGAATCGGGCCGCAGGCGCACGGTGTAGCCGACGATGACGCCGCCCTCCTCCATCTTGCGCAGCCGGTTTTGCACCGTGCCGCGCGAGACGCGCAGCTTGTGCGCCAGCGTGGCCACGGGCATGCGCGCATCCTGGCGCAAGATGCTGAGGATTTCGCGGTCGGTGTCGTCGAGCTTGGTCATGGTGCTGATAGTGACTGGCGTTTCGCCAGATTTTGCAGCTATTTGACCAGTTTTCCGTCTTTTTGTTGGCAACGCCTGTTCGCACAATGCCTGCACCGCCCGCTATCGAACTGGTGGGCATCCACCTCGCTCCACACTGATCAGACGCTCGTGCGACACGCACGCTGCCACGCGCCACCTACCATGGCGGCTCGCAACCCTGGAGACCGCCCATGGCCCCCCCGACGTTTTCCACCCTGGTGTCCGGCTACAGCTTTTTCGAGGGCCCGCGCTGGCATGCGGACCGGCTCTGGCTGTCGGACTTCTATACGCGGCAGGTCATTGCCGTGGGCCTGGACGGCACGGTCGAAACCATCGCCGAGGTGCCCGGCCAGCCCTCGGGCCTGGGCTGGCTGCCCGACGGGCGGCTGCTCGTCGTTTCCATGCGCGACCGCAAGCTGCTGCGCCGCGAACCCGACGGCCGGCTGGTGGAGCACGCCGACCTTTCCGCCGTGGCCGGCGGCCATGCCAACGACATGGTGGTGGACCGCCAGGGCAACGCCTATGTGGGCAACTTTGGCTTCGACCTCATGGGCGGCGCACCCTTCGCTCCGGCACGGCTGGCCCGCGTGGCGCCCGACGGCACGGTGAGCGCCGTGGCCGAGGGTCTGTACTTCCCCAACGGTTCCATGGTCACGCCCGACGGCCGCACGCTGATCGTGGGCGAGACCTTCGGCAACCGGCTCTCGGCCTTCGACCTGCTGCCCGGCGGCGGCCTGGGACCGCGCCGCGACTGGGCCGTGTTCGGCCCGCTGCCACAGGGCGACAACCTGGCCCAGGTCATCGCGCAGACCCAGGTGGCCCCGGACGGCGCCGCGCTCGACGCCGAGGGCGCCGTGTGGCTGGCCGACGCCAACCACCGCCGCGTGCTGCGCGTGGCCGAGGGCGGCCGGGTGCTCGGTGAAATTGCCACGTACCCGTTGGGCGTGTACGCCTGCGCGCTCGGCGGACCGGACGGCCGCACGCTGTTCCTCTGCGTGGCGCCCGACTACCTGGAGCACAAGCGCAAGGCCGCGCGTGAGGCCGCCGTGTGGACCACACGGGTCGACGTGCCAGCGGCCTGTTTTTAAGAAAATTGGCCTCTGGCGTCCATCCATCAAGCGCCAACAGCTATCAATTCAAGAGCATTTCAGGCCTCATGGGGCAGCAGCGCGGCCCCCTCGCGCCGCGCCATCCACCACCCCACCTGCGCCAACCAGCCCAGCGCCAGCAGCACGGCCAGGGCAATGAGCCACTGGCCCAGGCGGGCCTGGTCATCGAGCAGGTAGGCGTTGCACAGGCGCAGCGGCGCATCGATGTAGAGCTGGCCCACCACGGCGGTCATGGGCAGCATGTTGCCGAGGAAGAAGCCCTGCACCACCAGCCCCGCCGCACGCCACGACAGGCGCAGCGCCGCGCCCGCCAGCACCAGCGCGGCACCCTTGGCGGCCTCGATGGTGCCGTCGCGCAGCGCCAGGTCCAGCGCGCGCGGCACCATCAGCACGGCCAGCACCCCGGCCACCCCCACCAGCCCGGCGATGCCGTGGGCGTTCCAGCGCGCCACGGCGCCACGCGCGCGCGGCGGCAGCGCGGCCGCCAGCAGCGCGCCCGCCACCATCAGCAGCGGAAACTGCAGCACCATGTGGCGCCACATGCTGGCCTCCAGCGCGTGGCGCAGCGTGGGCCAGGCCAGCAGCACGCACAGGGCCAGCCCCAGGGCGGCCTGGGTGCGCGGCGTGCAGCGGGGCCCGGCCGTCATGGCGCGCTCCGCGCAAGGTGGCGCGCGTAGTCCAGCGCGAGCTGCTGCTCGGCGACGTCGAACACGCGCACCATGCGGCCGCGCGCGTCGAACACCAGCAGCGCGGCGTTGTGCTCGTAGTCGCCCCGGCCGTCGGGCACCACCACCACGCCCAGGCGGCGCAGCAGGGCCTGCTCCTGCGCCGCGTCGGGCACGCGCACGAAGCGCCACAGCGCCGGGTCGGCCCGCAGGCCCTGGGCGTAGGCACGCAGCGCGGCCGGGTGGTCGTGCGCGCCGTCGAAGCTGATCGACAGCAGGCGCACATTGGCGCGCTGGCCCGCCGCGCGGTCGGCCTGCAGCGCCGCCTGCAACTGCTGGAAGCTGCTGCCCAGCGACAGGCAGACGCTCTGGCAGCGCGTGTAGATGAAGTCGGCGATGGTCACGCCGCCGCCCTGCGCCAGCAGCGCGGGCAGGTCGGGCGCGGCCACGCCCGGGCCGTCCACCGCCACGCGCGGCGCGTCCACGGGCTGCAGCACCACTTCCAGGCGGCGCGCGCCCTCGTCTGTCCAGACCTGGAAGCCGTGCGTGAGCCAATCCGCCGCCGCGTAGCCGCACAGCGCCAGCAGCAGGCTCAGGACGGCGGTGCGCAACATGGCCTTAGCGCGCCAGGGCTTGGAGCGCGGCGCCGCCCTCAAACGGCGTGGAACGGTCGCTGGCCTTGCGCTCCTGTGCGAACCGCTCCGGCGTCAGCGGCGCGGCCTGGTTGCCCCAGGCGCTGCGGATGTAGCTGGCCACGGCGGCCAGTTCGGCGTCGCCGAGTTGCCGAAAGGCCGGCATGGCGCCCTCGTAGCTTTTACCGGCCACCGTGATCGGGCCGGTCACGCCATGCAGCAGGATGTTGGCCAGCACGCGCGGCTCGCCCTTCACCCATTCCGAGCCCGCCAGCGGCGGGAACACGCCGGGGAGGCCCTGTCCCGTGGCCTGGTGGCAGGCCGCGCACTGCGCGGCAAACAGCGCCTTGCCATCCACGGCGGCGCCCGCTGCGGCCGGCGCGGGGCCGGAGAGGTCGGCCACGGTGCGACGGTCACCCAGGGCAGAGTTGCCGAAGGGTTCGGACAGAACAATGTAGCCCACGCCGAACAGCACCATGGCCAGCGTGATGGCCGCAGCCATCAGCGGCACGGGGCGGATGCGTTCCTCGGGGTCGGCGTTCTCGCGCTCCTGCGCGCGGTGCGAAGTGTCTTGGTCGAGCATGGGCGTCCTCAGGAGGCAGACCCGGCGGCCGGGCCGGCGGCGCTGCGCGGCGGGGGCGGCAGCACGGGGTAGGTGTGGTCCAGGCCCTGCAGGTACTTCACCAGGTCCAGCGCCTCGGGGCGCGCCACGACCACCTTGCCGGCGGGGCCCTGGCCCGGCGGCAGCTTGACGACCTCGTCGCCCGGCTCGGCGGCGGCCTTGGTCTCGAACAGGTAGGGGTAGGCCGGCATGATGGACCCCGGCACATAGGCGCGCGGCTGGTACAGGTGGCCCAGGTGCCAGTCCTTGCTGGGCTGGCGCACGCCAATGTTGAACAGGTCGGGCCCGGTGCGCATGCTGCCCAGCAGGTGCGGCTTGTCGTACACATAGTCGCCCGGCACCGAGGCGCGGCCCCAGCCGCGCTCATGGTCGGGGCCGAGGTTACGGTCGCGCGGCTGCTGCGTGTGGCAGTACACGCAGCCGTTGGCGATGTAGACCTCGCGCCCGCGCAGTTGTGCGCTGGTGTACGGCTTGAGGCCTTCGGGCGGCGCGATGTCGCGCACCTCCATGTAGGGCAGCACCACCAGCGCGGCCGTGGCCACGGCCAGGGACACCATGGCGCCTGCGGCCAGTTTGACTTCATTTTCCATGAGCGACCTCCAGGGCCTGGGGGGATTGCGGTGCGAACAGGGCGGCGCCCGTGCGCTGCGGGCCAAAGCGCAGCGCCATGGCCAGGAAGTGGCCGGCAAAGACGAGGTGGCTCAGCACCATCAGCGCACCACCCACGCTGCGCCACTGCAGGTAGGGGATGGTCAGCTGCACCGACTCCATGAAGGGCCGCGAGGCGTCGAGCATGGCCAGGCCCTGCAGCCAGCCGCCGATGGAGAGGCCCACGAAATAGATCAGGATGCCGATGGCCGCGAGCCAGAACTGCAGCGAGATCAGACGCGGGTAAGGCCACTCCCAGTGCAGCACGCGCGGCAGCATGAAGTAGATGGCGCCGAACAGCACCATGGTGACGAAGGCATACGCCCCCAGGTGCGCATGTGCCACCGTAAAGTGTGTGAAGTGCGCCACCTGGTTCACGCTGCGCAGCGCCTCCAGCGAGCCCTGCACCGACGAGAGCATGTACATCAGCCCGCCGAACATCATGAAGCGCAGCGTGGGCGAGTGCAGCGCCAGGTGCATGCGCCCACGCAAGGTGCCCGCCATGTTGATGGTGAAGGCTGCCACGGGGATGATCATCATCATGCTCTGCACGATGGACAGCGTGCTGAGCCACCCCGGAATCGGCCCGCCGATGAGGTGGTGCCCGCCCACCTGGCCGTAGAAGAAGGCCAGCGTCCAGAAGCCCAGGATGGACAGGTTGTACGAGCGCACCGGCCGCCCGATGATCTTGGGCAGGAAGTAGTAGATCGCGCCCACGCTGATGGGCGTGAACCACAGACCCAGCACGTTGTGGCCGTACCACCAGTTGGTGGTGGCCTGCTGCACGCCGGTGTGCACGCCGGGCAGCTTGGCCACGAGGAACAGCAGCGTGATCCACAGCAGCGCCGCCACGAGGTACCAGACGCTCACGTACAGCGACTCGACCTTGCGGTTGACCAGCGTGTACAGCACCGGCCCGATGATGCAGACGAAGCCCACGACGATGAACAGGCCGATCTGCCACGGCATCTCCAGGTACTCCATGCCGTCGCTCCAGCCCGCGCCGATGGCGCCGATGGCACTGGCGATGGCGATGTTGATGAAGGCACCACCCAGCATCACCCAGGGCGCGCCGAACAACCGCGTGCGCAGCAGGCGCGGCAGCAGCCAGACGATGAGGCCGAGCGCGGCGTTGGTGATCCAGCCGTAGAGCACCGCCGTGAGGTGCATGGTGCGCACGCGGCCGAAGGTCTGCCAGGCCTCGCCCACCAGCCAGTCGGGCATGTGCAGCTTGAGCGAGGCCGTGAGCCCCGCCACCGAGCCCAGCACCAGCCAGAGGATGGCGAAGGCGATGAACATGAACACGGGGAAGGCGCTGGAGCGGTCGGCCTCGATGCGCTGCGCCAGCTCGCGCGGGTCGGCGGCGTGGGCAGCATCGCCCGGCTCGGCGGCCGCCGCCTGCAGGTGCGCGCGGCCGGCCTCGTGCAGCGCGGGGTCGTCGGCCTGGCCGATCTCGCCGCGCGCGAAGATGACCGAGGCCGCCCGGGGGTTCTCGACCAGCAGGCCCTTGCGCATCGACCAGATGAAGACAAACAGCCCCATGATCGACAGCAGGAAGGCGCCCAGCAGGCTCAGGATGGCACTGTCCATCGGTGGGTTTCCTTTCTTGTTTTCCGGCACGCGCGAGACGCGCCATCTTTTTGATGCAGTGCAAATGACCGCACAGCGATCCGTGCTAAGCACGGCTGTGGCGGATTTTAAGATTCATCACAAATGAATATTTATGGCTGGATGCAAGCCCCTGCCGGCGGTGGTGTTACCACCGACATTCCGAGCAAAAACAACCTATGGCGCCCGTGCCTCAAGCGCCACAAGCTATATTTTCAATAGCAACCGACCGAACTGTTCAGGCCGGCGGCAGCGCCTGCAGGCGCGCATCGCAGCCCACGCCAGCGGCGATCCAGCGCCGCGCCAGCGCCTTCTGCCAGCGCACGGCCCAGGGCCGCGTCCAGCCTGTCACCGCGCCCGGGTCGGCAACCATGCCGCAGAGGTAGCGCCCGTCCGGCGCGCTCCAGCGCAGCGCCACGCAGGCACCCGTGCGGCGGCGCGAGACGAGCATGCCCAGCGGGCACGGCTCGGCCAGGCAACACAGGCCACAGCCATTGCAGGGCGCGCCTTCAGGGGGTTTCGCGGGCGCGGCGGGCTCGATCCAGATCACGGAGCGGCCAGGGCCGGGCACGGCGGCAGGCGGTGTCATGGCACGCGGCCGCCCGGCGTGGCGGCAGACGACCCCAGCAGCACCCGCCGCTGGCGGCGGGCCGGTTCCAGCAAGGACTGCAGCAGCTGCACGGGGCCGGTTTGCACATAGGCCACACCCAATGGCGCCAGCGAGGCCGTCAGGCCCACCACATCGAGGCGGCACACCCGGCGGCTGGTTTGCAGGCCCACCAGGATGCTGCGCGGCAGCAGCGAGACGGCGCCGGGCTGCTGCAACAGCCCCTCCAGCACGGGCAGCGACACGGTGGAGACCGGAAACCACTGCACATCGTGCAACTGGCCCAGCACCTGGGTGTCAAAAATGGTGCGCAGCTGGATGTTCATGACCGGCAAGATCCAGCGCATGCCGCTCAGCGCCGCCAGCGGCACCTGCGCCTGCCCCGCCAGCACATGGCTGGTGGCGGCCACCACCACCACCTCGTCCTCCAGCAGGGGCTCGAACACAAAGCCTGCCGGCAGGTCTTGCGGGGCGCGGCAAAACACGGCGTCCAGCCCGCCCGCCGTGAGCATGGGCAGCAGGCGTGCGCCGGTGTCCTCGTGCAGTTCCAGGTGTACGTTGGGGTGCTGGGCGTAGAAGTGGTCGAGCAGGCCCGGCAGCAGCGCATAGGCCGCCGCCGGCATGGCCCCCAGGCGCAGGGCGCTGGCGGCGCCGTAGTGGATGGCGGCCAGCGATTCGGCGGCCTCGGTCAGCGCGGCCATCGCAGCGCGGGCGGCCGCCGTCAGGGCACGGCCCGCAGGCGTGGGGCGAAGGCCGCGCGCATGCCGCTCGAACAGGCGCATGCCCACCACACGCTCGAATTCGGCCAGGGCCTGCGTGGCGGCCGACTGGCTCATGTGCAGCTGCGGCGCCGCGCGCGCGATGCTGCCGCAGTCCTCCAGCACCACCAGCAGGTGCAACTGGCGCAACCGCCCATGGGTGCTCAGGCGAGTGAACAGCACCTTGCCCAGGCTGGCGACATCGCCGCCGCAGGCGGGGGCCGGGGGTGGCACGGCAGGGGCAGAAGTCATGGTGAATGCGGCGGTTGAGCTATCGGCAATGCTAATAGCTGCGGGGCAAAACGGGCTGGTCACACGCGGGCGGCATTTTTATATTTGTCACACCTCTCACCCCCTTGCCTCATCACGCCATGAAACACATCTCCCCGCGCTCATCCATCCGCCGCCTGTCCCTGCTGGCCTTGGGCCTGCTACCGCTGTGCGCGCTGGCACAGGACGACTACCCCACCAAGCCCGTCAAGCTCATCGTGCCGTTCGCCGCTGGCGGCTCGACCGACCTGGTGGCCCGCGTGATCGCCGAAAGCCTGCGCAACACGCTGGGACAGCCGGTGGTGGTGGACAACCGCGCCGGCGCGGGCGGCCTGCTGGGCACCGAGGCCGTGAGCCTGGCCGCCCCAGACGGCTACACCATGGGCATGGCCACGGTCAGCACCATGACCGTGAACCCGGCCCTGTTCCCCAAGGCCGATGGCATCAATGCCAAACTGCTGCCACTGGTGAACTTGGTAAGCATGCCTTCGGTGTACTCGGTGCATCCCGGCATGGGCGTGAAAGACTTTGCCGGCTTTGTGGCCGCGCTCAAGGCCAAGCCCGGCCACTACAGCGCCGCCGTGCCCGGCGTGGGCAGCCTGGGGCAGATCATGGTCGAGTCGTTCAACGACACCACAGGCGTCAAGTTGACCGTGGTGCCCTACCGTGGCAGCGGCCCGGCCCTGAACGATGCGCTGGCCGGCGTGATGCAGGTCATGCCCGACCAACTGCCGTCCGCCCTGCCCCACATCAAGGCCGGCAAGCTGCTGCCCGTGGCCGTCGCCAGCACCAAGCGCGTGCCGGAGCTGCCCAACGTGCCCACCTTCAAGGAACTGGGCTACCCCGAACTCAACGACCTGGGCATGAGCTGGTTCGGCCTGGTGATTCCGGCCAAGACCCCCGCCGCCGTGGCCGACAAGCTGCGCGCCGCGGCCATCAAGGCCGTGCATGCGCCCGACACCCTGGCCCGCCTGGAAAAAATGGGCGTCTCCCTGGTCGAGGACAAACCCGAAGACTTCCCGGCGCTGATTGCCACGCAGATCAAGCGCAACCGCGCCATCGTGCAAAAAGCGGGCATCAAGACCGAATAAGTGGAAAACGCCCCATGCAAACCCTAGACCACCTGCGCCCGTTTTTCGACCAGCACGCGCCGCGCCTCACCGCCGTGGCGGACCAGATCTGGTCGCTGGCCGAGCTGCGCTACGCCGAAGAAACCTCCGCCCGGCTGCATGCCGATGGCCTGGCCGCCGCGGGCTTTCGCGTCCAGCAGCCGGTGGCGGGCATTCCCACCGCCTTCACGGCAGAAGCGGGCGAAGGCGGCCCGGTGATTGGTCTGCTGGGCGAGTACGACGCGCTCTCCGGCCTGAACCAGCAAAGCGGCGCGCTGCAGTGCATGCCCTCGGCAGACAGCCCCGGCCTGAACGGCCACGGCTGCGGCCACCATCTGCTGGGCGCGGCAGCACACCTGGCGGCTCTGGCGGTGCAGGAGCACCTGCGCCAGACCGGCCAACCCGGGCGCGTACGCTTCTACGGCTGCCCGGCCGAAGAGGGCGGCTCGGGCAAGACCTTCATGGCCCGCGACGGCCTGTTCGACGACCTGGACGCCGCCCTGACCTGGCACCCCGCCAGCCACACCGGCATCTTCGACCAAAGCACGCTGGCCAACATCCAGGCCCGCTTTGTGTTCAAGGGCCGCGCCGCCCATGCGGCCAACTCCCCGCACCTGGGACGCAGTGCGCTGGACGCCGTGGAACTGATGAACGTGGGCGTGAACTACCTGCGCGAGCACATGCCGCCCAGCGCCCGCGTCCACTATGCCGTGACCGACAGCGGCGGCCTCTCCCCCAACGTGGTGCAGGCACGCGCCGAGGTGCTGTACCTGGTCCGCGCCGCGCGCAACCACGAGGCCACCGAGCTGTACCAGCGCGTGCAGGACGTGGCCCGTGGCGCCGCGCTGATGACCGGCTGCGAGATGGAAGTCCGCTTCGACAAGGCCTGCTCCAACCTGCTGCTCAACACCACCCTCAACCAGGTGATGCACGCGCAAATGCAGCACCTGGGCCGCCTGCCCGTGGGCGAAGCGGAGCGCACCCAGGCGCGCCTGCACCATGCCACGCTGACGGCGGGGGACGTGGAAGAAGCGGGCCGGTCGCTGGGCAGCGTGCTGCGCGGGCAGGGGTCCGAGCTGTTCGACGGCCTCCGGGACTACAACCCCCAACGCGAAGACCTGCTGTACGGATCCACCGACGTGGCCGATGTGAGCTGGGTCACGCCCACGGCGCAGGCCTGGGTGGCCTGCTACGCGTTTGGCACGCCGTTTCACTCGTGGCAAATGGTGTCGCAGGGCAAGAACACGCTGGCCCACCTGGGCATGGTGCATGCGGCGAAAGTGATGGCCGCCACCGCCATCGAACTGCTGGGCCGCCCCGAGGTGCTGGCCGCCGCGCGCGCGGAACTGCTGCAGCGCCGCGAAGGCAAGCCCTACCAATGCCCGATCCCGGCCGACGCGCCCCTGCCGCTGCAACGCGCCTGAGCTAGCGGCGCACCGTTCTAACGCGCCAACACCGGCGCCAGCGCCACGCCCGTGTGCGTGCCCAGGCGCACCACCTCCTCGGGCGTGGCGGCGGCGGCGATGCGGCCGCCGCCCGCGCCGCCCTCGGGGCCCAGGTCGATGATCCAGTCGGCCTCGGCGATCACGTCGAGGTCGTGCTCGATGACGACCACGCTGTGGCCGCCGTCCACCAGGCGGTGCAGCACGCGGATGAGCTTGTGCACGTCGGCCATGTGCAGGCCGACGGTGGGCTCATCGAGCACGTAGAGCGTGTGCGGCGCCTTCTGGCCGCGCCGGCCCACCTCGTCGCGCACCTTGGTCAGTTCGGTCACCAATTTGATGCGCTGCGCCTCGCCACCGCTGAGCGTGGGGCTGGGCTGGCCCAGCGTGAGGTAGCCCAGTCCCACGTCCTTGAGCAGCTGCAGCGGGTGCGCGATGCCGGGCATGCTGGCGAAAAATTCCACGGCCTCATCCACCTCCATGCGCAGCACGTCGCCGATGCTCTTGCCGCGCCAGGTGACGGCCAGGGTCTCGGGGTTGAAGCGCGCGCCGTGGCAGGCCTCGCAGGGCACTTTCACGTCGGGCAGGAAGCTCATGCCGATGGTGCGCACGCCCTGCCCTTCGCACACCGGGCAGCGGCCCTCGCCTGTGTTGAAGGAAAAGCGACCGGCCGCGTAGCCGCGCGCCTTGGCCTCCAGCGTTTCGGCGAACAGCTTGCGCACGGTGTCCCAGAAGCCGATGTAGGTGGCCGGGCAAGAGCGCGGCGTCTTGCCGATGGGCGTCTGGTCCACTTCGAGCACGCGGTCGATGGTTTCGAAGCCCTGCAGGCCGGTGCAGCCGATGAGCGCGGGCGCGTTGCCCGCGTCCATGGCGTCGCGCCCGGCCTTGGTACTGCGCTGCTGCACCCAGGCGGCCACGTTGGTGAGCAGCACGTCGCGCGCCAGCGTGGACTTGCCCGA
Source organism: Burkholderiales bacterium RIFCSPLOWO2_12_FULL_65_40 (assembly GCA_001770955.1). GTDB lineage: Bacteria > Pseudomonadota > Gammaproteobacteria > Burkholderiales > Burkholderiaceae_C > Simplicispira. The sequence goes on along the minus strand of MESL01000007.1, from coordinate 36,513 downwards.
GCCGCTCACGCCCGTGACCGCCACCAGCCGCTGCAGCGGCACGCGCGCGGTCACGTTTTGCAGGTTGTGCAGCTGCGCGCCGTGCACGGTGAGCCAGCGCAGAGGCTCATCCTTCAAGGCATTTGGGGCTGTAGCACCCGTGGATAAAGCGCTGTCAGCTACTTCTTCGATAGCATCCGACGCCATGGCACGGCGCGCCTGCAGCGGATGCCGCATGGCGTGCAGCAGGTAGCGGCCGGTCTGCGATTCGGCGGCGCCGGTGAGGTCGGCCACGCTGCCCTGCGCCACCAGGCGGCCGCCGCGCTTGCCGGCGCTCGGGCCGATGTCGATGAGGTGGTCGGCGGCGCGGATGGTGTCCTCGTCGTGCTCCACCACCACCAGGGTGTTGCCCTTTTCGCTCAACTGGTGCAGGGCGCGCAGCAGGATCTGGTTGTCGCGCGCGTGCAGACCGATGGTGGGCTCGTCGAGCACGTAGCACACGCCCTGCAGGTTGCTGCCCAGCTGCGCCGCCAGGCGGATGCGCTGCGCCTCGCCCCCGCTGAGGGTGGGCGCGCCCCGGTCGAGCGTGAGATAGCCCAGGCCCACTTCTTCCAGGAATTCCAGCCGCCCCTTGATTTCGGGGATGAGGTCGCGGGCAATTTCTGCCTCGCGCCCGTGCAGCGCCACGGTGTCCACCCAGGCGCGGATGTCGCTCACCGACAGGCGCGCGATGTCGGTGATGCTCCAGCCCGCGTGGCCCGTGGCCGCGTCGGCGCCAAAGCGCACGGCGCGCGCCGTGGCGTTGAGGCGTGTGCCCTGGCAGGTGGGGCAGGCGGCGTCGAGCACCTCGTCCACCTCGGGTTCGGCAAAGGTCTGCTCGCGGCCCTTCTGGTCGTCGGCCAGCACCGAGTCGTCGAACACCTTGCGCTGCTCTTTGGTCAGCTTGACGCCCGTGCCCACGCAGTCGGGGCACCAGCCGTGCTTGCTGTTGTACGAAAAGAGTCGTGGGTCCAGCTCGGCATAACTGGTGCTGCACACCGGGCAGGCGCGCTTGGCCGAGAACACCTGGAGCCGCCCGATGCCCGCCGTGGGCGCGCCCGCCGCCAGCGCCTCGCGCAGGCCGTCGAGGTGGCTCAGCACATGCACCACGCCCTTGCCGTGCTCCAGCGCCAGGGCCAGAGCGCTGCGCAAGAGCGCCTCGTTCTCGGGCGCCACATCCAGGCTCATCACCGGCAGCTCGATGGTGTGCTCCTTGAAGCGGTCGATGCGCGGGAATCCCGTGGTGGGCAGAAAGTGGCCGTCCACGCGCAGGTGGGTGTAGCCGCGCGGGCGCGCCCAGTCGGCCAGCTCGGTGTAGACACCCTTGCGCGCCACCACCAGCGGCGCCAGCAGGCCGATGTGCTGGCCGCGGAAATGCGTGAGCAACTGCGCCGCGATGCTGTCGGGCGTCTGCGGCCGCACGGCGGCGCCGTCCTTGGTGCAATGCTGCACGCCGAGCTTGACGTACAGCAGCCGCAGAAAGTGCCAGACCTCGGTGGTGGTGCCCACCGTGCTCTTGCGCCCGCCGCGCGACAGGCGCTGCTCGATGGCCACGGTGGGCGGAATGCCGTACACCGCATCGACCTCGGGCCGCCCCGCCGGCTGCACGATGCTGCGCGCATAGGCGTTGAGCGATTCGAGGTAGCGGCGCTGGCCTTCGTTGAACAGGATGTCGAACGCCAGCGTGGATTTGCCCGAACCGCTGACGCCGGTGATGACGTTGAACCGGCCGCGCGGAATGTCCACGCTCAGGCCCCGCAGGTTGTGCTCGCGGGCGTTCACGATTTCAATGCTGTTTTTGGCCTTTTGCGCTTTTTTGGCAAGCGCCTCCAGCTCTTGATTCCATAGCAAAGGCGTGCGCTCGCGCAGCAACGGGGCGGCGCCAATGGCGCTGGCGTACTCGCGCAGGGCGGCGCCGGTGTGCGAATGCGGGTGCTCGCGCACCTGGGCGGGCGTGCCCTCGGCCACCACAAAGCCGCCCGCGTCGCCGCCCTCGGGGCCCAGGTCGATGAGCCAGTCGCTGGCGCCAATCACGTCGAGGTTGTGCTCGATGACGATGAGCGAATGCCCGGCGTCGATGAGCCGCGCAAAGGCGCGCATGAGCTTGGCGATGTCGTCAAAGTGCAGGCCGGTGGTGGGCTCGTCGAACAGAAACAGCGTGCCCTTGCGCGCCAGCGGCTGGCGCGACTTGGCCTGGCTGCGCGCCGCCTCGGCCAGGAAGCCCGCCAACTTGAGGCGCTGCGCCTCGCCGCCCGAGAGCGTGGGCACGGGCTGGCCAAGCTTGACGTATTCCAGCCCCACATCCGCAATGGGGCGCAGCGCGCGCACCACGTCGCGGTCGTCGGCAAACAGGGCGATGGCCTCGGACACCGTGAGGTCGAGCACCGCAGCCACGTTGAGCGCCCGGCCGCCTCGCTCCAGCGTGACTTCGAGAATCTCGGGGCGATAGCGCGTGCCATCGCAGTCGGGGCAGCGCAGGTACACGTCGCTGAGGAACTGCATCTCGACATGCTCGAAACCCGAGCCGCCGCAGGTCGGGCAGCGCCCGTCGCCGCTGTTGAAGCTGAACTTGGCCTGCGTGTAGCCGCGCTGGCGCGACAGCGGCGCATTGGCGAACAGCTCGCGCACGCTGTCCCACGCGCCGACGTAGCTCACGGGGTTGGAGCGCGCCGTCTTGCCGATGGGCGACTGGTCGACAAACACCACATCGGAGAGGTGGTCGGCACCGAGCAGGCGGTCGTGTGCGCCGGGCGTCTCGGTGGTCTTGCCGAAGTGGCGCTGCAGCGCCGGGGCCAGCACGTCCTGGATCAGGCTGGACTTGCCCGAGCCGCTGACACCGGTGACGGTGACCAGGCGCTGCAGCGGGAATTCGATCGACAGGTTCTGCAGGTTGTGCTCGCGCGCGCCTTCGAGGATGAGGCGCGGCGTGGCGTCGGACACCGGGCGCTGAAAGCTGTGGCCCACGCGCTTGCGGCCGCCGAGGTACTGGCCGGTGAGGGTGTCGGCGCCGCGCAGTTCATCGGGCGTACCATCGAACACGATGCGCCCGCCGCGCTCGCCCGGTCCGGGGCCGAAGTCGAGCACGCGGTCGGCCGCGAGCATGACGGCCGGGTCGTGCTCCACCACCACCAGGGTGTTGCCCGCATCGCGCAGGCGCAGCATGGCCTGGGTGATGCGGTGCATGTCGCGCGGGTGCAGACCGATGCTGGGCTCGTCGAGCACGAACAGCGTGTTGACCAGCGAGGTGCCCAGCGCCGTGGTGAGGTTGATGCGCTGCACCTCGCCGCCGCTCAGGGTGCGGCTCTGCCGGTCGAGCGTGAGGTAGCCGATACCGACATCGCTGAGGTACTTCAGGCGCGTGCCGATTTCCTCGTGCAGGAGTTTGAGCGCCTGGTGTTCGCCCGTAGCAGCCGCAGTATCTATGTCAAATCGGCCTTCATCTCCCGTGGATATTGCGCCATCAGCTACCGATTCAGGAGCATTCGACACCCCCGCAGTGGCGGCCATGCGCTCGAAGAACCGGCGCAGGCGGTCGATGGGCAGCAGCATCAGGTCGTGCAGGCACAGGCCCGGCAGCGCTTCGAGCTGCGCGCGGCTCCACTGCGTTCCCTGGGGCATGAAGCGCTGACCAGGGTCGAGCACGGCGTCGGCGTCCAGCTTGCTGCCGATGCGCCACAGCAGGCTCTCGGGCTTGAGGCGCGCACCCGCGCACACCGGGCAGGGCGTGTAGCTGCGGTACTTGGACAGCAGCACGCGGATGTGCATCTTGTAGGCCTTGCTTTCGAGGTACTCGAAGAAGCGCTTGATGCCGTACCACTGCTGGTTCCACTTGCCGTTCCAGTTCGGCGAGCCGTCGATGACCCACTTCTTGTGCTCGTCGGTCAGCCGGTTCCAGGCGGTGTCGCGCGGGATGCCGGCCGTCTCGGCGTGGCGCATCAGGTCGTCCTGGCACTCCTTCCAGGCGGGCGTCTGGATGGCCTTGATGGCCCCGGCGCGCAGCGTCTTCTTCTCGTCGGGAATGACCAGGCCGTAGTCCACGCCGATCACGCGGCCAAAGCCCCGGCAGGTGTCGCAGGCGCCAGCGGCGGAGTTGAACGAGAACATCGAGGGCAGCGGCTCGCTGTAGCGCAGGTCGCTGTCGGGGCAGTGCAGGCCGGTCGAAAAACGCCAGATCTCGGGTTCGCCCTCGTCCACCAGCCGGTACACATTCATGCGCCCGCCGCCGCGCTTGAGCGCCACCTCGATGGCCTCGACCACGCGCGCCTTTTCCGCGTTGCCAATCCGGAAGCGGTCGGCCACGACATCGAGGAGCTTGACCCCGCCCGCTTCGCGCTCGGCCTGCACCTTGGTGAAACCGCTGGCCAGCAGCCACTGTTCGAGCTGCTCGGCGCTGGTGTTGGCGGGCAGCTCCACGGGAAAGGTCACGACCAGTCGGGGGTCGCCGTCCCGGGCGCGGGCCTGCAGCTCGGCATAGATGGTCTCGGGTGAATCGTGGCGCACGGGCTGCGCGGTCTGCTTGTCGAACAGCTGCCCGGCGCGCGCGAACAAGAGCTTGAGGTGGTCGTTCAGCTCGGTCATCGTGCCCACGGTGGAGCGCGAGCTGCGCACCGGGTTGGTCTGGTCGATGGCAATCGCCGGCGGCACGCCCTCCACCTTGTCCACGGCGGGCTTGTCCATGCGGTCGAGAAACTGGCGCGCATAGGCGCTGAAGGTCTCGACGTAGCGGCGCTGGCCCTCGGCGTACAGCGTGTCGAACACCAGGCTGGATTTGCCCGAGCCGCTGGGGCCGGTCACCACCGTCAGCTCGCCGGTACGGATATCCAGGTCCAGGTTCTGGAGGTTGTGCTGGCGCGCGCCGCGGATGCGGATCAGTCCCTGGGTCATGCTGGTGTCTTTCGGCAGTAAGGCGGAACATTCTAGGAACAGTGCAGCCCGGCGGCGCGCAACCAGGCCCATTGACCCTATGGCGCACAGGCAAGCTACGTAATGCTACGGATGGCACACGCCGCCACTTCCCCAACACTGGCGCCTTTCCATTTTCCGGGAACCGCCATGCCACCGATTGCCTCCCTGCGCACCTGCGCACTCGCTGCCCTGACCCTGCTGGCCGCAAGCATCGCCCAGGCCCAGATCCTCATCGGGCAGACGGTGGGCATCACCGGCTCGGCCGCTGCCACCGTGAAGGAGTCGATGGGGGGCGCGGCGCTCTACATCGACCACGTCAACGCCCGGGGCGGTGTGGGCGGCCAGAAGATCGAGGTGGTTTCGCTCGACGACAAGTTCGACCCCAAGCTGACCCTGGAAAACACGCGCACGCTGATCGAACAGAAAGGCGTCATCGGCCTGTTCATGACCCGGGGAACGCCCCACACCCAGGGCATCATGCCGCTGCTGGAACAGCACGGCGTGCCGCTGGTGGGCCCCTCCACCGGGGCCATGGTGCTGCACGAACCGGTGCACAAGTACATCTTCAACGTGCGCGCCACCTACCAGCGCGAGGTGGAAAAGGCCATCAGCCACCTGCACACCCTGGGCGTGCAGCGCATCGGCGTGGTGCATGTGGACGACAGCTTTGGCGCCGACGGCCTGGCGGGGGCGCTGTCGGGGTTTAAGGCCAACGGCATTGCTGCGCTGTTCATCGAAAAGTTCGACCGCGCCAAGCCCGACTTCAGTGCCATCGCGCCGCGCGCGGCCCAGGCCGAGCCGCAGGCCGTGGTCATCATCGGCACGGGGGCCGCAGTGGTCGACGGCATCAAGGCCCTGCGCGCGGCCGGCGTAGGCGGACAGATCGTGACGCTGTCGAACAACGCCTCGGGGGGCTTCGCCAAGGCGCTGGGCGAGCACGCGCGCGGTGTGGTGGTGACGCAGGTGTTCCCGTCCGAGCGTTCGGTGAACACCCCGGTCATCAAGGAAGCCATGGAGATCGCCAAGGCCCGGGGCACCAGCGACCTGACGCCCGCCATGGTGGAAGGTTTCGTCAGCGCCAAGGTGCTGGTCGAGGCACTGCGCCGCGCCGGGCCCAAGCCCGACCGCGCGCGCCTGCACACGGCGCTGGAGAGCCTGAAGAAGCTGGACCTGGGCGGGCTGGAACTGAGCTACAGCGGCACCGACCACACCGGGCTGGATTTTGCCGACCTGTCCATCATTGGCAACGACGGACGCTTCAAGCGCTGAGCGACCTCACCAGGGCGCGCCCCCGGGGCACCGCCCGGTGCTGCAACAATGGGGGCTTCGCCAACCCCCTGGTGCCGCGCTGCCATGAATCCAGAAACCCAAGCCCCGGCCTCTGTGCTGCCTGCGCTGACGCGCCACCGCGTCTGGAACCAGCTTGACCCGGCCACGCTGGCGGCCCTGGCACCCCAGTGGCAACTGGAGACCGCCGACGTGGGCACCCCCCTGCTGCCGCAGGGGCGGCTGCACAGCCGCACGGGCCTGATCCTGAGCGGTGCGGTGGACCTGCACGACCCCGACCTCGACATGGCCGTGCACCTGCAGCCCGGCGAGATGTTCGGCTTCGGGGCCACCCCGGCACAGCACCTCACCACCTGGCAGGCCACGGCGGCGGCGGACTGCAGCATTGCCTGGCTGGCGCCCGACACCGTGTCGGCGCTGTGCCGCGACCACAGCGCGCTGGCCTACTTCTTTCCCTCGCTGCCTGGCGCAGGCCAGGGCGCCACTGCCGCGCATGCGCCCGACTCGGGCGTGCACCTGAACCTGCTGGGCACGCCGGTGCGCTCGCTCATCAAGCGCGAACCGATCACCCTGCCACCCGAGACCTCCATCCGCGCCGCCGCCGAGATGATGAGCGAGTTGCGCGTGTCGTCGGTGCTGCTGGTCGAGCAGGACCATCTGTTTGGCCTGGTGACCGACCGCGACCTGCGCAACCGCGTGGTGGCGCAGGGGCTGGACATTTCGCGCCCCGTCTCCGACATCGCCACGCTGGCGCCGCTGACCATGCAGGCACAGAGCCCGGCGTTCGAGGCCCTGCTGCTGATGGCACGGCACAACATCCACCACATGCCGGTGATGGACGGCGCCCGCATTGCCGGCATGATCACCGCCACCGACCTGGCCGAACAGCACAGCACCTCGCCGGTGTACCTGGCGGGCGATGTGTACAAGCAGACCTCGGTGCAGGGGCTGGCCCGCACCAGCGCCAAAGTGCGCCCGCTGCAGCAGCACCTGGCCGCCGCCGATGCCAGTGCCTACAGCACGGGCCACATCGTCACCACCATCACCGACGCGATCACCGCGCGCCTCATCCACCTGGCCGAGGCCGAGCTGGGCCCGCCCCCGGTGGACTATGTGTGGGTGGCAGCGGGTTCGCAGGCGCGCAGCGAGCAGACGGCGCGCTCCGACCAGGACAACTGCCTGGTGCTGGACGACCGCTATGACGAAGCCCTGCACGGCGCCTATTTCCGCGCGTTCACCCGCTTTGTCTGCGACGGGCTCGACGCCTGCGGCTATGTGTACTGCCCGGGCGAGATGATGGCCATGACCGACAAGTGGCGCCAGCCGCGCGCACGCTGGGCGCAGTACTTCCACCAGTGGGTGGACAAGCCCGAGCCCATGGCGCTGATGCTGACCTGCGTGTTCTTCGACCTGCGCGCCATTCACGGCAAGGTAGAGCTGCTCGACAGCCTGCGCCACGAGGTGCTGCAGCGCACGAAGGGCAACAGCCTGTTCCTGGCGCACATGGTGGGCAACGCGCTCAAACACCGCCCGCCGCTGGGGCTGTTCGGCACCATCTCGCGCATTCGCGGTGGCGAGAACGCGGGCACCATCGACCTCAAGCACAGCGGCATCGTGCCCATCGTGGACCTGGCACGGGTGTATGCCCTGGCCGGTGGCGTGGCGGCCGTCAACACGCACGACCGTCTGGAGCAGGTGGCCCAGGCGGGCGAGGTGAGCCAGCAAAGTGCGCGCGACCTGCGCGATGCGCTGGAGTTTCTGTCCAAGCTGCGCATCGACCACCAGGCGCGGCAGATGGCGCAGGGGCAGGCGCCCGATAATTTTCTGGCGCTGGAAGAACTGTCGAACTTCGAGCGCAGCCACCTCAAGGAGGCGTTTTCGGTGGTGCAGACGCTGCAGGGGGTTTTGGGGCAGAGGTATCAGACGGGGCGATATTGAGTGCTTTTGGGGTTTGGCGCTTATGGGGTAAGCGCTGGTAGCTATTGTTTTTGTAGTTGATGGTGTGCTTTGTTTGAGGGCGGGAGCCGGGTCTCGCCCCGGCGGGCGAGGTACTTGTTCTTTGCTTCGCCAAAGAAAAGTACCCAAAAGAAAGGCGAGCCTCAGTCTGCGACCCCTTCGGGGCAAACCTGCGTCGGGGCGTTTGCGGGGTGCGCCGCGTCTGTCTGAACGGAGCGCCGCAGGCGCGCAGTGAGTTACGCGGCGCACCCCGCATCCGAGCACCCCAAGTTGCCCCGTAGCGCAGCGAAGGGGTCGCAGACAGTAGGGTCGCCTTCTTTTGCCTTCTTTTCTTGGCGAGACAAGAAAAGAAGGTGCGCCGCCGGGCGCACACCCCGGCTCCCGCCCTCTGCAAAAGCACAGAATAAACTATCAAAACAATAGCTTTCGGCGCTTACCCCATAAGCCCCATACCCCTAAAACACTCAATATTTCAACCGCGCGTAATACGTCTTCTGCGCCGCCTCGCGCGCCTGGCGCAGCGTGTGGATGCCCTGCTCCTGCAGCAGCGGAATCAGCCGCAGCCAGATCTCCGCCGTCACCAGCGCATCACCCAGCGCCGTGTGGCGCCCCAGCACGGTGACGTTGAAGCGCTCCGCAATGGCTTCGAGCCGGTGCGACTCCTGGTTCGGGTGCACCACGGCCGACAGCAGCAGCGTGTCGAGCACGGGCTGGTGAAAGGCCACTCCCGTGGCCTTCTCCTGCAGCTGCAGAAAGCGCATGTCGAACGCCGCGTTGTGCGCCACCAGCACCGTGTCCTGCGTGAACGCGTGGAACACCGGCAGCACCTCGCCAATGCGCGGCTTGCCCGCCACCATGTCGTCGGTGATGCCATGGATGGGGATGGACGCCGCCGGAATGCCGCGCCCCGGGTCCACCAGTTGCTCGAAGCACTCCTGGCGCAGCAGCTTGCCGTTGACGATGCGCGCCGCACCGATCTGGATGATGGCGTCGCCACCGGCAGGGTTCAGGCCGGTGGTTTCGGTGTCGAACACGGTGTAGGCCAGCTCGGACAGCGGACGGTCGTCCAGCGCGCTGCCCTGGTCGGCCTGCTTGAACAGATCGAAGTCGTAGTACTCGGGGCGGCTGTATTCGCTCTCGCCTAAAGCGGCGTCCACCACGCCCTGCACGCTGGCCAGGGGCAGCATGAAGCGGAAGAACGCCTGGTGGCGCACCCGCTCGCGCTCGAACCACATCTCGCCGCCGTGGCGCTCGACCACGTCGCGCACCGTCAGGGGGCTGCGCTCGTTGCCAAAGCGCATCGAGTCCATCTCCCAGCTCATCACCGTTTCGTTGCTCATGGCCTGGCCGCTCCAGACCAGGTCCAGCTGCGCATGTGTGCCCGTGCCCTGCAACCGCAATTGCAGAAAGCGCACATCGAATTCATCGACCAGCCGGTGGGCCAGATAGGTCAGGGCCTGCAGCAGGGTGTAGCTGTCCACCTTGAGCCACAGGCTGCCGTCGATCGCGTCGAGCGAGACCGGTCGGTCGCACTGCGCAGCAATGCGGCGCTGCGCGGCGGCGGCCAGGTCGGCCCCCAGCATGTCCTCCATGGGCCAGCGCGTCTTGAGGCGCTGCGTGGCGCGCTGCGCCAGGTCGGTGATGCGCCGCCCCATGGCGCCCACCTCGTCGCGCACCACGCCCAGAAAGCGCTCACGCATGGCGGGCTCCAGGTCGGAGTAGCCCAGCATGTCCACCGCCGCCTGGATGTTGGCCAGCGAGGCGCGGCTGCCTTCGGTCAGGCCGTGCAGGAGCTGGTCGCGCGCGGCTTCTTCCTCCACGCTGGCCGTCACGTTGTCGAGCATCAGCACAAAGCCGCTCACCACGGACTCCAGCGTTTCCTCGCCGGCCCCCTCGGCCAGCGCCGCGCGCACCGGCGCTACCTGCACGCGCAGCAGCTGCCCGCCCTGCGTGGTGGTGACGAACTGCGCCGACGGACTGGCCACGCCCCGCGCCATGCCCTGGTGGATGCGTTCCAGCGCATGGGCCAGCAATTGCTGGTCGAACACGGCGTAGATGGAACGGCCGATGCCGATCAGCTCGGCCCCCGCCGCCAGCCCCGGCCCCTGCGCCAGCTGCCGGAACTGCTGGCGCGCCCGCTGGTTGTAGAGCAGGATGCGCCCGTCGCGGTTGCACACCACCACGCTCTGGTTCAGCTCGGCCATCAGGGCGGCCAGCCGGTTCTTTTCCTGCTGCACGCTGTAGCTGGCCTGGGCCACCTGGGCGGCCATGTCGCCGCGCAACTGGTCGCGCTGGGCGGCCAGCTCGTTCACGGCACGGGCCATGGCCTGCATTTCGGCGGTGCCCCGGGGGGTGAGCTGCTGGGGCGTGGTGGCCGTCACCACCACCCGGATTTTTTCGAGCAGGCGGTGCGGATCGCCCACATAGCGGCGGTGCAGCACATGCAGCGTGCCCGCCACAAGAAACAGGCCCAGCAGCCAGCCCATGGCCACCAGCACGGTGCGCGGCGCCAGCACGTCGCCCACCGCCAGGCGCTCCTGCGGGTCGAGCGTGGACCAGACGATCACGGACATCAGCACCAGCCACAGCGCCATCACCAGGCCCGAGGCGGCCACGGCCAGCACCAGCCGGGGGTCGATCTTTCTCATGCGGGCGTCTCCCCGAGCAGCTCGGCCACCTTCTGCACCAGCTCGCGCGTGGAGAACGGCTTGGTCATGTAGGCATTGGCGCCCAGGGCCATGCCCTTGGCCACATCGGTCTCGCGGCCCTTGGCCGTGAGCATGAGGATTTTGGTGCCCTGCAGGGCCTCGTCGGCGCGCACGGCCTGGCAGACCTCGAAGCCCGTCTTGTGCGGCATCATCACGTCGAGCAGCACCAGTGCGGGCTGCTCGCGCGCGATGGTGTCCAGTGCCTCCTGCCCGTCGCGGGCCACCAGCACGGCGTAGCCTTCGCGCTGCAACAGGTATTCGAGCGAAATCACGATGTTGGGCTCGTCGTCGGCAATCAGGATCTTGTGCGTCATGGGTTCTTGTCTCCGGATGAGGGGGCCTGGCGGGGTAGCCAGAAGCAGAAGCAGGCGCCCGGCTGTGCGCTTGGCTCCAGCCACAGCCGCCCGCCAAAATGTTCAGCGATGTGGCGGCTGATCGGTAGGCCCAGGCCCGTCCCGTGCGCCACCTGGACACCCAGGTCGGTCTGGTGAAAACGGTCGAAAATCATGGCTTCGTGGCCCGGCTGCACACCCGGGCCATTGTCCTGCACGCACACCGTGACGCCCTGCGCATCGGGCACCAGGCGCACCTGCACCCGCCCACCGGGCGAGGGCACGAACTTGGCCGCGTTGGACAGCAGGTTCAGCAGCACCTGCAGAATGCGGTCGGGGTCGGCCTGGAGCACGGGCGCCTCGTCGGGCAGCTGCACCTGCACCTGGGCCGCGCGCTCGCGGAACACCTCGGCGGTGGTCGCCACGGCGCGCTGCACCAGGGCGCGCATGTCCACCGGCGCCACATGCCATTCGGCATGGCCCGATTCGATCTTGGCCATGTCCAGCACCTGGTTCACCAGGCGTGTCAGGCGCTCGGTTTCGGCCACGATGATGCCCACGAACTGCTGGCGCTGGGCCTGGGGCATGCCGGCGTCGTCCTGCATGAGCTCGGCCAGCGCACGGATGGAAGTGAGCGGCGTGCGCAGTTCATGCGTCACAGACGACATGAAGTCGTCCTTGAGCCGGTCGAGGCTCTGCAACTGCTCGTTGGCGGCGCGCAGCTCGGCCGTGGCCTGCTCCAGCGAGCGCGACTTGCCCTCCAGCGCACGCGAATAGGCGCGGATCTGCGAGGCCTCGTCCAGAATGCGCAGCACGTCTTCAGGCGAGAGCGTTTCTTCCTCGGCCACCGAGGCCACCAGCGCACGGGCCGACGCACTGCCCACGGCACCGGCCAGCTGGGTTTCGACAAACTGCACCAGCCGGGCGTCAGGCCGCAGCGCCAAGGCATGGCGCACGCCCATCCGCTGCGCATAGCCGTCGAACAGCGCCTGCGCCTTGGCGGCGCCCAGAAAACGCTCGCACAGGCGCAGCAGGTCTTGCGTGTTGGCCCGCCCACGCCAGAACACCGGGCTGGAGCCGGCCGTGCGCTCGAACACATCGACGAAAAGCAGGGCCTGGCTGGCCTCACGGCCCGAAGGGGCGCGCCACAGCGACACGCCGACATAGGCCACCACATTGGCCAGCATGCTCCAGAACAGCGAATGCGTGAGGCCGTCGAACCCCTGCAGACCGAGCAACTGCTCGGGCCGCAGCCAGGCCAGACCCCAGGGCCCGTGGGCGATGAAACCCATGTCGAGCCAGCCCGACTTGGCAATCGACGGCAGCATGAGGGTGTAGGCCCACATCAGAAAGCCTGCCAGCAGGCCTGCGAGCGCACCCAGGCGGGTTCCGCCCTTCCAGTACATGCCGCCCAGCACCACCGGAGCGAACTGCGCCACGGCGGCAAAGCTGATGAGGCCGATGCTGACCAGCGCATACGCCTCGCCCGCCAGGTGAAAGTACACATAGCCCAGCACCAGCACGCCCAGGATGGCGGCCCGCCGGATGCCCAGCAGAAGGCGCGTGAAGTCTTGCCCGCCGCTGCTGCGCAGGTGGCGCCAGCGCAGCAGCAGGGGCAGCACCAGCTCGTTACTGACCATGGTGGAGACCGCCACGGTCTCCACGATGACCATGCCCGTGGCCGCAGACAGCCCCCCGACGAAAGCAAACAGCGCCAGCGCGTGCTGGCCGGCCGCCAGGGGCAGCGACAGCACAAAATTCTCGGCATTGCCTTGCCCCGGCCCGAAATACAGCAGGCCGCCCAGTGCAATGGGCAGCACGAACAGGTTGATGAGCAGCATGTAGAGCGGAAACACCCAGACCGCGCGGCGCAAGTGGTCTTCGCGGACGTTCTCCACCACCATCACCTGGAACTGGCGGGGCAGGAACACCACCGAGAACATCGACAGCAGCATCAGCCCGAACCACTGCGCCCAGGCAAACTGCCCGCCCTGCTCCAGGCGCAGCAGCTGCTGCAGCTGCGGCACGGCCTGCGCCCGGGCGAACAGGTCGCCCAGGCCATCGAACAGGCCATACACCACAAAGAAGCCAACCATCAGGAAGGCCACCAGCTTGACCACCGATTCGAACGCGATGGCGGCCACCATGCCCTCGTGGCGCTCGGTGGTGTCGAGGTGACGCGCGCCGAACACCATGGCAAAGCCGGCCAGCACCAGGGCCACGTAAAAGGCGCTGTCGCGGCTCCAGTGCGCAGCCTCGGCCACGCCGCCAGGCACCGTCAGCAGGGCGTAACCCGCCGACACCGCCTTGAGCTGCAGCGCGATGTAGGGCACGATGCCCACCACCGCGATCAATGTCACCAGACCGGCCAGCAGCGGGCTTTTGCCATAGCGGCTGGCAATGAAGTCGGCAATGGAGGTGATGCGGTAGGCCTTGGCGATGCGGATCATCTTGCGCAGCACGATCCAGCCCAGCACCATGACCAGCGTGGGCCCCAGGTAGATCGGCAAGAACCACACTCCGCCCGAGGCAGCCCGCCCCACGCTGCCGAAATACGTCCAGGCGGTGCAGTACACGGCCAGCGAGAGCGCGTAGGTCCAGGGGTTGGCGATGACCGAGCGCCCCGCTTGCGCACGGCGGTCGGCCCAGTACGCCACGGCAAACAGCAGCAGCAGATAGGCGAACGACGAGGCAATGACCAATGCGGGCGAGAGCATGCCTACTCCTGCGGCGGTGCGGGCGGTGGGGGCACCCCCCCCGCGCGGTCATCGGGGCGTTCTTCGCTGCGGTCGGCCAGGCGGTCTTCGGGCCACTCCATCAGCCAGGCCAGCACGGCAATCAGCCCGCCCCACAGCAGGAACAGGGCCGCCGGGAACAAGGGAATGCCCCACACGGTGGCATCACGGTCCCACAGGCCGAGCAGCGGAAAATTGAACAGCACCCAGCCGCCGGCAAACAGGGCAACCAGGCGTTGGGAGCCGAGTCCTTTGAGCACAGCGGTCTCCTGGCGGGAGGTCTGGACGCCCCCCTGCCCTCCATTGTGCGCCCGGCACTTACCTTGTTCTTACGTACCGGGCGGCGCGATCAGGTTTTGGCCTTGGCCTTGGCCCGGGCGGCAGCGCCGTGTGCCTGGCGCGAGAGCGCGAAATCGAGGAAAAACTTGCACCAGATGGTGCTGCCCGCCATGGCGGTCCAGGTGTTGTAGTCGAGCTGGCCCAGCGCCACGCTGACGATCACCACCGACGCCACCACCCCCGCGATGAGGTTGATGATCATCGCGTAGGGAGCGTATTTCTCGGGGTCGGGCGGCGACTCGCCGCGCTTGATGGCCACCTCGGAAAAATCACGCTTGACCACGATGCGCCACGCCCGACGGAACCAGAAGAACGCCATCGGGAACAGCGCGAGATACAGAATCCAGGTCAATGCGACGCTGACATCAAAAACCATGCAGGGCTCCCAGCTTCGGGGGGCCGCGCGCCGCGCGCAAGCACCCCGGACATTTCAACTAAAAAGGCCCTGCCAGCGCAGCCGGCAGGGCCTCCATTGTCACTGCCGCGGCACCAGAGCGCCACGGCACGGGGGCTCTACCCCCGGACAGACGCTTTAGTGGGCACCCGTCACCGTCTTGGAGCCGCGCGGGATACGCACAGCTTCCACCATGGCCTGGATGTGCTCTGGCGGCTCCTTGGTGACCTTGTCCACCAGGAAGGCGACAGCAAAGTTCACCAGGGCACCGACTGCACCGATGGCTTCCGGCGTGATGCCGAAGAAGCTGTTGGCGCCGCCGATCAGGCCCAGGTATTCCGTGCCCTTGATGAAGAACACGCCCTTGTGTGCGAACACATAGAACAGGGTGAAGAACAGGCCTGCCAGCATGCCGGCCATGGCGCCTTCCTTGTTCATCTTCTTGCTGAAAATGCCCATCATGATGGCGGGGAACAGCGAGCTGGCGGCAATACCGAAGGCCAGTGCCACGGTACCGGCCGCAAAGCCCGGCGGGTTCAGGCCCAGGTAACCGGCCACCACGATGGCCACGGCCATCGACACCTTGCCCGCCAGCAGCTCGTTTTTCTCGCTGATGTTGGGGTTGAACACGCCCTTGATCAGGTCATGCGACACGGCAGACGAGATAGCCATCAGCAGACCCGCAGCCGTCGACAGCGCCGCTGCCAGGCCACCGGCCGCCACCAGCGCGATCACCCAGTTGGGCAGCAGCGCGATTTCGGGGTTGGCCAGCACGATGATGTCGGCGTTCACGTCAAGCTCGTTGCCCTTCCAGCCGGCAGCCTCTGCCTTGCCCTTGGCCACTTCGTTCTTGGTCTTGTCGTTGTAGTACTGGATGCGGCCGTCACCGTTCTTGTCGGTGAACTTCAGCAAGCCGGTCTTTTCCCAGCGCTTCATCCAGTCTGGACGGTCTTCGTTCTTGATCGACGCTTCAGGTGCATACAGGTCGCCACCGGCCTTGACGGCGGTGTTGACGGTGGCATGCAGGTTCAGCTTGGCCATGGCGCCCACGGCAGGGGCCGTGGTGTACAGGATGGCGATGAAGATCAGAGCCCAGCCAGCCGAGCTGCGTGCGTCCTTGACCGAAGGCACGGTAAAGAATCGCATGATGACGTGCGGCAAGCCAGCGGTACCGATCATCAGCGACATCGTGTACATGAACATGTTCAGCGTGCTGCCCGGCAGTTGCGTGGTGTACTTGCCAAAGCCGAGGTCGGTAACGACCTGGTCGAGCTTGGCTAGCAAGGACATGTCGGTGCCGGTGTACGTGCCACCCAGACCCAGTTGAGGGAACGGGTTGCCCGCGAGCTGCAGCGAGATGAACACGGCAGGCACGGTGTAGGCCAGGATCAGCACGATGTACTGCGCCACCTGGGTGTAGGTGATGCCCTTCATGCCGCCGAACACAGCGTAGGCGAACACGATGGCCATACCGACGTAAATGCCGGTGTCGCTGGACACACCCAGGAAGCGTGCGAACGCGATACCCACACCGGTCATCTGACCAATGATGTAGGTGAGCGACGCCACCAGCAGACACATCACGGCGATGGTGCTGGCGCTCTTGGAGTAGAAGCGGTCACCAATGAACTGGGGCACCGTGAACTTGCCGAACTTGCGCAGGTACGGAGCCAGCAGCATGGCCAGCAGCACGTAGCCGCCGGTCCAGCCCATCAGGAACAGGCCACCGCCATACCCCATGTTGGCGATCAGGCCGGCCATGGAGATGAAGGAAGCCGCGCTCATCCAGTCGGCGGCCGTGGCCATGCCGTTGGTGATGGGGTGCACGCTGCCGCCGGCCGCGTAGAACTCGCTGGTGGAACCCGCGCGGGCCCACACCGCGATGCCGAGATAGAGCGCGAAGCTCAACCCGACAAAGATATAGATGGTGGTTTGAAGTTCCATGATTTCAGCCCTCAGTCTTCATGCACGTCGAACTGACGATCGATATCGCCCATCTTCTTGGCGTAATAAAAAATCAGCGCAATGAAGATGTAGATGGAGCCCTGGTGAGCAAACCAGAACCCTAGCGGATAACCACCCAACTTGATGTTATTGAGCACGTCGACAAACAGGATGCCCGCGCCGAACGACACCGCAAACCAGACGATCAGAATCTTGGTTAGCAGGCCGAGCGTGGCATTCCAGTAGGCGTGACTGCTTTTGTCTTCCTTCATGAATTCCCCTCGTGTATGAGTACAGAACACAGCACCTAGGCACTGCCCCCGCGCATTCCGCAGGCAGCGCCATCGGATTGCGTAAGCGACTGTGTGCACCCTTCCTTACAGCGAACTGATGAAAAGGCACCCACATCACAACTCAAGGGAAAACACCGATCTGGAGGATGGTGCGCATGAAACACGCGGCTGAATGCGCCCTAGTGAAAGCCCTAATGGCAGATCCGGGGGATGCGGAAACACTCTGTCACCAGCCCACTCCCCGCTGAAAGATTGCGCCCCACACCCCATGGCAGATGCTCCCTCCAACCTGACCGCCGCCATTTACGCCAAGACCGCCCAGGGCCAGCAGGAAATCCAGTCCCGCTCGCTGGGGCTGACCCCTCTGGCACGGCGCGTTCTGGTGCTGGTGGATGGCAAGCGCAGCGGCCAGGACCTGAGCACCTTTGTGCCCGGCGGCGACATCACCGCCCAGCTCACCGAACTGCTCGGCCGCGACTGCATTGAAGCGGTGGGCGTGGTGCAGCAAGCCCCCAGCCCGGCGGCCGCCCCGGCAAAGCCGCACGCCCCCGATGAACACGATCTCGCGGGCCTGCCCCCCGCCGAGTCGCGCAGCGCCAAAGAGCTGGAGATGGCGCGCAATTTCATGACCAACACGGTCAACAACATCTTCGGCCACCACAACCGCATCTCGCTGCTCGAGGCCATCCACGGCTGCCAAAGCAGCGGCGAGTTGCGCCACGTGTATGTGGCCTGGGCCCAGGCGCTGGAAACCAATGCCACCGGCAAGAAGCGCCTGCCCGAACTGCGCGAAAAGCTGTTCGCCGTGCTCTGAATACCTCCCGCCGCCATGGCGGCGCTGGCTCTAATCCCGCGCGTAGAGATCGACGTCGCGCGTCTCGCGCAGCAGCAATGCGCCGACGATGGCCGTGAACCCGGCAATCGCGATCGGGTACCACAGGCCGCTGTACATGTTGCCCGTCTGCGCCACGATGGCAAACGCCATGGGCGGCAGCAGCCCGCCAAACCAGCCGTTGCCGATGTGGTAGGGCAGGCTCATCGAGGTGTAGCGGATGCGCGTGGGGAACATCTCGGCCAAGGCGGCGGCAATGGGGCCGTACACCATGGTCACCAGGATCATCAGGTACAGCAGGATGCCCACCACCATGGGCGTGCGAATGGTCTGCGGGTCGGCATGCTCGGGGTAGCCACCTTCGCGCAGGGCCTGTGACACGGCCTGGCGGAAGGCGGTGTCCTGTCTGCGGGCCTCACCCGCCGCCAGGCCCAGTGGCGAAGGCACTGCGATCTCGGTGTCGCCAATGCGCACCACGGCAGGGCCGGAAACCTGCGGAGGCTCGTTGCGGTAGCTGACCGAATGGGCCGCCAGCACCTGCTTGGCGATGTCGCAGGGGCTGGTGAAGCGGGTCGTGCCCGTAGGGTTGAACTGGAAGGAGCAGCCCGCCGGGTTTGCCACCACCACCACCTGGTTGCGCGCCTGCGCAGCCGCCAGCGCCGGGTTGGCCGCTGCCGTCAGGGCCTGGAACACCGGGTAATAGGTCAGCGCCGCCAGAGCGCAGCCCAGCAGGATGATGGGCTTGCGTCCCACCCGGTCGGACAACGCGCCGAACACAATGAAAAATGGCGTGCCGATGAGCAGCGCTGCCGCCAGCATCAATTGCGCCAGGGTGGCATCGACCTTGAGTTGCTGCGTAAGAAAGAACAGCGCATAGAACTGGCCCGTGTACCACACCACGGCCTGCCCCGCCGTCAGGCCCAGCAGCGCCAGGATGGCCACCTTGAGGTTCTTCCACTGCCCGAACGACTCGGCCACCGGCGCCCGCGAGGTGCGCCCCCGCGCCTTCATGCGCTGGAACGCGGGGGTTTCCGCCAGGGCCAGCCGAATCCACACCGAAATGCCCAGCAGCACGATGGACACCAGGAAGGGGATGCGCCAGCCCCAGTCAGCAAATGCGCTTTCACCCAGCAGGATGCGGGTGCCCATGACCACCAGCAGCGCCATGAGCAACCCCAGCGTCGCGGTGGTCTGAATCCAGGCGGTGTAGGCACCGCGCCGCCCGTGCGGGGCGTGCTCGGCCACATACACGGCCGCGCCACCGTACTCGCCCCCCAGCGCCAGGCCCTGCAGCAGGCGCAGCCCGATCAGCACCACCGGCGCGGCCACGCCGATGCTGGCATAGGTGGGCAGCAGGCCCACGGCGAAGGTGGCCAGGCCCATGACCACCATGGTGATCAGGAAGGTGTATTTGCGCCCGATCAGGTCGCCCAGCCGGCCAAACAGCAGGGCGCCAAAAGGCCGCACGATGAAGCCCGCTGCAAATGCCAGCAGCGCGAACAGAAAGGCCGAGCCCGGGTCGAGCGCGCTGAAAAACTGCCTTGCAATGATGGCAGCCAGGGCACCGTACAGGTAGAAGTCGTACCACTCGAACACCGTGCCCAGCGATGACGCAAGGATGACCCGGGTCTCCTCGGGTGTCATCGGATCGGGCTCCCGATGCGTACTTGCCATGGAACGTCTCCTGCGGTTGTAGCCCCGGCTCTTGATGGGGCGCACCTTCGATGCTGCGGGGGCATCCGTGGTGCCTGTGCGGCCATTCCCGGCCTTGGCGGGCCCAGCGGACGGGAAAACGGCGGGCAAGTAAAAATATTTTCAGTCCGCACTATCCGGTGCGTGGCTAACGCGTCTCTTACGCGCACCTTGCAGAACTTGACAGCAAACTTCCGCCCGGCTTACAGGCTTGGTAGAAACCCGTGGAGATTTTTTCTCCATGCGGGAAAAGGGCCCATGGCAGGCCCTGGCGCCGCCGCCGCGCAAGGCGTACAGCGGCGCCCTGACAGACCCTGAATCCGCCGTCCACGACGCTTTCGTAAGCCATCGGTCAGAGCCCCCTCACAGAATCCGGCACCCAGCCAGGCGCGCCCGACGGGCTACCTGGCTGCTGCATTTTTCCGCTCCTGAAAGTCCACCATGAACGACCCTGTGGTCACCAAAATCCAAAGCCACCCGAAGTACCTGGAGCTGCGCACCAAGCGCAACCGCCTGGGCATCTTCCTGACCGTACTGATGCTGCTGGCGTACTACGGCTACATCGCACTGATTGCCTTCGACAAGAAGTTTCTGGCACAGCCCATCGGCGCCGGCGTGACCTCGCTGGGCATTCCGATCGGCATGGGCGTGATCATCTTCACCATCGTGATCACCGGTATCTATGTGCGCCGTGCCAATGGCGAATTCGACACCCTGACCAAAGAAATCCTGAAAGACGCATCGCAATGAACGCCATGGAAAAACACGGGAGCCGCATGCTGGTGCTCCTCGCACTGCTGGCAGCGGGCAGTGCCCACGCCGCAGGGGCAGACGTTGGCCAGGTGGCCAAGCAGGCCACCAACTGGACGGCCATCATCATGTTCGGCGCCTTTGTGGCCGGCACCCTGTGGATCACCAAGTGGGCCGCAGCCAAGACCAAGTCGGCCTCCGATTTCTACACCGCCGGCGGCGGCATCACGGGCTTCCAGAATGGTCTGGCGATTGCGGGCGACTACATGTCGGCGGCGTCTTTCCTGGGCATTTCGGCGGCCGTGATGGCCACGGGCTACGACGGCCTGATCTATTCCATCGGCTTCCTGGTGGGCTGGCCCATCATCACCTTCCTGATGGCCGAGCGCCTGCGCAACCTGGGCAAGTTCACCTTTGCCGACGTGGCAGGCTACCGCTTTCAGCAGGGCCCCATCCGTGCGTTCGCCGCTTCGGGCACGCTGGTGGTGGTGGCGTTCTACCTGATCGCGCAGATGGTCGGCGCAGGCCAGCTCATCAAGCTGCTGTTCGGCCTGGAGTACTGGATGGCCGTGGTCATCGTCGGCGCGCTGATGATGGTGTACGTGCTGTTCGGCGGCATGACCGCCACCACCTGGGTGCAGATCATCAAGGCCGTGATGCTGCTGGCGGGGGTGACCTTCATGGCCGTCATGGTGCTGGCGCAATACGGCTTCAGCCCCGAGGCACTGTTTGCCAAGGGCGTCGAAGTGCGCACGCAAATCGCCGCCAACACCGGCATGTCGGCCGAAGATGCCGCCAGGAAGGGCCTGTCCATCATGGGCCCGGGGGGCTTCATCAAAGACCCGATCTCGGCCATCTCGTTCGGCATGGCGCTGATGTTCGGCACCGCCGGGCTGCCGCACATCCTGATGCGCTTCTTCACCGTGCCCGATGCCAAGCAGGCACGCAAGTCGGTGCTGTGGGCCACGACCTGGATCGGCTATTTCTATGTGCTGATCTTCATCATCGGCTTTGGCGCCATCACCCTGGTGCTGACCAACCCCGAATTCGCCGACACCGTCAAGGGCGTCATCCACGGCGGCGCGGGCACGGCCAACATGGCGGCGGTGCTGGTGGCCAAGTCGGTGGGCGGCAACATCTTCTACGGCTTCATCTCGGCGGTGGCGTTTGCCACCATCCTGGCCGTGGTGGCGGGCCTGACGCTCTCGGGCGCCTCGGCCGTGTCGCACGACCTGTATGCCACGGTGTTCAAGAAGGGCAAGGCCGACAGCGCGTCGGAGCTGAAGGTCTCGCGCATCACCACCCTGGCCCTGGGCCTGATTGCCGTGGTGCTGGGCATCGCCTTCGAGAAGCAGAACATCGCGTTCATGGTGTCGCTGGCCTTCGCCATCGCCGCCTCGGCCAACTTCCCGGTGCTGTTCATGTCGGTGCTGTGGAAGGACTGCACCACGCGCGGCGCTGTCATTGGCGGCTTCATGGGTCTGATCTCCTCGGTGGGCCTGACCATCGTGTCGCCCTCGGTGTGGGAAGCCACGCTGGGCAATCCGGCCGGCTCGGCGCTGTTCCCCTACACCTCGCCGGCGCTGTTCTCCATGACCATCGGCTTCGTGGGCATCTGGCTCTTCTCGATCACCGACAAGAGCGCCAACGCCGCCCGCGAGCGTGCGGCCTTCCCGGCGCAGCAGGTGCGATCGGAAACCGGCTTCGGCGCCGCTGGCGCATCGGGCCACTGAGCACAAGAAGAAGCGCAACCCCTGGCATGGCGGCCTGTGCGCCATGCCACCTCCACCGGGCCTTGTGCCCGGTTTTTCATTTCAGCGCCCCCGGACGACCAAAACGCTATTGAATCAATAGCTACTAGCGCTTATAGATAAAGCGCCAGATCCACTTTTTATTCAAGACCATAACCCCCTGCTCAACCGCCGTGCAACTGGCGCAACTTGACAAAGGCCAGCGCCGCCATCACGGCGTCGTTGAGTGCGTCGTGCGCGTCGCGCCGGGGCAGACCCAGGTCGTCCATCAGGGTGGCAAAGCGCAGGTCGATGTCGGCATTGCCCTGCTGCTGGTAAGGCAGCAATTGCCGGAACTTGTGCTCGTAGTACAGCGCCGACACCTCGATCCCGGGCTGCGGCAGGCCGATGCCCAGCAGGGGCCGGAGGGCCCGGTTGAGCATGGCCACGTCGAATTCAAGGTAGTAGCCCACCAGCGGACGGCTGCCGATGAAGTGCAGCAGCTGGCGCATGGCGTCCGGAAGCAGCAGGCCCTGGGCCACGTCCCGTTCGCGCAGGCGGTGAATGCGCACGCTGTCGGCCGACACACCCTTGTCGGGGCGCACCAGCAACTCCAGACGCTCGCTCGTCAGGATGCGCTGGCCCACGATGCGCACGGCGCCGATGGCGATGATCTCGTCGGCGCGCCGGTTCAGTCCCGTGGTCTCGCAGTCGATCGCCACCCATTCCTGTGGCGGCGGCGGATCCAGCAGAAAGGCGAACGCCGGGTCCGCGAGCTGGCGCAGCAGCCAGGCGCGCCGCAGGCGTGCGAGCGGGCTCACAGCGCGTCCAGCCGCAGGCGCTGGTGCAAGAACGCCTTGAAGCGCTTGACCACGGCCAGCGCGTCCTTGAGCAGGTCGCGTTCCAGGGTGCTCAGGCGCCCGGGATCGACGTTGCCCGTGACCGCGCGGCCGGTGTCGAGTTCGGCCAGACCCGCCTGCAGCCGCAGCCCCATGAGGAAGTGCAGGCTCTGCACCAGCTCATCGCCCAGCGCTGCGTCGAGCACGCCCTCCTGCACCAGGGCCGCGATGCGCTCGGCCGTGCCCGTAGCGGCCACGCGCCGGGCCAGGGCCAGGCTGCGCACGCCATGCACGATGGGGAAGATGCCCGCTTTTTTCAGGCTGATGGCGCGGCCTTCGTCGCCCAGACCGAACAGGCGGCTCCACCAGCCGGTGGGGCCGCCGAAGTTCTCCACCGCCGCGGCAAAGCGGGCCAGCACCGCGTCGTTGTCCACAGCCAGCGCTGCCACGCCGTCCCGCACGGCGGCCAGCAGCGCGGCGTCGCCCGCCACCGCGTGGGCATCGAGAAAAATGGCCAGCTGCATGAGGCTGTCGCCCTCGGGCTGCAGCAGCCACTGGCGCACCCGCTGGCCGAAAACGCTCGCCGTTCCGCGCCAGTCGGGGTTGCTGACCATGATGCAGCCCGGGCACTCGGGGTAGCCGAAGCGCGCCAGCACCCCGGAAAAGCGCTGGCAGATGGCGTCCAGGTCGGGCGGCGCGGTGTAGCCGTCGCGCAGCACCAGGCCGTTGTCCTGGTCGGTCTTGAGCAACTGCTCGCCGCGCCCTTCGCTGCCCATGACGAACAGGCAGCTGTTGTCCACCAGGTCGGCCGGCGCCACCATGGCCCAGGCGCGCTCGAATAGCCGGGCGTTGAGCTGCTGCACCAGCTTGGCCATCAGGCCGATGCGCGTGCCGCCGCGGTACAGCGCCGCGATCAGCCGCGTGATCTGCGCGGCCGCCTGCGCCAGCGCCTCCAGATCCTGCGCATGCTCGATCTGCACCGTGATCAGGTGCGAATGGTTGGCCAGGAAGCTGAACAGGTCGAGCGCCTCCAGGATGCCACGCACCTGGCCGTTGTCTTCGACCACCACCAGGCGGTGCACGCGGCGGCGCAGCAACAGCACCATGGCGTCGCCGAGCTGGTCCGATGGCCGCACGGTGACCACCGGGCCGCTGGCCAGCTCGCCCACGGACAGCTGGTCGAGCGGGCGGCCGTCCAGGATGGCGCGCTGCAGGCTGGTGTTGGTGAAGATGCCCAGCCCGCCGCCGGGCACGCTGGTCAGCCCCGTCACCAGCACATTCGTCGTGCGCTGGGCCTGGAACAGGCGCACCACCGAGACGATGTCGGTGCCCGCATCCACCACATGCGCCGGGCGCAGGTAGGCCTGCTCCACGCGCGCCAGCGTGAGCGACTGCAGCTCGTGCTGGTCGGCGCGCTGCGCCAGCGCACTGAGTTTCTGGCCCAGGTCGGAGAACAGCAGCGCGCCGAAGGTGGTGTTGCGCGCGATGAGTTCGTTCACCGTCTCGCGCGCGAGCTGGTAGGCCACCACCTCCTCGGCCGCGACGAAGCGGCTGCCCACGCGCCCGGTCATCAGGCCGCAGCCGTCGAAGCAGTCGTCCGGGCCGTAGGTGGCCAGCACCTCGTCGCCCTCGGTCTGCGTGACATAGCCCTTGATGAGGATGAACAGGTGCGTGGGCACCGTGCCCACATCCAGCACCACGGCGCCCTCGGGGAAGTAGGCGATGTCCACGCTGGCGCGCACCAGGCGCTGCTCGTCCGGGTTCAGGCAGTCAAAGGGCGAGGCGGCGAAGTTGAAGGCATTGGGCATGTGGGATGTGCGCCGGCAGAAGCCGAAGCACCGCCACCATTCAACCCGGCAGGCCTTGCGCCACGCTTGCAGCGGTGTCCCAGCCCGGGCCGTCGAACCAGGCGTCGCCTTCCAGGCAGGCGCGCAGCATGGGCAGGCTGTCGTAGCCCCAGAAGATCTTGCCATCGACCTCGAAGGCCGGCACGCCGAACACGCCGCGCGCGGCGGCCGCATCGGTGTTGCTGCGCAGCAGTGCCTTGGCGCGCGCGCCGTCGGCATCGTCGGGCTGCAGCTGCGGCTCCAGCTCGGCGGCGAGCTGCGTGAGGCGCTCGGCGTCGAGCGCATCCTGCCCGCCCTGCCAGACATGGCGCAGCACCGTGCCCGCGACAAAGCGGTTGATGCTGCCGTCACGGCTGCAGGCCAGGGACTGGCGCAGCAGCGGCAGCGGGTTGAACGGGTGGCGCGCGGGCATCTCGAGTGGCACGCCCAGCGAATGGCCCAGCCAGACGACATGGCGGTAGGTCCAGTCACGCTTCGGAAGAATGCCCGCCGGCCCGGGGTTGCCATGCCGCTGCAACAGCGCGCCCAGCAGCACCGGCCGGTATTCCACGCTGTAGCTCAAGCCTTCGAGCACCTCGGGCAGGCGCTCGAAGGCCAGCCAGGCGTAGGGCGAAACGAAATCCAGGTGAAAGACGATGTGCTTCATGGCGGCTCCTTGTGATGCAGGGAAATTCACGGCGGGAAGGGGACTCCTGCGCGCTGCGCCAGCCGCGCCCAGATGGCCAGGCGCTCGGCACTGTCGGCCTGCGCCCAGGCGCGGATCTCGGGGATGGTGCGGAAGCACCCCAGGCAATGGCTGCGGTCCTCGGACATGCGGCAGACCGAGATACAGGGCGAGGGGATCCCTTCGTCCGAATTTTCATCAAAATAGCCTGCTTCGCCCAGCAGACGGGCGCGGGCAGCTATGGATTCTGAAGCGTTCATGCGCCCTCCTGGACCACGTCGGCCACGGGCGCGCCGGTCAGGCGCTGCAGGTCACCCGGTTGCAGCGGGAACACGCTGTGCGGGTGTCCGGCCGCGGCCCAGACCACGTCAAAGCGCAGCAGGTCCTGGTCGATCAGCGTGACCGGGGGCGTGGCATGCGCCACGGGCGAGACGCCGCCAATCGAAAAACCCGTGCGCTGCTTGACGAACTCCGCGTCGGCGCGGCCGATCTTGCCCACCAGGGCGGCCACCTTTTTCTCGTCCACGCGCCGGTCGCCCGAGGTGATGACGAGCACCGCCGTGTCGTCCTCCTTGCGGCGGAAGATGATGCTTTTGGCGATCTGGCCCAGCTGCACATTCAGCTGGTCGGCAGCCTGCTGCGCGGTGCGCGCGGCGTCGTCGAGCATGCGGGGCCCGTGCGGATGGCCCAGGCGCCGCAGCTCGGCGGCCACGCGTTCGGTGCTTTCGGGAAAGGTGTTCATGACAGGTGATACGAGACCGGGCGCGCGCCGGAAGCAGCGGTATTCAGGGAAATGCACGCCAGCCCTCTGAAACACAGCGCACACACGGTTACAGTGCAGATGTTGTCCTCCATTGTCCATGAAGCTGCTTCGCGCCTGCCTGCTCCTGAGCCTCCTTGTCGGCCACCTGTCCTGTGTCTGGGCCGCATCCATTGTTCTCGATACCCACCGGCAAGGGCTGTCGCTCAGCGCGACCGGCCAGTTGCTTTGGCTTGCAGACGACAGCGGCAAGCTCACGCTGGACGAGATCATGGACCCGGCCCATGAAAGCCGCTTTCAGCCCGCACCCCACATGCTGCGGCACGGCGAAAGCGCACGCCCCTACTGGTTCAAGGTGCAGCTGGAGCAGCGCGCCGAAACCGGCGACTGGGTTCTGGCCACGCAGACCACGGCCCTCAAGGATGTGCGCTTCTATGGCCCGTTCGACGCCACTGGCCGGACACTGGCGCCGGCGGTGCATACCGGCCTGTCGCAGCCTTTTGCCACCCGCCCCCTGGTCAGCGAGCGCTACCTCATGCGCCTGCAACTTCCCGGCCCGGGCACCTACACGGTCTATGCCCGGCTGGTGGGTGAAACCGCGCCCCTGCTCGCCCTGTCCGCCTGGGACACCGCCGAATATCTGCAGTGGCGCCAGCACAAGCGGCTGTTCGACGGCATCTGCTACGGCATCCTGATCGCACTGCTGGTCTACAACCTCGTGCTCGCGGGCATCTTCCGGGACGCCACCTATGGCTTCTACATCGGCCAGTGCGCCTTCGCGCTGCTGACGCTGGCCAGCTTCAATGGCCACGCGGCCCACTATCTGTGGGGGCACTGGCCCTGGTGGCAGGAGCGTGGCAACGTGGTGCTGCCCGGCCTGTGGCTGATCTTCGGCACGCTGTTTGCCCGCAGCTTTCTCGACACGCGGCGGCTGCCAGGGCTGGACCGGCTGTTGCTGTCTCTGGCCCTGCTGGCGGCGCTGGCAGCCCTGCTGGGCCTGGGGGGACAGTTCAGTACGGCCCAGACGCTGAACGAGATCGTCTCCAGCGCCGGCGCCCTGCTGGCCGCCGTGGCGGCGGTCGTCATCCTGCGCAGCGGATTCAAGCCTGCGCAGTGGTACCTGGGCGGGCAGGCGCTGCTGTTCCTGTCGGTGCTGGGCGTGGTGCTGGTCAACTGGAACGTGATCGATGCACCGTTCCTGCTGGCCAACGGCCTGCAGATCGGCGTGGCCGCCGAGATGGTGGTGTTTGCCATTGCGCTGAGCCGGCGCATCAGCGGCCTGCGCACCTCCCAGACCGCACTGCGCCTGCACGCCGCCCATCTGGCAGAGGCCGCCGCCACCGACCCGCTGACCGGCCTGGCCAACCGCTCCGGCCTGGCGCAGAAATCGACGCAGATGTTGGCCGACGGCGCCGCGCATGCACTGATGCTGCTCGATCTGGACCGCTTCAAGCCCATCAACGACGCGCATGGGCACGACGCAGGCGACGCGGTGCTGCGCGCCGTGGCCGCGCGGCTGCAGGCTGCCATGCGCGCAGGCGACATCGTGGCCCGTCTGGGCGGCGACGAATTCGTGATCTTGCTGGCCAGCCCGTTGCCCGACGACCAGCTGGAGGCACTGGCCCGGCGCCTGGAGGCCGCTGTGCGGCAGCCGGTGGATTTTCAGGGCCAGGCGCTCACCGTGGGAGCCAGCACGGGCATTGCGCGCAGCCCGCAGGACGGCCGCACGCTGACCGAACTGATGCGCAGCGCCGACCAGGCCATGTACCAGGCGAAGCAGTCGGGCAGCGGCCACGCCTTCTGGGGTGCAGTCCCCTGATACCGAATCCGGTCAGACCGCCCGTTTGTTGAGCAGGGCCACCGCCGTGCGCGAGTTGGGCTTGCGGCCCAGGAAGTCGCTGATGTAGGCGCCGGCGTCGATCAGCTTGTCGAGGTCGATGCCGGTCTCGATGCCCATGCCGTGCAGCATGAAAACCACGTCTTCGGTGGCCACATTGCCCGTGGCGCCCTTGGCATAGGGGCAGCCGCCCAGGCCCGCCACAGACGATTGGTAATTCCACACCCCCAGCTCCAGCGCCGCCAGCGTGTTCGACAGCGCCTGGCCATAGGTGTCATGGAAGTGGCCCGAAACCTCATCCAGCCCATAGTGCTGCAGCGCCGCCTCGATGGCGCGCTGCACCGTGCGCGGCGTACCCACGCCAATGGTGTCGGCCACGTCCACGCGCTGCACGCCAATGCCTTTCATCAGGCCGGCCAGGTAGGCCACCTGCTGCGGCGCCACCTCGCCCTCGTAAGGGCAGCCCACGGTGCAGCTCATGGCGCCGCGCACGCGGATGCCGGCGGCCAGAGCGGCCTCGACCACGGGCGCGAAGCGCTCAATGCTTTCGGCAATGGAGCAGTTGATGTTCTTTCGGCTGAAGGCCTCGCTGGCCGAGCCGAACACCACGATTTCATCGGGCCGCGTCGCCACCGCCGCCTCGTAGCCCTGCAGGTTGGGTGTGAGCACGGAGTAGCGCACGCCGGCCTTGCGCTCGATGCCGGCCATGACGTCCACGTTGTCGGCCATCTGCGGCACCCACTTGGGGCTGACAAAGCTGGTGACCTCGATCTCCTGCAGGCCGGCATCCTGCAGGCGGTGCACCAGGCCGATCTTGACTTCGGCGGGCACGGGGGATTTTTCGTTCTGCAGGCCGTCGCGCGGGCCCACATCGATGAGTTGGACTCGGGTGGGAATAGACATAAGGGTTCTCCGATTCTGGGGAAAATTCATCCGCCGGTGCCGAGCTGCATGCGGCGCAGACGCAGCATCACCCAGCCGACGGCCATGCCGATGGCGCTGAACAGCAGCATCACGGCACCGATGAAGACCTTCAGCGTGGTCGAGCTGCTGATCTCGGCCTGCGACGGGTCCTGGGCGGAATAGCGCACGGTGACGCTCTCGCCGATCTTGTGCACCGCCTGCAGCTGGCGCGCCAGCGAATCCGTGAAACGCAGGGTTCGGCCGTCGTTCGCAGAAAACTCCACGATGCTCTGTTTCGCCAAGGCCCGCTGGTGGGAAGGCCCCACAACCACTTCATGGTGCGCGACCACCCGGCCTTGGGCGGTGTGCGTGTCGTCCAGCATGTTCAGGCCGGAGGCCAGAATCCACGCGGCGCCCAGCGCCGCCGCCAGGCTGGGCAAGAGAACGATCCAGCCCAGAAAGCCAAAGAAGCGTCGAACCGTAGAGGAGGTCATGCTTCCATTGTCATGCGGTTGCTGCCCATGGCGTCAGTACCCACGCCCGGGGTCCACCACCCCCGCCACCGCTTCGCCCCGCTGCAGCGCCAGCATCTTGCGTGCGATCTGGGCAATGCTCTCGTCGCGCAGCGTGCGTGCCGAGGTGTGCGGGGTGGCGACGATGCGCGGGTGGGTCCAGAACGGGTGTCCGGCGGGCAGCGGCTCGGTGCGGAACACATCCAGCGTGGCGCCCGCGAGGTGGCTGCTCTCCAGCAGCGCCAGCAGGTCGTCATCGACCAGGTGCGCGCCGCGCGCGACGTTGATGAGGTAGCCGCCCGGCTGTAGGCGCGAGAGGGTGTCGCGGTTCAAGATGTCCTGCGTATCGGGCGTGAGCGGAAGCAGGTTCACCAGCACGCGGCTGGCCGCCAGGAAGTCGTGAAAACCGTTTTGCCCACTGAAGGTGCGGATGCCGCCGATGGCTTTGGGCGAGCGGCTCCAGCCGTTCACCGGGAACTCGAACGGCGCCAGGGCCTGGGCCACGCGCTCGCCGAGCACGCCCAGGCCCATCACGCCCACGGGGAAGTCCTGGCGCAGGCGCGGCTTGCGGTAGGCCCACTGGCCTGCGCGCATGCCGGCCTCGTAGGCATCGAATTCACGGAAGTGGCGGATGACGGCGTGGCACACGTATTCGGCCATCTGCACGGCCATGCCGGCATCGTCGAGACGCACCACGAGCACGCCCGGCGGCAGGCGCCGCTGCAGCAAGCCATCCACGCCCGCGCCGATGTTGAACAGGGCCTGGATGCCCTGCTGCTCGTCCATGAACTGTTGGGGTGGCGCCCAGACCACGGCGTAGTCGGCCACCGGGGCGCCGGGTTGCCAGACAGAGATGTCGGCCTGCGGCAGCGCGGCCTGCAGGCCCTGGAGCCAGGGCTCGGCCTTGGTATCGGTACAGCAAAAGGTGATTTTCATACCGCCCAAGCCTACCGCGACTGTCCTGCCCCCGCTGTCACGCGGCGGAAAGCTTGAGCAGCTCTGCCCCCTCGGTCACCTGGTCGCCAGGCGCGTACAGCAGCTCGGCCACCACGCCATCGACCGGAGCGGCAATGGTGTGCTCCATCTTCATGGCTTCCATCACGGCCAGGGCCTGGCCCTTGCTGACCTTGTCGCCCGCCTTCACGGCGAACGACACCACCTTGCCAGGCATGGGCGCGGTCAGGCGGCCGCCTTCGTCCTGCTCTTCGCCCGCATGGGCCAGCAGGTCGATGGCGACGATCTGCGTCGCACCCTGGGGGGTGAAGACGTGGTCGGTTTCGCCCTGTGCGTACACGGTGGCCCGGGTGCGCTGGCCGGCGTACTGCAGGTCGATACCGCGCGCGGTGTCGTTGAACTCCAGCGAGCCGGTAACGGCATCCGCCCCCTCGCCCACCGTCAGGCGCAGGGCGCCGTCGTGCAGGTAGTCCAGGCGGGCCTTGGCGTGCGTGCCGCCAAAGTCGAACTCGAAACGGCGTTCCACCAGGCCGTGCGAACGCCAGCCGTCGCGGCGGCTGAACGGGTCCACGCCTTCGCTGGCGCGCTCGCGCAGCAGCGTCTGGGCCACGGCGGCGGCGGCCGCCAGCGGCAGGCCCACGCGCTCCTGCTGGAACAGCACGGCCTCCTCGCGCGGGATCAGCGCAGTGTCGAGGTTGGCTTTAGCGAACGAGTCGGTGCGCGCCACCATGCGCAGGAACTGCACGTTGGTGGCCAGGCCGACGATGTGGGTCTGCGCCAGCGCTTCATCGAGCCGGGCCAGCGCCTGCTCGCGCGTGTCGCCGTGCACGATGAGCTTGGCCACCATGGAGTCGTAGAACGGGCTGATGGCGTCGCCCTGGCGTACGCCGGAATCGACGCGCACGGCGCCGCGCTCGAAGGTCACGCAGTCGGGCAGGCCGTACACGTTGAGCGCACCGGTGGCGGGCAGGAAGTTGTTGTCGGGGTTCTCGGCGCAGATGCGCGCCTCGATGGCGTGGCCTGTGATGCGCAACTCATCCTGCTGCAGCGGCAGCGGTTCGCCCGAGGCCACGCGCAGCTGCCATTCCACCAGATCCTGGCCGGTGATGGCCTCGGTGACCGGGTGCTCGACCTGCAGGCGCGTGTTCATCTCCATGAAGAAGAAGTTCATGCTGCCGTCCTGGCGCTGCTCGACGATGAACTCCACCGTGCCCGCGCCCACGTAGTGCACGGCGCGCGCGGCTGCCACGGCGGCCAGGCCCATCTGGGCGCGCATTTCAGGGCTCAGGCCGGGCGCGGGCGCTTCTTCGAGCACCTTCTGGTGGCGGCGCTGCACCGAGCAGTCGCGCTCGAACAGGTACACATAGTTGCCCAGCGTGTCGCCAAACACCTGGATCTCGATGTGGCGCGGACGCTGCACATACTTTTCGATCAGCACGGCGTCGTCGCCGAAGCTGTTGATGGCCTCGCGCTTGCACGATGCGAGCGCGGCGGCGAAGTCCTCGGACTTGTCCACGGCGCGCATGCCCTTGCCACCGCCGCCCGCGCTGGCTTTGATGAGCACGGGGTAGCCGATGCGGTCGGCCTCGGCCTGCAAGAGCGCGGCGTCCTGGTTGGCGCCGTGGTAGCCGGGCACCAGGGGCACGCCGGCTTTTTCCATGAGCTGCTTGGACTCGGCCTTCAGGCCCATGTCCTTGATGGCCGAGGGCGGCGGGCCGATGAAGACGAGGCCCGCGTTCTGGCAGGCCTGGGCAAACTCTTCGTTCTCGCTCAGGAAGCCATAGCCGGGGTGGATGGCCTGGGCACCAGTCTGCTTGGCAGCCTCGATGATGCGCTCCCAGCGCAGGTAGCTGTCCTTGGGGGCGCTGCCGCCGATGTGCACGGCCTCGTCGCACACGGCGACATGCTTGGCATTGGCGTCGGCGTCGGAATAGACGGCAACGGTCTTGACGCCCATGCGGCGTGCTGTGGCAGCCACTCGGCATGCGATCTCGCCACGATTGGCGATCAGAATCTTTTTAAACATTTAGGCCACTCCAGGAGAACCAGAAAAGAAACGGGACACGCGGCCGATCACCGCACGCAGGAACGAAAACAGCAGCACCAGCAACAGTGCCGACACGATGAGCATGAGCACCAGCGCCACGCCGAACCACAGCGGGTGCTGCGTGGCAAGCCAGACCACAGCCACCACCAGGCCGTCTTCCAGGAAGGACAGCCCCCAGTTGGAAAACGGCTCGGGCGAGGTGTTGACCGCCGCGCGCGTGGTCATCTTGGTCGCCAGCGCCGTGGCCGAGAGCGAGCCGCCGAGCAGGCCGGCGGCCACGGCCATGGTGGCGTTGTCGGCACCGAACACGCCGGCGGCCAGCAGGGCCCCGGCGGGCACGCGGATGACGGTGTGCAGGACATCCCAGGCGCTATCGAGCCATGGCACCTTGTCGGCGAAGAATTCGACCAGCAGCATGAAGCCGCTGACGATCAGCACCGCAGGGTGCTGCAATACATGCAGCCCGGACGGCAAGGCCAGCCAGCCCGCCGCACCCATGCCGCCGACCAGAAACACCACGGCATAAAGCCGGAAACCACTGGCCCAGCCCAGCGCGGCCGCCAGCGCCAGCAGGCCCGGCATGTCCAGCTGCGCCGTGGCACGCGCCGCACCCTCGGCCACGCTGCGCGCCGCGCCCGCGTCCACATGCAGCCCCACGGTGTGGAGCCACTGGACGATGGCGAGCCAGAGTTGGTCCATGGTCGTTCAGGCCTGTCGCTGCAGGATCAGGCCAGCAACCACGCGGGTTTGCGCTTTTGCAGGAAGGACTGCACGCCCTCCTTGCCTTCGTTGCTGGCGCGAATATCGGCAATGCCCTGCACCGTGGCAGCAATCAGGCTGGCGTTGATCTCGCGCTCGGCCACCTCCATCACCAGCTTCTTGCACGCGCGCACGGCGTTGGGGCTGGCGCTGGTCAGCTGCTTGAGCAACTCATCGACCTTGGCGTCGAGCTGTTCGGCAGTCACCACCTCATGCACAAAGCCGATGCGCAAGGCTTCGGCCGCACCAAAGCGCTCGGCAGTGAGGAAGTAGCGGTGCGCGGCACGTGCGCCCATGGCACGGATCACATACGGACTGATGGTGGCGGGGATGAGGCCCAGCTTCACCTCGCTGAGGCAGAAACCTGCCGTGTCGACGCTGACGGCCATATCGCAGGCCGCCACCAGGCCCATGCCGCCCGCGTACACGTCGCCCTGCACGCGGGCTATTGTTGGCTTGGGGCATTCGTAGATCACGCGCAGCATCTCGGCCAGCTTGCCCGCATCCTGGATGTTTTCATCGCGCGTGTAATCGGCCATGCGGCGCATCCAGTTGAGGTTGGCACCGGCACAGAAGGCCGGGCCTTCAGCCGCCAGAACCACGGCGCGCACATCGGTGCGCCCGCCCACATCCATGAAGGCGGCGGTGATTTCGGCGATGACCTCATCACTGAAAGCGTTGCGGATCTCGGGCTGCGTGAGCGTGATGCGCGCCACGGCGCCGGTCTGGGTGATGGAAAGGTTTTGGCTGCTCATGGCTTGGAGGGGTTTTGCAGAAAGTAGACGAGGTCCAGCTCCGGACAGGGCTGGCCCAGGGCGGTCAACGCGGCAGTGATCTGGCCCCGGTGGTGCGTGCCGTGGTTGAACACGTGCGCCAGCGTGGCGGCAAACGGCAGCGATGCCGCCGTGCCACGCATGGTGGTGTAGTCCAGCGTGCCGTTCCAACGATGTGGGGCCAAAGACTCAATCAGCGGTGCCCAGCGGGCAGCCCCTTCGCGCAGGCGGGTATCCAGCCGTGCGCGGTCGGGTTCCAGCTCGGCATCCAGCGCCACCTTGGTCGAGATGCCTTCGGAAAACCGCACAAACCACAGATGGTGCTCGCCCACCAGCAAGTGGTTGAGCGTGCCATGGATGCTTTTGAAGAAGAGGCCCACATCGCGCCGATAGGCCTCTTCCGGCAGTGCCCGCACGGCATCGAGCAGGCGCGCCGTGGCCCACACGTTGTAGCGTGCAAGCTGGGTGAAGTGGGCAACAGCGTCCATGGCAGCTTCCGCCGGGGTTACATGCGGAACAGGCCGAACCTGGTGTCTTCGATCGGCGCATTGCGCGTGGCCGCCAGGCCCAGCGCCAGCACGCGGCGCGTGTCGGCGGGGTCGATCACGCCGTCGTCCCACAGGCGGGCGGTGGCGTAGTAGGGGTGACCCTGGTCTTCATACTGGCGGCGGATCGGCGCCTTGAAGGCTTCTTCTTCCTCCATGGTCCACTGGCCACCCTTGGCCTCGATGCCGTCACGCTTGACGGTGGCCAGCACGCCAGCCGCCTGGTCGCCGCCCATCACGCTGATGCGCGCGTTCGGCCACATCCAGAGGAAGCGGGGCGAGTACGCCCGGCCGCACATGCCGTAGTTGCCCGCGCCAAAACTGCCGCCGATGATGATGGTGAACTTGGGCACACTGGCCGTGGCCACGGCCGTGACCATCTTGGCGCCGTTGCGCGCGATGCCTTCGTTCTCGTACTTGCGGCCCACCATGAAGCCGGTGATGTTCTGCAGGAACACCAGCGGAATCTTGCGCTGGCAGCACAGCTCGATGAAGTGCGCACCCTTGAGCGCCGATTCGCTGAACAGGATGCCGTTGTTGGCGATGATGCCGACCTGCATGCCCTCGACGCGCGCAAAGCCCGTGACCAGCGTGGTGCCGTAGCGCGCCTTGAACTCGTCGAACTCGCTGCCATCGACGATGCGGGCAATGATTTCGCGCACATCAAAGGGCTTGCGCGTGTCCACAGGAATCACGCCGTACAGCTCTTCTGCTGCAAATTGAGGAGCTGCCGGCGCATGATCGGCGGGCGCTTGCGCCTTGTTTTTATTCAAATTCTTGATCGCCATGCGCGCCAGCTTGAGGGCGTGCATGTCGTTCTGCGCCAGGTGGTCTGCCACGCCCGACAGGCGCGTGTGCACGTCGCCGCCCCCCAGGTCTTCGGCCGTCACGACCTCGCCCGTGGCGGCTTTGACCAGCGGCGGGCCGCCCAGGAAGATGGTGCCCTGGTTCTTCACGATGATGGATTCGTCGCTCATCGCGGGCACGTAGGCGCCGCCCGCCGTGCAACTGCCCATGACCACGGCGATCTGCGAGATGCCCATGGCACTCATGTTGGCCTGGTTGAAGAAGATGCGGCCGAAGTGGTCGCGGTCGGGAAACACCTCATCCTGGTTGGGCAGGTTCGCGCCGCCCGAGTCCACCAGGTAGATACAGGGCAGATGGTTCTGCTGCGCCACTTCCTGGGCACGCAGGTGCTTCTTGACGGTGAGGGGGTAGTAGGTGCCGCCCTTCACGGTGGCGTCGTTGCAGACGATCATGCAATCGACACCGCTCACGCGCCCGATGCCGGCGATCAGGCCCGCGCCGGGGGCGTCGTTGTTGTACATGTTCAGCGCGGCCAGCGGCGCCAGTTCGAGGAAGGGCGTGCCGGGGTCGAGCAGCATCTGCACGCGCTCGCGCGGCAGCAGCTTGCCACGCGCCACATGCTTGGCGCGGGCTGCCTCGCCGCCCCCGGCGAAGGTGCGGGCGATCTGCGCGTTCAAATCCTCGACCAGCGCACGCATGGCGGCGGCATTGGCCAGGAAATCGGCCGAGCGGGCGTTCAGTTGGGTCTGCAAAACGGGCATGGTGTTTTTCCGGTGTGCGGGGAAGGGGCGGTGGCAGGAACAGGCTCCTGCCACAAGGGTTGGCCCCAAGAATACGCGCACCTGCGGTTTCGGGGGCGCCAGCGTGGTTGCAAATCACGCCACATTTGCGGCACACTCCGGTGGGTGACACCCCCCCCCGCCCCGCCTCCGTCCGCCGCCCTCCTGCCCCCCCTGCCCGCAGGGCCTGCCGCCACGCCCATGGCATTCGTCCAGGCCATTGTCCGGGCCTGCCAACAGGCCGGCCTGCCCCCGGAGGGCCTGCTCCAACAGGCACAAATCGCGCCACAGGAAGTGGAAAACCCTGCCGCCCGCGTGACCGCCTGGCAGTTCGAGCGGCTCTCCGGCCTGGCCATGCAGGCGCTGGACGACGAAGCGCTGGGCTGGTTTAGCCGCCGCCTGCCCTGGGGCAGCTACGGCATGCTGGCGCGCGCCTCCATCAGCTCGCCCACGCTGGGCGTGGCTTTGCAGCGCTGGTGCCGCCACCACGGCCTGCTGCAGGACGACATCTCGCTGCACCTGGACAGCGAGGCCGGCACCGCCACGCTCTCGCTCACCACGCGCCGCGATCT
>MESL01000006.1 GCA_001770955.1 Burkholderiales bacterium RIFCSPLOWO2_12_FULL_65_40 | reverse complement strand
CTGCCTGCCAGGAGTGGTAGTTCAGTTGGTTAGAATACCGGCCTGTCACGCCGGGGGTCGCGGGTTCGAGTCCCGTCCACTCCGCCAGATTTCAAAGCCATCAATCGCAAGATTGATGGCTTTTTTGTTTTCTATGCCGCTTGTCAGACAAGCTGGCGTTTTAGCGGCAGCCTATGAAGGTGTGTGGGATGTCCGAAACAGGGGGCTCGCGAGTCGTACACAGTCAAAAGCGATGTGTAAAAATGATCGCATCGGGCCGCCTGCCACCTTGTTGTGGTGCGGACATAAAAAGAGGAACCACATGATGGCTCAGCGATGGAGGGTACACCCGCAGCATTTGCCGGGGCTGCGCGGCGCTTTGCCGGTGCTGGTGGTGATGTCCCTGGGGGTGTTGCTGGCCTGGGTTTACTTCTCTTATGCAGCATTGCCCCAGATCACGGGCTATCTGACGTTGCACATGGTGCTGGAAACGCTGTCGATCGCGGTTTCCGTCCTGGTCTTTGCCGTCGGCTGGAAGGCGCACAGCCTGAACCCCCAGCGCAATGTTTTCATTCTGGCCTGTGGCTTTCTCGGTGTCGGAATCCTGGACTTCTCGCACATGCTGTCCTACGCGGGCATGCCGGAATACATCACGGCCAATTCCGTGGAAAAGGGGATCAATTTCTGGCTGCCAGCACGCTATCTGGGCGCCTTGAGCCTGTTGCTTGCGCTGTTGCTGCCCTGGAGCGCTGCCGTCGCGGGTTCTGTACCAAGCGGGTACCGTTATCCGGCGCTTGGTGCCGTGCTTCTGATCGTTGCGGGGGTACATGCGCTCGTGCTGTTTTATCCGCAGGTGCTTCCGGCCACCTATGTCTCGCCGGGCGGGCTGACCACCTTCAAGATCGTTGCCGAATACGGCGTGATGGGACTGCTCTTGTCGGTCGTGGTGCTGTTGCTGCGCCGCCTGGAGCAGCCTGCGGCATTCAATGTGGCGCACCTGTTTGCAGCCGTCTGGATCATGGGATTGAGCGAGTTTTTCTTCACGCTCTACGTTTCGGCCAACGACTACTTCAACCTGTTGGGGCATGTGTACAAGGTGGTGGCCTATGTCTACCTCTATCGTGCGATCTTCGTCGGAACCATCGAGGCGCCCTACCGGGCGCTGGGCCAGTCGGAAAAAGACTTGCGCGCGGTACTCGATGCCGTGCCCGATCTCATGTTCGAGGTGACCCAGGAAGGGCGCTACGTCCGTGTGTATTCGCAGCAGCCGGAACTGTTGACCACCGCCAGTGAAGAGGCTCTTGGGCGCAGCATCCACCAGACACTCCCGCCCACGGCCGCTGCCGTGGCGCAGTCCGCACTCACGGATGCTGCCGCACATGGTTACTCCCGTGGCGGCCAGTATTCCCTGGACCTTCCCGATGGCACGCACTGGTTTGAGCTTTCCGTGGCACGCAAGACGGTGGCAGAGGGCAGTGAGGCTCGCTTCGTCGTGCTTTCGCGCGACATCACCCAGCGCATGGAGATGCTCGAAACCCTGCGCAAACTGCTGCACGCGGTGGAGCAGACTCCCAATTCGATCTTCATCACCGATCTGCAGGCGTGCATCGAATATGTGAACCCGGCCTTCACGGCCACCACGGGGTATCGGCTGGAGGATGTCCGG
This sequence comes from Burkholderiales bacterium RIFCSPLOWO2_12_FULL_65_40, assembly GCA_001770955.1. Taxonomy (GTDB): domain Bacteria; phylum Pseudomonadota; class Gammaproteobacteria; order Burkholderiales; family Burkholderiaceae_C; genus Simplicispira. Next base: position 100,162 of record MESL01000006.1, on the reverse strand, counting down.
GGCCGCAATCCCAAGATGCTCAGCGCCGGCAAGACCCCCCGGTCCACCTACCAGGAGTTGTGGTCAAGCCTGATGGAGGGCAAGTCCTGGAAGGGCGAATTTCTGAACCGGCGCAAGGATGGCCGCGAGTACCACGAAGCTGCGCTGATCTCGCCACTGCACGATGAACATGGCCAGACGACCCATTACCTGTCCATCCAGGAAGACATCACCGATCGCAAGCGTGACGAGGAGCGCATCCGCAAGCTGGTCAATTTCGACATTCTCACCGGCCTGCCCAACCGCACCCTGTTTGCCTCGCGCTTCAGCCAGGCCTTGGCGCTCACCCAGCGCAGCGGCCAGCAGCTGGCGCTGATGTACCTGGATCTGGACCATTTCAAGAACGTCAACGATTCGCTGGGTCACCAGGTGGGCGATGACCTTCTGGTGGAACTGGCGCACCGGCTCCAGTCGATCCTGCGCGAGGAGGACACCGTGTGCCGTCAGGGCGGCGATGAGTTCATCGTCGTGCTGCCGCTGACCGACGGCCAGCAAGCGGCCCATGTGGCCGAGCAGATCCTGGCCGAGGTGCGCCGGGTGTGCCACATCGGTCCGCATGAGCTGGTGGTCACAGGGTCGGTCGGCATCGCGCTGTACCCCGAGGACGGCGGCGATTTCGAGACACTGGCCCAGCGGGCCGATGCGGCCATGTTCCGCGCCAAGGACATGGGGCGCGATCACTACAGTTTCTTCTCGGCAGACATGCAGGCCCAGTCGTCGCGCTTGCTGCGCATCGAGAATGCCTTGCGCAGTGCCATTGTGTTGAACCAGCTTGCACTGCACTACCAGCCGCAGATCCGCTTGAGCGATCGCAAGCTGGTGGGGTTGGAGGCGCTGCTGCGCTGGAGCCATCCGGAGTTGGGTGCCGTCGGCCCTGGCGAGTTCATACCGGTAGCGGAGAGCAGCGGCCAGATTCTGGGGATAGGCCAATGGGTGCTGCGCAACGCCCTCGCGCAGATGCGCCGCTGGCGGGACGCCGGCCATGACGACATCACGGTGGCGGTCAACCTCTCCATGGTGCAGTTTCGCCATCCGGGGCTGGTGGACATGGTGCGTGAAGCCATTGCGGAAAGTGGCGTTCCGGCTTCGGCGCTGGAGCTTGAATTGACAGAGAGCATTGCCATGGATGCCCCGGAGCGGGTGATTGCCGTCGTGCAGCAACTCTGCGACCTGGGGGTGCAACTGTCTATTGACGACTTTGGTACGGGCTATTCATCGTTCAGCTACATCCAGCGTCTGCGCGTGCACAAGCTCAAGATCGACCAGTCGTTCGTGCGCCCTATCGACAGCGACCACGGCAATGGCCTGCACATCGTGCACGCCATCGTGGGCCTGGCGCGGAGTCTGGGATTGGAGTCCATTGCCGAAGGCGTGGAAACGCAGGTGCAGGCGCAGGCTCTGACCAGCATTGGCTGTGATACCGCCCAGGGCTACCACTTCAGCCGTCCCGTGCCAGCCGACCAGATCACACCCATGCTGGGGGTGTCTGCTGCGGTGCTTCCATGAAAAATGCCCCGGAACCGTCGGTTCCGGGGCATACACAAGAGGCGCAGATATCTGTATTGTTTTTACCTTCGGCGCTTTATCCGTAAGTGCAAGTGGCTATAAAAACAATAGCAAATGTCGATCTTTAGCGAGGAGCCAGACGGATGGCACCATCAAGGCGGATCACCTCTCCGTTGAGCATATCGTTCTCGAAGATGTGCTGCACCAGCTTGGCGTAATCCTGCGGAGTCCCCAGGCGGCTGGGGAAGGGCACACCGGCCGCCAGGGCATCCTGCACCTCCTGGGGCATGCCGAACAGCATGGGGGTGCCGAAAATGCCAGGGGCAATGGTCATGTTGCGGATGCCGTTGCGTGCCAGATCGCGCGCGATGGGCAGCGTCATGCCCACCACGCCGCCCTTGGAGGCGCTGTAGGCGGCTTGGCCAATCTGGCCGTCGTAGGCGGCCACGCTGGCGGTGGAGATCATCGCGCCGCGCTCGCCGGTGGCTTCGGGGTCGTTCTTGCACATGGCTTCGGCGGCCAGGCGGATCATGTTGAAGGTGCCGATCAGGTTGACCGTGATGGTCTTGCTGAAGACCGACAGCGCATGCGCACCGTTCTTGCCCACGGTCTTTTCTGCCGGGGCGATACCGGCGCAGTTCACCAGGCCCATGAGCTTGCCCATGGAAACCGCCTGGGCCACCACCGCCTGGCCGTCGGCTTCGCTGCTGACGTCGCATTTCACGAAGGCTCCGCCGATGTCTTTGGCCACGGCTTCGCCCTTTTCAGCCTGCATGTCGGCAATGACGACCTTGCCACCTTGAGCGGCCAGCATGCGTGCCGTGCCTTCGCCCAGACCGGACGCTCCGCCGGTCACGATGAATACCTTGCCTTTGATTTCCATGTTTGTCTCCAGTGAATGACGTTGACGTTAACGTCAATTATCACCGATGTGATTCACCAAGAAAAATGCCCGGTGCAGACCGGGCATGAGAGAGAAGTGCAGGAGTGGCTTACTTGAAACCCACGCGGTCCAGCATCTGCTGGACCTTCGTCACATTGGCCCCTACGGCACTGATGGGAATGGTTTCGCTCTTGAACGGGGCGTTGCCCGTCATGGCCTTGAGCGCGGGGTTGTCTGCATTCACGCCCTTGACGGTGGGCCACTCGTTGTTGCCGTTGGCGAAGTAGTTTTGTGCTTCGGCGCTGGCCAGATATTCGAGGAAGCGGACGGCGTTGGCCGGGTTCTTGGCGTGGCGGGCCACGGCACCGCCAGCGATATTCATGTGGGTGCCCCAGGATTGCTGGTTGGGGAACACCACCCCCACCTTGTTGACGACGGCCATGTCTTCGGGCTTGGTCGAGCGCATCATGCGTGCTAGGTAGTAGCTGTTGGTGACGGCGATGTCGCATTCGCCGGATGCAACGGCCTTGATCTGATCGGTATCACCGCCCTTGGGTGAGCGCGCGAGGTTGTCCACCACGCCCTTGAGCCAGGCTTCGGCCTTTTCCTCACCCATGTGCTCGGTGATCGCGCCGAACAGGCTCAGGTTGTAGGGGTGCGATCCCGATCGGATGCACAGCTTGCCCTTGTTCTTCGGATCACCCAGCTCCTCGTAGGTGTCCACATCGTCTTTCTGTACCTTGATCTTGTTGTACACAATGACTCGGGCACGTGTTGAAAGGCCAAACCACGAAATGCCGCCATTGGACGAGGCAGCGCTGCGCAGGTGGGCAGGAATGGCCTCATTCAGCACCTTGGACTGAATGGGCTGGAACAAGCCGTCGGTTTCGCCTTTGTACAGACGGGCGGCATCCACCAGCAGAATCACATCGGCCGGCGAGGCAGACCCCTCGGCCTTGAGGCGGGCCAGAATGCCGGCATCGTCTGCATCTACGCGGTTGATCTTGATCCCCGTGGCCTTGGTGAAACCGGTGTACAGCGCTTCGTCGGTCGAGTAATGCCGTGCCGAATAAAGATTGACCACCTGCTCCTGGGCCAGGGCGAACCCTGTGGATGTGGACAAAATGCAGCAGGATAGCAGGGTCTTGATCAGCGTCGACATGGAATCCATCTTTCCGGGAATGAGTATGCGCAGATGATAAGGCAAACACGAACCATTCGCAATATTGAAAAATGCGACGGTTTGACGTAGCGCAAGCTTGCCGACGCCATGCAGACAGATTGATGACCGGAAGAGCAAAAAAAAAGCCCGGTGGGGTACCGGGCTTTGAAAGGATCCAAGAAACGGGGGTTTCGAGAGGATCCAAGGAGACAACTGGAGAGCCCTAGAAAACGGGCCGTTGGCGCGTATTCTAAGGGTAATCCCTTGTCCTGGTCTAGAGCATGAACTCCAGACCGGAATTTTTAGCGCTTGCGGGGCGTGGCCGACTTGGCAGCGTCAGCGGCAGAGGCAGCCACAGCGTTGAAGTTGGCTTCGGCAGCGTCGGTGGCCTGCTTGACAGCTTTCTGAACGGATTCGAAAGCGTTGTTGGCGGCCGAAACGGCGCTCTTCATGACGGCCACAGCGGTTTCCGAACCTGCAGGAGCGTTCTTGGCAGCGGAGTCGACCAGATTCGTGAAGGTCTTCTGGGCTTCAGAGGTCTTGGCTTCCACGGCCTTGGTGAATTCGCTGCCGGTACCCGAAGCGATGTCGAACAGGTGGCGGCTGTACGAAGCGGTCTTTTCAGCCAGGGGCTGCAGCAGGCCGGCTTGCAGAGCCATCAGCTCTTGGACGTCCTTCACGCTCAGCACGGCTTGCGTATGGTTGGCTGCTTCGTTCAGTGCGGCGCGCGAGGCGGTCACATTGAGTTCGACGAGCTTTTCAACACCTTCAAAAGCCTTGCTGGTCAGGCCAAAAAGGGTTTCGATGTTGGCTTTGTGAGCGGCCAGGATCTGTTCGGTGGTCAGCGACATGTCATATCTCCTAAAAAAGTGGGTACCTGAATGCATCAGGGGTACAGACATCTGCGCTGACCATGTCTTCGAAAGTCATGTTGCAGTGCAGCATGTGGCCGATTCTACGGGGTTGATTTCGAAATGCAAGGTTTTTTGTTGCAATGCAGCATTTCGAGAGGGTTCTTTACAAATTGTTGCCTCCCTCTGGGTGTTGATGGGTGCAGTTAACAAAGGTGACTGGAGAGGCTGTGGATGGTGGGCAGGCGCAGGCAAAATGTTCAGCCATGCATACTGCCGTCACCTCCTCACGTCCTGCTCCCCAGTCACGCAGTGCCTATCGTGCCTATCGTTCCATCAGCACACGCTGGATGGACAACGATGTTTATGGGCATGTGAACAACGTTGTTTACTACAGCTGGTTCGATACGGCCGTGAATGCCCATCTGATAGAGCAGGGGGCGCTGGATATCCACGCAGGGGACACCATCGGCCTGGTGATCGAAACACAGTGCAATTATTTTGCCCCGCTGGCTTTTCCGCAAACGGTGGAAGCCGGCATCCGTGTGGCGCGCATCGGGTCGTCGAGCGTGCGTTACGAAGTGGGGCTGTTCGCTGCCGGAGAGGCGCTTTCTGCGGCGGCAGGGCATTTTGTGCACGTCTACGTCGACCGGGCCACGCGCCGCCCGGTGTCCGTCCCGGCATCTTTGCGCACGGTGCTGGAAGCCTTGCTGGTCCACCCGTAAGGCAACCGCCGATAGACAGGCGGCGCAGACCGTGTGGCCCGCCGCACGGCAGAAGATGCCGCTGAATCGGGCCTCATGCGCTGGCCTTCCGCAAGAACGGGCCACTGTGACAAAACCCGTGGCGTCCGCCTGGGCGTCACGGATCCGGCAACTTCCTAAACGGGTTTGCTGACAGCAGGGTTTCGGTCTTCTGTGCCCAGGGTGGCATGGCGTTCAAGCGTGACAACCTCGCCTACACTTTAGAACTGCGTTCGGTGGGCCACAGGAAGTTGGGGCTTCCTGGCCGCGCCTGAACTCGCTTTGGGATCGTCGGGTGGATTTCAGCTCGGCGCATCTTGGCGCGGCTGGTGTGGGTTGCCATGAACGCATGGCCTGAAGTTCCAAAACAATGATAGGGAGACAAACCCATGAAACCATTTCGCTGGCTGACTATGGCGCTGCTCGGGTCGCTGCCCGGGCTCGCCATGGCCGCAGATATTGATGGCAGTGCCTTGCCGTTGTGGTGGGGCATCCCCTTCGCCGGCATCTTGCTGTCGATTGCCGTCATGCCATTGCTGGCCCCCATTTTCTGGCACCACCACTTCGGCAAGGTGGCTGCGGCCTGGGGCTTGCTCTTTCTCGCACCTTTTGCCGTTGCGTTCGGCCCGGGCATGGCGGTAGTGAGCCTGGTGCATGCCTTGCTGGCGGAATACCTGCCCTTCGTGATCTTGCTGACGGCCCTGTTCACCGTGGCGGGCGGCATTTACATCCGGGGCAATCTCCATGGCAGTCCGGCGCTGAACACCACCATTTTGGCGATTGGTGCCGTGCTGGCGAGTTTCATGGGGACCACCGGAGCGTCGATGCTGCTGATCCGCCCGCTGATCCGGGCCAATGACAACCGGATCCACAAGGCGCATGTGGTGATCTTCTTCATTTTCATCGTTTCGAATGCGGGCGGTTCATTGACGCCTCTGGGGGATCCGCCCCTGTTTCTCGGCTTTCTCAAAGGGGTCGATTTCTTCTGGACCGTGAGGCATATCTTTCCGGAGACATTGTTCCTGCTGGGCGTTCTGCTGGCTTTGTTTTATGTACTGGATTCGTGGTTCTACCGCCACCGCGAGGAGGTGCTGCCGCGTGACCCGACCCCGGACACGCGGGCCATCGGTTTTGATGGGAAGTTCAACTTCGCCCTGCTGGGCGTGGTGGTGGCCCTGGTATTGCTGAGCGGTTTCTGGAAATCATCGGTGGTTTTCAACATCGCCGGCACCGATGTGGGCTTGCCGGGCATCATTCGCGATGTGGGGCTGATCATCGTGACTGGCGTTTCCCTGTGGCTCACACCCAAGGCTGTGCACGACAGCAACCAGTTCGGCTGGGCGCCCATGCAAGAGGTGGCCAAGCTGTTTGCAGGCATCTTCCTGACCATCATCCCCGTCATCGCCATGCTCAAGGCGGGCGTCAACGGCCCCTTTGGTGCCATTGTCAGCGCCGTGACCCGGCCCGACGGCTCACCCGATCCGGCCATGTATTTCTGGGCCACCGGCATTCTTTCCTCCTTCCTTGACAACGCCCCGACCTACCTGGTGTTCTTCAATACGGCGGGAGGTGACCCCGCCACGCTGATGACCACCATGGCCCCCACCTTGGCCGCTATCTCGGCGGGGGCCGTGTTCATGGGCGCCAATACCTATATCGGCAATGCGCCCAACCTTATGGTCAAGGCCATTGCCGAAGACCGGGGAGTGAAGATGCCCAGCTTTTTTGGCTACATGCTGTGGTCGTTCGGTATCCTGGTGCCGCTCTTTGTGCTGATCACCTTCATCTGGTTCCGCTGATTGTGGGCGCCCTGTCATGCAAAAACCCTCCATCCTTGTTGCACGGGCCGTTTTCCCGGAGGTCCTGGACAAGCTGGCGCAGCATTTCACGGTCGAATCCAATACCGAAGACCGGGATTGGGCCGGCGATGAGCTGGTTCAGCGCCTGAAGGACAAGGCCGGAGCGTTGACCACCGGCGGGCAGCGTATTGATGCGCCGCTGCTGGCGGCCTGCCCGCAACTGCGTATCGTGGCCAACATGGCGGTGGGTTACAACAATTTCGACCTGGACGCGATGACTGCGGCTGGTGTGCAGGGCACCAACACCCCCGATGTGCTGACCGAAACCACGGCCGACTTCGGTTTTGCGTTGCTCATGGCAACAGCCCGCCGAATCACGGAAAGCGAGCATTTCCTGCGCGCAGGCCTTTGGACCCAGTGGCGCTACGACATGTTTGCAGGCGCCGAGGTGCACGGCAGCCGCCTGGGCATCATCGGCATGGGCCGCATCGGGCAGGGCATTGCCCGCCGTGGCGCCCATGGCTTTGGCATGGAGGTGGTCTATCACAACCGCTCCCGCCTGGCGCCCCAGCTGGAGGTCGAATGCAAAGCCCGTTACGTAACCAAGGAGGAGTTGCTGCGCACGGCAGACCACGTGGTTCTGGTGCTGCCCTACACGGCGGAGTCGCACCACACCATTGGCGCGCCGGAACTGGCCCTGATGAAGCCCACGGCCACGCTGATCAACATCGCACGGGGCGGCATCGTGGACGACACCGCGCTGGCCCTCGCCCTGCGCGAGCGCCGCATCGCGGCAGCTGGGCTGGATGTGTTCGAGGGTGAGCCGCAGGTGCATCCGGGCTTGCTGGAATTGCCCAATGTGGTGCTCACGCCGCACATCGCCAGTGCCACCGTGGGCACGCGCTTGGCAATGGCCCATCTGGCAGCGGACAACCTGATTGCCTTCTTCGATGGGTGCGGACCGCTGACGCCAGTGAACCGGCCTCGGTCAGAGTAAGGGCGCTGTCTTCGAGCGGGAAGTATCATTTTTGCGCCCGATGGCCGGGCGCTTTGAGCTGTCAATTTCCCGTCGATGGCCCGTTTGCTCAGAGCTGATAAAACGACTTGATCAGCCCCCAGGCCTCTTGTGGTTCATCGGTGTAGTGAAACAGGTGGAGGTCATCGGACGAAATGGTGCCTTCTTCGACCAGAAAGTCGAAATCGATCAGGCGCTTCCAGAAGCGCGTGCCAAACAGGACGATCGGGACCGGCTTGGTCTTGCCCGTCTGTACCAGTGTGAGTACTTCGAACAGTTCGTCGAGGGTGCCGAAGCCGCCGGGAAAGGCCACCAGCGCCTTGGCGCGCATCATGAAATGCATCTTGCGCAGCGCAAAGTAGTGGAACTTGTAGCTTAGCGAGGGAGTGATGAAGCGGTTGCCTCCCTGCTCATGCGGCAGGGCAATGTTCAGGCCCACGTTGGGGGCGCCGGCATCATGGGCGCCCCGGTTGGCTGCTTCCATGATGCCAGGGCCGCCACCAGTGCATACGTAGAGGCGATTGACGGGATCTTGCTGCTTGCTGTGCTCGGCAACCAGTCGTGTGAACTGGCGTGCCAGATCGTAGTAGCGTGCATTGCGCACGGCGCGTTCGGCCAGTGCGATGCGTGAAGCGTCCCCGTGGGCCTGTGCGTCGGCCAGCTGCTGTGCAGCGAGTTCGGGTTCGACAAAGCGTGCACTGCCATAAACGACGATGGTGTTCTCGATGCCCTGGTGGGTTTGGCCGAGATCGGGTTTGAGCATCTCGAGCTGAAAGCGGATGCCCCGTGTCTCGCGCCGGAAGAGAAATTCCGGGTCGGCAAACGCCATGCGGTTGGAGTCGGCCAGCAGCAGGTTGCCTTTGTTGGCGTGGGTGTGCAGCTCTTCCCAGGCGTCGGCCAGGTGGCGTTCATTGAGTTGGGTGTTGGCTTCCATGTGGTTTCCAGTGGGCGCGATCAGGTCTGCGCCGGGGATTCAGGGTAGATCGGGTGTCGGGTTGACTGGGCATATCGATCGTGCGCATTCTAGGGGGCACCCGTGGTCCCTTGCGCATCGTTCAGAAGGACATTCGCGCTATGAATAGTCTAGTGCCGCGGATGCCGAGGGGCGCCAGGTTGTCAGGTGCGGCCCGACACCAGCAAGGCCACCGATTGCAATCCCAGAACCGTCATCAGCAGCGAACCGAAGAGGTGCAGGGCGACTGTGCCCGTGGCGAGCAGGTAGCGCTGCTGCAGCAGCATGGTGATGACCTCGGCCGAGAAGCTGGAGAACGTGGTGAGAGCACCCAGAAAACCCGTGATGAGTGCCAGACGCCATACCGGGTCGATGTGCGGTGATGCCTGAAAGACCGCCACGCACACGCCGATGAGGTAGCCGCCCACCAGGTTGGCGGCCAGCGTGCCCCAGGGCAGCAAGCTGCCGGGCGTACTGAGCCACAGCCCCAGGCGCCAGCGGGCGAGGGCGCCGAGGCTGGCGCCGATGCAGATGGACAGGAGATTCAGCATGCCGCTATTGTCCATGCGCGCTTCGGGTGCGTCACGGGTCGTGTTGTGTGGTTCGGCTCTGCTGAACAGATATTGGATAAAAATAGACCATTTGCGCAATCTCTATAAGCGCAAACAGCTACTAAATCAATAGCAAACGATGACCACCATGCAAACCCCTCGGCCCGCCCGCTGGCAGTTCTGGATCGACCGGGGCGGCACCTTCACCGATGTGGTGGGCAAGCGGTCCGATGGCCAGCTCGTCACGCACAAGCTGCTGTCGGACAACCCCGAGCAGTACCGCGACGCGGCGGTCGCCGGCATCCGCCACCTGCTGGGGCTGGCGCCGGGCGCGCCGGTCACGCCCGAGCTGGTCGAGTGCGTGAAGATGGGTACCACCGTGGCCACCAACGCGCTGCTGGAGCGCAAGGGCGAGCCCACGCTGCTCGTGACCACGCAGGGCTTCCGCGATGCGCTGCGCATCGCCTACCAGAACCGCCCGCGCATCTTCGACCGCCACATCGAGCTGCCCGAGCTGCTCTACAGCCGCGTGATCGAGGCGCAGGAGCGCATCGGCGCGCATGGCGACGTGATCGAGCCGCTCGATGAAGAGCACCTGAAGGAGCGCCTCTGGGGCGCCTACGACACCGGCCTGCGCAGCGTGGCCATCGTCTTCATGCACGGCTACCGCTACACCCAGCACGAGCAGGCGGCGGCCCGGCTGGCACGCCAGGCGGGCTTCACGCAGGTCAGCACCTCGCACCAGACCAGCCCCATGATGAAGTTCGTCGGCCGGGGCGACACCACCGTGGTCGATGCCTACCTCTCGCCCATCCTGCGCAGCTACGTCGAGCAGGTGGCGGCCGAGATGCCGGGCGTCACGCTGTTCTTCATGCAGTCCTCGGGCGGCCTCACCGATGCGAGGGTGTTCCAGGGCAAGGACGCCATTCTTTCCGGCCCGGCGGGCGGCATCGTGGGCATGGCCCGGACAGCAGAGCTGGCCGGGCACGCGCGCGTGATCGGCTTCGACATGGGCGGCACCAGCACCGACGTGAGCCACTACGCGGGCGCGTTCGAGCGCGAGTTCGAGACCCAGGTGGCCGGCGTGCGCATGCGTGCGCCCATGATGAGCATCCACACCGTGGCGGCGGGCGGCGGCTCCATCCTCGGATTCGACGGTGCGCGCTTTCGCGTCGGCCCCGAGAGCGCGGGCGCCAACCCTGGCCCGGCCAGCTACCGGCGCGGCGGCCCGCTGGCCGTGACCGATGCCAATGTGATGGTGGGCAAGATCCAGCCCGCGCACTTCCCGCGCGTGTTCGGCCATGCTGCCAACGAGCCGCTTGACGGCGCCGTGGTGGCGCAGCGCTTCGGTGCGCTGGCCGCTCAGACCGGTCGCTCGGCCGAGGACGTGGCCCACGGCTTCATCCAGATCGCCGTGCAGCAGATGGCCAATGCCATCAAGAAGATCAGCGTGGCGCGCGGCTACGACGTCACGCGCTACACCCTGCAGTGCTTTGGCGGCGCGGGCGGCCAGCATGCCTGCCTGGTGGCCGACGCGCTGGGCATGCCGCAGGTGCTGGTGCACCCGCTGGCGGGCGTGCTCTCGGCCTACGGCATGGGCCTGGCCGACCAGAGCCTGATCCGCGAGCAGGCGGTGGAATGCCGCCTTGCGCCCGAGGCCCTGGGCGCCGTGCAGGCCGCGCTCGACGGGCTGGCCGAGGCCGCGCGCACCGACCTGGCGCGCCAGCAGGCGAGCGCGGGCACCGTGGCGGTGCGCCGGCGCGTGCATGTGCGCTACGAAGGCTCGGACGCGGCACTGGTGGTCGATGCCCCCGACGCGCTGCTGCAGGATGCGGCGGCGGGCGTGGCCGTGCTGGTGGCCGGCTTCGAGGCCGCCTACCGTCAGCGCTATGCCTTTCTCATGCAGGGCAAGGGACTGGTGGTGGAGGCCGTGTCGGTCGAGGCCGTGGTCGCGGGCGATGCGCCCGGCGAGCCGCGCCATGCCCTGCACCCGGTGCGCGACGTGCCACGGCAGGGCACCGTGCGCATGTACACCGCCGGCCTGGACGGCGCGGCCGCTTGGCACGAGGCGGCCCTGGTGGTGCGCGAGGACCTGCGCCCGGGCGATGTGATCGCCGGGCCGGCCATCATCGCCGAGAAGAACGCCACGACCATCGTCGAGCCCGGCTGGGAGGCGCGCCTCACGGCGCTGGACCACCTGTTGCTGGAGCGCCGCGCGCCGCGCGCCGTGCGCCACGCGGCGGGCACTACGGTGGACCCGGTGCTGCTGGAGGTGTTCAACAACCTGTTCATGAACATCGCCGAGCAGATGGGGCTGCAACTGCAGAACACGGCCTACTCGGTGAACATCAAGGAGCGGCTCGACTTCTCGTGCGCGCTGTTCGACGCCGAAGGCCACCTCATCGCCAACGCGCCGCACATGCCGGTGCACCTGGGCAGCATGGGCGAGAGCATCCAGACCGTGATCCGCCAGGCAGAAGCGGACTTGCAATCCGGCGCGGGCACCATGCGCCCGGGCGATGTGTACGTGCTCAACGACCCCTACCACGGTGGCACGCACCTGCCCGACATCACCGTCATCACGCCGGTCTACGTGGACGGCGCGGACCGGCCCACCTTCTACGTCGGCAGCCGGGGCCACCATGCCGACGTGGGCGGGACCACGCCGGGCTCGATGCCGCCGTTCTCCACGCGCATCGAGGAAGAGGGCGTGCAGATCCAGAACTTCAAGCTGGTGGACGCCGGCGTGCTGCGCGAGGCCGAGATCCTGGCGCTGCTGTCCAGCGGTGAATACCCCTCGCGCAACCCGCAGCAGAACCTGGCCGACCTGAAGGCCCAGATCGCCGCGAACGAGAAGGGCGTGCAGGAGCTGCACCGCATGGTGCAGCAGTTCGGCCTGGGTGTGGTGCAAGCCTACATGGGCCATGTGCAGGACAACGCCGAGGAGTCGGTGCGCCGCGCCATCACGCGCCTGGCAGCCCGCCTGCAGGACGGCCGTTTCACGCTGCCGCTGGACAATGGCGCGCAGATCCAGGTGGCGGTGCGCATCGACGCCGCCAGCCGCAGCGCCGAGATCGACTTCACCGGCACCTCGCCGCAGCAGACGAACAATTTCAACGCCCCCACGGCGGTGTGCATGGCGGCGGTGCTGTATGTGTTCCGCTGCCTGGTGGACGACGACATCCCACTCAACGCGGGCTGCCTCAAGCCGCTCAAGGTGATCATCCCGCCGGGCTCCATGCTCAACCCCCACCCGCCGGCCTCGGTGGTGGCGGGCAATGTGGAAACCTCCACCTGCATCACCAACGCGCTGCTCGGCGCGCTGGGCGTGATGGCCGGTGGCCAGCCGACGATGAACAACTTCACCTTCGGCAACGAGCGCCACCAGTACTACGAAACCATCTCCGGCGGCAGCGGCGCGGGCGGTGTTTTCGACGATGCCGGCGCGCTGGTGGGCGGCTTCGCGGGCACGAGCGTGGTGCAGACGCACATGACCAATTCACGCCTTACCGACCCCGAGGTGCTGGAGTTCCGCTTCCCGGTGCGGCTGGAGAGCTACGCCATTCGCCAAGGATCGGGCGGCGCGGGGCGCTGGCGCGGGGGCGACGGCGGCGTGCGGCGGGTGCGCTTTCTGGAGCCCATGACGGCCAGCATTCTCTCCAACGGCCGGGTCCACGGTGCCTTCGGCATGGCAGGCGGCCAGGCAGGACAGTTGGGCCTGAACCGGGTGGTGCGCGCCGATGGCGGCGTGGAAATGCTCGGCCACATCGGTCAGGTGCAGATGCAGCCGGGCGATGTGTTCGAGATTCACACGCCCGGGGGTGGCGGGTTTGGAGTGGTCTGAACGCGGGCCCGGTATTTGAACCTAGAAACGGCTACAGGGACTTCCCACGTAGTCAATAGTTTTCTCAAAATTTCTGCTCCACCTTAACGCTTGCCTTGGCACCTGAAACAAGGGACAGACTGCTCATCTACAGCCGGGCTTGTTGCACCTCGTGTCATTGGGTGCGGCCCCAGATACGAACCGCTCAGCAGGGCTCAATTCAGTTGTCGTGACTTTGGGTCACAGCGTTTTTACCGAGCTTGCCTGCTGCCGGTCTGACCTGTTCATGGCATCTTTGGCTACACGTCTGGCTGGCAGGGAACCTTCAAATTCTCAAGCTGCTGGCGATCAGATTGCAGGCCTGGGCATGCGTACGTGCTTGGTGCTGACATGGCACGCATCGAAGTTCTCCCCGCGGGTCATGATGGCCCAAAGGATGCGGGCATTCTTGTTGGCCAGGGCAACGACCGCCTTGTACCAGTTGCTGCGCTGGCGCAAGCTCTGCGCCCATTGACCAATGGGGTTGTTCGTGCATTGCTTGCCCGTGAGCACCACCGCCTTGGCGCCCTGAATCAGCAAGGTACGCAAGTAGATGTCGCCCCGTTTGGTAATCCCGCCCAGACGTGCCACGCCACCGCTGGAGTTTTGTTTGGGCACCAGCCCCAGCCAGGCGCCCAGTTGCGCCCCATTCTTGAATTGATTGAAGTCACCAACGGTGGCAATCAGTGCCGATGCCGTCACAGGCCCCACGCCCATCAGCTGGGCGGCACGCTGCACCCGCTCGTCGCTTTGATGGTGTGCAGCAATACGCTCATCGCACCAGCGCATGTGTTCGTCCAGTTCCTGCCAGTGCTGCTGCGCTCTTTGCAGCACCAAGCGCGCCAGACTGGCGATCTCATTGCTGGCATCTTCCAACAGTTCTTGCAGCTGGCTACGTAATACATCCGGACTTTGCGGCACGACAATACCGAATTCGGCCAGCAGGCCGCGAATGCGGTTGATCAGTGCAGTGCGCTCCTCCTTGATGCCTTCGCGCAGGCGATGCACGCTGAGCATGCCTTGCTGCTCTACTGTCTTGGGGGTGACGAAGTGCATGTGGGCACGCGAGGCAGCTTCGCACACGGCTGCCGCGTCGTTGGCGTCGTTCTTGCCGCTGTTGCCCTGGATGCGATAGGGGGCAACGAACTGCGCCGGGATCATGCGGGCATCAAAGCCCAGCGCTTGCAGCTTGTGGCACCAGTGGTGTGCACCCGAGCAGGCCTCCATCGCAATCAGACAACCTGCGGGCAATTGGACGCACCAGGTTATGAATTTTTCCCGCCTGAGGGCCCGTGCCACCACCACTGTGCCGTGCTCATCGACCGCGTGAACCTGGATGACATTCTTTGCCAGGTCAACACCAACTCGGATAATCTTGCGCATGGGACTTCTCCTTCCAACATGGGTTTGAGCTTGACTGTCACATCTTCCAAGCTGGGTACTTTGATACCGTTACCCGGAAGTGGGAAGTCCCTTCTTATTCAGTTGACCGCTTTGTAACCTTTGCCAAGCCGCATGAAATCAATCGTTGATGGCTCCGATGGTGTTCACCCGATGGGTGAGAGCGCTATGCATCCGCCAGCACCGCGCTCGGGGCGCCATGCGGCGTTGCTCCTCCTTGCGGGCAGGAGCCCGCGGCGTCGTCGCGTCTTGCCTGGCATCCCGATCACGGTACCGGCGGGCGCATCCAACCGCCGTTTCTAGGTTGGATGAAATTGGCCTTCAGCGCTTGATGGGTAAGCGCTGATAGCTATTATTTCAGGAGTGCTTGTCGAATGGCTGCGGCGTGCTTCCCGGCTCGGCATGGCCCACATGGGGTGGCACGTTCTGGCCCATCCTGCGGGCCCGGAACAGTGCAGCGCGCATCAGGAAGATGTTGGTGACCGGCACCGTGACGGCCACGAACAGCGCAATCAGCAGCGGGTGTGCCGCGATGCCCTGGCCTTGCAGCGAGAAGTACAGCAGTGTGCCGTGCATGATGCACCAGCAGCCCATGGTGGCGATGATGGAGGGCGCATGCACGCGCTCGAAATAGGTGTCCAGGCGCAGCAGGCCCAGCGAACCCACCAGCGCAATGGCTGAGCCCAGCAACACCAGCGCGGCGACGGCGACTTCCGCCCACAGGGCCAGGGGTTGCATGTTCATTCGATCACCTCGCCGCGCAGCAGGAACTTGGCCATGGCCGTGGACCCGACAAAGCCGAACAGGGCCACCAGCAAGGCGGCCTCGAAATAGTGGCTGCTGCCGTACTGGATGCCCAGCACCAGCATCAGCAGCATGCCGTTGAGGTACATGCAGTCGAGCGCCAGCACCCTGTCTTGCGCAGATGGGCCTTTGAGCAGTCGCACCAGCGTGAGGAGCATGGCCAGTGCCAGCATGGCCAGTGCGGTGGGCAGCGCCCAGGCGAGGATGGGAGTCATTCGAAAATCTCCATCAGCGGGCGCTCATAGCGCTCCTTGACATGGGTTGCAATGGTTTGCGGATCGTCCACTTCCAGCACATGCAGCAACAGCATCGATCGATCCAGCGAAATCTCGGCCCAGGCCGTTCCCGGGGTGATGCAGACAATCATGGCCAGCACCGCCAGAGCGTTGGGGTCGCGCAGCTCCAGGGGGATGTGCACAAAACCTGAAGCATGGTGCCGCCGCGATGGAAAGACCAGAAAGAGCACCACTGCGAGGTTGGATGCGATCGTGTCCGCCACCACCCGCAGGCCCAGACGCAGCACCATGCCAGGCCGCCGTATGCGCACTGGCAGGGGGCGCAGCCCCCCCGTCAGCAGCGGAACGAGTACGGCCAGCACGGTGGCCAGGATCAGGTGTCCGGCACTGACAGATCGGCTGAGCAGCAACCACAGCAAGAACAGTGCGACCGACAGCAAGGGCGAGGGCAGCAGGCGCTTCATGGCGCCTCCTTTGGGGGGCTGGCGAGGGGCATGGTGGACGGGTTCGGTAGGGGGATGGCCGACATCACGGCATGCACGTAGCGAGCGGGGGCATGCAGTGCCTGGGCCGTCGCCTGGGTGAAGTGCATCACTGGGCCGGCTTGGACGGTCAGTGCCACGCAGCTTGCCAGCAGAAGGGCAATGGGCGCACCCTCCAGCACCTTCAGGGGAGGCGTGGCACGGCCATGGCTGGCCCAGAAGTGGCGTATGCCGCTGCGCGTGAGCGCGATCAGCGCGAGCAAGCCGGTGCCGATCATCAGCGCCAGCAGTGTCCAGCCCAGGGGGCTGGGCGGCAGACCTTCGGATTGGCCCAGCCCCAACGGGTTGAGTAGTGCCGTCAGCATGGCGACCTTGCCGACAAAGCCCGACAGCGGTGGCAAGCCGGCGATCACGAGGGTGCAGAGCATGAACGCCAGACCCAGAAAGGCGGCTGCGGCGGGTATCACGCGGCCGATCAGTACTTCTTCGTCATCGTCGAGGTTCAGCCCTTGGGTGGGAATCAACTCGGAGTCGAGGAACGGGGCCTCGTCATCCTGTTCGTAGGCGGCCAGGTTGGTGCCATCGTTGCGCCACCGGTCCACCAGGTCGGCCAGCAGGAACAGGGCGCTGACCGCCAGCGTGGAGCTGGGCAGGTAGTACAGCAGGCTGGCGGTCAGCAGGCTTTGCCCAAAGCCTGCTGCTGACAGCAGCGTGCCCGATGACAGGATGGCCGCAAACCCCGCCAGGTGGGTAAGCCGCTGCGAGCCCAGCATGCCGATGGCGCCGAACACCATGGTGGCCATGCCGCAACTGATCAGCCACAGGGCGCCGAACTGTGCAGAGTCGCCGGCCTCGTCCCCAAACAGCAGGGTCCAGAGCCGCAGCAGGGTATAGACACCCACCTTGGTCATGAGCGCAAAGAGGGCACCCACGGGCGCTGTGGCTGCGCTGTAGGCCGGCACCAGCCAGAAATTGAGGGGCCAGGCTGCCGCCTTGATGAGAAAGGCGGTGGCCAGGATGGCCGCCGCCGAGTGCAGCAGCCCCCGGTCGGCGGCTGCCACCTCGGGAATGCTCCGCGCCAGGTCGGCCATGTTCAGCGTGCCGGTGATTCCGTACAGCATGGACACCCCTACTAGGAAAAGTGAGGACGCAGCGAGGTTGATGGCGATGTAGTGCAGACCCGTCTGTACCCGCTGGCGGCCCGAGCCATGCAGCAGCAGGCCGTAGGAGGCGGCCAGCATGATCTCGAAAAACACGAACAGGTTGAACAGGTCGGCCGTCAGGAAGGCCCCCGCCAGGCCCATCAGCTGGAACTGGAACAGCGGGTGGAAGTGCACCCCGGCGCGGTGCCAGCGCGCCGCTGCAAAAATGATCGATGCCATGGCCACACCGCTGGTCAGCACCAGCATCATGGCGGAAAGCCGGTCGAGCGCCAGCACGATACCGAAGGGAGCAGGCCAGTTGCCGGGCAGATAGACGCCCAGCGTGGCAGGCGTGACGCCTTGATCCGTCCAGGCCAGCAGCAGCATGGCAATGGCCAGCCCCAGAAAGGTGGACAGCAGGTTGAGTGAGACCTTCAGGCGCTGCTGCTCTTCGCGCAGCAGCAGCATCAGGGCGGCGGTCAGCAGCGGCAATGCGATGGGGGCCAGCATCAGGTGCGGCATGAGCTGCGCGGTGAGCGCTTCGATGGGGTTCATGGCATTTCCTGCACGTCGCGGGAATGGCTGCCGTCCACATGGTCGGTGCCTGAAATACCGCGTGACGCCAGCAGCACGACCAGGAACAGTGCCGTCATGGCAAAACCGATGACGATGGCCGTGAGCACCAGGGCCTGGGGCATGGGGTCGGCATAGTGCAGCAGGTCTTGTGGAACGCCGGGCTGGAGCACGGGTTCCTTGTCGATGGCCAGGCCCAGGCGGCCCATGCTGAAGATGAAGAGGTTCACCGCATACGACAGCAGCGATAGCCCCATGATGACCTGGAAGGTGCGCGGACGCAGCAACAGCCACACCCCCGAACCCGTGAGGACGCCAATGGCCAGGCTCAGAACGATTTCCATCAACGGTCTCCTTGGGATGTGCTGACCGGGGCAGCAGCCGCTTCGCCTGCCAGCCGGGCGTGATAGCGGTGGCCCCGCACCGACTGGTGGGCGATGGCGGTGAGGATGAGCAGCGTGGAGCCGACCACGAGGGTGAACACCCCGATATCAAAGAACATGGCGCTGGCGATGTGCACGTCTCCGACCACGGGCCAATGCAGGTGGGCTGTATGGCTGGTCAGGAAGGGGTAGCCCCAGGCCAAGGCGCCCAGGCCGGTGGCCAGCGCAAACAGCAGCCCCATGGCGATCCAGCGGCGTGGGTTGAGTGGCAGGTGGGCCTCGACCCAGTGGGTGCCGGAGATGATGTATTGCAGCAGCAGTGCCACCGACATCACCAGTCCGGCCACAAAACCGCCGCCCGGTTCGTTGTGGCCGCGCAGGAACATGTGGGCCGACACCATGGCCGCAAACGGCAGCAGCAGTCGCACCAGCACGGCGGGCACCATCAGGTAGCCGACCGCCGTGTCCGTGGCGTTGCGGGGGTTGACCAGGTCGGTGTGCAGGTCCGCCGGCAGGTTGCGCTGCTGCTCTGGCAGGTCCATCGCCTCGCGGGCCGGGCGAAAGCGCCGCAGCAATGCATACACGGTGATCCCCACGATGCCCAGCACCACAATTTCACCGAAGGTGTCAAACCCCCGGAAGTCCACCAGCATCACGTTGACCACGTTGGTGCCACCCCCTTCGCTCAATGCGCGTTCAAGGAAAAAGGTCGAGGTACTCTCCGGGAAAGGTCGGCTCATCATGGCCAGCGCCAGCCCGGCCATGCCGGCACCGGCCATGATGGACAGTCCCATGTCGCGCATCCGGCGCAGGCGGGTGCTGCGCTGCTCGGCCATGGTGGGAATGCGCAGGTTTTCATCGCGCTTGGGCAGCCAGCGCAGGCCCAGCAAGATGAGCACCGTGGTGACGAGTTCCACCACGATTTGCGTGAGGGCGAGGTCGGGGGCCGAGAACCACAGGAAGGTGATGCAGGTGGCCAGGCCGGAGCCGCCCAGCAGGGTCAGTGCCGCCAGGCGGTGGTATTTGGCTTGCCAGGCGGCCGCGACGGCGCACAGTCCGCCCAGGAGCCACAGCAGGGCAAAAGCGGGCGACAGCGGCAAGGTGCCGCGGTCGCCGCGCTGCAGGCCGTTGATCCACATGGGCAGGGCGCCGGCCACCAGGGCCGCAGCAATCAGCCAGAGCATCTGCCATTGCAGCCGCCCGGTGCTCAGCAGCCGCCGGCCGTTGCGCCCGACCAGGGTCAGCCGGGCCAGCGCATGGTCGAACAGGCGGCGCCCATGGAGGTGGCGCATCAGCGGTGGTGCGTCGAGCCGACCGGTATGGCGCAGACCGCGCAACAGCGCATACAGCGCCACGCCGCCCGCCAGTGCCACCAGGCTCATCAGGAAAGGGGTGTTCAGGCCGTGCCACACTGCCAGGCTGTAGGCGGGCAGAAGCCCACCCACCACGGGCCGCGCCGCCGCGTCCAGAAACTGGCCCACCGACCAGGCCGGCAGCATGCCCACCACCAGGCAGGCCAGCACCAGCAACTCCACGGGCACGCGCATCCAGTGGGGCGGTTCATGGGGGGTGCGGGGCAACTGGGTGGCGACGGGGCCAAAGAACACGTCCACGGTAAAGCGCAGCGAATAGGCCACGCTGAACATCCCCGCCACGGTGGCTGCAATGGGCAGGCCGATGCGCACGATGGGGGCGGCATCCAGAAACACCGTTTCGGCGAAAAACATTTCCTTGGACAGAAAGCCGTTCAGCAGTGGCACTCCGGCCATGGCCGCGCTGGCCACCATGGCCAGCGTGGCGGTGATCGGCATCAAGGTGCGCAGCCCTGACAGGCGGCGGATGTCCCGGCTTCCGCTCTCATGGTCCACAATGCCCGCAGCCATGAACAGCGATGCCTTGAAGGTGGCGTGGTTCATGATGTGGAACACCGCTGCCACGGCCGCCAGCGGGCTGTTGAGCCCGAGCAGCAGGGTGATGAGCCCCAGGTGCGAGATCGTGGAGTAGGCCAGCAGCCCCTTGAGGTCGTTCTGGAACATGGCTGCATAGCCACCGATCAGCAAGGTGCACAGACCCGCGCCACCCACCAGCCAGAACCATGGCTCGGTGCCGCCCAACACTGGCCACATGCGCGCCAGCAGAAACACTCCGGCCTTGACCATGGTGGCCGAGTGCAGATAGGCCGACACGGGCGTGGGCGCCGCCATCGCATGGGGCAACCAGAAGTGGAAAGGAAACTGCGCGCTCTTGGTCAGCGCCCCCAGCAGAATCAGGACGAGCACAGGCACATACCAGGCGTGACCCCGTATTTGTTCGCCGGCCCCGAGCACCCGGTCCAGGTCATAGCTGCCCACAATGTGCCCCAGCACGAGCATTCCGGCCAGCATGCACAGCCCGCCGGTGCCGGTCACCGTCAAGGCCATGCGTGCTCCACGGCGGGCATCCTTGCGGTGGTGCCAATAGCCGATCAGCAAAAACGAGAACAGGCTGGTGAGTTCCCAGAAGAATGCCAGCTGGAGGATGTTGCCCGAGAGCACCACGCCCATCATCGCGCCCATGAAGGCCAGGAAGAATGAAAAGAAGCGGGGCACGGGGTCTGATGGCGACATGTAGTACCGTGCATAGAGCACCACCAGTGAACCGATGCCCAACACCAGCATGCAGAACATCCAGGCAAAACCATCCATCCGGATGACGAGGTTCATGCCTAGAGCGGGCAGCCATTCGATCTCCTGGCGCAGCACCCCGCCATCGGCAATGTCTGGAAAGCACAGCGCGGCCTGCACGGTGCAGAACAGTGCAATCAGCCCGGCAACGGTGGATTCTGAATTGCGGGCGTTTGCGGGGAGAAAGGCCGCAAGAAGACTGCCGATAAAGGGGAGAAGAATGAGGTAGATCAAGGGCATGTGCGCTTGATTCTACGGGCAGGGCGCCAAGCCTTTTTCAGGCGCCTGGCTCAGAAAAAAAGGCCCTGCACACGGGGTGTGCAGGGCCTTGATTTGGCTCCTCGACCTGGGCTCGAACCAGGGACCTACGGATTAACAGTCCGGCGCTCTACCGACTGAGCTATCGAGGAATGATTGGTATGTAAAAGGCCCCGCGTTCACATGCAGGGCCTGCGGGTCAATTGTGGCTCCTCGACCTGGGCTCGAACCAGGGACCTACGGATTAACAGTCCGGCGCTCTACCGACTGAGCTATCGAGGAACAAGCCTCAGATTATATACACAAAATGAGGCCTGATTTCAAAAAAATCAGGAGTATTGCGGTTCAGGACGCAGCCACAGCCATACCAGCACGCAGGACATGAAAGTGCAGGCCATGGCGGCCATCCACAGCTGGGGTGCGGTGAAGTACAGGACCACGGCGCAGAAGGCCATCATGATGGTGGCGTTCCATTTGGAGCGTCGGCTGACACGCCCGCCATTGGCCCAGTCGCGCAGCATGATGCCGAACAAGGGGTGGTACCACAGCCATTCGTGCAGGCGTGGTGAGCAACGCGCAGCCGCCCAGGCCGCCAGAAGAATGAACACCGTGGTCGGCAGGCCGGGTACGAACACCCCGATCACCCCCAGGACAAGACACAGGATGGCAAAGGCCAGCAAGGCCCAGCGCACGGGCAACGGCAGCGGTCGGTGAACGGGCGGTGCAGGCCGGGGGGGCGATGCCTCTGCGGGGGGCTTGCCTGCGGTGGGGGCCATGGGGTGGGGTTTCGGGGCGGGCTTGAGGGTGCCGGTATTTTGCATCCAAGGGGGTATTGCGCGGTGTTGAATAGACCTGCTCTCAGTGCCGTTATGCTGACCGACTTGACTGCATGTGCTCACAAGGCCTTGCAGGTTTGCTTTTTTGCTGCTCGCCGGAATTGATCGTTGAAACCATGGCCATCCACTCCATCCTGAAAATGGGAGACCCCCGCCTTTTGCGGGCAGTTCGTCCCGTCACCGCGTTTGATACCGATGTGTTGCGCCAGCTTGTCGTCGATATGTACGACACCATGCGTGCAGCCCATGGAGCCGGACTGGCAGCGCCGCAGATCGGTGTCGATCTGCAGGTGGTGGTTTTTGGTTCGGATGAACCCAATCCGCGCTATCCCGACCGCCCCCTGGTGCCGGCCACGGTGCTCATCAATCCCGTGATTACGCCCATTGGCAGTGATGAGGAGCTGGATTGGGAAGGTTGTTTGTCTGTCCCCGGTCTCAGGGGGCGGGTGCCGCGCTGGTCTCGCATCCGATATGCTGGTTTCGACCTTCAAGGGCGACCGATTGAGCGCACGGCCGAGGGCTTTCATGCGCGGGTGGTGCAGCATGAGTGCGACCACCTCGCGGGCATCCTGTATCCGATGCGCATGCGTGATTTCACGCAGTTTGGCTTCACCGAGGTGCTTTTTCCCGGCATGGACCCGGATCAGGATGATTGATCGTTCGATGTCTGCTGCTCATCTTCGGTGAACAACCGTGATCGGGTGATGAAGCAGACGCCTTCAGGCCCTTCCAGCGAGAAGGTGCCTCCACTGCCTTCGATGACATCAATGACCAGTTGGCTGTTCTGCCAATACGCGTATTGCGTTTCGCTGATGAAGAAGGGGCAGTCGCCGATTTTGCCCAGCTGGAGATCGTAGCGTCCCGGCGTCAATTCTCCCACCCGGTAACACATCGGCGAACTGCCATCGCAGCAGCCGTGCGACTGGTAGAACATCAGTTCAGGACCATGCTGCGCCTTCAGGCGCTCGATCAGTTCCAGCGCAGCCGGTGTGGCCACAACGCGTTCGACCATGGTGAATAATTCCCCGTGGCTGGAAAAGAAAAAAAAGGGCGGCCAGCCGAGCCGCCCTTTTCTCATTGGGGTGCCGTGAAGATCAGAAGAAGCCCAGTGCCTTGGGGCTGTAGCTCACCAGCAGATTCTTGGTTTGCTGATAGTGATCCAGCATGACTTTGTGTGTTTCACGGCCAATGCCCGATTCCTTGTAGCCGCCGAACGTGGCATGCGCCGGATAGGCGTGGTAGCAGTTGGTCCAGACGCGGCCGGCCTGGATGGCACGGCCCATGCGGTAGGCGGTGCTGCCATCGCGCGTCCAGACACCGGCGCCCAGGCCGTACGGCGTGTCGTTGGCGATCTGCAGGGCCTCTGCCTCGTCCTTGAAGGTGGTCACGGCCAGCACAGGGCCGAAGATTTCCTCCTGGAAAATGCGCATCTTGTTATGGCCCTTGAACAGGGTGGGCTGGATGTAGTAGCCGCCCGCCAGATCGCCGGGCAGCTGGGCACGGTCTCCACCGATGAGCACCTGGGCACCTTCCTCCTTGCCCAGCGCCAGATAGGTCTCGATCTTCTTCATCTGCTCGACGGAGGCCTGGGCACCCATCATGCTGTCGGTGTCCAGCGGGCTGCCCTGCTTGATGGCCCGGACGCGGGACAGGGCACGTTCCATGAACCTGTCATAGACCGATTCCTGGATGAGGGCGCGGGAGGGGCAGGTGCAGACCTCACCCTGGTTGAAGGCAAACAGCACGAGACCTTCAATGGCCTTGTCGAAGAAATCGTCATCGGCGTTGGCCACGTCCGCGAAGAAGATGTTGGGTGATTTGCCGCCCAGTTCCAGGGTGGCTGGAATCAGGTTGTTGGCGGCGGCCTGGGCAATCACGCGGCCGGTGGCGGTGGAGCCCGTGAAGGCAATCTTGGCGATGCGCTTGCTGCTGGCCAGTGGCATGCCGGCTTCGCGGCCATAGCCGTTGACGATGTTGAGCACGCCGGGCGGCAGCAGGTCGGCGATCAGTTCGGCCAGGACCAGGATGGACACCGGGGTGGATTCTGCCGGCTTGAGCACCACGCAGTTGCCGGCCGCCAGGGCGGGGGCCAGCTTCCATGCTGCCATCAGGATGGGGAAGTTCCAGGGAATGATCTGGCCGACCACACCCAGGGGTTCGTGAAAGTGGTAGGCGATGGTGTCGGCATCGATCTCGCTCAGGCTTCCTTCCTGCGAGCGAAGGCACCCCGCGAAGTAGCGGAAATGATCCACCGTGAGCGGAATGTCCGCGTTCAGGGTTTCGCGGATGGCCTTGCCGTTGTCCACGGTTTCAGCGTAGGCCAGCATTTCCAGGTTTTGCTCGATGCGGTCGGCGATCTTGAGCAGGATGTTGGAGCGTTCGGCCGCCGGAGTGCGCCCCCATTTCGCCGCTGCGGCGTGGGCGGCATCCAGGGCCAGCTCAATGTCCTCGGCCGTGGACCGGGCTGCCTGTGTGTAGGGTTTGCCGGTGATGGGAGTGAGCACATCGAAGTAGCCACCCTTGACCGGGGCCACAAACTTGCCACCGATGAAGTTGTCATAGCGAGGCTTGTAAATGACCTTGGCGTTGGGGGAGCCGGGGGGGGCGTACAGCATGCTTTGTCTCCTTTGAATGGAATGGTTGGGTTGTGAATCCGCAGGTCTAGTGCGTGCGGTCTTCGGCAGATTCTTTGCACGATGCGTGCCAGCGCGTGCCTAAAGCCAATTCGCCCGGAAAGGGTGCTTGTCCGGGTCATGCCGGGGCATGTGCTGTGGCGAGACTGTCACTGCTGTGCCGGCGGCTGACACAGGGTGTGTCAAAACGGGACAGGGGTTCGGGGTTTTCGGCTGAAGTAGGCTGTCTTGCTGGAGCACAATGGGCCCGTCGCCACCTAGCCATCGTGGCGACGCCGGAGATGGCGCACCCATCCCGCGCACTGAACCATCAGGAGACAAACGGCCATGCCCCCTTCAGCCCTCCAGGAGCGACCGGTGCCCAGCCTGCTACGGCAGGCACGCCGCCAGTTGATGAGCAGTGGAAACCTGCCGCCCGATCTCATCCTTCCAGAGCTCACGCAGTCCTGGATGCGATGCTGGAGCGCGGGTCTGCAGCCTTGCGGCCGCACGCCAGGCGCTCCCCACGCCTCGGGCGCCCAGCTGGCTCGGGCGCTGGAAGTGCAGCGTGAACTGGTGGCCCATGCGCGACCCGTGATGGAATTCTTGCTTGACCAGACCCGTGAAACTGACAGCATGGTCGTGCTCGCAGGCGCGGACGGCATGCTGTTGCATGCCTCGGGTGATCCGCATTTCGTCAGCCGGGCCGAACGGGTGGCTCTGCGGCCGGGGGCCACCTGGCATGAACAGTACCGGGGCACCAATGCCATCGGCACGGCATTGACCGATGACCGGGCGATGGTGGTCCATGCGGATGAGCATTTTCTGGAGCGAAACGGTTTTCTGACCTGCGCGGCGGCGCCCATCCACGCGCCCGACGGGCGGATGCTGGGCGCGCTCGATGTGTCCGGAGACTACCGGGGCTATCACCGCCATACCCTCGGTCTGGTGCGCTCGGCGGCGCGGATGATCGAGCACCGGCTGTTCGAGACGCGGCACGACCTGCGCCACTGGGGCGGGTTGAAGCTGCGGCTGCACGCGCAACCCGAGGGGCTGGGCACCGTCACGGAAGGGTTGCTGGCGGTGCGCGAAGACGGCCTGCTGGTCGGTGCCAGCGCCACGGCCCTGGATATCCTTGGATTGACCTGGCGCGACCTGCAGCATGTGCGGCTCGATGCGGTGCTGGCAGAGTCGATGGAGCAGTTGCTGGACTGGTGTCAGCGTTCGACCTACATCCCGCGCGTGGTGCATACCCTGTCTGGCCAGGCGGTGTGGCTGCGGGTGGAGACAGGGCGCGCGTCGAGTGGGGTTCACCGCACCACTGCAGCGCCTGTGGCTGTAGCCGAGTTGACCGATGCGCTGGCGGCCATGGATACCGGCGACGCCGTGCTGCAGGCGGCGATTGCCCGTGCGCGCAAGGTGATGGGCAAGGCGATCCCGCTGTTGCTGCTGGGAGAGTCGGGCGTAGGCAAGGAGGTTTTTGCGCGTGCCGTGCATGACAGCGGGCCACGCCAATCGCAGTCCTTCGTTGCGGTCAATTGCGCGGCCCTGCCAGAAAACTTGATCGAATCAGAACTGTTTGGCTATCAGGGCGGGGCTTTTACTGGGGCTCGGCGAGAGGGGGCGCCCGGACGCATCCGGGAGGCCCATGGAGGCACCCTGTTTCTGGACGAAATCGGGGACATGCCGCCGACATTGCAGTCGCGTCTGCTGCGCGTGCTGCAGGATCAGCAGGTGGTGCCCCTGGGCGGAGGCAAGCCGGTGGCAGTGGATTTCGCGCTGGTGTGTGCCACCCACCGCAAGCTGCCCCAGGAGATGCAGGAGGGGCGTTTTCGGGAAGACCTGTACTACCGCATCAATGGCCTGACTCTGCAGCTGCCCGCGCTGCGTGAGCGTTCGGATTTTGATGAATTGGTGGCGCGCCAGTTGCGCCGCCTTGTTCCTGGCCATTCGATCATGATCGCGCCGGAGCTGATGGTGTGCCTGCGTCGATATGCATGGCCAGGCAATGTGCGCCAGCTTGCCAATGCCCTGCGCACGGCCTGTGCGCTATTGGACGAGCAGGAGACCGTGATTGCATGGCACCACCTGCCAGACGATCTTGCGCAGGCTCTGGCCGCAGATTCGTCAAACCTGGCGGCCCCCTGGGCGAATGGCGGCGAGGCGCCTGCCGCCGCGCTGGATCTGCGGTCGGTTTCACGTCAGACCATTGCGCGCACGGTCAGCGCCTGTGGCGGCAATCTGTCGGAAGCGGCCCGGGTACTGGGCATCAGCCGCAATACCCTTTACCGCAAGCTGCGCGACCAGGCTGGAAGCCTGTAGTGTCGGCTAATGGTCTGGCGCAGAAACCAGATCCCAGCTGGCCATGAACAGTGCAGCAATCACCGGGCCAATGACGAAGCCGCTCAGCCCGAACAGGGTCATGCCGCCGAGCGTGGAAATCAGTACGACATAGTCGGGCATCTTGGTGTCCTTGCCGACCAGAATGGGCCGCAGGATGTTGTCCACCAGTCCGATGACGCCTACGCCAAAGGCCGTCAGAACGCCTGCCTGCCACATGGCGCCCGTAGCCAGGAAATAGATGGCCACTGGGCCCCAGATCAGGCCTGCGCCCACGGCGGGCAACAGCGAGAGAAAAGCCATCAGCACGCCCCAGAGCACCGGCCCCTGGATGCCCAGCGCCCAGAAAATGAAGCCTCCCAGCAGTCCCTGGGTGGCTGCCACCATGAGATTGCCCTTGAGGGTTGCGCGAATCACCGTGGTGAACTTGCTGCTCAGGTCCTGCTTGTGTTTTTCTTCCAGGGGGATGGCTTTGCGAATGCGGGCTCCCAATGCCGTGCCGTCACGCAGCAGAAAGAACAGCAGGTAGAGCATGACCCCAAAGCTCACCACAAACTGCAGCGTGTTCTGGCCAATGTTCAGGGCGCGGGTGGCGATGAGCTGGCTGGCCTGCACCGACACGGTGGCCAATTTGTGTTGCAGTGCGGCCACGCTGGTCAGATCCAGGCTGTCGAGCAGGCTCACCGCCCACGCAGGCAGCGCCGCAATCACCTGCTGGAAATAGGCGCCGAAATCAAGCTGCCCGGTACGCAGACGTTCATAGATCAGCGTGGCTTCCTGGACGAGTGAGATGCTGATGAGCGTCATGGGCAGGATCACGACGAACAGGCACAGCAACAGGGTGACCAGCGCGGCCCGGTTGGGTTTGCCGCGCATGCGCAGCAGCACCCGGCGGTGCAACGGCATGAACAGGATGGCCAACGCAACACCCCAGAAAACCGCTTCGTAGAAGGGCCACAGGATGGCAGCAAAGGCAAGCGAGACAATGACCAGGAGAAGCACGAAGGCCTTGTTCTGGAGCGTGTGGTTTGTCATGGAGAGGGCTGTTCCGCGTCGGGGCAAGGCCCTGAATGTACGCCAGAGCATGTCCTGGTCAAGGCATTGCGCATGCAACGTCGCGACTGGATATCCGTGGGGTGCCCGGAAGCATGTACATGCAGGGCCCTGCATTCAGTGGCACAATCAGCGTTGTACAAGGCCCTTCCCCAGCCACAGTCGCATCCGCCAACCGGTTCAGCCGTGTCGCGGAAGGTTTTCAAACCACCAAATGCTTTCCCGAGGAAAGCGGAGGTCAGCGGAATATGAGCGAGACTACGTCCGTCTATCAAGCCTACCAAGGCAACACATACCTCTTCGGCGGCAATGCGCCCTATGTCGAAGAAATGTACGAAAACTACCTGGCCAACCCCGGTAGCGTCCCCGACACCTGGCGCGAATACTTCGACGCGCTGCAGCATGTCCCCGCCGTGGATGGCTCCAACGCCAAGGACGTTCCACACCTTCCGGTGGTCAATGCCTTCGCCGAGCGCGCCAAGGCGGGCGGCACCAAGGTGGTGGTGGCCAGCGCTGACGCTGAAATGGGCCGCAAGCGCACCGCTGTACAGCAACTGATTGCCGCGTACCGCAACGTGGGTCAGCGTTGGGCCGACCTGGACCCGCTCAAGCGCACCGAACGCCCCCAGATCCCTGAGCTGGAACCGTCGTTCTACGGTTTCACCGACGCCGACCAGGAAACGGTGTTCGATACGAGCAACACCTTCTTCGGCAAGGAGAAGATGCCGTTGCGCGAACTGATCAATGCGCTGCGCGAAACCTACTGTGGCACCCTGGGCGCCGAGTTCATGTACACCTCCGACCAGGCGCAAAAGCGCTGGTGGCAGCAGAAGCTCGAAAGCATCCGCAGCAAGCCCAATTTCAGCGCGGAACGCAAGAAGCGCATCCTTGACCGCCTGACGGCCGCCGAAGGCCTGGAGCGTTTCCTGCACACCAAGTATGTCGGCCAGAAGCGTTTCTCTCTCGAAGGGGGGGAGAGCTTCATCGCGGCGATGGACGAGCTGATCAACGCTGCGGGTGCCCAGGGCGTTCAGGAAATCGTGATCGGCATGGCCCACCGCGGCCGCCTCAACGTGCTGGTCAACACTCTGGGCAAGATGCCCAAGGATCTGTTTGCCGAATTCGACCACACCGCACCCGAAGACCTGCCAGCAGGCGACGTGAAGTACCACCAGGGCTTCAGCTCCGATGTCTCCACCCCGGGCGGTCCGGTGCACCTGAGCCTGGCGTTCAATCCCTCGCACCTGGAAATCGTCAACCCCGTCGTGGAAGGCTCGGTGCGTGCCCGCATGGACCGCCGTGGCGACGCGCGTGGCAGCCAGGTCTTGCCCGTGCTTGTGCACGGCGACGCGGCCTTCGGCGGCCAGGGCGTGAACCAGGAAACCCTGGCGCTGGCCCAGACCCGTGGCTACACCACCGGCGGAACGGTGCACCTGATCATCAACAACCAGATCGGCTTCACCACCTCTGACCCGCGCGACATGCGCTCCACCGTGTATTGCACCGACATCGTCAAGATGGTCGAGGCGCCGGTGCTGCACGTCAACGGTGACGATCCCGAGGCGGTGGTGCTGGCCACACAGCTCGCGCTGGAGTTCCGCATGGAGTTCCGCCAGGACGTGGTGGTCGACATCACCTGCTTCCGCAAGCTGGGCCACAACGAGCAGGACACGCCTGCGCTGACCCAGCCGCTGATGTACAAGAAAATCGCGGCACACCCCGGCACGCGCAAGCTGTACGCGGACCGCCTGGCCACGCAGGGTTTTGGCGAAACGCTGGGTGACGACATGGCCAAGGCGTACCGCGCTGCCATGGATGCCGGCAAGCACACGGTCGATCCGGTGCTGACCAACTTCAAGAGCAAGTACGCCGTCGACTGGTCGCCCTTCCTGGGCAAGAAGTGGACGGATGCTGGCGACACCGCCATTCCGATGACCGAGTGGAAGCGCCTGGCCGAGAAGCTCACCACCATTCCCGAGAGCGTGACGCCGCACCAGCTCGTCAAGAAGGTCTATGACGACCGCGCTGCGATGGGCCGTGGCGACATTCCCGTGGACTGGGGCATGGGCGAACACATGGCTTTTGCCTCGCTGGTGGCCAGCGGCTACCCCGTGCGCCTGTCGGGCGAAGACTGCGGCCGTGGCACGTTCACGCACCGCCATGCCGTGATCCACGACCAGAAGCGCGAAAAGTGGGACACCGGCACCTATGTGCCCTTGCAAAACGTGGCCGAGAACCAGGCTCCGTTCGTCGTGATCGACTCCATCCTGTCGGAAGAGGCCGTGCTGGGCTACGAATACGGCTACGCCTCCAACGACCCGAACACCCTGGTGATCTGGGAAGCCCAGTTCGGCGACTTCGCCAACGGCGCGCAGGTCGTGATCGACCAGTTCATCGCCTCGGGCGAAGTGAAGTGGGGCCGTGTCAACGGCATCACGCTGATGCTGCCGCACGGCTACGAAGGCCAGGGCCCCGAGCACAGCTCGGCCCGCCTGGAGCGCTTCATGCAGTTGGCCGCCGATGCCAACATGCAGATCGTGCAGCCCACCACCGCCAGCCAGATCTTCCATGTGCTGCGCCGCCAGATGGTCCGCAACCTGCGCAAGCCGCTGGTCATCATGACGCCCAAGTCGCTGCTGCGCAACAAGGACGCAACCTCGCCGCTGTCCGAGTTCACCAAGGGCGCTTTCCAGACCGTGATTCCGGAGCAGGACGAAACGATCAACAAGAAGGCCGACAAGGTCAAGCGCGTGATCGCCTGCTCGGGCAAGGTGTACTACGACCTGGTGAAGAAGCGCACCGAGAAGGAAGCCAGCGACGTGGCCATCCTCCGCATCGAGCAGCTCTATCCCTTCCCGCACAAGGCGTTTGCCACCGAGCTCAAGAAGTATCCCAACGCCACCGACATCGTGTGGTGCCAGGACGAGCCACAGAACCAGGGTGCCTGGTTCTTCATCCAGCACAACATCCACGAGAACATGCTCGATGGCCAGAAGCTGGGCTACTCGGGCCGCGCGGCCTCCGCGTCGCCTGCCGTCGGCTACTCGCACCTGCACCAGGAGCAGCAGAAGGCCCTGGTCGATGGTGCCTTCGCCAAGCTCAAGGGTTTTGTCCTGACCAAGTAAGGCCGGAAACCCCCTCACTCAGTACAAAACACCTTTCTGGAAAGAAATCAAAATGGCTATCGTAGAAGTCAAAGTCCCCCAGCTGTCCGAGTCCGTGGCCGAGGCCACCATGCTCACCTGGAAGAAGAAGGCCGGTGAGGCCGTCGCCGTCGATGAGATCCTGATCGAGATCGAAACCGACAAGGTTGTGCTCGAAGTGCCCGCGCCTTCGGCTGGCGTGCTGGCCGAGATCGTGGTGGGTGATGGCGGCACCGTGGTGTCTGACCAGCTCATCGCCAAGATCGACACCGAAGGCAAGGCCGGCGCTGCCGCCGCTCCTGCCGCTGCCGCACCGGCTGCTGCAGCTCCCGCTCCCGCCGCTGCTGCCGCTGCTGCTGCAACGGGTGGCGCCAAGGGCAACGTGGCCATGCCGGCCGCCTCCAAGCTGCTGGCCGACAACAACCTGTCGGTGGGTGCCGTGGCGGGCACGGGCAAGGATGGCCGCGTGACCAAGGGCGACGTGCTGGCTGCCGTGGCCGGTGGCGTGCAATCCACCGCTGCCGTGATCCCCACGGGCGTGCCCACCAAGGTGCTGCCCCAGGTGACGGCCCCCGTGGCCAAGCCCGACCTGGGCGACCGCCCCGAGCAGCGCGTGCCCATGAGCCGCCTGCGTGCCCGTGTGGCCGAGCGTCTGCTGCAGTCGCAGTCGTCCAATGCCATCCTGACCACGTTCAACGAAGTGAACATGGCGCCGGTGATGGAGATGCGCAAGAAGTTCCAGGATGCCTTCACCAAGGAACACGGCGTCAAGATCGGCTTCATGAGCTTCTTCGTCAAGGCCGCCGTGCATGCACTGAAGAAGTACCCGGTGCTCAACGCCTCGGTCGATGGCAACGACATCGTCTACCACGGCTACTTCGACATCGGTATTGCCGTGGGCTCGCCCCGTGGCTTGGTGGTGCCCATCCTGCGCAACGCCGACCAGATGAGCTTCGCCGACATCGAGAAGAAGATCGCCGAATTCGGCAAGAAGGCTGCCGAAGGCAAGCTGGGCATCGAGGAAATGACCGGCGGCACCTTCTCCATCTCCAACGGCGGTACCTTCGGCTCGATGATGTCCACACCCATCATCAACCCGCCGCAGTCGGCCATCCTGGGCGTGCACGCCACCAAGGACCGCGCCGTGGTCGAGAACGGCCAGATCGTGGTCCGTCCGATGAACTACCTGGCCATGTCGTACGACCACCGCATCATCGACGGCCGTGAAGCCGTGCTGGGCCTGGTCGCCATGAAGGATGCACTGGAAGATCCGTCGCGCCTGCTGTTCGATATCTGATCCAGCCAGAAGCACTGCAATGACCCACCCGCGCGGCCCGTCCCTCTCAGGCCCGCCGGTGGGTTTTTCTCCAAACGATTGAGCGAGTAATCCATGAGCAAACAATTCGACGTCATCGTCATCGGCGGCGGCCCCGGCGGCTACATCGGCGCCATCCGCGCCGCGCAACTGGGCTTCAACGTGGCCTGCATCGACGAGTGGAAGAACGACAAGGGCGGTCCGGCCCCCGGCGGCACCTGCACGAACGTGGGCTGCATCCCCTCCAAGGCGCTGCTGCAGTCGTCCGAGCATTTCGAGCACGCCAACAAGCACTTCGCCGAGCACGGCATCAGCACCGGCAAGGTGACGATGGACGTGGCCAAGATGGTGGGCCGCAAGGACCAAGTTGTGAAGCAGAACAACGATGGCATCCTGTACCTGTTCAAGAAGAACAAGGTCAGCTTCTTCCACGGCCGTGGCTCCTTCGTCAAAGCCGTTGAAGGTGGCTACGAGATCAAGGTGGCGGGCGCCGCTGAAGAGACGCTGGTGGGCAAGCAGGTCATCGTGGCCACGGGCTCCAATGCCCGCGCGCTGCCCGGTGTGGCGTTCGACGAAGAAAACATCCTGTCGAACGACGGCGCGCTGCGCATCGGCGCCGTGCCCAAGAAGCTCGGCGTGATCGGCTCGGGCGTGATCGGCCTGGAGATGGGCTCGGTCTGGCGCCGTCTGGGAGCCGACGTGACCGTGCTCGAAGGCCTGCCTACCTTCCTGGGTGCCGTGGACGAGCAGATCGCCAAGGAAGCCAAGAAGGCCTTCGACAAGCAGGGCCTGAAGATCGAGCTGGGCGTGAAGATCGGCGACATCAAGACCGGCAAGAAGGGCGTGAATGTGGCCTACACCAACGCCAAGGGTGAAGCCGTGAGCATGGACGTGGACAAGCTGATCGTCTCGATTGGCCGCGTGCCCAACACCATCGGCCTGAACGCCGAGGCTGTAGGCCTGCAGCTGGGCGAGCGCGGCGAAATCGTGGTGGACGGAGATTGCCGTACCAACCTGCCCGGCGTCTGGGCTGTGGGTGACGTGGTGCGGGGCCCCATGCTGGCGCACAAGGCCGAAGAAGAGGGCGTGGCTGTGGCCGAGCGCATCGCCGGCCAGCACGGGCATGTCAACTTCAACACCATTCCCTGGGTCATCTACACCAGCCCCGAGATCGCGTGGGTGGGCCGCACCGAGCAGCAGCTCAAGGCGGACGGCGTCAAGTACAAGGCCGGCACCTTCCCGTTCCTGGCGAATGGCCGCGCGCGTGCGCTGGGCGACACGACCGGCATGGTCAAGTTCCTGGCCGACGCCGCCACGGACGAGATCCTGGGCGTGCACATCGTCGGGCCCATGGCCAGCGAACTGATCGCCGAGGCCGTGGTGGCCATGGAGTTCAAGGCCAGCGCCGAAGACATCGCACGCATCTGCCACGCCCACCCCAGTTTGAGCGAAGCCACCAAGGAAGCGGCCCTGGCCGTGGACAAGCGCACGCTCAATTTCTGATTTGAAGCAAAATTGGCTGTTAGCGCCCATCCATTGCGCGCTAACAGCTATTTAAGTTATAGCAAAAGCGACTATCAGTGAACGTCAAACAGGCCTACCAGGCCGAGCTGGCCGCCAAGGGGTTCCAGAGCGACCCCGCACAGTTGCGTGCGGTGGATGCCCTCGATCGCTGTGCACAGGAATGGGCGGCCTACAAGACCCGGCGCTCGAATCCGCTCAAGAAACTCATCAATCGCCCAGACATTCCCCGGGGCGTGTACATGTACGGTGGGGTGGGGCGCGGCAAGAGCTTCCTGATGGACTGCTTTTTCAACGCCGTGCCGCTCAAGCGCAAGGTGCGCCTGCACTTCCATGAGTTCATGCGCGAGGTGCACCGCGAGCTGGCGGCGCTGCAGGGCACACAGAACCCGCTGGATGTGCTGGGTCAGCGCATTGCCAAGCGCTACAAACTCATCTGCTTCGACGAATTCCATGTGGCGGACATCACCGACGCCATGATCCTGCACCGCCTGCTGGCGTCGCTGTTCGAGAACGGTGTGGGCTTCGTTACCACATCCAACTTCGAGCCCGACGGTTTGTACCCCAATGGCCTGCACCGCGACCGCATCCTGCCGGCCATCGAACTGCTCAAGCAGAAGCTCGAAGTCATCAATGTGGACAACGGCACCGACTACCGGCGCCGCACGCTGGAGCAGGTCAAGCTTTACCACACGCCCCTGGGCCCCGGGGCCGATGCCGCGATGAACGAGGCGTTCGACCAGCTGGCCGAAGTGCATGACGAAGACCCGGTGCTGCACATCGAGGCGCGCGAGATCCAGGCCCGGCGCAAGGCCGGTGGCGTGGTCTGGTTTGATTTCAAGACGCTGTGCGGCGGCCCGCGCTCGCAGAACGACTACCTGGAGATCGCCACGCAGTTCCACACCGTGCTGCTCTCCGATGTGCCCTACATGCCCGTGAGCATGGCTTCGCCCGCGCGGCGCTTCACCTGGCTGGTGGATGTGCTGTACGACCGGCGCGTCAAGCTCATCCTCTCGGCGGCCGTGCCGCCCGAGCAGCTCTACACCGAGGGTCCGCTGGCCCACGAATTCCCGCGTACGGTTTCGCGGCTCAACGAGATGCAGTCCAAGGAGTTCCTTGCGCTCGAACGCCGTGTGGTGGACACGGGGCTGACGTGAGCGCAGCCATGGTCCTGCCCACGGGGGTCATTCTGGTCTTGCTATGGACGGGCCTGGCCAGTGCCCAGGTGCCTGCGGCCCCCTCGTCGGTGTCCATGGGAACGGCGGATCACACCGCGGAACGCGAGCGAATCCGTCGGGAACGCGAGGCCATTGACAAAAACTTGCAACGCACCCAGGTTGCCTGCTACCAGCGTTTTGCCGTCGAAGACTGTCTGCGAGCGGCACGCCGCCAGGCGCGCACAGACCATGCCGTGCTGCGCCAGCAGGAATCCCTGATGGACGACCGGGAGCGCCGGGAGCGGGCGGCGCAGCGCCTGCAAAGCATCGAAGACCGCCAGAGCGCCCGTGCGGTTGATGCGCCTGAGCCTCCAGCGATTGCGCCTCGGGCATCCCGTCCAGCACATTCGCCAGGGCCACTGCCGCGCGCCCGGCTTCCGGCATCGCCACCGGATGCTGCCCGCACCAGCCAGGAACAGCGCCGCCAGACGTTGCAAATGCGGGCGGTCGAGGAGCGCCAGCGCCAGATCGAAAAGCAGCAGGCGGCCCTGGAGCGCAAGGCCAGTGTGCAACAGCGCCAGGCGCAGGAAGCGGCCCGTGGCCACCAACCCGCAGCACCCCTGACCCCATGAGGGGCATGGAAACTAGCGTTCCGGGGGCTTGTTGAAGGGTGCCAGTGGTGGCACCTTTTTTTCTTCGACCAGAGCCTCGATCTTGACGATGGCCAATGAGAGGTTGTCGCCGCCGCCCCGGGCGCGCACGCGGGCCTTTTCGATGAGGAATTCGGTTGCTTCCCGGGGGGTGAGCGACTCCACCACCGAGCCGAGTTCGGTGGGTGAGAAGTAGTGCCACACCCCATCGCTGCAGGCCAGAAGCACGTCGCCCGGGTGCAACTGGTGAATCATGTGCATGGTGATCGGCGGGTCGCTCTCGGTGCCCAGGCAGCCCACCAGAATATTGGAATGCGGGTGGGTGTTGGCTTCGGCTTCGGTGATCTCGCCGCGATCCACCAGCGCCTGCACGTAGGAGTGGTCGCTGGTGCGGTGCATCATGCGGCCATTCTGGAAGTGGTAGATGCGCGAATCGCCCGCATGCGCCCAGTGGCAGTCGCCCCGGGGATTGATGAGAAACGCCGCAATGGTGCTGTGCGGCTCCTGCTCGGACGTGATGGCCGTCAGCCGGATGACGATGTGGGCCTCATGCACCATGTTCTTGAGCATGGCCGCCGGGTCGTCGCTATCGGGTGAATAGCGCTCGAACAACTGGCGGGCCGTCATCATGACCTGATCGGACGCCTTGCGC
The DNA here is from genome assembly GCA_001770955.1 of Burkholderiales bacterium RIFCSPLOWO2_12_FULL_65_40. Classification (GTDB taxonomy): domain Bacteria; phylum Pseudomonadota; class Gammaproteobacteria; order Burkholderiales; family Burkholderiaceae_C; genus Simplicispira. The sequence continues at coordinate 63,578 of MESL01000006.1, read as the reverse complement.
CCGCCGCTGCGCCCGCCCATGCCGTCGGCCAGCACACCCAGAACGCACCCGTTGTAGCGTGGGTGGGACAACAGGGCCACCTGGTCCTGCTGGTACTCCCGGTCACCCTTGTGGATGCCGGTAGAGGCGCTGAGGCGAATCGCTTTGGACATTCCGTCGATTGTGGAGGAGTGGGAGCCTGCCGTGCTCAAGGGGAGGGGGCAGTGCGCGTATTATCAAACGCCGTGTGGCATTTTTACCATGCGATCATGCCCTTGAGGCCGCACTTCCTTGGATTTTCAGCCCTCCCACCACGAAACAAGTTGTACGCCGCTGGCGCAGGCGGTGCGCCAGGCGTTTTCCGCCGATGGCGCTCTATCGCGCGCCGAGGCGGATTTTCGGCCCCGGCCCGGCCAGACCGAGATGGCTATGGCTGTGGCGCAGACCATTGAGCACGGCGGTGCGTTGGTGGTCGAGGCCGGAACAGGCGTGGGCAAAACCTTTTCGTACCTGGTGCCGGCGCTGCTGAGTGGCGAACGCGTGCTGTTGTCCACCGCCACGAAGGCGCTGCAGGATCAGCTGTTCGGGCGCGATCTCCCGCGTCTGGTGGAGGCACTGGGCCTGCCGGTGCGCACGGCATTGCTCAAGGGGCGTGCCAGCTACCTGTGCCTGCATCGGCTGGCGCAGGCTCGCCAGGCGGACGCTGCCCATGACGGCAGCGTGGCGCAGGCGCTGGCCCGCATCGAGCAGTGGGCCCAGGCCACGCGCACCGGGGATCTGGCGGAGTTGCCCGGACTTGATGAACGGTCTGGCGCCATGGCACTGGTGACATCCACCCGCGACAACTGCCTGGGGTCGCAGTGCCCGCAGTTTCGCGAGTGCCACGTCAACCTGGCACGGCGCGAGGCCCTGGCAGCCGATGTGGTGGTGATCAACCACCACCTGTTCTTTGCCGATCTGGCGGTGCGCGAGTCGGGCATGGCCGAGCTGTTGCCCACCGTGCGGGTGGTGGTGTTTGACGAGGCGCACCAGGTCAATGAAACGGGGGTGCTTTTTCTGGGCGTCCAGCTGGGGGTCGCGCAGTTGCTGGATTTTGCGCGGGATTTGCTGGCGACAGGGCTGCAGAAGGCGCGTGGCATGGCGGACTGGCAGGGCCTGTGTGCCCAGATGGAGCGTTCGGTGCGCGACCTGCGCCTGGTGGCCGACGGAGTGCCGAATGCCACCCGTCTGGCCTGGACCGGCGAGGCACCGGACGGCCTTCCCCCGGCAGCCTGGGGTGCTGCCCTGGAGCAGATTGTGCGGGCGTGTACACAGGTGTTGCCATCGCTTGAGGTGGTGCAGGACATGGCCCCGGACTTTGAGCGCCTGCATGTCCGTGCCGCCGCGTTGGTCGCCAACCTGGAGCGGTTTCGGGGGGGCTGCGCCCCAGGGGCGGTGCGCTGGGTGGACGTGGGCCTGCACACGCGGCTGGTCGAGGCGCCGCTCGACATTGCCCAGTCGGCGCGCGCATGGATGCAGTCGGGCGCGGGTCATGGAGAAGAAGCGGACCGTGCGCCGAACTCCGAACCGGCAGAGCTTGCCGCGCGGGCCTGGATATTCACCTCGGCCACGCTGGGAGACGAACCCGCTCTGCGCTGGTTCACCGAGCCCATGGGGCTGGAAGAAGCGCAGATTCTGCGCGTGGAAAGTCCGTTTGACTATGCCACCCAGTCCGCGCTGTATGTGCCGCGCGAACTGGTCCCGCCGACAGACCCCGGGCACAGCACCCAGCTGGCCCGATGGGTAGGTGAGGCCGCCGCGCGCCTCGGGGGGCGCACGCTGGTGTTGACCACCACGCTCAAGGCCTTGCGCGCGGTGGGCGATGCCTTGCGCGAGCGTTTCGCCGGCTCACCCGATATCGAGGTACTCGTACAGGGTCTCGGACCGAAACGCAGGCTGATGGACCGGTTTCGCCAGGGGAGCGGAGCGGGGTTGCCCGGATGCATTCTGGTGGCCTCGGCCACATTCTGGGAGGGTTTCGATGTGCCCGGCGATGCGCTGCAGCTGGTCGTGATCGACAAACTGCCATTCCCGCCGCCGGGGGACCCACTGGTCCAGGCGCGTTCGCTGCGTCTGCAGCAGGCGGGACGCAGCCCGTTCAAGGACTATGCGCTGCCCGAGGCCGCAGTCGCACTCAAGCAGGGCGCGGGCCGGCTGATCCGGCATGAGTCGGATGCCGGTCTGCTGGTCATCGGCGATACGCGGCTGGTGAAAATGGGCTACGGCAAGCGGCTGCTGGCAGCGCTGCCGCCCATGCGAAGGTTGCAGAGCGAGCAGGAGTTCTACGAAGCCCTGGACCGGCTTACCAGAACTTCCACCACGGATCGCTCTTGCCCTTGAGTCCGTGCGTCATGAACGTGCTCTGCGGGTAGCTGGCTTCCATGACCCGGCGGGCGTCGTCGCGCAACTGCGTCAGGCCCAGCGCGTCGTAAGACTGGATCAGGATGTACAGCGCTTCTTCGAGGGCGGGCACGGCCTGGTAGTCGGCCAGGGCGCTTTGTGCGCGGCCAATGGCTGCCACGTAGGCGCCGCGCTGGAAGTAGTAGCGCGCCACATGCACTTCATACTGGGCCAGCGAGTTGACGATGTACGTCATGCGCAGGCGTGCGTCCTGCGTGTAGCGCGATTCGGGGAAGCGCGTGCTCAGCTCGCGGAAGGCTTCAAAAGAATCCTTGGCGGCCTTCTGGTCGCGCTCTGACAGATCCTGTTGTGACAGCCAAGAGAACATGCCTAGGTTGTCGTTGAAGTTCACCAGCCCCTTGAGATACAGCGCGTAGTCCAGTGCCGGGCTGGCCGGGTGCAGCTTCATGAATCGGTCCAGCGTGGCCATGGCCTGCGCTTTCTCGCCACCTTTGTACTGGGCATAGGCCTTGTCCAACTGGGCCTGCTGTGCCAGCGGCGTGCCCGCAGCCCGGCCTTCAAGCTTTTCAAGCAAGGGCACCGCCTTGTCGTAGCCGCCGCTGTTGAGTTCGTCGCGTGCCTCGGTGTAAATGCGGTCGGTGGTCCAGTTCGCGGTCGGATCATCCGGCGTGCTGGAACAGCCGGCCACGAGCAGGCTGGCCACCAGCAGGGCCGGGAGGGTTGCAAAGGGTGCACGCAACATGGCAGGCAGCTTTCTGGCAAAAAAAGGCATGGATGTCTCGGGTGACCGCCACCAAGGGAGCGGCTGGCAAGGCAGGGCTGACCATTGTACCGGCGCGTGCCCGGGGGCGTGCCCGGCATGTCGGGGCACTGAGAAGGTGTGAACCAACCCACCATGCCCGCTCATTCCGCCAAAACACACCCGCTCATCGTTGCAAATGCTCGCCATGGCCCGCGCCATGGCTGCGCTGTGCGCCTTGATCGGCCGCGTTTTGGCGGCCTGCTCGGTCACGCCGGATTCATTCACACCTTCTGAGCCAACGGCAGGTGATGGGCTTTCTACAATGCAGTCATGTTTGTTCACCTGCGCCTGCACACCGAGTTTTCTGTCGTTGACGGCACCAACCGCATTGACGAGGTGGTCGCTACGGCCGCCGCCGATCGCCAGCCCGCGCTGGCCATCACCGATTTCAACAACCTGTTTGGCGCCGTCAAGTTCTACAAGGCGGCACGTGGCAAGGGCGTCCAGCCCATCCTGGGGGCCGAGATCCTGCTGGAGGGCGAGGGGTCGGCTGCGCCTTCGCGCATGGTCCTGCTCGTGCAGGGGTCGCAAGGCTATCTGAACCTGTCGGAGCTGCTGGCGCGCGCCTGGACGCGCAACGTGGGCAAGGCGCAGGCCGTGTGCACCTGGGCCTGGCTGGAGGAATTGGGTGAGGGCCTGATCGCGCTGTCGGGTGCTCAGGCCGGCCCGGTGGGCCAGGCGCTGCTGCGGGGGGACGAAGCCGGCGCATCCCACCAGGCGCTGCGGCTGGCGGGCCTGTTTCCGCACCGTTTCTACCTAGAAATCCAGCGCGCAGGCCGGCCCGACGACGAGGCCCATGTGGTGGCTGCGGTGCAGCTGGCCGCCCGCCTGAATCTGCCCGTGGTGGCCACGCACCCGGTGCAGTTTGCCACCGAGGACGACTACGAAGCACACGAGGCGCGTGTGTGCATTGCCGAGGGCGAGATTCTCGGCAACCCGCGCCGTGTTCGCCGTTTCACGCGCGAGCAGTACTTCAAGTCGGCTGCGCAGATGGAGGCCTTGTTTGCCGACCTGCCCTCGGCTGTGGCCAATACCGTGGAAATCGCGCGGCGCTGCAATCTCACGCTGGTGCTGGGCAAGCCGCAATTGCCCGACTTTCCGACGCCCGGCGGCATGCCGATCGAGGAATACTTTCGCGTGGCTTCCTTCGAGGGGCTGGAAGAGCGGCTGGAGCTGTTGTATCCGGATGCGGCCGAGCGCGACCGGCAGCGCCCGCGTTATGTGGAGCGGCTGGAGTTCGAGCTGGGCACCATCCTCAAGATGGGTTTTCCGGGCTACTTCCTCATCGTGGGTGACTTCATCCAGTGGGCCAAGAACAATGGCTGTCCGGTGGGGCCGGGGCGGGGTTCCGGTGCGGGCTCGCTGGTGGCCTATGCGCTCAAGATCACCGATCTGGACCCGCTGCAATACAACCTGCTGTTCGAGCGCTTCCTGAACCCCGAACGGGTGTCCATGCCCGACTTCGACATCGACTTCTGCCAGGCCAACCGCGACCGGGTGATCGACTACGTGAAGGACAAATACGGCAAAAACGCCGTCAGCCAGATTGCAACCTTCGGCACCATGGCCGCCAAGGCCGCCATCCGCGACGTGGGCCGGGTGATGGACCTGAGCTACACCTTCTGTGACGGCATCTCCAAGCTGGTGCCCGCCAAGCCGGGCATGTCGTACACGCTGCAGTATCCGCCCGAACCGAAAAAGGACGGCGACAAGAACAACTACGCGCTGGAGCTTGAACCGATGCTCTACGAGCGCGTGCGCAAGGAAGAAGACGTGCGCACCGTCATCGAGATGGCGCAAAAGCTCGAAGGCATGACGCGCAACATCGGCATGCACGCGGGCGGCGTGCTGATTGCGCCGGGCAAGCTCACCGATTTTTGCCCGCTCTACCAGCAGCCCGGCAGCGAATCGGCCGTGAGCCAGTACGACAAGGACGATGTGGAGGCCATCGGCCTGGTCAAGTTCGACTTTCTGGGTCTGGCCACGCTCACCATTCTGGAGATTGCCAAGGAATTCATCGTCCAGCGGCACAAGGGGCAGGAGAACTTTACTTTCGAGACCATCCCGCTCGATGACCGGGCCACCTACCAGCTCTTCTCGGACGGCAAGACCGAAGCCGTATTCCAGTTTGAATCGCGCGGCATGCAGGGCATGCTGAAAGAGGCGCGTCCCAGCCGCCTCGAAGACCTGATCGCCCTCAACGCGCTCTACCGGCCGGGCCCGATGGACCTGATCCCGAGCTTTGTGAACCGCAAGCACGGCAAGGAGGTGGTGGAGTACCCGCACCCGCTGGTCGAGCCCGTGCTGGCCGAGACCTACGGCATCATGGTCTACCAGGAGCAGGTGATGCAGACCGCCCAGGTGCTCGGCGGCTACAGCCTGGGCGGCGCCGACATGCTGCGCCGCGCGATGGGCAAGAAGAAGGCCGAGGAGATGGCCGAGCACCGCGCCATTTTCCGCAAGGGCGCGGCGGAGAAGGGCATCAGCCAGGAGAAGGCCGACGAGGTGTTCGACCTGATGGAGAAGTTCGCGGGCTACGGCTTCAACAAGTCGCACGCCGCAGCCTACTCGCTGCTGGCCTACCACACGGGCTGGCTCAAGGTGCACTACACGGCCGAGTTCTTCTGCGCCAACATGACCGTGGAAATGGACGACACCGACAAGCTCAAGGTGTTGTTCGAGGATGCCAAAAAGAACTTCGGCATGGATTTCGAGGCGCCCGACATCAACCGGGGCCGCTACCGTTTCGAGCCGGTGACCGACAAGGTCATTCGATACGGCCTGGGCGCCGTCAAGGGCACGGGTCAGCAGGCCATCGAGGCCATCGTCGCCGCGCGCGAGGGCCGGGGCGAAGGGCCCCAGGGCGGCACCCGGGGGCCGTTCACCAGCCTGTTCGACTTCTGCGTGCGCGTGGATCGCAGCAAGATCAACAAGCGCACCGTGGACGCGCTCATCAAGGCCGGGGCCTTCGATGCGCTCAACCAGCACCGCGCGGCGCTTTCGGCATCACTCGACCGCGCATTCGATTTCGCGACCGCAACACTGGCCAATGTCAACCAGGGGGGCCTGTTCGACATGATGGGCGACGATACCCACGGCTCCAGCACGCAGGAGCCCGATCTGGTGGACGTGCCACCCTGGGGTGTGCGCGAACGCCTGACGCACGAGAAGACGGCGCTGGGCTTCTTTCTCTCGGGCCACCTGTTCGACGAGTCCGCCCGCGAGGTGGGCCGCTTCGTGCGCACGCGTGTGGCCGACCTGGTGGACACGCGCGAGACGCAGACCATCGCCGGCATCATGAGCGATTTCCGCGTGGTCAACGGCATGCGCGGCAGGCAGGGCATTTTCGTGATCGACGACACCTCGGCACGCGTGGAGGCCTCGGCCACGGACGCCGTCATGCAGGCGCACCGCGATCAACTCAAGGACGATGAACTGGTCATCGTCAGCGGGCGCCTGCAGCCCGGGCGCAACGGTTTCGAGGCGCGCTTCATCGTGCAGCAGGTCATGGACCTGCCCACCGCGCGCTGCCGGTTTGGCAAATACCTGCGTGTGGCGGTGGGGGACAAACCCCCGGAAGTGGCGAGGCTGCTGCGCGAGTTTGCCGCCCGGCGTGAAACCACGGAACACGGCGAGCTGCAGCACGGCCTGCGTGTGCGCCTGGGTGTGCGCTGCACGGATGGGCAGGAAGCTGCCAGCGCCGAGCTGCAACTGGGCGACGCGCACCGCACCTACCCCAGCGACGCCTCTCTGGCCGCCTGGCGTGCCGAGGCGGCCGGTGGCGACGCCGTAGTGGTGTATGAATGAAGACGGGCTTGCGACCGTTTGAAACTGCCGAACCCGTGGTCAATTTCCAGGGGCATGCAGCCGCATCCGCGGGTCGCTAGAATGAAAATCATGGCAACAAAACCACCTTCTTCCCCCCCCGCGCCCGCCGTGCACCGGCCGGCGCCGGATGACGGCGGTTCGGTCGTGCTGGAGCGGCGTGCCCAGAAGGCCAAGCCACCGCAGATGTACCAGGTGCTGATGCTCAACGACGACTACACGCCGATGGAGTTCGTCATCGTGGTGTTGCAGGAGTTTTTCAGCAAAGACCGCGAAACGGCCACCCAGATCATGCTCAAGATCCACCTTGACGGCAAAGGCGTGTGCGGCGTCTATTCGCGCGACATCGCCGCCACCAAGGTCGATCAGGTGCTCGACGCGGCCCACCAGGCCGGGCATCCTCTGCAATGTATTTCCGAGCCCGTTGAATAAACGCTGCTCCGCCCCGATTTACTGTTATCCCCACCCTGCAAGCACAAAGGAGTTCACATGATTGCCCAGGAACTGGAAGTCAGCTTGCACATGGCCTTTGTAGAGGCCCGTCAGCAACGCCACGAGTTCATCACCGTGGAGCACCTGCTGCTGGCATTGCTCGATAACCCCAGCGCAGCCGAGGTGCTGCGCGCATGTTCGGCCAACATTGATGATCTGCGCGCATCGTTGTCTAACTTCATCAAGGACAACACGCCCCAGGTGGCCGGCACCGACGAGGTGGACACGCAGCCCACGCTGGGTTTCCAGCGGGTGATCCAGCGCGCCATCATGCATGTGCAGTCCACCGGCAACGGCAAGAAAGAGGTCAACGGGGCCAACGTGCTCGTGGCCATCTTTGGCGAGAAGGACTCGCACGCTGTCTATTACCTGCACCAGCAGGGCGTGACGCGCCTGGATGTGGTCAATTTCATCGCCCACGGCATCAAGAAGGGCGAGCCGCCCGAGCCCGCCAAGGGCGCCGAAAACCCCTCCGAGGGTGAAGACGGCCCCGGTGGCGAGAAGAACGAGAAGGCCTCGCCGCTGGAGCAGTTCACGCAGAACCTCAACCAGCTCGCCAAGGACGGCAAGATCGACCCGCTGATCGGCCGCCACTACGAGGTGGAGCGCACCATCCAGATCCTGTGCCGCCGCCGCAAGAACAACCCGCTGCTGGTGGGCGAGGCTGGCGTGGGCAAGACGGCCATTGCCGAGGGCCTGGCATGGCGCATCACCCAGAAGGACGTGCCCGAGATCCTGGCCGAGGCCACCGTGTACTCGCTCGACATGGGCGCGCTGCTGGCGGGCACCAAATACCGTGGTGATTTCGAGCAGCGCCTCAAGGGCGTGCTCAAGAGCCTGAAGGACAAGCCGCACGCCATCCTGTTCATCGACGAGATCCACACGCTCATCGGTGCGGGTGCGGCCTCCGGCGGCACGCTGGACGCCTCCAACCTGCTCAAGCCTGCGCTCAGCTCGGGCGCGCTCAAGTGCATCGGTGCCACCACCTTCACGGAATACCGTGGCATCTTCGAAAAAGACGCTGCCCTGTCGCGGCGCTTCCAGAAGGTGGATGTGGTCGAGCCCACGGTCCAGGAGACCATCGACATCTTGAAGGGCCTCAAGAGCCGCTTCGAAGAGCACCATAGCGTGAAATACGCCGCTGCAGCCCTGCAGGCTGCCGCCGAACTGAGCGCCAAGTACATCAACGACCGCCACCTGCCCGACAAGGCCATCGACGTGATCGACGAAGCCGGTGCCGCGCAGCGCATTCTGGTGGCAAGCAAGCGCAAGAAGACCATCGGCAAGGCCGAGATCGAGGAAATTGTCGCCAAGATTGCGCGCATCCCGCCCGCCAACGTCAGCAACGACGACCGCGGCAAGCTGCAGACGCTGGAGCGCGACCTCAAGAGCGTGGTGTTCGGCCAGGACAAGGCGCTGGACGTGCTGGCGTCCAGCGTCAAGATGGCGCGCTCGGGCCTGGGCAAGGGCGACAAGCCCATCGGCTCCTTCCTGTTCAGCGGCCCCACGGGCGTGGGCAAGACCGAAGCCGCCAAGCAGCTCGCCTACATCATGGGCGTGGACCTGATCCGGTTCGACATGTCGGAGTACATGGAGCGCCACGCCGTGAGCCGCCTGATTGGCGCGCCTCCCGGCTACGTGGGCTTTGACCAGGGTGGCCTGCTGACCGAGGCCATCACCAAGAAGCCGCACTGCGTGTTGCTGCTCGACGAAATCGAGAAGGCGCACCCGGACATCTTCAACGTGCTGCTGCAGGTGATGGACCACGGTACGCTGACCGACAACAACGGGCGCAAGGCCGACTTCCGCAACGTCATCATCATCATGACGACGAACGCGGGCGCCGAGACCATGAACAAGGCCACCATCGGCTTCACCAACCCGCGCCAGGCGGGCGACGAAATGGGTGATATCAAGCGCCTGTTCACGCCCGAGTTTCGCAACCGGCTGGACGCCATCGTCAGCTTCAAGGCCCTGGACGAGCAGATCATCCTGCGCGTGGTGGACAAGTTCCTGCTGCAGCTCGAGCAGCAACTGGCCGAGAAGAAGGTGGAAGTCACCTTCACCGACAACCTGCGCAAGTACCTGGCCAAGAAGGGCTTCGACCCCCTCATGGGCGCCCGCCCCATGCAGCGCCTGATCCAGGACACCATCCGTCGTGCGCTGGCCGACGAGCTGCTGTTCGGCCGCCTGCAGGACGGCGGCCGCCTGACGGTGGACATGGAGGTCAAGACCGACGAGAAGGGCGTGGAAACGGCCGATGTGCAACTCGACATCCAGCCGCTGCCGAAGAAAGAGCGCTCGGCCAAGTCGGAGCCTGCAGAGCCGGAAGAGGCAACGGCGGACTGAGCGCAGGCTTGATTGCTTCGTGCCGACAACGGCCCGCAGAGCGCAATGGCTCTGCGGGCCGTTTTTGATGGATTGCTGTGAGCGTTCCTGGGCTGATTTGCTATTGTGTTTGTAGCTGCTTGCGCTTGCTGGTAAAGGGCTAGAGCCTAAAAATAACAAAAATCAGGCCATGGACAGGCTTCCCTTGGCCCGTGTTGCTGCAGGCGCGCTTTCGGTGCTCTGTACCACCCGGTTGCGCCCGGCGGCTTTGCCTTGGTACAGGGCGGCATCGGCCTCCTGCATGGCGCGGTCGAACCCGTGCCCGCTGATGAAGCCGTGCGATACCCCGATGGTCGCGGTGCACCGGATGGGGTCACGGCCGCCACCGGTGGGCACGGCGTGCTGCTCGATCGCTGCGCGCATCCGTTCTGCCAGGCGCATCGCGCCCGCGCTGTCCGTGTCCCGGCAGACGATGACGAATTCCTCGCCGCCCACGCGACAGGCCAGGTCCCCCTTGCGCGCGGCTTCGCGCAACACATCGGCGACGTGGCGCAGCACGGTATCGCCCACCTCGTGACCCCAGGTGTCATTGATGCGCTTGAAATGGTCGATATCGACCACCAACAGGTGCACAGGCCCTGCGTTGCGCGAACGGAAATGCGCTTCCAGGCCCTCGGTCAGGCCGCGCCGGTTCAACAACTGCGTCAGTGGGTCGCGTGCCGCCATGGCGCGCAGATCGTCCGTCAGGCGGCGCAGCACCAGCCAGATGATGGAAGGCGCCAGCACGGTCGCCAGGAAGGACATGTAGATATAGAACACCATCTGGAAACGGTTGCCCATGTCCAGTGCCGCCAGCCCGCCGGACAGCACGTTCACCAATTTGGCGGCGTTCAGCGCGCAAATGCCACCGATCAGGATGGCGAACAGCACCATTTCGACCCGCAGGTCTTTGGCAAAGGACCGCACGCCGTAGATGACGGTGACCACCATGGCCAGAAAAGCCAGCGCCGACAGGCCCGACAGCATGGCATAGCGGGCCACCGGCCCCATCGTCCATTGCACCAGCACCTGCAAGGCAGAGTAAGCCAGTGCCAGCGCGATCAGCGGTCGCCACAGTGGCGCAGGCCGGTCGAAAAAGCGCATGGCGCCCACCCAGTAAACGGCTGGCGCGCAGAGGGTCAGCGTGTGGTTGACCACGCTCATCAGGTTCCACCCTGGCGGTCCGCCCAGCAGTTGCAGCACGTAGGCCGAGCCCAGCAGCAGGTTGCCGACAGCGAAAGCATCCATGCCCAGCTTCTTGCCCTGCAAGCGCGCGCCGATCAGCAGGAACATTCCGCCAAAGCACAGCAAATGCACGCACAGCATGCCGACGATGACGGTTGCAACCATGAATTGGGGTGGGAGAAAAGAGGCTGTTCGGGTCTGGGGGGAAGGGCTGTTACGAATGCTAACCCAGGTGCAGAGCCGTGTGCTGACCACGGCTTTGGTAGCCAACGGCCCCTGCCAGTTGATCGAAATGCTATTAATATAATAGCTACTTGCGCTTGCTGGTAAAGCGCTACAGCCCTAAAACACTCATACTTCTTCAACGACTCGCCCGCACCGGTTACATTCCCTTCATCCCCGTTTCAAGCCCCCGCGCCGCGCATGTCACCCCACACCTTCCTCTGGCACGACTACGAAACCTTTGGCGCGAACACGCGGCGTGACCGGCCGGCGCAGTTTGCGGCCATCCGCACCGATGCCGAGCTGAACGAGATCGGCGAGCCGGTCATGCTGTATTGCAAGCCGGCGAATGACTACCTGCCCGACCCGCAGTCGTGTCTTATCACCGGCATCACGCCGCAGGTGGCATGGGAGCGTGGCGTGCCCGAGCGCGAGTTTGCCGCCCGCATTGAGGCCGAGATGGCGCGGCCCGGCACCGTGGGCGTGGGCTACAACACCATCCGGTTCGACGATGAGATCACGCGCTTCATGTTCTGGCGCAACCTCATCGACCCCTATGCGCGCGAGTGGCAGAACCAGTGCGGCCGCTGGGACCTGCTCGACGTGGTGCGCCTGGCCTATGCGCTGCGGCCCGACGGCATTGTCTGGCCCACCAAGGAAGACGGCACGCAGAGCTTCAAGCTGGAGCACCTGACCCAGGCCAACGGCCTGCAGCACGAGGCCGCGCACGATGCGCTGTCGGACGTGCGTGCCACCATCGCCCTGGCGCGGCTGCTGCGCCAGCACAACCCCCGGCTGTTCGACTTCGCCTTCAGCCTGCACAAAAAGGACCGCGTGGCCGCCGAGCTGCGCCTGCCCGCCACGGCGCAGACGGCGCGGCCCTTCCTGCATGTCTCGGGCATGTTCAGCGCCGACCGTGGTTGCCTGGCCGTGATGTGGCCGCTGGCCAGCCACCCCACGAACAAAAACGAAATCATTGCCTGGGACCTCGCGCACGACCCGCGCGAGCTCGCCCTGCTTGACACCGAAACGCTGCGCCTGCGCATGTTCACGCGCTCGGCTGACCTGCCCGAGGGCGTCGCGCGCCTGCCCATCAAGACGGTGCACCTGAACAAGTCGCCCATGGTGGTGGGCAACGTGAACACGCTCACGCCCGCGCTGGCGCAGCGCTGGGGCATCGACCTAGCCCAAGCGGCGGCACACGCCGAGGTGGCGCGCGCGCTGCCCGACATGAGCGCCATCTGGCCGGCCGTGTTCGCCCGCCCGCAAGAGCCCGCGCCCGACGTGGAGCAGGACCTGTACGGCGGCTTCGTCGGCAACAACGACCGCCGCCGGCTCAACGACCTGCGCAGCATGACCGGCGAGCAGCTCGCCCGCAGCCGCGCTGCCTTCGACGACCCGCGCCTGGACGAACTGTTCTGGCGCTACCGCGCGCGCAACTTCCCGGCCACGCTCACGCCCGAGGAGGCCGAGCGCTGGGAAGCGCACCGCCGCGCCTGCCTGTTCGATGGGGCCGGGGGCGTGCGCACCGTGGACCAGCTGTTCACCGAGATCGACCAGCTTTCCGAAACCGCCGACGAGCGCGCCGAAACCATCCTGGGCGCGCTGTACGATTGGGCCGAGACCATCGCTCCGGAGCACTGACCATGGCTGAGCTGCCCGCCAGCATCGGCAAATACCGCATCGAACGCGAGATCGGTCGCGGCGCCAGCGGCGTGGTGTACCTGGGGCTTGACGGCTTTCGGGGCCGGCGCGTGGCTATCAAGCAGATGCATGCGCACCTGCTGGCCGACCCGGTGCAGGCCCAGCGCTACCGCCGTCTGCTGCGCAACGAGGCCGCGCTGGCCGGGCGCCTGCGCCACCCGCACATCGTGCGCCTGCTCGACGCCGACGAAGAGGCCACGCCGCCCTACCTGGTGCTCGAATACGTGCAGGGCCGCCCGCTGTCCGACTTTGCCAGCGCCGATAACCTGCTGCCCGTGGCCCAGGTGCTCGACATTGCCTTCAAGTGCGGCCACGCGCTGGAGCACGCGCAGCGCCAGGGCCTGGTGCACCGCGACATCAAGCCCGCCAACATTTTGTTGACCGACGACGGCGAGGTGAAGCTGGTGGATTTTGGCGCCGCACTGGCCGTGCGCAGCGAGGCCACGCAGCTTGCCGGCCTGGTGGGATCGCCCTCGTACATGTCGCCCGAGCAGGTGCGCGAGGAGCCGCTCACGCACCACAGCGACATGTTCTCGCTCGCCGTGGTGGTGTACGAGCTGCTCACCGGCCGCCGCCCGTTCGACGGCGACACCGACTTCGCCACGCTCTACCGTATCGGCCACGACGAACCCGTGCCGCCCAGCCTGCTGCGGCCCGCCTTGCCCGAGGCGCTGGACCGCTGGCTGCTGCGCGCGCTGGCCAAGCCTGCCGCAGAGCGCTACCCCACGTGGACGGACTGGAGCGACGCCCTCATGGTGCTGAACCAGAGCCTGCCGCGCCAGCGCTCGCAGGACACCGAGACCGAGCGCTTCGCCCGGCTGCGTGCGCTGCCGTTTTTTGCTGATTTCCACGACGTGGTGCTGTGGGAGCTGATGCGTCTGGGCAAGTGGCGCCGCCTGGAGCGCGGCACGGTGCTGATGCGCGAGAACACGCCCGGCGACTCGTTCTGCATCCTCATCGAGGGCGAGGTGGCTGTGAGCCGCCAAGGCTGGCATTTGAGCACCCTGGGGCCGGGCGTCACCTTGGGCGAGATGACCTACCTGCGCCCCGACAACAAAATTCGCACGGCCACGGCCGTGGCCGAAACCGATGTGCTGGTTCTCAAGATCCGCAACCCGGCACTGCGCGAGGCGTCGGAAGACTTGCAGTCGCGCTTCGACAAGGCCTTCATCAAGCTGCTGGTGGGCCGGCTGATCGCCACCAACGAGCAGTTGGCCGAGTGGGAGCTGGTGGCCGAGCCGCCCAGATCCTGATTCAAATGCTATTGAAAATATAGCTTCTGGCGCTTATGGACAGGGCGCTGGAGGCCGATTTGGCTCATGGTCAGCCAAAGAACCGGTAGCACACCACGATGGCCGCCACCACGCCCGCCAGCTCGGCCAGCAGCGCGCAGGCTACGGCGTGGCGCGCGCGCTGGATGCCCACCGCGCCGAAGTACACCGCCAGCACATAGAACGTGGTTTCGGTGCTGCCCTGGATGGTGGCGGCGGCCAGCGCAGCAAAGCTGTCCACGCCCTGGCTCTGCATGGTCTCGATCAGCATGGCGCGCGCGGCGCTGCCCGAGAAGGGCTTGACCAGGGCCGTGGGCAGTGCATCGACAAAGCGCGCATCCATGCCCAGCACCTCCACGCACCAGCGCATGGCGTCGAGCGCATAGCCCAGCGCGCCCGAGGCGCGGAACACGCCCACGGCGCACAGCATGGCCACCAGGTAGGGCAGCAGTCCCTTGGCGACATCAAACCCTTCCCTGGCACCTTCGACGAAGGTCTCGTACACCGGCACCTTGCGCCAGGCCCCCAGGCCAACGAACAGCAGCACCAGCGCGAACAGCGTCAGGTTGCCCAGCAGTGACGACAGCTGCGCCAGCGCCGCGCCGCTCAGCGAGGCGAGCAGGGCCATGAAGGCACCGAGCAGCAGCGCCACCGGCAGCAGGTAGGCCAGCACCACCGGGCTCCATAGCGGCAGGCGCTGCACCAGCGCCACGCTCAACAGCCCCACCAGCGTGGAGGCCGAGGTGGCCAGCAGGATGGGCAGGAACACCAGCGTCGGGTCCGGCGCGCCCTGCTGCATGCGGTACATGAAGATGGTGACCGGCAGCAGCGTGAGCGACGAGGCGTTGAGCACCAGGAACAGGATCTGCGCGTTGGTGGCGGTGTCGGGCCGGGGGTTCAGCGTCTGCAGCGCGTGCATGGCCTTGAGGCCCATGGGGGTGGCTGCGTTGTCCAGCCCCAGCGCGTTGGCGGCAAAATTCAGCGTCATCAGGCCCAGGGCCGGGTGGCCGCGTGGCACCTCGGGCATGAGCCGCGCGAACAGCGGCGCCAGCCAGCGCGCCAGTGCATCCACGATGCCCGCCTTTTCGGCAATGCGCAAAAAGCCCAGCCACAGCGTCAGTGTGCCGAACAGCAGCACCATGACCTCGACCGACAGCCTGGCCATGCTGAACAGCGCCTCCACCATGGCGGCGAAAATCTGGGCATTGCCGCCGATCAGCCACTGGCTGAGCGCGGCCAGGGCGGCGGTGAGGAAGAAACCCAGCCACAGGGTGTTGAGCATCGGGACTCCGTGGTTGCAATGCCTGCGAGGTTACCTGTGTTTGCGCGGCGGCCGGGGCCTGCTGGCAGGTGTATAACCTAGCCCTCTGCGGTGATGCGCGCGCGTCGCGCACCGCCGCTCACAATACAGCCCGGCGCCTGGGAGCGCCGCAACAACAAGGAACACGCACAATGGGCGCGCAGTGGAAAGCAAAAGGCAAGGCACAGGTGGCCGACGCCAAGGGCAAGCTGTTTGGCAAACTGGTCAAGGAAATTCAGGTGGCAGCCCGTAGTGGCGCCGACCCGTCCAGCAATGCGCGTTTGCGCCTGGTGGTGGAGCAGGCGCGCAAAGTGTCCATGCCCAAGGACACGCTGGAGCGTGCCATCAAGAAGGGCGCGGGCATTGGCGGCGAGGCGGTGCACTACGAGCATGTCATCTACGAAGGCTTTGCCCCGCACCAGGTGGCGGTGATGGTGGAGTGCCTGACCGACAACGTCAAGCGCACGGCCCCTGAAATGCGCGTGCTGTTCCGCAAGGGGCAACTGGGCACCTCGGGCTCGGTGGCCTGGGACTTTGACCATGTCGGCATGATCGAAGCCGAGCCCGCTGTTGCCGGGGCCGACCCCGAGGAAGCTGCCATAGAAGCGGGCGCGCAGGATTTCGAGCCGGGCGAAGAGGAGGGCAGCACCCTGTTCATCACCGCAGCGGCCGACCTGGATCTGGTCAGCCGTGCCTTGCCGGCGCACGGGTTTACCGTGCTCTCCGCCAAGCTGGGCTACAAGCCCAAGAACCCGGTGGATCCCGCCAGCCTGAGCGCCGAGCAACTGGAAGAGGTGGAGGCTTTCCTGGCGGCCATCGACGCCAACGACGACGTGCAGAACATGTTCGTGGCCCTGGCCGGTTAATCTTTTGCTGGACCCCGCCGCCGCATGACGGACCACTACGCCGCCCTCGGGCTGGGGGCCAGCGCGACGCTGGCCGACATCAAGAAGGCCTTCCGGCAGAAGGCCTCGTTCTACCACCCGGACCGCAACGACGCCCCCGACGCCGCACGCCGCTTTCAGGCCGTGCAGAAAGCCTACGAGGTGCTGTCGGACGAAACCGCCCGCCAGGCCTATGACGACAACCGCCGCCGCAATCTGCTCGACGACCCGCTGCACACCGCACAGGAAATCTGGCAGGCCTACACCCGGAACCTATTGAATCCGTGAATCTATCCCCTTACTTTGACGACCTGCGCTCGGCCTATCTGGCCGAGCTCGATGACCTGTCCCAGGACTCCGAGGGCAACGATGTGCTGCGCCGGCGTCTGCAGCAAAAGCGCGCAGAAATCGGCTTTCTGGTGCAGATGATGGACCTTAGCCCCGAGATGGTGGCCGTGGTCTTCCACCAGGGCTTTCGCTTTCACCAGCCCAAGGTGCTGGAGCATCTGCTGCGCCAGCAGCCCGAGGATCTGCCTGCGTGGGACAGCCTGGCCGCTGCCATCACCCTGGAGCCCTGGGCGCACAGCCTGGCGCAGACGGTGCTGCGCGAGCCGCAGGGCGCCACCTTCATGGCCGTGGCAGCGGGGCTGGAATACCTGCACCAGCATGCGCGTCTGGCCGCGCACGCCGGGCCGGGCCACGATGCTGCAGACGCAGACGACGGAGAAACTCCCGAGCACGACGACGATTACGACGCCCTCAGCGCCGACGACGCGCTGGAACCGCAAGACAGCCGCAGCCGTGAGGAGGCCAGTGCCAACTGGCTGGCCGACGTCGGCTTTGATCGAAAAGACTGAACACATGAACCATCTGGCCTTGATTACGCAGACCACCAGCCTGATTGCGGCGGGCGACATCGTGGGCGCCGAAGCCGCCCTGGCCGATCTGGCCGATACCGAGGGCGACGGCGCCCTGATGGTGGTGCTGGACCAGCTGGCGCCCAAGGACATTCTGGCTGTGATGCGCGAGTACGACGAGTCCAAGGCGTCGGTGGTCAACATGCTCGTCACGCCCGAGCAGTTCGCGCGTGCCATGGTGCTGGAGAAGCAATACAAAGACCTCACCCACACGCACCTGCGCAGCATGGTCAACGCGGTGATCTTCCGCGACGATGCCGACCCGGTGGAGTTTCTGACCGCCATTGGCGATCTGGAAGGCGGCAGCGAGGCGCTGGCCAACTATTTCGCCGAGAAGTGGAGCCGGGTCGAGGCCTTTGCGCGCACCGGCCACTTTGACGCTACCGAGGACGACGGCGCCATGCTGACTGAAGACCAGCTTCTGGGCTCGGCCTATGTGCAGCCGCGCATCGATCTGGAAGAAGTGGCCGACCGTGACTGGATGCACCTGGCATGGCTGCTGCGCTACGAATGCCGCGACCTGTTCATTGAAACCCTGCTGGTGCTGCGTGCCAAGGCCCGTGCCTTCGATCTGGGCCTGGACGAGGGGGATGAGCCCGCCGAAGAGGACGACGGCAAGTTTGAAACCAGCGACACCGACCGGGGCAAGGCTACGCCGGCCGCGCGCGTGTCTGACGAAGAATCTGCGATTTGATATGGACACCCCCCTGAGTCGCTGCGCTCCTTCCCCCCGCTCTCGCTTCGCTGCGCTACGCGGGCAGGGGGACGACGCCCTCGCTGCGGGGCGGCCCTTGCTCGGCGTCTCGCGCCTGGGCTGCGCCAGTTCCACGGGTCCACGCGCTTCTCCTCTGGAGTTTTTGGCATGACGGAGTCCACCTCTGCAGCGCTGCAACTGCACGACGCACGCCCGTTCTTCGACAAGGCCCTGGCCCATGGCGTGCAGCACGGCATCATCGATGCGGCGCGGCTGGCCGTGATGAATGCCGACGCGCCCAAGGGCATCGTGCAGATCGCCCGCTACTTCGGCAGCGAGTTTTTGCGTCCCGAGCTGGAAAAAGCCCGCGACCGCATGGTCAACCTCATCAGCCTGTACCTGCTGGAGACCACAGGCGGCGACCTGCATGCGGCAGCCGTGTCGCTGCGTGACCACTCGCTGCTGTCCCGCTCCAAGGGCGGTTCGGACATGCTCAAGCGCCTGATTGCGTTGCCCGAGCACAGCAACTTTGCCCTGGCAGGCCATGCCGGTGCCGAAACCCCGCAGCTGGCGCAGTGGTCGCTGCGCAGCCATGCCGACTACCGGACCGAACTGGCCCGCCGCAGCCAGATCGCCCAGGCGATGGACGCCGCCCTGTGGCTGGCCGGGCACTACGAACTGGAACAAGACGCACTGGAAGAGGCGGGCGCCGATGCCGAGGCCGTGATCCGTGCGGGCCTGCTGTGGCGGGCCCTGGCGCCCCAGGCCCACGAGTGGCCCCATGCCGTGGCATTGGAAAAACGCGTCACGGCCCTGCGCAAGAAGAAATCGCCCTCCAGCGCCACAGTGGCGCTGCCACCGGGCCTGCCCGACGATCTGCGCGATGCCATGCAAGCCCACTGCGCCAGTGTGCAGGCCGATGTGGCCCGGCTGCTCGATGGCGCCACGGCGCTGCGCACGCTGTTGCGCCCCACCGGGGCCTTCCGCGCACGCTACTTTCTGCAGGACGACCCTCTGGCCGAGGTGGACGACTACCTACGCCGCCAGGATGACCACGAAGAGGGTGCGCCGCCCCAGCCCGCCAGCAAGACATGGGCCCGCGCCACGCAAGGCAACGAAGACGAACATGCGCTGCTGACCCTGTTTTTGTGTCTGTCCACCGGGTCGCCCAAGAAAACCCTGCTGACCGAAAAAACCGCCGCCAGCCTGGTGCGCAAGATCCGCAAGAGCGGCCTGCAACCGCAGCTGGCCACCGAATTCATCCTCAGCCACGCCCCAGGGGCGCACCAGGCCGACTATTGCGCGCTGTGGAACAGCTTTGTGCAGGAGTCCCAAGCCACGCTGTGCAACGACCGGGACTACCAGTTGCACGACGCCCTGGCGCTGCTGCGCCGCGAATGCCATGTGGTGGGCTGAACGACATTGCCCATGAATCAAATGCACATCCCTCTGTTGCGGCGCGTGGGCGCCGTGCTCCTGGCCGCCGGGCTGATCACCCTTGCGGCGCTGGCCCTGGAGAGCTTTCAGGGCATGGCAGCCTTCACCGCTGGCCCCGGTCTGGTGGCTGTGGTGGCCGGCGTCGGGCTGTGGCGCGGCAACTTGCGCGCTGCCCTGGGCGTGCGCTGGCTGGCTGCGTTTCTGCTGGCTGCCGGTTTGAGTCTGCTGTTTTTTCTTCCCCTCATGCAGCCGTTCAGCCTGACGTTTGCCCAGCTTCGCCTGGGCCAGGGCCCCTCACTGTCCTTGCTGGCAGCCGCCGTGCTGGGGGTGCTGGGGCTGGGCTGGATCGTCTGGCAACTGGGGCGCGCACCCATCGATGCAGCCCGCACGGATGCAGGCCTCCAGCCCCGTGACATGCGCATTCCGGCGGCGGCTGGCGTGGCCCTGGTGGTGGCGCTGGGTGTCTTCCTGGTCGCCATGCGTGTGGGCGCCTCGGCGCATCAGGCCCGGGCGCTGGCAGAGCAGAAGGTGGGCGAAGGGTACCGGTTCCACATCAGCTGGGTCAGCCGCGTCCGTACGGGAACGGTGTCGCAGGTGTCGGCGGTGGTGATCGCCTGGAATGACAATGAGGTCCGGCGGATTCCCGTACAGTGGGAGGCACCGTGACACGGCGGTATTCCGTGGTCATGGCCCGCTGTGGTGATGGCCTGCGGCGCTGACATGCGGCGCAGTTCCGGTTCAGTCTTTTGTATATCGTGCACAGCCCCACGCTTCTGATTCTTGCGGCCATTCTGATGGCGATGGTCACCACGGTGCTGTATGCCGTGTGGCACTTCAACCGGCAGATTCCGGGACTGCGGCTGTGGACGCTGTCGTACCTGTGCGGGTTTGTTTTCACCGTCGTCCTGCTGCTGCGCGATCAACTGCCAGAGTGGGTGTCGGTGTTGCTGGCGCAGGGTGCGGTGGGGCTCATGGGTTACCTGTGCCTGCTGGGCGGCAGGGCTTACATGGGGCGGGGGCGTTTGTGGCATGGCTACGGGGTGGCGGCCATCGTGCTGTTGGTGGGGGCTTCTGCTTACCTGACCGTGGTGCAGCCCAATTTTGGCGTACGGTTTCTCATCAGCAGCTGGGGCTCGGCGGCGTTCTATCTGCTGACGGCACGCATTTTGGCCCGGGGTGGCCTGCAGGCTTTTCCTGTGCGGTACCTGGTGGCACTGTCGGCAGCAGTGCACGGGGTGTTTTTGCTGCTGCGACCGCTGGTTTTCCGGCTCGGCGATGCACTGGCGCCCGGTGTCGACATCGTGCTGGCTCTGCCCCAGTTGATCGTGCTGGAGTCGATTGTCGCGTTGGTGCTCATCGGTTTTGGCATCCTGATGCTGACCAACGAGTTCACCACCAGTGCGCTGCGGCGCCTGGCCGAAATGGATTCGCTCACCAGCGTCTTCAACCGCCGGGCCTTTCTCACCTTGCTCGACAAAGCTCTCAGCCAGGCGCGGCGGACCGAGTCTGAATTGCACGTGCTGGTGATTGATCTCGACCATTTCAAACGCATCAACGACACCTGGGGCCACAAGTGCGGCGACGATGTGCTGCGCCACTTCGTCGGCCTGGCCGCGTCATGCCTGCGCATGGAGGACGTGATGGGGCGGCTGGGAGGCGAGGAGTTCGCCATCGTGCTGCCCAGCGCCAACGCTGCAGGGGCTGCCGCCGTGGCCGAGCGTTTGCGCGCCCTGGTGGCCAGCCAGCCTGCCATGACGGAGCACGGCCCGATCACCCTGACGGTGAGTGTGGGGGTCACGCAGTGTGCGGTGGACGAATCGTCCGAGACGGCCCTGCAGCGTGCCGACCAGGCCATGTACCGGGCCAAGGAACTGGGCCGCAACCAGGTGCATCTGCAGAAGGCGCCCGATGCGGTTGTGGGGGTCTGATTTTGCTATGTTTACAATAGCTTCCGGCGCTTTATTTGTAAGCGCCAGAGGCATTTTTGGCCCTGTTTTTTGGGTGTGCGCCTGCTGCAACGGTGGATGCAGGTCAATGTGAATCCGGAAGGCAGGCTGCACAAAGTGCCGGTGCACAGAGCCTGCACGCTCCACGAACAAGGATGGACATGATCAAACATTGGAAGCTCGCTGCAGCCTTGGCCGTGGTGCTGGTGGGGGCAGGGCTGCTGTGGCGCTGGGCGCCCTGGCAGGCCACGGGCCCCGGGCCGGGTTTTGTCAGCGGCAATGGCCGCATCGAAGCCACCGAGATCGCCGTGGCCACCAAGCTCGCGGGCCGGGTGCAGGACATCCTGGCCGCTGAGGGCGAATTCGTGAAAGCGGGTCATCCTGTGGCCCGCATGCAGATCGACGGGCTACAGGCCCAGCGCGAGGAAGCCGTGGCGCGCCTGCAGCAGGCCCAGCTGGCGATCAGCAGCAGCCAGGCGCAGGTGGCGCAGCGCGAGAGCGATTACCAGGCGGCCCTGGCCGTGGTGGCGCAGCGCGAGAGCGATCTGGATACCGCCCGCCGCCGCCTGCCGCGCTCGGAAAAGCTGGCGCGCGAGGGTTTTTTCTCCAGCCAGTTGCTCGACGACGACCGCGCCAAGGTGCACAGCCTGCAGGCGGCCGTGGCGGCGGCACGCGCGCAGGCCAAGGCGGCGCAGGCGGGCATCGGCGCCGCCCGCACCCAGGTGACAAGTGCCGAGGCCAACGTCCGTGCGCTGGAAGCCACGTTGGCCCGCATCGACGTGGAGCTGGCCGACAGCGAGCTCAAGGCGCCGCGCGATGGCCGTGTGCAGTTCCGCGTGGTGCAGCCCGGCGAGGTGGTGGGCGCGGGTTCGCGCGTGCTGCAGCTGGTGGACCTGACCGATGTGTACATGACCTTCTTCCTGCCCGAAACCGTGGCGGGCCGCGTGGCGCTGGGCAGCGAGGTGCGCATCGTGCTGGATGCCGCGCCGGACTTTGTGATTCCTGCCGCCGTATCGTTTGTCGCCAGCACCGCGCAGTTCACCCCCAAGACAGTCGAGACTGCGAGCGAGCGGCAAAAGCTCATGTTCCGGGTGCGTGCACAGATTGACAAGGCACTGCTGGAGCGCCACCAGGAGCAGGTCAAGACCGGTCTGCCCGGCGTGGCCTGGCTGCGGGTGGACCCCGCCGTGGAGTGGCCCGCCCACCTTGCCGTCAAGGTCGGTGAGTGAACCTCTCCGGCGGCGTTGCACCCGTGGCCCGCCTGCGCGGCGTGGGCCTGCGCTATGGGCGCACGGTCGCGCTCGACGGCATCGACCTGGAGGTGGCCGCGGGTCGCATGGTGGGCCTCATCGGTCCCGATGGTGTGGGCAAATCCAGCCTGCTGGCCCTGGTGTCGGGCGCGCGTGCGGTGCAGCAGGGCACGGTGGAAGTCCTCGGTGGCGACATGGCCCGCAGCCGCCACCGCAACCGGGTGTGTCCGCGCATCGCCTACATGCCGCAAGGGCTGGGCAAAAACCTGTATCCCACGCTGTCGGTCGAGGAAAACCTGCAGTTCTTTGGCCGCCTGTTCGGGCACGACGCGGCCGAACGGCGCCGGCGCATCGACGAACTCACGCGCAGCACCGGCCTGTACCCGTTTCTGACACGTCCGGCGGGCAAGCTCTCGGGCGGGATGAAGCAAAAGCTGGCCCTGTGCTGCGCGCTCATCCACGACCCCGACCTGCTCATCCTGGATGAGCCCACCACCGGCGTGGACCCGCTGGCGCGTGTGCAGTTCTGGGAGCTGATTGGCCGCATCCGTGCCACGCGGCCGGGCATGAGCGTGATCGTCGCCACGGCCTACATGGAAGAGGCGCAGCGCTTTGAGTGGTTGGTGGCCATGGACGAAGGGCGCATTCTGGCCACCGGCACCCCCGCCGAGCTGATGGCGTGCACCGGGAGCGGCTCGCTGGAGCAGTCCTTCGTGGCACTGCTGCCCGAGGCCAAGCGCCGGGGCCACCAGCCAGTGCAGATTCCGCCGCTGGAGCGCTCGCAGGCGGCCGATATCGCCATCGAGGCGCGCGACCTGACCATGCGGTTTGGCGACTTCGTGGCGGTGGATCATGTGAGCTTCCGCATCCAGCGTGGCGAGATTTTCGGCTTCCTGGGCAGTAACGGCTGCGGCAAGTCCACCACCATGAAGATGCTCACCGGCCTGTTGCCCGCCAGCGAGGGCCAGGCCTGGCTGTTTGGCCGGCCGGTGGACCCAAAAGACATGGCTGCGCGGCGGCGCGTGGGTTACATGTCACAGGCGTTTTCGCTCTACAGCGAGCTGTCGGTGGAGCAGAACCTGGTGCTGCACGCGCGGCTGTTCCATGTGCCCGAGGCTGATGTGGCCGGGCGCGTCTCGGCCATGCTGGAGCGGTTTGCGCTGCAGGAGGTGCGCGCCTCGTTGCCCATGAAGCTGCCGCTGGGCATGCGCCAGCGTCTGTCGCTGGCCGTGGCCATGGTGCACCAGCCCGAGCTGCTGATCCTGGACGAGCCCACCTCGGGCGTGGACCCGATTGCGCGCGACAATTTCTGGCGCCTGATGGTCGAGCTGGCACGGCGCGACAAGGTCACCATCTTCATCTCCACCCACTTCATGAACGAGGCCGAGCGCTGCGACCGCATCTCGCTGATGCACGCCGGGCGCGTGCTGGAGAGTGCGGCGCCGCAGGACATCGTGGCGCGGCGCGGCGCGGCCACGCTGGAGGATGCTTTCATCGGCTACCTGGAAGAGGCGGCGGGGCCATCTGTCGCCCCTGCTGCGGTGGCCACGGCAGAACCTGCCCCGGTGCCCCGTCCGGCGCCACAGGGCTGGGCCACCCGTCTGCGCCAGAGCCTGGCACGCATCCACAGCACCCAGTGGCGCGAATCGCTGGAGCTGCGCCGCGACCCGGTGCGCGGCGCCCTGGCGCTGCTGGGCTCGCTGATCCTGATGTTCGTGATGGGTTACGGCATCAGCATGGACGTGGAGAACCTGCGCTTTGCCGTGCTGGACCGCGACCAGACCGCACTGAGCCGCGCCTACACGTTGAATCTGGCCGGATCGCGCTACTTTACCGAGCGGCCGCCGCTGTCCACCTATGCCGAGATAGACCAGCGCATGCGCTCGTCCGAGCTGTCGCTGGCGCTGGAGATTCCGCCTGGCTTTGCACGCGACGTGGAGCGCGGGCAGCCGGTGCAGATCGGCGCCTGGGTGGATGGCGCCATGCCGCAGCGGGCAGAAACCGTCATCGGCTATGCCCAGGGCATGCACCAGCAATGGCTGGCGCAGGAGATGCGCAGCCGCACGGGTGCGGTGCCCCGGGGCTTGCTGGAGGTGGAGCCGCGTTACCGCTACAACCCCGATGTGCGCAGCCTGCCCTCCATGGTGCCCGCCGTGATCCCGTTGCTGCTGCTCATGCTGCCCGCCATGCTCACAGCCCTGGCGGTAGTGCGCGAGAAAGAGCTGGGATCCATCATCAACCTGTACGTGACGCCCACCACGCGCACCGAATTCATGCTGGGCAAGCAGCTGCCCTATGTGCTGCTGGCGCTGTTCAACTTCGGCCTCATGTGTCTGGCCGCAGTCACCGTGTTTGGCGTCCCCATCACCGGCAGCTTTGCCACGCTGGCGCTGGGCGCATTGCTGTTCACCCTGTGCTCCACGGGCATGGGCCTGCTGGCCTCTACCATCACCAGCAGCCAGATTGCAGCCATGTTTTTTGCGATGGTGGGCACGCTCATCCCGGCGGTGCAGTACGCGGGGTTGATCAACCCGGTGGCATCCATGACCGGGTTTTCCCGCTGGGTGGGCGAGGCGTACCCGGCCAGCCACATGTTCACCATCAGCCGGGGCGTGTTCAACAAGGCGCTCACCTTGCAAGACCTGCAGGCGGAGTTCTGGCCCATGCTGCTGGCGGTGCCCGTGATCGTGGGAGCGGCCATTGCGCTGCTGCGCAAGCAGGAGGCCTGAGATGTCGTTGCGCGGTCGCTTGATCAATATTTACCGGCTGGGTATCAAGGAGCTGTGGAGCCTGTGGCGTGACCCGGCAATGCTGTTCCTGATCGTTTACACCACCACCCTGGCGGTCTATACGGCGGGCACGGCCCAGCCCGAGACGCTATACCACGTGCCCATTGCCATCGTGGATGAAGACGGTTCGGCCCTGTCAGAGCGCATTGCGTCGGCGTTCTATCCGCCCCAGTTCACGCGGCCCCTCCTCATCGGCCCGCATGAGGTGGACCCCGGGCTCGATGCCGGCCGCTACACCCTCGTGCTGCACATTCCGGCCCATTTCCAGCGCGATGTGCTGGCCGGCCGGGTGCCGCAGGTGCAGCTCAACATCGACGCCACACGCATGACCCAGGCCTTTGCCGGCAACGGTGCGGTGCAGCAGATCGTGCAGCTCGAAGTGGCCGAGTTCGTGCAGCGCGACCGCGCCGTGGCCACGCAAGCTGTCGAGCTGGCGGTGCGCACACGCTTCAACCCGGCGCTCACCCCGGCGTGGTTCGGCTCGCTGATGGAGCTGGTCAATATCGTCACCATGCTCTCCATCATCCTCACGGGGGCGGCACTGATCCGGGAACGCGAGCACGGCACGGTCGAGCACCTGCTGGTGATGCCCGTCACCCCCGGCGAAATCATGCTGGCCAAGGTGTGGGCGATGGCGCTGGTGGTGCTGGTGGCCACCTGGGTGTCGCTCACGGTGGTCATCCGCGGGGCCATTGCCGTGCCCATCGAAGGCTCGGTGCCCTTGTTCCTGCTGGGGGCCACGCTGCACCTGTTTGCCACCACCTCCATGGGTATCTTCATGGCCACGGTGGCGCGCAGCATGCCGCAGTTCGGCCTGCTGATGGTGCTGGTGATGATGCCGCTGCAGATGCTCTCGGGCGGCATGACGCCGCGCGAGAGCATGCCGCTGTGGGTGCAGTACGTGATGGCCCTGGCGCCCACCACGCACTTCACCGAACTGTCGCAGGCCATCCTGTACCGGGGCGCGGGGTGGGCGGTGGTGTGGTCTTCGCTGCTGTGGCTGCTGGGCATTGGCACCGTGCTGTTTGCACTGGCGCTGGCGCGGTTCCGCAAGACCATCACGCGCATGGCCTGATGCTATTGAAAATATAGCTTCAGACGCTTGATAGATAAGCGCTTGAGCCTGTTTTCATATAAAAATTAGATTCTCCGGCCGCTCTGGCAGATGCAGCTGTGCCACGGGCGCCGGGCTGCTTGCCACCCGCCTGCCGCGCCGGAATACCGCCAGCCGCGCCGCGCGCAGACGGATCGCCTCGACGGCATCGCGCGCATGCAGCAGCACGAAGTCGGCATGGCAGCCCGCTGCCAGCCCATAGCCTTCCAGCCCCAGCAACTGTGCCGGGTGGGTGGTGACGGCTTCGAAGCACTGGCGCATGGCGGCCTGGCTGGTCATCTGGCCCACGTGCAGGCCCATGTGCGCCACCTCCAGCATGTCGGCGCTGCCCAGGCCATACCACGGGTCCATCACGCAGTCCTGGCCAAAAGCCACGGTGAGGCCTGCGGCCAGCAGTTCGGGCACGCGCGTCATGCCCCGGCGCCTGGGGTAGCTGTCGTGGCGGCCCTGCAGGGTGATGTTGATCAGCGGGTTGGCCACCACGTCGAGCTGCGCCTCGGCCATCAGCGGGATGAGCTTGCTGACGTAGTAGTTGTCCATGCTGTGCATGGAGGTGAGGTGCGAGCCCGTCACCCGGCCCTGTAGCCCCACGCGCTGGGTTTCATAGGCCAGGGTCTCCACATGGCGTGACAGCGGGTCGTCGCTTTCGTCGCAGTGCATGTCCACCCGTTTGCCCTGGGCGGCGGCCAGTTCGCACAGGATGCGGATGCTCTCGGCGCCCATGGCCTGTGTGCGCTCGAAGTGCGGTATGCCGCCGACCACGTCCACGCCGAGATCGAGCGCGCGTTGCAGGTTGCGAAGGCCGTCGGGCGCGCGCAGCAAGCCATCCTGCGGGAAGGCCACCAGCTGCAGATCGAGGTAGGGCGCGACGCGCTGCCTTACCTCAAGCAGGGCCTGCACGGTCAGCAGGCTGAGGTGGCTGGTGTCCACATGCGAACGAATGGCCAGCAAACCACGGGCCACCGCCCCGTCGCAGTAGCGCAGGGCGCGCTCGACGATAGCGTCGTGGGTCAGCTGGGGCTTGAGTTCCCCCCACAGGGCAATGCCTTCGAGCAGCGTGCCGCTTTCGTTCACGCGTGGCTGGCCATAGGTCAGGGCCGAATCGAGATGGAAATGCGCATCGACGAACGGCGGGCTGAGCAGCAGCCCCTGGGCGTCGAGCGTTTCGTGCGCGGGGGCAGCCAGCCCTTCGGTCACTTCGGTGATGCGGCCGTCCTGGACGGCGATGGACATGCGGGTGCGGCCATCGGGCAGCGTGGCGTTGCGAACAAGCAGGTCAAGCATGGGACGGCAGCGCGGTGGTGAAAGAGCCCCGAGAATAAACGCCGGAGCCTGGGCGTACCAGCCCGGGCATCCAGGCCCGGGGTTTCCGGGCGGGCAGGGGTCATGGGGCTATGCTGCGGCTTTCTCGATGATCGCCCAGGAGGTTTGTCGCATGCAGTTTGGCTACACCATTCTTTACGTCGAAGACGTACCCGCAACGATTGCCTTTTATGAAAACGCCTTTGGCCTGCAGCGGCGTTTTGTGCATGAAACGGGCGACTATGGCGAACTGGACACGGGCGGTACGGCGCTGGCGTTCTCCTCGCTGCGCCTGATGACGCAGCTGGGCAAGCACCCGCAGAGGGCATCGGCCAGTGCGCCGTGTTTCGAGATCGCCTTCACCACGCCCGATGTGCAGGCCGCCGTGCAGAAGGCCCTGGCGGCGGGCGCGCGGCTGGTACAGGCCCCCGAGCAGATGCCCTGGGGCCAGACGGTGGCCTATGTGGCCGACCTGAACGATGCCCTGGTGGAGCTGTGCACCCCCGTTGCCTGAGCCACGGGAGTAGCAGTTCGCTATTGAAAATATAGCTTTTGGCGCTTTATGGGTAAGGTTTAGAGGCGAATTTTGCTTATAAAAAGACTGTCGTCTTGCTGCGGATCCGGGGTCGACCGTGTTCAGTGTGGCCACGGCGACGGCATAGATCCGTCTGCAGGGCACCGTGGGGCAGTCGCTGGCGGCTGATTCACTGGACGGGTTCTGTGGGTGGCAGAGCAGTTCCAGGCCTATGCCGGGAACGCTGTCAGGCCGGGCGTTGCCGAGCCCGCCGGGCCGGGCGTGCGGGCCACATTCATGATCCAGCACACCATGGCAAAGTAGCCGGCCAGGGCGGTGAGTTCGACGGTCTGCGGCTTGCCGAAGCAGGCGACTGAAGCCTCGTAGGTGGCATCGCTGACACCGTGTCGGCGCATCAGTTCGGTCACGAAATCCACCACGCATTCTTCGTCCGGCAGCAGGGGTTGCGGTCGCCGGCCCGCCACCAGGGATTCGATGGCTTGTGCCGCCACGCCCGCCTTGATGGCCAGCGGCGCGTGGGTTTGCCATTCGAACTGGTTGCCGGTTTCCCGTGCCACGGTGCAGATGGCGAGTTCGCGAAGGCGGTCGGGCAATGTTCCTTCGAACCGGAGGGCTTCGCCTGTCTTGCCGATGCGCTCCATGAGCGCTGGCGTCTGCAGCAGGGGCACGAAAGGGCCGAAGATCGCCTTGCGCGGGCCATTGATGATGGCATCCGCCGCCGCACGCTGCGCAGTGGTCATGGCGTCTCGCTCCGGAATGGGCAGGCGCGGCGTGGTCGAGGGGCCGAAGCCTTGCGGGGTTGTGTGGGTCTGCGTGGAATGGTTCATGAATACCTCTCAGGGGGCTGGCGCGCTTCGCGCCACAGGTAGAAAGCGCTCGAAAGCAGACCGGCGGCCGCAAGCACCAGCGCATGGTTCAGCGCGGTGGTGAAGTCGTCTGTGAAGCGGCCCATGGCGGCGGACGCCAACGGGCCCAGCAACTGGCCCAGTGCGAAACCCGCTGTCATGCGTCCCAGAACCAGGGTTGCGTTTCCCTCGGCCCTGGCTCGGGCCTCTTGCATGGCCAGCATGGTGATGACCATGAAGGTGCCACCCACCAGCAGCGCGGCAATGGTGACGCTGGGGAGCGAGGTCCAGACACAGGGCAGCAATACGCCAACCACCATCAGCAAATGGGACGCAGCCCACACGCGCAGGCGGTTCGCGTTTTGCAGGCACCACGACACCACGATGGTGGAGACAGCCGCCGCAAGCCCGAACAAGGGCCAGGCCAGTCCGAAGACCTGCGGATCGTCCACCAATTGCCGCGCCAGCGCTGGAAGGTAGGTGGCCGGCAGGATGTAGCCGAACCCGAACAAGGTGTAGCAGGCCACCAGGCCCGCAGTGCGGACAGGCTTGCGGGGCGCCTGTCCGGCAGGCAGCTCCGCAGGGCGGGCGACGGAGCCGGGCAGGATCCAGACCACGAGCAGCGGGAAAAGCGTCGCGATGCCCGCCCAGCCCGCCAGTTGCACCCACATGCGGAGGGACGACATATGGGGATCTGCTGCCACCAGGCAGAACAGGCCTGCCCCTGCGATGCCCAGCCCCACGCCCGCGAACACGGCGCCTGCCAGATGGGGCCGCCCCAGGCTGGCCAGCCAACCCAGCCCCCAGGCGCTGGTGGCCACCAGCGTCCATGCGCTCAGCATGCCCGCCAAGAAGCGCAGGGCCACCCACAGCGGGACGGACGATGTCCCGCCTACGGCGGCGGTGACGGCGACGGTGCTGATGAGTCCCAAGGCCACCAGCATGGCCGGTTGGACCCGGAGGCGGGCCGCCACCACGGCGCCCACAAGGTAGCCCAGGTAGTTACTGGCTGCAATCAGCGCGCCCGATTCGCCGCTGAGCAGGCCGTCGCGGACCATCAGGGGGAAAAGCGGCGTGAAGGCAAAGCGCCCCACTCCCATCGCCACGGCCAGGGACACCATGGCCGCAGCGCAGACCAGGACAGCGTTTCGGCCTGCCGGGGCTTGGGGATGAAGAACGGAAGCAGCCATGGACGCCATTAGAGCGCTGACGCATACAACCTTCAAATGAATTGTTATGAAATATCATTCTCTATATGAGAACAATTGACCTGGAATCCCTGGCCATCTTCCGCGCCGTCGTGGAGGAGGGGGGTGTCGTGCGGGCGGCGGAAAAACTGCACCGCGTGCCATCGAACGTCACCACGCGCATCCGGCAGCTTGAAGCGTTCCTGGGTGTACGCCTGTTCCGCCGCGAGGGGCGAACGCTGGCCTTGTCGGCCGAAGGCCAAACGCTCCTCAACTACGCCGTGCGGCTGCTGCGTCTGGCGGATGAAGCGGTGAATGACTTGCGCACTGGCAAGCCCCAGGGCTTGTTTCGGCTCGGTTCGCTGGAAAGCACAGCAGGGAGTCGCCTGGCGCCCATCCTGTCGCGCTACCACGCCGAGCATCCGGGGGTGGTGGTGGAACTCGTCACCGGGACGACGGGCGCGCTCGTCCAGCGGATCATGAACTTCGAGATCGACGCTGCGTTCGTGTCCGAACCCTTCACGGCCCCCGCGCTGGAGACGCTGCCCGTGTTCCGCGAGGAACTGGTCCTGATCACGCCCAAGGAAGTGCTACAGGTGCGCACCGCCAAGGACCTGGGGCGCTCCACGATGATCGCCTTCGCCCATGGCTGCTCGTACCGCAAGCGCCTGGAGGACTGGCTTGGTAGCGGAAATGTGATGCCCGGGCGCACCCTGGAGTTTGCCTCCTACCAGGGCATGATTGCCTGCGTTGCCGCCGGAACGGGGTTCGCCATCGTCCCTCAATCGGTGCTGCAAACCTTGCAGGCCACGGAGAAGGTGGGCCAGCACTCCCTGCCGGAGCGGGTGGCAAAGAACCGCACACATCTCGTCTGGCGCGGGCCGCCGTCCGTGGCACTGGAGCGACTGATCCATCTGCTGCAAGCGCAGGACATCCCCGACATGGAGATCGAAGCCCTGCTGGAAGTCTGAGTCTTCAAAAAAGCAGCGGCGTCGTTGTCTACAGCCAAAGCACTTTCATTTTGATAGCTGCTGACGCTTGCTACACGGGCACAAAATCCCATTTTTTTATAAAAAACTGCGCATCAGAAATCCATCACCAGAGACACGTGGGCGCTGCGCCCGGGCTGGGTGTAGGCGTCGTTGGTGGTGGATGCGGCTGCCAGGCCATAGACGTCGGGCCACATCCAGTATTTGCGGTTGGTGAGGTTGTGCACCGCGAAGTTCAGGCGCAGGTCCTTGCGCAGGCGCCACTGGGCCGAGATATCGAGCGTGGTGGCCGAGGGGATGGTGAACTGCGTGTTGGGCAGCTTGACCGAGGATGCGCTGTCGATGTCCTTGGCAGTCTTGGCGGCATGGTGGCGCATGTCCAGGCGCAGGCCCCAGGCGGCGGTGTCGTACTTCAGGCCCAGTGCGAGCTGGGCCGGATCGACCGAGTTGATGGGCATGCCGGTGGCGCGGTTCACGCCACGGGCCTTGCCGTACGAGAACGGGGTGGCCAGGCGCCCGCCCGCCACGCGGCCCCAGTCGTACTGGCCCTTGACCTCAAAGCCGTGGATGCGGGCGCGCTCGGTGTTGATGGTCTGGAAGATGCGCGGGTCGGCTGCCGTGCCCGTGCCGCGGATGAGCACGGTGTCCATGATGAGGTTGGAGTAGTTGCTGGTGAAAGCCGCCACGTCCAGGCTCAGGCGGTCCAGCCGGCCGCGCACGCCCACTTCAAAGCCCCGGCTTTTCTCGGGCTTCAGGTCAGCGTTGGGGATGATGATGACTTGCTCGGCCATGTTCTCGTAGTAGCCGTTGACCTGGCCGGCGTCGGGTGCACGAAAACCGGCCGAATACTGGCCGAACACGCTCCACTGCGGCGTGGCGCGGTACAGCACGCCGATCTTGGGCGAGAGTGCAGAGCCCGAGAGCGACTGCCCCGGCTGCTTGGCGGGCGGGTAGAAGCCCGCCTGGCTGGTGACGTCAAGCGCGAAGTGGTCATAGCGCAGGCCCGGCGTCAGGCTCCAGTCGCCATGCACCGATTCGTCCTGCACGTAGAGCGCGCTGGTGGTCTCGCGCGTATCGGGAAAACGCTTGAGCGGAAACACTTCGGGCGGCAGCGGGGCCAGGCCGGTGTAGAGGTTGGTGATGTCGCTGCGCACATGGTCCAGCCCGTAGGTGATCTTGTGCGCCCAGCCGCCGCTGCGCAGAATCTTGTCGGCCTGCAGACCGGCCTGCCAGGTGCGCTCGGCGTAGGAGTTGTCGCGCACCCGCAGGGGCAGGGTGTTGCGCACGCTGGTGCCTACCTGACGCGACTGCGCTTGCTGCACGGCAATCACCGTGCGCACATGGTCTGCCCAGTTCACGCCCAGGCCGAAACGGGCATCCCAGGTCAGGCGATTGCGCTCCATCGAGCGCGAGGAATACTCGTCCACGATGGCGCCCGCAATCTGCGCCGGCGTGCCGCGCAGGGGCAGGGGGTTGCGACTCGACAGCAGGTCCACATCCGACTTTTTCTCTACATGCTCCAGCGTGAACACATGGCGCTGCGCGGCGTGGGGGCGCAGCACGATCTTGCCGAGCACGGCGTTGTCGCGGTCGTCCTGCGGGTTGGGTCGGGTGCGGTTGAGGTTGGGTTCGTCGTTGGTGCCCATGTTGTCCACGGCATGGGCGCCGCGCGTGGTGGCGGTCAGCATCCACTGCAGGCGGTCGCTGGCCTTGCCCGCCACGGTGCCCGCCAGCGTATGGTCGTTGTCGTCGCCGCTCCATCCCGCAGCAATGCGCCCGCCCAGGGTTTTGGGCGCGTCGCCCTCTTTGCTGACCAGGAAGTCGGCCGGCTCGTGCGTGATGAAGTTGACCAGCCCCGCCATGCCGTCGGAGCCGTACAGGGCCGACGCCGGGCCGCGCACGACTTCGATGCGCTTGAGCAGTTCGAGCGAGAGGTATTCGCGGTCAAAGGTGGTGGTGCGGAAGGCGTAGCTGCGCGGCATGCGCACGCCATCGGTCATCAGCAGCACCCGGTTGCCGCCCAGGCCCCGGATGTTGATGCCCACGTTGCCATCGCGCCCGGCGCTGGCGGTGGTGCCGCCCACGGCAAAACGGGCCGGCGAGCGCTTGACCGAGGCATTGGGCAGATCCTGCAGGGCCTCGCGCAGGGTGCGGCTTTGCTGGTTGCTCAGGGTGGTCGCGTTGATCACGTCATACGACAGCGGCAAATCGTCGGCGGCCTGTTCCTGGCGTGAGCCGCTGACCACCACTTCGGGCAGTGCCGCATGGGCGCCCTGGGGTGCCGGGTTCTGGGCATGTGCCGGGGCCATGTGCAGGCAGGCCAGCGAGACCAGGGCGGTCAGTGTGCGCAGCGCGGGGTGCTGGCAGGCCGAGGGAAGGGTCGGGAAGGTAGGCATGAAGGTTATTCGGTCAAGGGGTGGGGTCAGTCATGCCGCGGTAGGCCGTTGCAGCCGATGCCGGGCGCCTCCGCCCAGACATCCGGGGTCAGGGACGGGCTTTCTGTTTTTTGGCCAGCGAGCTTTGCAGGCGCGCATCGTCCAGGTTTTCCTGGGTCATCTTGGCGTCTTCGGAGCCGGGCTCCAGCAGGGACAACAGCTTTTCCCATTCCTTCGCGGCACCGTCGAAGTCCGCCTGCTGGTAGGCCGCCACGCCGGACATCATGAGCGCGCTGGGGTGCTCCGGATCGACTTTCAGGGCCCGCTGGATCAGCTCCTGGGGGCGGCCTTCCATGCGATTGCCGGCCCGCAGCGCCAGCAGCTCGGCGTAGTCCACCAGCAGGTCGGGGTGGTTGCTGATCGCTTCGCTGGCCTTTCCGTAGGCCTGTTCGGCTTCGTCCAGGCGACCCATCACCTTATAGGACCGCGCCAGCATGGCCCATCCCTTGGGGTTGTCCGGGTTGTCCTTCAGTTTGGCGGCCAGGGAATCGACCATCTTGATTACCTGGTCGTTGGCGGCGGCCTGGGCGGCTGCGGGGTTCAGGGCTGCAGGGTTGCCCAGCCAGTAATACATGCCTGCGGCGCCCAGGGGCAGTACCAGGGCCAGCAGGGCCGAGGTGCGCCGGGCGCTCCAGAACGTGGTGCTGGGGGCCGCAGCAGGGGCGGTGGGCTCGGCGGTGTCGTCGAGCAGACGCAGCTGCAGTTCGTCGCGGGTGGTTTCGTGGTCGGACGGGCTGATGGCGCCGCTGGCCAGGTCGCGGTCGAGGGCTTCGAGCTGGTCGCGGTAGATGGCTGCGTTCAGGCGCTGGCTGGAGACGCCGTCCTGGGGCGCGGGGCGCAGCAGGGGCCACACGACCCAGACCACGATCAATACGGTCAGGACCGCTGCGAGTGCAATAAAAAGGCTCATGAAAGGTTGTCCGGGTCGTGCAGGAGTGACTGCGCCTTGGCGCGCTGGGCTTCGTCAAGGGCCTGGGGCGCTGGGCCGCGCTGGTTTGCACGCACCATGCGCACGAGCACAACGACCGCGCCCACCAGCAGGACGAACGGGCCGAACCAGAGCAGCCAGGTCACGGCATTGACGGGAGGGCGGTAGCGCACGAAGTCGCCATAGCGGCTGACCATGAAATCCATGATTTCGGTGTCGCTTTTGCCCGCCTGGATGAGGGTGCGGATCTCGCGCTTGAGGTCCATGGCCAGATCGGCCCGCGAACCCGCCAGCGATTCGTTCTGGCAGACGAGGCAGCGCAGTTCCGCCGAAATGGCGACCATGCGTTTCTCGGTGACCGGATCGTCCGCCAGGGGTGGGGCTTCGCTGGCGTGGGCGGCCAGGGCACATTGCAGCGCCAGCAGCAGGGCAAGCCAGAATTTCATTTTTGCAGCTCCCGCGCCAGCGGCAGGATGGTCTTGAGCAGGGCTTCCTCGGTGACGGGACCGATCTGCTTGTGGCGGATCTTGCCTTCCTTGTCGATGAGGAAGGTTTCCGGCACGCCATAAACGCCGAAGTCGATGCCGATGCGGCCGTCCTGGTCAATCACCGAGAAGTCGTAGGGGTCGCCGTGCCGGGCCAGCCACTTGATGCCGTTGGCGGGCTGGTCCTTGTAGTTGAGGCCGACGAGCGGAAGGCTCTTGTTCTTGGCGAACGCCACCAGGATCGGGTGCTCGTCCAGGCAGGCCGTGCACCACGAGGCCCAGACGTTGAGCAGCCACACCTTGCCGCGCATGTCCTGCGCCGCAAACTGCTTCTCTGGCGTGTGCAGTACCGGGGCCACGAACATCGGCGCATCCTTGCCGATCAGGGGGGAAGGAACGACACGGGGGTCGCGCGTCAGCCCGATGGCGAGAAACACCACCAGCACCAGGAACAGGCCCAGCGGAATCAGCGCCTTTTTCATGCTGCCACACCTGCGATGGCCGCGTTGGCAGCGGCCGCTGCCCGCTTCTTGCGGTAGCGGCGATCCAGGGCTGCCAGCCCTCCGCCCAGGGCCATGAGGACCGCGCCACCCCAGATCCAGCTCACGAATGGCTTGTAGTACACGCGCATGGCCCAGGCCGGCGCGCCGTCGCCCGACAGGCGCTCGCCCAGGGATACATAGACGTCGCGGGTCAGGCTTGTATCGATGGCAGCTTCCGTCATGGGCATGGTGGACGAGAAATAGGTGCGCTTTTCAGGGTGCAGGGTTCGGAGCACCTTGCCGTCGCGGATCAGTTCGACATCGCCCACGTCGGCGCGGTAGTTCGGGCCTTTGGCCTCGCTGATTCCGGTGAGCTTGAAGGTGTAGCCCCCGACCGAAACAGTGTCGCCCACCGCCATGCGCACATCCTTTTCGGTTTCATAGCCGGTCACCATGGTGATGCCGACCGCGCAGACTGCAATGCCGATGTGGGCGATGTGCATGCCCCAGAACGACCAGGGGATGGACTTCCACCGAGAGGTGTCCTTGAGGTGCCGGACGATGTGCAGCACCGACGACAGCACGATCCACAGCGCCAGACTCAGCCCCAGCGACGCTGCGGCGGACCAGGGGCCGGCCAGCAGCGGCAGGGTGCACCCCAGAATGACGGACACCACGGCCGTGGCGCCCAGCTTGCGCGCCAGTTCGGCGACGCCGTCGCTCTTCCAGCGGGCAAACGTGCCTACCACCATGAAGATCAGGACAGGCACCATGATCGGAACAAACACGGCGTTGAAGTAGGGCGGGCCCACCGACAGCTTGCCCAGGTTGAGCGAATCGACGATCAACGGGTACAGCGTGCCCAGCAGCACCGTGGCGGCTGCCGTGGTCATGAGGACGTTGTTGACCAGCAGGAAGGTTTCACGCGAGACCAAGGCGAACGAGCCGCTGGAGCGGACCTTGCTGGCCCGCATGGCAAACAGCGTGAGCGAGCCGCCCACCACGACAAACAGAAAAATCAGGATGAAGACGCCGCGCCGGGGGTCGGTGGCAAAGGCGTGGACCGAGGTCAGCACCCCCGACCGGACCAGGAAGGTGCCCAGCAGGCTGAGCGAGAACGCCGTGATGGCCAGGATGATGGTCCAGTTGCGGAACAGGCCGCGTTTCTCGGTGACCGCCAGCGAGTGGATGAGCGCCACGCTCACCAGCCAGGGCAGGAAAGAGGCGTTTTCCACCGGGTCCCAGAACCACCAGCCACCCCAGCCCAGTTCGTAATAAGCCCACCACGAACCCAGGGCGATGCCCAGGGTCAGAAACACCCAGGCCGCCGTGGCCCAGGGGCGCGACCAGCGGGCCCAGGCAGCATCGAGGCGCCCGTTGAGCAGGGCGGCAATGGCAAAGGCAAACGGCACGGCCAGGCCGACATAGCCCATGTACAGCATCGGGGGATGGAACACCAGACCGGGGTCTTGCAGCAGGGGGTTGAGGTCGCGCCCTTCGGCAGGGATGTCGATCAGGCGCAGGAACGGGTTCGAGGTGACCAGCATGAACAGCAGAAAGCCCACCGCCACCAGCCCCAGGATACCCAGGACGCGCGAGACCATGGCGTCGGGCAATTGCCGCGAGAACAGTGAAACCGCCAGCATCCAGGAGGTGAGCATGAAGTGCCACAGCAGCAGCGAGCCTTCGTGGCCACCCCAGACACCGGCGATGCGGTACATCGCGGGCAGGCTGGAGTTGGAGTGCTGCACCACATAGACGACAGAGAAGTCGTTGGTATAGAACGCGTAGGTGAGGCAGCCGTAGGCCACTGCGGTCAGCAGCCACAGGGCCTGCGTGCCGGGCCGGGCCAGCGCGATCCAGTCGCGGCGGCCGGTGTGCCCGCCCGCCACGGTCAGGATGCCCAGCGCGAGCGCGACGAAGAGCGACAGGATCAGCGCGAAATGGCCTAGTTCTGGAATCATGGTTATTTCAGCGTTTCAATGGTCTTCTGCGCCTGATCGACCGCATGCTGCGCCTCGGGGGGCATGTAATTTTCGTCGTGCTTGGCCAGCACCTCGGTGGCGGTGAACAACCCGTTGTCGGCCAGCTTGCCTTGTGCCACGACGCCTTTGCCTTCGCGGAAGAGGTCCGGCAGGATGCCGGTGTAGGTCACCTTCATTTCCTGGGCCGTGTCGGTGACGATGAAGCTGACGGTGAGGTCCTTGCGTTCGACGGAGCCTTCCTTGACCATGCCGCCAACCCGGAAGGTGCGGTTCTTGGGCGCTTCGCCCGAGGCCACCTGGCTGGGGCTGAAGAAAAACACGAGATTGCTCTCAAAGGCATTGAGTACCAGAAAGGCCGCGAGTGACAGGGCTGCCAGCCCGCCCGCAATGATGGCTGCGCGTTTGTGACGTGGTTTCATGATCAGTTGGATTTGGACTCAAGTTCGCTGCGAAGGTTTCGCAGAATGTGCCTGCGCTTGCTGCGAATCAGCAGGGACTCCACCAGCATGACCAGGGCGGTGGCGCCAAAGCTACCCCATACATACAGGGCGTAGCCACCCATGGCAAAAAACTCGGAAGCACTATTCCACTGCATTTTTGACCCACTCCGTGTGACGTTCCCGCTCAAGAATGATGTTGCGCACCCGCGCCAGCGCTGCGGCGATCGCATACATCCAGAAGGCGACCACCATGATCAGCATGCCCCACAGCATGGGCGCGGCCATGGAGGGCGATCGCGTCATGGAGACCGACGCGCCCTGGTGCAGGGTGTTCCACCAGGAGACCGAGAAATAGATGATGGGCACATTGACCACCCCCACCAGCGCCAGCACGGCGCAGGCCTTGTCGGCACGGCGCGGGTCGTCAATGCTGGACTGCAAGGCCAGAAACCCCAGGTACAGGAAGAGCAGGATCAGCGTGGAAGTGAGGCGGGCATCCCAGACCCACCAGGTGCCCCACATCGGCTTGCCCCAGAGTGCGCCCGTCAATAAGGAGAGAAACGCAAACAGGGCCCCGGTGGGGGCGAGGGCGGCGGCCATCATGCCCGACAGGCGTGTGTTGAACGCCAGGCCGAAGCCTGCCCATGCGGCCATCACCAGATAGATGAACATGGAGATCTGGGATGCAGGAACGTGCACAAAGATGATGCGGTAGCCCTGTCCCTGCTGTGCATCGACGGGGGCCACGAAAAAGCCAATCCACAGCCCCACGGCCATCAGGACGGTTGCGAGGGCTGCAAACCAGGGCCACAGTTTCCCCGCCAGAAAATAGAAGTTCTGAGGGGCTGCGTATTTGAACCAGTGGATGCTGTTTGTTTTCATTCCAGGGAAATTTTCAAGGCAGCCGTTGTGGCAAAGGGTGCAAAAAACAGGGAAAGAACCAGCAGTGCCGCCAGCAGGGACAGATGTCCGCTGACGCCCAGGCCGGAGGCGTAGGCTTCCACGGCGCCGGCACCGAAAATCAGGACGGGAATATAAAGCGGCAGTATCAGCAGCGAGAGCAGAACCCCTGCACCACGCACACCCAGGGTCAGGGCTGCGCCGATGCTGCCCACCAGGCTCAGTGTGGGGGTGCCCAGCAGCAGGGTCAGCATCAGAAGGCCCAGCGACGGGCCATCGAGCCCGAACTGCAGGCCCAGAACCGGGGCCATCAAGACGAGCGGCAGCCCCGACAGCAGAAAGTGGGACAGTGCCTTGGCCGCCACCAGCAGGGTCAGTGGCGTGGACGACAAAGCCATTTGCTCCAGGGAGCCATCGGCGTAATCACTGGCAAACATTCGCTGAAGGGATAGCATGGCAGCTAGCAGGGCACTCACCCACAACACACCTGATGCCATGCGCAACAACAGCGCCGACTCAGGCCCAACCCCCAGTGGGAAAAGGCTGGCAATCACCACGAAAAACATCAGCGGCGTCAGAACCTCGCCCTTCTGGCGCAGTGCCAGCGAGATTTCACGCCGCAGGATGGCAAGCATGACGGTTCCCAGGCCGATGGGCTTGACTTGTGTCAATTTCATGCGCGCAGCTCCAGGATTTGTGCGGGAATCGCGCCGATCTCCACCGGCTGATGGCTGGTGAGTACCGTCACCCCGCCTTCAGCCAGGTGCTGTGCAATCAGTTCGGTCAGCATGCCGATGCCGGCCTCGTCCATGGCCACGAAGGGTTCATCCAGAACCCACAGCGTTGCCGGACTCAGCGCCAGGCGGGCCAGGGCGACACGCCGTTTCTGGCCCTGTGAGAGGTGGCGAACAATGTGTTCTTGCCGTCCACCGACGCCGAAACGGGCCAGAATGGCCGGAATCTGCCCGGCGTCCGGCACAAAACCACCCAGCGCAGCCGTGAACGCCAGGTTTTCATGGACCGTCATCGACTCCTGCAGGGCATTGAGGTGCCCCAGATAGCACAGGTCGCGCTGGAAGGCCGTGCGCTGCGAGCGAATGGGCGTTCCATTCCAGAGAATATTGCCGGATTCGACCGGGGCCAGGCCACAGAGCATGCGCAGCAGACTGGTCTTGCCGATGCCGTTGGCACCCACCACGTGAAGCCAGTGTCCTGATTGCACGGTGCAATCGATGCCTTGGAACAGTTGGCGCCCGCCTTTGCTGCAACCCAGGGAGTCAAAGCGTAGTGTCGATTCTGGTTTCAATTCGTGGCTTTCCGGTCACAAGCTTGCATCTTAAGTGAGTGTGGCGCACGATTCATGCGCCCCCGGGTGGGGATCGGGCAATGGTTGGATTGTGCGTACATTTTCTAACCCTTTGATGTATTTAGGATGCTCATTTAACATAGATCAAGTTCCCAAGAGAGACAGCGCGCCCATAATGGTCTTACTCGGATCGACTTGTTGTAGCCGTCACCGGGTTTTGAATGCCGCCTCCAGGCGGATTGGCTGCAAGGTACCTATGGAGTAAGAACGATGACATTTCCCCGCCTTTCGAGCATCGCTGCAGTGGTGATGCTGACGGGCCTTGCAGTTCCTGCAATGGCTCAAGACAAACCTGTAGCGCCCGCACTGACGGCCGCTGAAAAAGAGACAGCCAAGAAGATCTATTTCGAGCGTTGCGCTGGCTGCCACGGTGTCTTGCGCAAGGGTGCCACCGGCAAGAACCTTGAGCCGCACTGGACGAAGACCGACAAGGACGGCAAGGTCACCGAAGGCGGTACGCTGGCACTGGGCCAGTCGCGTCTGGAAAAAATCATCGGTTACGGCACTGATGGCGGCATGGTCAACTTCGATGACATCCTGACCAAGGAAGAGCTGACCCTGATGGCCAAGTACATCCAGAACACCCCGGATGTGCCACCAGAGTACAGCCTGAAGGAAACGATGGATTCCTGGAAGGTCATTGTTCCGGTCGACAAGCGTCCGACCAAGCAGATGAACAAGATCAACCTGAAGAACCTGTTCTCTGTGACCCTGCGCGACACGGGTGAAGTGGCCCTGATCGACGGTGACACCAAAGAAATCCGCAGCATCGTCAAGACCGGCTACGCCGTGCACATTTCGCGTCTGTCTGCTTCCGGCCGCTACGTGTACGTGATCGGCCGCGACGGCCGTCTGTCCCTGATCGACCTGTGGATGGAAAAGCCTGAAGTGGTTGCTGAAGTCAAGATCGGCTTCGACGCTCGCTCGGTGGATACCTCCAAGTTCAAGGGCTTTGAAGACAAGTACGCAATCGCTGGTTCCTACTGGCCCCCACAGTACGTCATCATGGACGGCGACACGCTCAAGCCCCGCAAGGTGGTGGGCACCCGTGGCATGACCGTGGACGGCGAATACCACCCCGAGCCCCGTGTGGCCTCCATCGTGGCTTCGTTCATCAAGCCTGAATGGGTGGTCAACATCAAGGAAACCGGCCAGATCCTGCTGGTGGATTACTCCGACATCGAAAACCTGAAGACGACCACCATCGGTTCCGCCAAGTTCCTGCACGACGGCGGCTGGGATGCTTCCAAGCGCTACTTCCTGGTCGCGGCCAACGCCTCGAACAAGATCGCTGCGGTGGACACCAAGACCGGCAAGCTGGCGGCCCTGGTCGATACGGCCAAGATCCCCCACCCCGGCCGTGGTGCCAACTTCGTTCACCCCAAGTTCGGTCCCGTCTGGGCCACCGGCCACCTGGGTGCCGACGTCGTGACGCTGATCTCCACGCCTTCGGAAGAGGCCAAGCACAAGCAGTTCAAGCAGTACAACTGGAAGGTTGTGCAGGAAATCAAGCACGTTCCGGGCAACCTGTTCGTCAAGACCCATCCGAAGTCCAAGCACTTCTGGGCGGACGCTCCCCAGAATCCTGACAAGGATCTGGCCGAGTCCGTGGCAGTGTGGGACATGGCTGATCTGTCCAAGCCCAAGGCGGTCCTGAACGTTGCCAAGGATTCCGGTCTGCCGGAAACCAAGGCTGTGAAGCGCGCCGTGCACCCCGAGTATTCGGCTGACGGCAAGGAAGTCTGGATCTCCCTGTGGGGCGGCAAGACCGACCAGTCGGCCATCGTGGTGTACGACGATGCGACCTTGAAGGTGAAGAAGGTGATCACCGATCCGAAGATGATCACCCCCACCGGCAAGTTCAACGTGTACAACACGCAACACGACATCTATTGATAGAACAGCCTTGATCTGAGGCATGGATCGGGGGGCGAAAGCCCCTCGATCTGCGCGTCTCCAAAGCGAAAAATGAAGTGGGGAGAGATTTGATGGCTGGAAAACTTGCAACCCTGTGGGCCAAACTCAAAAAACCGAGCGTGAAATATTCGCTGATCGGTTTGCTGTCGACAGGCTTCATCTCTGGCATTCTGTTCTGGGGTGGTTTCAACACCGCCATGGAAGCCACCAACACGATGGATTTCTGTATCTCGTGCCACGAGATGCACGACAACGTCTATCAGGAATACAAAAAGACCATTCACTACAGCAACCGCACGGGTGTCCGTGCCGTTTGCTCAGACTGTCATGTGCCCAGGGACTGGACCCACAAGATGATCCGCAAGATCCAGGCCAGTCGAGAGGTATGGGGTAAATTGACCGGTACCATCGATACCAAGGAAAAGTTCGAGGCCAAACGTCTGGTCTTGGCTGAGCGGGAGTGGGCACGCATGAAGGCGGCCGATTCGCGCGAGTGCCGCAACTGCCACAGCTTTGAGGGGATGGATACTGAGAAGCAGAAAATGCGCGGTGCCAAGATGCACAAGATCGCTCAGGACGAAAAGCAAACCTGTATCGATTGCCACAAGGGGATTGCGCATACCAAGCCCCAGGGCATGAAGGAAGATGCAGACGAAGATCTGTAAGCTTGTAGGGCGTGCCCGCCCGTTTTGGGCGGCCGCCTGTAGAGAGAACACCTACTAGGAGTAATCGATGAAAAAAACCACCCTTTCCATGATGCTTTTGGGTTCGCTGCTGGCTGTGGGAACGCAGGCAGCTTTTGCTGCACCTGACTGGTCCAAGGTTCCCAAGCGCGACGTCCATGTGTTCCACCCCGGCGTTTCGCCCATGGAGTGGGTTGGCAAGAAGTCGGACCACAGCGGCACGGCCGGCCTCAAGAAGGGCGAAACCTGCATTGGCTGCCATGAAGAGAAGGGCGCACTGAACTTCGACTTCAAGCGTCTGGCCGGTAAGGACATGGAGCCCAAGGGCGCGCCCAAGACCATGAACTACCCTGTGGCCGTGCAGGCCGCATACGACGCGAGCAACCTGTACATCCGTCTGACCTTCAAGGCACCTGGCGGTGGAGCTGACCAGGGCGACAAGGACAACGAAGTCAAGGCGACCGTGATGTTCCCGGATGCCCAGGTGCAGTTGGCCAATCAGGCCGGTTGCTGGGCTTCCTGCCACAACGATGCCCGGACCATGCCCGGTGCCGATGACAAGAAGACCAAGTACACCAAGGCAGGTTCGTATCAGCTGATGCAATGGA
Organism: Burkholderiales bacterium RIFCSPLOWO2_12_FULL_65_40; assembly: GCA_001770955.1. Lineage (GTDB taxonomy): Bacteria > Pseudomonadota > Gammaproteobacteria > Burkholderiales > Burkholderiaceae_C > Simplicispira. The sequence goes on along the minus strand of MESL01000006.1, from coordinate 19,913 downwards.
AGAGCGCCAAGGGCGCCAAGGTGGCCAATGGCACCGTGACGTCCGATCGCAAGATGGATGGCGGCACCCTGGGTGCGCAGGCCGAAGGCAGCAAGGCGGGCGATACCTACACGGTCACGTTCACCAGCAAGAACCCGGGTGAAGGCAAGGCGGTTCCGTTTGGTATTGCCATCCACGGCGACCACGCCACGGGTCGCTTCCACCATGTCTCCCTGGGCTACACGCTGGGCGTGGGCGCTGACGGTGACGTGAAGGCGGTCAAGCAGTAATCCTTTGGCGTTGACGCGAGAACATGCTGTTCTCTGTCCTATGCGAAGGAAGACGGGTGTCAGCGGGTCTGGCGCTCGTCTTTTCTGTGGCAACCATCCTTCCGGCATCTGCACAGCAGACCGTGGAGGTGGTCATACAGAATTACCGGTTTGAGCCCGCAGAGGTTCGTATCCGTGCGGGGGATACTGTCCGATGGATCAATCGGGAGAAACGTACGAGCCATTCGGTGCTCTTTGCTTCCGAGCAGGGGGGCGAATCCGAACGGTTTTTTCCCCAGGAAAGCTGGGAGCGTCGGTTTGACGCCCCGGGAACGTATTCCTACTCCTGTGGCCCGCACCCTGAAATGAAGGGTGTCGTGGTCGTAATGGCGCCCTGAAGCCTGCGCCATTTTTTTAGCAGTTGCGCCCCGCATCCCGCGCAACTCTCTTAGTAGCGATATTTCTCCGTCAGTCTCGCTAATGGGGCTTTTGCTCCGAAATTACTTGAGTTGTTTGCTGGGTTGATTCATATCATCCCGGGCGCTTTTGCACGACCTATAGTTTGACCACCTCGCGGCGGGGGTTAGACGGCTCGTGAGGCTTTGGTCCGGAAGAGCGGTGCCAATCAAACAACGAAGTAATATTTGGAGCTTTCGATGAAAAATTTGCAACTGAAAAGCGTCTCGGCGGTTCTGCTGACGACGCTTGCACTCGCTGCTTCCGCGCAAGAGCAGAAGGGTGTGACACCTGCTGAACAAAATTACCAGGCAGGTACGTCGCCATTGACGACAGTACCCATGGTGCAAAGCACCAACCCCAAGGCTCCGCCCATGACGCAGACGGAGTTCGATGCCGCCCGCAAGATCTATTTCGAGCGCTGTGCCGGCTGCCATGGCGTGCTGCGCAAGGGGGCGACGGGCAAGCCGCTGACACCCGACCTGACCGTTGCCAAGGGCACGGACTACCTGAAGGTCTTCATTGCTTACGGCTCCCCAGCCGGCATGCCCAACTGGCAGACCTCGGGCGAGTTGACCGAGGCGCAGGTCGATCTGATGGCGCGCTACATCCAGCACGATGCACCGCAACCTCCTGAGTGGGGGCTGGCGGACATGAAGGGCACCTGGAAGGTCATGGTCGCCCCGGCGGATCGCCCCAAGAAGAAGATGAACAGCTTCAACATCAGCAACATCTTCTCGACCACCTTGCGTGATACGGGGGAAGTGGCGCTGATCGACGGCGACAGCAAGCAGATCATCAGCATCATCAAGACCGGCTATGCGGTGCACATCTCCCGCGTGTCGGCCTCGGGCCGCTACCTGTTCGTGATCGGCCGCGATGGCCGTGTCAACATGATCGATCTGTGGATGGAGACGCCCACCAATGTGGCCGAGATCCGCATCGGTCTGGAAGCGCGTTCGGTGGAGACCTCCAAGTTCAAGGGCTACGAAGACAAGCTCGCCATTGCCGGTGCCTACTGGCCGCCCCAGTTCGTCATCATGAATGGCGACACGCTGGAGCCCCTGAAGATCGTCGCTACCCGTGGCATGACGGTGGACACGCAGGAGTACCACCCCGAGCCGCGCGTGGCCTCTATCGTGGCATCGCTGCACAAGCCGGAGTTCATCGTGAACGTCAAGGAAACCGGCAAGTCCCTGATGGTGGATTATTCCAACATGAAGTCGCTCAAGGTCACCGAGGTGGGTGTGGCACGTTACCTGCACGATGGTGGCTGGGACTCCACCAAGCGCTACTTCATGGTGGCAGCCAACCAGAGCAACAAGATCGGCGTCATCGACTCCAAGACCGACACCGTGGCTGCCGTGGTGGACGTGGGCAAGATCCCGCACCCCGGTCGCGGCGCCAACTTCAAGCATCCCAAGTTTGGCCCGGTGTGGGCGACGGGGCACCTCGGTGATGAGACGGTTTCGCTTATCGGAACCGACCCGGTCAAGCACAAGCAGCATGCCTTCAAGGTGGTGCAGACCCTCAAGGGGCAGGGCGGCGGTTCGCTGTTCCTCAAGAGCCATCCCAAGTCCAAGCACCTGTACGTGGACACCACGCTGAACCCGGATGCCGCCCTGTCTCAGTCGATTGCGGTGTATGACATCAACGATCTGGACAAGGGCTACAAGGTCTTGCCGATCGGTGAATGGGCGGGGTTGCCAGACGATGGCGGCGGCAAGCGCGTCGTGCAACCGGAGTACAACAAGGCCGGTGACGAGGTGTGGTTCTCGGTGTGGTCCGCCAAGGACAAGGCTTCGGCCATCGTCGTGGTGGATGACAAGACGCTCAAGCTCAAGTCCGTCATCAAGGATCCGCGCCTGATCACGCCCACCGGCAAATTCAACGTGAACAACACGCAGCACGACGTGTACTGATCGTTCCAGAGGTGCCCGGGCCGGCGGGGCCGGGCGCCCGTTTTTACACCACCCATCCTTACGGATCGGGTGGTTTTTTTATGGTTGACTGGCTTTTTCCTCGAGCACGCCCAGCATTTCCTGGGTCCAGCCGATGGAGGCCTGTTCGTACAGGATCCCTTTCTTGAGGATCATGTGCTGTATTTGCAACTCGCGCGGCAGCGGCCCGCCATGCAGAAAGTCGCGCTGCTCGATGGCCCGGTACTGCGCCAGTTTTTCGCGGTGCAAAGCAATGCGGCGCGCCAACTCGCCGCGCAGATCGACCTCGCCCAGCGCCGCATCCGCACGCAGCTTCACCATGAAATCATCGCGCAGGTCCATGGGTGGAGAGGGCTCGCTGGCCCAGCGCGCCAGTTCTGCGCGCCCGGCGGGCAGCACCCGGTACTCGCGCTTGCGTGTCTTTCCGGCGTCGGGGGGCGCGCTCGATGCGATCCAGCCTGCGGCCTCCATGCGTGCCAGCTCGCGGTAGATCTGCTGGTGCGTGGCGTGCCAGAAATAGCCGATGGACTTGTCGAAACGCCGCGCCAGGTCGTAGCCCGACGTGGATTTTTCCAGCAATGAGGTGAGGACGGCATGCGGCAAGGACATGTGCTGCAGTCTATCCGGGTGATCCCTGCTATGCAACCAGTTGCATAAAAATGTGAACGACCGTACACTTTTGTGCAACTGGTTGCATAGTGCGCCGTTTTTCCTCTAGCCAACCTTTTTCAAGGAACCGCCATGACCGCCTTTCCCCACATGCTTGCGCCCCTGGACCTGGGCTTCACCACCCTCAAGAACCGCGTGCTCATGGGCTCCATGCACGTGGGGCTGGAGGAGGCCAAGGACGGCTTCCAGCGCATGGCTGCGTTCTACGCCGAGCGCGCCCGGGGCGGTGTGGGCCTGATCGTGACCGGTGGCATCGCCCCCAACGACCGTGCGCGCCCCATGCCGGGCGGCGCCGCCATGACCACGCAGGCTGAGGCCGACAAGCACAAGATCGTGACCCAGGCCGTGCACGAGGCCGGCGGCAAGATCTGCATGCAGATCCTGCACTTCGGCCGATATGCCTACCACCCCGAGCTGGTGGCGCCGAGCGCCATCAAGGCGCCCATCAGCCCGTTCCGCCCGCATGCGCTGACCACTGAAGAAGTGGTGCAGACCGTGGAGGACTATGCCAACGCCGCTGCGCTGGCGCAGAGCGCCGGCTACGACGGCGTGGAGATCATGGGCTCCGAGGGCTACCTCATCAACGAATTCATTGCGCAGCAGACCAACCACCGCGACGACGAGTGGGGCGGCTCGTATGCCAACCGCATCCGTTTCCCGCTGGAGATCGTGCGCCGCACACGCGAGCGGGTGGGGCCGAACTTCATCATCATCTTCCGCCTCTCGATGCTCGACCTGGTGGAAGGCGGCTCCACCACCGAGGAAGTGATTGAACTGGCCCAGGCGCTGGAGATGGCCGGCGTCACCATCCTCAACACTGGCATCGGCTGGCACGAGGCGCGCATTCCAACAATAGCCACCAAGGTGCCGCGCGCAGCCTTTGCCTGGGTGACGAAGCAACTCAAGGGCAAGGTGGGCATTCCGCTCGTGGCCACCAACCGCATCAACACCCCCGAGGTGGCCGAGCAGGTGCTGGCCGATGGCATGGCCGACATGGTGAGCATGGCGCGCCCCTTCCTGGCCGACCCCGATTTCGTGAACAAGGCTGCCGCCGGGCAGTCTGACCAGATCAATACCTGCATCGGTTGCAACCAGGCCTGCCTGGACCACACCTTCGGCGGCAAGATCACCTCGTGCCTGGTCAACCCGCGCGCCTGCCACGAGACCATCCTCATCCACAAACCCTCTGCCACGAAGGACCGTATCGCCGTGGTGGGCGCAGGCCCGGCGGGCCTGGCCTTTGCCACCACGGCGGCGCGGCGCGGCTTTGATGTGACGCTGATCGACGCCGCGCAGGAGATCGGCGGCCAGTTCAACGTGGCCAAGCAGGTGCCGGGCAAGGAAGAGTTCTACGAGACACTGCGTTACTTTGGCAAGCAGATCGAACTGACCGGCGTGAAGCTGCAACTGGGCCGCAAGGTCAGCGCGCAGGACCTGGTGGGTGAGGGCTACCAGCATGTGGTGCTGGCCACCGGCATCGTGCCGCGCACGCCGGAGATCGAAGGGGTTCACCACCCCAAGGTGCTGAGCTACCTCGACGTGCTGCGCGAAAAGAAGCCCGTGGGCAAAACGGTGGCCGTGGTGGGCGCGGGCGGCATCGGCTTTGACGTCTCCGAATACCTGCTGCACGAAGGCACCAGCCCGAGCCTGGACGCGGCCAAATTCTTTGCCGAGTGGGGTGTGGACACCACGGGCGCAGCGCGCGGCGGCCTCAAGGAGGCGCACCTCGGCACCATTCCACGCAAGGTGTACCTGCTGCAGCGCAAGACCAGCAAGGTGGGCGAGGGCCTGGGCAAGACCACGGGATGGATTCACCGCACCTCGCTGAAGAACCGCAACGTCGAGATGATTCCGGGTGTGAACTACCGCAAGGTGGACGACGCGGGCCTGCACATCACCGTGGACGGCAAAGACATGGTGCTCCCCGTGGACAACGTCATCCTTTGCGCGGGCCAGGATCCGCAGCGCGCGCTGCAGGCCGAACTGCTGGCCGCAGGCTGCACCGTGCACCTGATCGGCGGCGCCGACAAGGCCGCTGAACTCGACGCCAAGCGCGCCATCTGGCAGGGCACCGAGCTGGCCCTGAACCTAGACACCACCGCCCGCAAGGAAGAGGCTACCCCCGCTGCCCGCGCGGTGGCGCCTGCGGTGGCCCAGAGCCTGAAGCAATGGCACGAGATGGTGGCCCAGGGCAATCTGGCCGAACTGCCCGCCATCCTGCACCCCAAGGCGGTGTTCCGTTCGCCCATGGCGCACACGCCGTACCCCAGCGCGCAGGCGGTGCAGCTCATTCTGGGCACGGTGGTGAAGGTGTTTGAGGACTTCACCTACCACCGCGAGTTTGCTGATGCCGATGGGCACAGCGTGGTGCTGGAGTTCTCGGCCAAGGTCAACGGCAAGGAGATCAAGGGCATCGACATGATCCGTTTCGACGAGGAAGGCAAGATCGTCGATTTCGAGGTCATGGTGCGCCCCATGAGCGGCCTGCAGGCCCTGGGCGACGAAATGGCCAAGCGCCTGGCGCCCTACCTGGCCGCCATGAAGGGCGTCAAGGCCTGATCAGAATACTATTGAATTGATAGCTTCTGGCGCTTGATGGATAAGCGCTAGAGGCTAAAAACACCTAAGAATGGAGCCATGCATGCAGTTTGAAACGCTCGAAGTCTCGATGGAAAATCACATTGCCACCGTGCGCCTGAACCGCCCGGACAAGGCCAACGCCATGAACGCCACCATGTGGCAGGAGATTCGCCAGGCCTTCCAGTGGGTCGATACCACGCCCGAAGCCCGCGTGGCCGTGCTGCAGGGGGAGGGCAAGCTCTTCACCGCCGGCATCGACCTGCAGATGATGATGGGCCTGGGCCCGCAGATCCAGAACGACTGCGACGGCCGTACGCGGGAAGCCCTGCGCCGCGTCATCCTCGACCTGCAGGACACCTTGACCAGCCTGGAGCGCTGCCGCAAGCCCGTGCTCGCGGCCATCCATGGCGGTTGCATCGGCGGCGGCATTGATTTGGTCACCTGTGCCGACATGCGCTATGCGAGCAGCGACGCCTATTTCACCATCAAGGAAATCGACATCGGCATGACCGCCGACGTCGGCACGCTGCAGCGCTTGCCCAAGCTGGTGGGCGAGGGCATCGTGCGCGAGCTGGCCTATACCGGGCGCAAGTTCGACGCGCAGGAGGCCAAGGAGATGGGCCTGGTGAACCGCGTGTTCGAAAGCCGCGAGGCGCTCTACGCTGGTGTGCACGAGATCGCCGCCACCATTGCCGCCAAGTCGCCGCTGTCGATCCGCGGCACCAAGGAAATGATCACCTACGCACGCGACCATTCGGTGGCCGACAGCCTGAACTACATCGCGACCTGGAACGCCGCCATGCTCATGAGCCAGGACCTGACCGAGGCCATGATGTCCAGCATGGCCAAGAAGGCTCCGTCTTTCAAAGACTGAACGAGCGCGCAGGAGGGTGGTTGTGGCAGCCCTCCTGCCGTATCAGGGTTCGGCTCAGTGGCTGGTGCCCTCGGAGCGCGTGATCTTGTTGTGCAGGTTGTACTTGCCCACGGGCTTGTCCATGGGGATGCGCTTGACTTCCTTGAACGTGGCAGCATCGAAAACGACGATCGCGCCACCGTCGGCCTTGCGTTCCCAGAGGCTGGCCAGCACGTACTTGCCGTCGCGCGTGAACTCCACGTGCGCCAGGGTCTTTCCCGGGTCGGTGCGGATGTCGGCCACGCGCTCCAGGGTGCGCTTGTCGATCACCTGCAGCGTGTCCTTGGCCTTGGGCGACATCATCGAGTCCGTCCAGGCGTAGGGCGTGTTCTCGTGGCTGCGCATGAAGAAGCCGGGGCCCAGCGTCGGGATGGTCTTGATGGTTTTCCAGGTGTCCAGCTCGATCACGGTCACCTGGCTTTCGTGCAGGCTGGGGGTGGCCATCACGGTGCGCTCGGGCGCGCCGGGCTCGGGGCGGTACTTCCAGGTGATGCCCGAGCCCAGGTGCGGCATGCCGGGAAGCTGCAGGTTGGCGATTTTCTTGCGCACATCGAGGTGGATGACCTGGCCCTTGCCCGCCTCGCGGCTCGCACCCATGAGTTCGTTGTAGCTCTGGGTGAAGAAGAAGTCGTCGATCGGCTCCGACAAATAGGTGCGGCGCGGGTTCAGGAAGCCCGGAATGAAGGCCCCTTCCTTGTAGAGGAAGTCGTGGATGACACCGATCGGCACATCGTCGGCCTTGGGGTTGTAGCTGATCTCCCAGACCTCGGGCACGTCCTTGAGCGCTGCGATGAAGCTCTGGCGCGGTGCGGCGTCGTACACGGCCGAAACGCGCGAGCTGCGCTTGCGGTCCTTGTTCAGCACCTGGTGCACTTTCAGCAGGTTCAGTTCGGCGTCGAGCAGCACCAGGGTGTGCGGCAGGTAGTTGGCCACCGCCACGTACTTGCCGTCGCTCGAGACGGCCAGGTTGCGCGTGTTGATGCCCGCGCGCACCTCGGCCACGACCTTCAGGTTCCAGATGTCGAACTTGGTGATCCAGCCGTCGCGCGAGGCGAAGAACACGTAGCGCCCGTCGGGTGTGAACTTCGGGCCACCGTGCAGCGCAAAGCGCGAGGCAAAGCGGTGGATGGGTTCGAGCTTGTCGCCATCGAGCACCGTGACATGGTTGTCACCCGTCTCGACCACAAGGAACAGGTTCATCATGTCCACGCCCTGGAAAATGGGCGCAGGCTTGTCCGGCAGGCTGTCTGGCGCGTGCTGGACGATGCGCGAGGCCTTGATGTCGGCCTCGGTCATCGTCGGGGCGGGCACCACCGGGGTGTAGATGTGGTCTGCCAGTGCAGCGATCTGCGCGGCGCTCAGCTGGCCGGCAAAGCCCGGCATCTGGGTGGCGGCCCGGCCTTCGCGGATGACCTTGATCGCCTCGGGCTTGCGCAGGCGCGTCAGGCTTTCGGGCAGCAGTGCCGGGGCCGACTGTCCAAGGCGTCCCACGCCATGGCAGGCAACGCAATGCTGCTGAAACAGGGCGGCGGGGTCTTCAGCACGGGCGGGCAGGGCGGTGGCCAGCAGCAGGGCGCTGGCACCCAGGGCTGCCGTGGCGCGCAGCACGGCGCGGCCTGGCAGGGCAAATGGGAGTGAGAGGGCTGGGAGAGGCATGGAATATCCGTTGCGTCGGCCTTGCAGACACCGGGGCGTGCAGGCGGAATGGGTGTGGGTTACTTGGTGCCGAAAATCCGGTCGCCTGCGTCGCCCAGGCCCGGCAGGATATAGCCGTGGTCGTTCAGCTCGCGGTCGATGGCGGCGGTGTAGATCGGCACGTCGGGGTGGGCTTTCTGCAGCGTGGCGACGCCCTCGGGCGCGGCCAGCAGGCAGACGAACTTGACCGAACGGGGGGCCAGCTTCTTCAGCCGGTCAATGGCGGCGGCGGCTGAATTGCCGGTGGCCAGCATGGGATCGACGACGATGATGTCGCGCTCGGCCATCTCGGAGGGCATCTTGAAGTAGTACTCGACGGGCTGCAGCGTGGCCGGGTCGCGGTACAGGCCGATGTGGCCCACGCGCGCGCCGGGCACCACGTTGAGCATGCCGTCCAGGAAGCCGTTGCCCGCGCGCAGGATGGACACGAGCACCAGCTTCTTGCCGTCGATGACCTTGCCGGTCATGGTCTCCAGCGGCGTTTCGATCTCGATGTCCTGCAACGGCATGTCGCGCGTGACCTCGTAGGCCATCAGGGTGCTCAACTCGCCCAGCAGGCGCCGGAAACTGTTGGTGCTGGCGTCTTTCTTGCGCATCAGGGTCAGCTTGTGCTGCACCAGCGGGTGGTCAATGACGTGGACGTTGCTCATGGCTAATTCACTGTGTGTAAGTTTCGGTAAACAGGCACTCAGTCTGCCAGAAATCGGGCGTAGCGCGGCAAGTCCACGTTGCCGCCGCTGATGATGATGCCCACGCGCGCGCCCCGGATGTCGAGCCCGGCATGCTGTGCGCCGGCAAAGGCCAAGGTGCCGGTCGGTTCCACCACGATCTTCATCCGCTCGGCAAAGAAACGCATGGTCTGCACGAGCTGCGGGTCGCTGGCAGTGACGATGCCTTCAGCCTCGCGCTGGATGATGTCGAAGGTCATGGCGCCCAGCGCCTGGGCCTGGGCGCCGTCGGCGATGGTGCTGCGCGGAAACGGAATACGCACGATGTGCCCGGCCCGCAGCGACTGCTGGCCGTCGTTGCCCGCCTCGGGCTCGACACCATAAACACGGCACAGCGGCGCCACGGCCTTGGCCGCCAGCAGGCTGCCCGCGAGCTGGCCGCCACCGCCCACCCCCACGAACAGGTAGTCCAGGCGGGGCACTTCTTCGAGCAGTTCCAGTGCGGCGGTTCCTTGCCCGGCGATCACGTGCGGGTGTTCGGACGGCGGTACCAGCGTCATGCCGCGCTCCATCGCCAGGCGCTGGCAGATGGCCTCGCGGTCTTCGGTGACCGGGTTGTAGGTGGCCACCTGGGCACCATACTGGCGCGTGGCGGCCATCTTGGACGTGGGGGCATCCTCGGGCATGAGGATGAGCGCGGGCATGTCCAGCAGGCGGGCCGCCAGCGCGATGGCCTGGGCGTGGTTGCCGGCAGAAAAGGTGATCACCCCGCGCTCGCGCTGCTCATCATCGAACTGCGAAAGCGCATTGAACGCCCCACGGAACTTGAAGGCGCCCGTGCGCTGCAGGTTCTCGCATTTGAAGAACAGCTGAACGCCGAGCAATTCATCCGCCGTGCTTGAACGCAGCACCGGTGTGCGGTGCGCCATGCCCTTGAGGCGATGGGCCGCCTGGATGACGTCCTCGGCGGAGGGCTGGAGCTGGGATAGCAGGGTGGTCATGTCGGCATCCTCGGGTGCATGGCGAATGCGCCAAACTCTTCCCGCATATTAGACCGGAGGACGATTATTCGCAAAAAAATCACCCTCCCAGCCAAGTGCTGCGTGCGCTTGCAGCTATGGAATTTGATGCATTCGTGGTGTCAGTCGCCTCCGCCACCGTCGCCCCCACCGTCGCCGTCCGAGTCGCCATGGCTGTCGTTGCCGGCGTTTTTGCCGCCAAGGCTTTCGCAGCCACCAAAATCGGTGGCGCTGCCGCTGTAGCTGGTGTCGCAGAAACTGGTGCCGTAATGGTGGGCATCGGCGGATCCGGGCTTGGGCTTGTGGCCGCTGGCCAGGGTGCCGGGCAGGTAGTGAAAGCCGTCCGGGATGGCGAGTTTGGCATCCAGCGCAAACAGCAGTGGCAGCCGGCTGGGTGTGCGGGGTTGAATGGCTTCGTCCTTGCAGGCCCAGTACCAGGCGCGGCGCAGGCCATCGTTGTGGTGCTCTTTCTTGCCCAGCACCACGGCGGGAGCGTATTCAGGCACAAAGCCCAGCGCATCGCGGCACCAGTTCTGATAGGTCGTGGCGTTCTGGGTGAATGCGTGCCACATGGCATCGACGGCCCTTGAGGGCATGGCCACATAGGACCCCCGGCTGCGCAGGCAGGCCAGAAAGAACTGGCGCAGACCGCGTTCGGCCAGGTCGCAGTCCTTCGGGGTCACGTTGGGGTAGGCGTCGCGCAACCTGCGCTTGAGGATCTGGGGAAACACCGACTCGCGGATGTAGCGCTCCCTCACGGCGCGGGTCCAGTGCGTGAGGCTCCACACGGCCAGCAGGGTGAACACCAGATAGACGCCCCAGCGCCACTGCGGCTCCCACCAGCCCAGCACAGCCCCCACCAGGGCCAGCGCCCACAGTGCAATGGCCAGGGCGAGGGGGCTGGCCCTGCCGGAAAGCTTCAGCAGCAGGAGTTCAAAGCCCGTCATGGGTTGTCCTTCAGCGTTTGCGGCCGCCAAACACGCTGCCCAGCACACCGCGCAAAATCTCGCGGCCCAGCGTGGTGCCCATGGTGCGTACAGCCGATTTGGCCATGGTCTGTGCCAGGCCATCGCGCTTGCCGCCGCGCGGGCCGGTGGAGCCGAACAGGACATCGTTCAATCCGCCCAGCAGGCCGCCGCCGTCGTCGCCAGGTGCCTGTGCCGTGCCCTTGCCGTTGGTGCTTGCTTGTGCCGCCATCTGATCGGTACGGCCCTTGAGCTTTTCGTAGGCCGATTCGCGGTCCACCACCTTCTCGTACACACCGGCCACCAGCGAGCTGGCCATCAGCGCCTGGCGCTGCTGCGGCGTGATGGGGCCGAGCTGGCTGCCGGGAGGCAGCACAAACACGCGTTCGGTCACGCTGGGGCGGCCCTTGGCGTCGAGAAAGCTCACCAGCGCCTCGCCCACGGCCAGCTCGGTGATGGCGGTCTCGATGTCCAGGCCCGGCTTCTGGCGCATGGTGGTGGCCGTCGCCTTCACGGCCTTCTGGTCGCGCGGCGTGAAGGCGCGCAGCGCATGCTGCACGCGGTTGCCCAGCTGGGCCAGCACGCTGTCGGGGATATCGAGCGGGTTCTGCGTGACGAAATACACCCCCACGCCCTTGGAGCGCACCAGGCGCACCACCAGTTCGATGCGCTCGATGAGCACCTTGGGCGCCTCGTTGAACAGCAGGTGGGCCTCGTCGAAGAAGAAGACCAGCTTGGGCTTCTCGGGGTCGCCGATCTCGGGGAGGATTTCAAACAGCTCCGACAGCATCCACAGCAGAAACGTGGCATACAGGCGGGGCGAATTCATCAGCTTGTCGGCCGCCAGGATGTTGACCACGCCATGGCCGTCCACCGTCTGCATGAAATCGTTGATGTCGAGCATGGGCTCGCCAAAGAATTGCGTGCCGCCCTGCTGCTCGATCTGCAGCAGCCCGCGCTGGATGGCGCCCACGCTGGCGGCGCTGACATTGCCGTATTCGGTGGTGAATTCCTTGGCGTTGTCACCCACGTACTGCAGCATGGCGCGCAGGTCTTTCAGGTCCAGCAGCAGCATGCCGTTGTCGTCGGCGATCTTGAAGACGAGGTTGAGCACGCCCAGTTGCGTCTCGTTCAGGTTGAGCATGCGGCCCAGCAACAGCGGGCCCATGTCGGTCACGGTGGCGCGCACCGGGTGGCCCTGCTCACCAAACACGTCCCACAGCGTGGTGGGGCAGGCCAGCGGGGCGGGCATGTCCAGCCCCCGCTCCTTCAGCACGGCGGCCAGCTTGTCGCCGATCTTGCCGGGCTGGCTGGCGCCCGTGAGGTCGCCCTTCACGTCGGCCATGAACACCGGCACGCCGATGCGCGAGAAACTTTCGGCCAGTGTCTGCAGCGTCACCGTCTTGCCGGTGCCGGTGGCCCCCGTGATCAGGCCGTGGCGGTTGGCCAGCCCGGGGAGCAGGTGGCATTCGGTGGTGGCATGCTTGGCAATCAGCAGGGGTTCGGCCATTTCGGGTTTCCTCGGGGGTAGGGACGCTGGCAAAAGTAAAATCGTGCCCAGTAGATTAAATCAATACAAAGGACTCGCCGTGGCCGGACACAGCAAATGGGCAAATATTCAGCACCGCAAGGGCCGCCAGGACGAGAAGCGCGGCAAGATCTGGACGCGCATCATCCGTGAAATCACCGTGGCGGCGCGTGCCGGCGGCGGCGACCCCTCGGCCAACCCGCGCCTGCGCCTGGCCATCGAGAAGGCCAAGGGTGCCAACATGCCGGCCGATCGCATCAAGTACAACATCGACAAGGCCACGGGCAATGCCGAAGGCGTGAACTACGAGGAAATCCGCTACGAGGGCTACGGCATTGGTGGCGCGGCCATCATCGTGGACACCATGACCGACAACCGTGTGCGCACCGTGGCCGAAGTGCGCCACGCCTTCAGCAAGCACGGTGGCAACATGGGTACCGAAGGCTCGGTGGCCTTCCAGTTCAAGAACGTGGGCCAGATCATCTTTGCCCCGGGCACGAATGAGGACAAGGTCATGGAAGTGGCGCTCGAAGCCGGTGCCGACGACGTGGTGACCGACGAGGACGGCGCCATCGAGGTGCTGACCGCGCCCGCCGAGTTCGAGACCGTGAAGAATGCCCTGGTGGCCGCAGGTCTCACACCCGACGCGGCCGACGTCACCATGCGCCCCGACCTCACCATCGAGCTGGCGGGCGACGATGCCGTCCGCATGCAAAAACTCCTAGACGTCCTGGAAGACCTCGACGACGTGCAGGACGTGTTCCACAACGCCGCACTTTAAATAAAGACCCCCCAATGAAAGTACTCGTCATCGGCGGCGGCGGCCGCGAACATGCCATCGCCTGGAAGCTCAGCCAGTCGCCCAAGGTCACGCGCGTCTTCGTGGCGCCGGGCAACGGCGGCACGGCCCTGTCCAGCCACCTCGACAACATTGCCATCACCGACGTACGCGCGCTGCGCGAGTGGGCGCAACAGGAAAAGATCGGCCTGACGGTCGTTGGCCCCGAGGCGCCGCTGGCCGCTGGCGTGGTCGATGAATTTCGCGCCCACGGCCTGCGCATCTTCGGGCCCACCAAGGCGGCCGCGCAGCTGGAGAGCTCCAAGGCCTTCTCGAAGGCCTTCATGCGCCGCCATGGCATCCCCACGGCCGACTACGACACCTTCACCGATCCGGCCGCGGCCCACGCCTTCGTGGACCGCCTGGGTGCCCCCATCGTCATCAAGGCCGACGGCCTGGCGGCGGGCAAGGGCGTGGTGGTGGCCATGAACCTGCAAGAGGCCCACGACGCCGTGGACTTCATGCTGGTGGACAACAAATACGGCGTGACGCACAACGACGGTGGCGCGCGCGTCGTCATCGAGCAGTTTCTTGAAGGTGAAGAAGCCAGTTTCATCGTGCTGTGCGACGGCAAGAACGTCGCTGCCCTGGCGACCAGCCAGGACCACAAGCGTCTCAAGGATGGCGACGAGGGCCCCAACACCGGAGGCATGGGGGCGTACTCGCCCGCACCCGTGGTGACGGCCGACGTGCATGCCCGCGCCATGCGCGAAATCATCCTGCCCACCATCCGCGGCATGGAAAAAGACGGCATTCCCTACACCGGCTTCCTGTATGCGGGCCTGATGATCGACGCCCAGGGCCACCCCAAGACGCTCGAATTCAACTGCCGCATGGGCGACCCCGAAACCCAGCCCATCATGATGCGGCTCAAGAGCGATCTGTGCGACCTGCTCGGCGCCGCCGTCGATGGCAAGCTCGACCAGGTCGAACTAGATTGGGACCGCCGCACCGCGTTGGGCGTGGTGATGGCCGCGCACGGCTACCCCGAGGCGCCGCGCAAGGGCGACGCCATCACCGGCCTGCCGCAGGATGCGGACGATGCCATGGTCTTCCATGCCGGCACCGAACTGGTGGACGGTGTGCCGCACACCAGCGGAGGCCGCGTGCTGTGCGTGACCGCGCTGGCCGACAGCGTGAAGCTGGCCCAGCAGCGTGCCTACGACGTGGCGCGCGGCATCCATTTCGATGGCGCGCAGTACCGCCGCGACATCGGCCACCGCGCGATCAAGAACCCATGAGCGAGCCGTTTCACAGCGACAGCAACGTCGCCCGCGTGCGCGGCTACCTGACGGGCCTGCAGGCGCGCATCATTGCCGCGCTGGAAGGCCTGGAGGGCGAGGGCGGCGCACGCGCCGTGACCGACCCCTGGCACAAGGCGCCCGGCGAGCTGCTGCAGGGTGACGGCATCACCCGCATCATCGAGGGAGGGCGTGTGTTCGAGCGCGCGGGCTGCGGCTTCTCGCATGTGCGCGGCCCCCGGCTGCCTCCCTCGGCCACGCAGCACCGTCCCGAGCTGGCGGGCGCGCCGTTTGAGGCCATGGGCGTCTCGCTGGTGTTCCACCCGCGCAACCCCTACGTGCCCACCGTGCACATGAACGTGCGCATGATCGCCGCTGGCCACCCGGGCCAGGAACCCACCTGCTGGTTCGGTGGCGGCATGGACCTCACACCGTATTACGGCTTCGAGGAGGATGCGGTGCACTTCCACCGCAGCTGCCGCGATGCGCTGGCGCCCTTTGGTGACGATAAATACCCGCGCTTCAAGCAGTGGTGCGACGAATACTTCTACCTCAAGCACCGCGACGAGCAGCGCGGCGTCGGTGGCGTGTTCTTCGACGACTTTGCCGAACTCGGCCTTGAGCGCAGCTTCGGCCTGATGCAGGCCGTGGGCGATGCCTTTCTGGGCGCCTACTTGCCCATCGTGCAGCTGCGCCAGGACACGCCCTACGGCGAGCGCGAGCGCGACTTCCAGCTCTACCGGCGCGGCCGCTACGTCGAGTTCAACCTCGTCTGGGACCGGGGCACGCACTTCGGCCTGCAGTCGGGCGGGCGCACCGAATCCATCCTGCTGTCCATGCCGCCGCTGGCAGCCTGGGCGTATCGCCACGAGGCCGCCGAAGGCACCCCAGAGGCCGAGCTGACACGGCGCTTCCTGGTGCGGCGCGACTGGCTCTGAAGCGGGCTACTATAATTTCAGTAGCTTGAAGCGCTTTCTACGCTTGCCCTGAAGGCCAAAAACACTCCAAATGCCTTGCGGCGCGCAAGCGCAACACCTGCGGCGCAGCCCGCTGGTGACCTGCGACATTGCGCGTTATATTGACCCCTATCACCTCTGAACCTCCACCTGATGACCACCACCAAATCCTCGGAATCCGCCGCCAAGAAAGACGTCGCCAAGCTCCAGCGCGCCATTGTGGATGGCCTGGAAGATGTCAAGGCGCAAGACATCCAGGTCTTCAACACCGAGCATCTGTCGCCGCTGTTTGAGCGGGTCATCGTGGCGTCGGGCACTTCCAACCGCCAGACCAAGGCCCTGGCCGCCAGCGTGCGCGACAAGGTGAAGGAAGCCGGTTTCTCCAAGCCCCGCATCGAGGGCGAAGAGAACGGCGAGTGGATCATCGTGGACTGCGGTTCTGCCGTGGCGCACATCATGCAGCCCACCATCCGCCAGTACTACCGCCTGGAAGAACTGTGGGGCGACACCCCCGTGCGCCTCAAGCTGGGTGCCGCCAAGCCCGCAGCCCCGGCTGCAGCCAAGGTGCCCGCCAAGACGGCCGCCCGCCGTGCGGCCAAGGCCGCCGCCGAGCAAGGCGTAGCAGCACAGCCCGGCCGCAAGGTGGCCGCCAAGGTGGCCAAGGCCACCGCCGCCAAGACGGCTGCCGCACCTGCTGCCGCCAAGCCGGCCAGCAAGCCCGCCGCCAAGGTGGCCCGCAAGCCTGCCGCCAAGACACCCGCCACCACCCCGGCCCGCACCACGGCCGCCAAGCCCGCCGCCAAGACGGCCAAGGCCCCCGCTGCCAAAACCACCAAGGCTCCGGCCACCAAAGCCGCGATAAAGACCGTGGTGGTCAAGCCGCGCGCACCTGCCAAGACGGCGGGCAAAACGGCCACCAAGGCGCCTGCCAAGACGGCGCGGGCCAAGCCCGAGGCGGCTGCAGCCAAGACCCCGGCCCGCAAGGCACCCGCCCGCAAGGCCTGAGCTAGGTCATGCGGCTGCTCATCGTGGCCGTCGGGCAGCGGGTGCCCGACTGGGCGCAAACCGCCTACGACGACTACGCCAAACGCTTCCCACCCGAGCTCAAGGTGGAGCTGAAAGCCGTCAAGACCGAGCCGCGCGGCTCCAAGACCATCGAGACCCTGTACGCCGCCGAGCGCGAGCGCATCGAGGCGGCCATCCCGCGCGGAACGCGCGTGGTGGCGCTGGACGAACGCGGCACCAGCCTCACCACCAAGGCCCTGGCCGAGCGGCTCAAGGGCTGGCAACTGGGCGGGGACGATGTGGCCCTGGTCATCGGCGGCCCCGACGGGCTGGACCCGGCCTTCCGGCAGGCGGCGCACGAGCGTATCCGCCTGTCCGACCTGACCCTTCCGCACGCCATGGTGCGTGTGCTGCTGATCGAGCAGCTCTACCGCGCCTGGTCGGTGAACGCGGGGCATCCCTACCATCGTGAATAGCAGTGCACCCCGTATTTCGCTATTAAAATAGTAGCTTTCAGCGCATATTGGGTGGGCATTGAAGCCGTTATTTGTTCAATATTTTCATGCCTGAATTCATCTACCTTGCCTCGCAAAGCCCCCGCCGCAGCCAGCTGCTCGACCAGCTCGGCGTGCGCCACGAACTGCTGCTGCCCAATGTGGCAGGGGATGTGCAGGAAGATGCCGAGGCCATCGAGGCAGTGCTGCCCCATGAGGCCCCGGCCGACTACGTCGAGCGCGTCACCGCCCTCAAGCTCGACGCCGCCGTGCAACGCCACGCCCGCCGGGGCCTGCCCGAAGCGCCCATTCTGTGCTCGGACACCACCGTCACCATGGGCGCCACCATCTACGGCAAACCGGCCGATGCGCTGGATGCCCGGCGCATGCTGGCCGAGCTGGCGGGCCGCACACACCGCGTGCTGACCGCCGTGGCAGTACAGAACGGGGCGCAGCGGCTGACAGCGTTGTCGGTGTCGCATGTCACCTTTGCCGAACTCACACCCGGCCAGATCGACGCCTATGTGGACACCGGCGAGCCGTTGGGCAAGGCCGGTGCCTATGGCGTGCAGGGGCGCGCCGGGATGTTTATTCCGCACCTGAGCGGCAGCTATTCGGGCATCATGGGCCTGCCGCTTTTCGAGACCGCGCAGTTGTTGCGCACCGCAGGCCTGCGCATCTGAACACCCCGCCCACCATGCACCAAGACATTCTCATCAACTGGTCGCCCCAGGAAACCCGCGTGGCCGTGGTCGAGCATGGCGCCGTGCAGGAGCTGCACATCGAGCGCACGCTCGAGCGCGGCCTGGTGGGCAATGTCTACCTGGGCAAGGTCTCGCGCGTGTTGCCGGGCATGCAGTCGGCCTTCATCGACATCGGGCTGGAGCGCGCGGCCTTTCTGCATGTGGCCGACGTGTGGCAGCGCCAGGAGGGCGGAGAGGCTCCCATGTTCGCGCGCAAGGGCGAACCCCAGGTGCCCATCGAAAAGCAGGTCTTCGAGGGCCAGTCGCTCATGGTGCAGGTCATCAAGGACCCCATCGGCACCAAGGGCGCACGCCTGTCCACGCAAATCAGCATCGCCGGGCGCCTGCTGGTGTTTCTGCCGCAGGACGACCATGTGGGTGTGTCGCAAAAAATTCCGGTGGCCGAGCGCGATGCGCTGCGCGCCCGCCTGCAGGCCCTGGTGGGCGACAAGTCCACCGGCGGGGGCGGCGGCTTCATCCTGCGCACCAACGGCGAAGACTCGTCAGACGCCGAGCTGGCCGAAGACATTGCCTACCTGCGCAAAACCTGGGCCCGCACCAAAGAGGCCTCGCTGCGCCTGCCGCCCACCTCGCTGCTGCACCAGGACCTGGACCTGCTGCAGCGCGTGCTGCGCGACCTGGTGGGGGAGCACACCCAGACCATCCGCATCGACTCGACCGAGCAGTTCCATCGCCTGCGCGCCTTCGGCCAGGAGTTCATGCCCGCCGCCGCAGGCAAGTTGCAGCATTACAAGGGCGAGCGCCCCATTTTTGACCTGTACGCCATCGACGAGGAAATCGCCCGCGCGCTGGGCCGGCGCGTCGAGCTCAAGTCGGGCGGCTACCTCATCATCGACCAGACCGAGGCGCTCACCACCGTCGATGTGAACACCGGCGGCTACGTCGGCGCGCGCAATTTCGACGACACCATCTTCAAGACCAACCTGGAGGCCGCCGGCGCCATTGCACGCCAGCTGCGCCTGCGCAACCTGGGCGGCATCATCATTGTGGACTTCATCGACATGGCGCGCGAAGACCACCAGAGCGCCGTGCTCACCGAGTTCCGCAAACAGCTCGCACGCGACCGCGTCAAGACCATGGCGGGCGGCTTCTCGCAGCTCGGCCTGGTGGAGATGACGCGCAAGCGCACGCGCGAATCGCTCGCCCACATGCTGTGCGAGCCCTGCGCCGCCTGCCAGGGCCGGGGCGCCGTGCGCACCGCGCGCAGCGTGGCCTACGACATCCTGCGCGAGATACTGCGCGAGGCCCGCCAGTTCAACCCGCGCGAGTTTCGCGTGGTGGCCTCTCCCCAGGTGGTCGAGTTGCTGCTCGACGAGGAAAGCCCGCACCTGGCCGGGCTGTCGGACTTCATCGGCAAGCCCATCTCGCTCCAGACAGAAGCCGCGATGGGGCAGGAGCAGTACGACATCGTGCTGTTGTGAGATGGCCGGGCTTGTCTCCCTTGCCAGTTGACGACTGGGTGCGGACAGGAGCGGTTAGTCAAGTTCGACCCTCGAAGCAGTCGCTCGTTGGCGTATTGGGGCCGATGTGACGCCGCCTTGAGATCCTAGAATGACAGAGACCCTCTCCTTACCTGTGTCAACTAACGCAACAACATCATGAAATCGCCCATCGCTTGGATCTTTGTTTTTATGGCCGCGCTCTTGACAGGCTGCGCTCACCCCATTGATGTCACGCCAAATACCTCCGGCCTAGATGCGAGTGCCGGTGCGATGGCACACCCAAAGATATCTGCTAAGGCCGCGTATTACATCGCTTCCGACCTGACTAAGCTCGAGGTGACGACACCAGGTGGGGGCGGCGACAACGTGCGCTACTACCCCTACCTGAACCGCACCGGTTTTTGAGGAGGCTCTTTTCTCTGAGAGGATTGAGCCATGAGCAAGAAGTCGAACCAGTTTTCACCCGAGGTCCGCGAGCGCGCTGTTCGCATG
>MESL01000005.1 GCA_001770955.1 Burkholderiales bacterium RIFCSPLOWO2_12_FULL_65_40 | reverse complement strand
TGGACGCAAGCGCGCTTCATGCGCGGCAGTCCGCAATGACAAGGCCCCTACGACGGCGGCCCCCGCGTACAGCAGCGCAGCTGTCGTGAATGCGCCGAGTCCTGCACCCAAACGCTGCACCAGCGGGGTGCTGATACCGAACAAGGCTGCCGCCAGCAAGGCCAGCAAGCCACCTCGCAGTGCCGGCCGGTGCAGAAATTCGCGCGCCATGGGTGAGTTACTTGATAGGGCTTGAGCAACCCCCGAAAATTGGACCTCCCAATCCCAAGTGCTGCTCCTGAAATCTCCAACGAATTTGCCGTCTATTATTTGTCCAGCACGGGACTTTGAGGAAATCGGTGACCTCGAAGCGCTCCTTTAGCCTCAAGGCACGGTGGTGGACATCCAGCCTTGAATAGTCGCTCGTGCTCGCTGGCCCAAAAAAGGTCGCTGGCCGCTGCGGGCCAATCAGGCACTCCCGTACCGCTGTTTTCTCAGATTCACGGAGCCAGGGCCCGATTCAGGTCGGCAATCAAATCCTCAGGGTACTCAATCCCCACACTCAGGCGGATCAGCCCCTCGGTCACGCCATTGGCAGCCCGGGCCTCGGCCGAGACAAAGCTGTGCGTGGTGCTGGCCGGGTGGCAGGCCAGGCTGTCCACATCGCCCAGGGACACGGCCTGGGTGAACAGCGCCAGGCGGTTGAGCACCTGCGCGGCGGCGGCGCGCTCGCTGCGTGCCAGCTCGAACGACACCATGCCGCCAAACCCGCCCTGCAACTGGCGCTGTGCCAGCGCATGCTGGGGGTGGCCCGGCAGGCCGGGGTAGTGCACGGCGCGCACGGCGGGGTGCGTGGCCAGATAGTGCGCCACCGCAGCTGCTCCTTCGCAGTGGGCGGCCATGCGCAATGGCAGGGTCTTGATGCCGCGCAGAAACAGGAAGGCCTCTTGCGGCGAGAGGCTGCCGCCCACATGGCCCAGGCCGGTCTTGCGCACAGCGCCCACCAGGGCCTCGGAACCGGCCACCAGGCCGCCCGTGGCGTCGCCGTGCCCGCCGAGGTATTTGGTCATGGAGTGCAGCACCAGGTCGATGCCCAACTCCAGCGGGCGCACCAGGCAGGGTGTGCAGAAGGTGTTGTCGGCCACGGTGATGGCGCCATGCGCGCTCGCCACGGCGGCCACCTGGGCCAGGTCGTGCAGGCGCAGCGTGGGGTTGGTGAGGGTTTCCACCCAGACCATGCGGGTGGCCGGTGTCAGGCCGTCTTGCAGGCCGCGCGTGGTGGCGTCCACCACCGTGATGCCCCAGCGCTCACCCAGATTGCGCAGCAGGCCTTCGGTGCCACCATACAGCGGGCCCAGAAACACCAGTTCATCCCCCGGGTTCAGCAGCCCCAGCAGCACCGACGACGACGCCGCCGTGCCGCTGGCAAACGCCACGGCGGCTGCGGCCCCTTCCAGGTCGGCCATCTTGGCCTCCAGCGCGGCCACGGTGGGGTTGGCGAAGCGGCTGTAGCGGTAGCCGGGTTCTTCCCCCGCAAAGATGGCGGCGCCCCGCTCCAGCGTGCCGTAGCCAAAGGCCGTGGTCTGGCTGATGGGTGTGGCAATGGCGCCGGTGGTGGGGTCGGGGTGCTGGCCAGCGTGGACAGCGCGGGTGCGCAGGTGGGTCATGGAGCAAAGGCAGATGGGTTGCGACGCCCCTGCGCACATGGATCCCACGGCGCACGGGACACCATTGTGCTCCCGTCTTCATAGCTGCCAGCGCAGACCCCATATGCGCAAAATGGTGTTTTGCCTATTGTTTGTCAGCCACAGAGAATGCCGGTGGTTCAGCCTGGCATGGGCTGCGATGGGCTGTGGTCCCTTCGCAAGTCAGGTTGCCGCCAGCGCCGGATAGCATCCACCAGGCACTTCAGGGCAGGTGCCGCGGCCAGCCTGTCGATGGGTCAGCGCAGGCCGAAAAAGGACAGGACGAAAAAGACGACAACGACCAGGCCGACGATGTATATGATGCTGTTCATGGGGTTTTCCTTCGCTTGAATGAGATCAGTGGCGGTGCAGCGCCGAGACGGCGCTGACTCGCAACCCTCACCTTAGCGGGCGCGCTGCAATTGCTCTGTACGCTAACGCTCATAGAGCCCCATGGCGGTTGTCATTCATGCCTTGGCAACCGGTGCCTGCGGCTGCGGTAGACATCCACATCAACAGATCCCAAGAATTTTTAGCCTCAAAAGCCCGCCACACAAGCGTCATCAGCTATCAACACAATAGCAAACGCCCCGCGCAAACCTTGCGGTCTGCGCGGGGCGTTGATCTTCAGTGGGTCGTCAGCGCTTACAGCACTTCAAAAATGCCTGCGGCACCCATGCCGCCGCCAATGCACATGGTGACGCAGACTTTCTTGGCACCGCGGCGCTTGCCTTCGATGAGGGCGTGGCCGGTGAGGCGCTGGCCGCTCATGCCGAAGGGGTGGCCCACGGCGATGGCACCGCCGTTGACGTTGAGCTTGTCGGCAGGGATGCCCAGCTTGTCGCGGCAGTAGAGCACCTGCACGGCGAAGGCTTCGTTCAGCTCCCACAGATCGATGTCGTTGATGGTCAGGCCCAGACGCTTGAGCACCTTGGGGATGGCGAACACGGGGCCGATGCCCATTTCATCAGGCTCGCAACCGGCCACGGCAAAGCCCAGGAAGCGGCCCAGGGGCTTGAGGCCCTTCTTCGCGGCCAGGTCTTCGTGCATGACAACCACGGCACCGGCGCCGTCCGACAGTTGGCTGGCATTGCCGGCGGAAACCAGGCCACCCGGCAGCGCCGAGCGCAGGCCCTTGATGCCGTCATAGGTGGTGCCGGCACGGATGCCTTCGTCCACGCTCACGGTCACCTGCTTGGTGGTCAGGCCCATGACCTTGTCGGCCACGCCCATGGTCACGGTGATGGGGGCGATTTCAGCGGTGAACAGGCCGGCTTCCAGCGCGGCGCTGGCCTTTTGCTGGCTGGCGGCGCCGTATTCGTCCATGGCTTCACGGCTGATGTTGTAGCGCTTGGCGACCTGTTCGGCCGTTTGCAGCATGGGCCAGTACACCTCGGGCTTGTTCTTCATCAGCCAGGTTTCCTGCAGCATGTGGTGGTTCATCTCCTGCGCGGTGCAGGAGATGGTTTCCAGGCCACCGGCCACGTACACATCGCCTTCGTTGGCGATGATGCGCTGCGCCGCCAGGGCAATGGTCTGCAGGCCGGACGAGCAAAAACGGTTCACCGTCATGCCCGACACGGTGATGGGGCAGCCGGCGCGCAGGGCGGCCTGGCGGGCGATGTTCGCGCCGCTGGCACCTTCGGGGGTGCCGCAGCCCATGATGACGTCGTCCACTTCGGCGGCGTCAATGCCGGCGCGCTGGATGGCGTGCTCGATCACGTGGCCACCCAGTGTGGCGCCGTGGGTCATGTTGAAGGCACCCTTCCAGCTCTTCGTCAGGGGGGTGCGTGCGGTCGATACGATTACTGCGGATGTCATGTTGGATCCTTGTTCGGTGGTGTGGCTGGGCGCTTACTGGAAGGTCTTGCCTTCAGCGGCCAGCTTGGCCAGCAGCGGGGCGGGCTTCCAGAACGCAGCGTCGTCCAGCGGGTTCTTGGCAAAGCGGTTCATGGCCTGCACCACGTTGAACAGACCGACTTCGTTGGCGTAGTTCAGCGGGCCGCCACGGTACACCGGGAAGCCGTAGCCGAAGATGTAGACCACGTCGATGTCGCTGGCCTTGTTGGCAATGCCTTCTTCGAGGATGTAGGCGGCTTCGTTGACCAGGGCGAACACCAGGCGCTGCACGATTTCTTCGTCGGAGATCTTGCGGGGCGTGATGCCGAGCGAGGCGCGGTGGTCCTCGATCATCTTGACCACTTCGGCGTTCGGGATGGCGTCGCGCTTGCCGGGCACGTAGTCGTACCAGCCCGCACCGGTCTTCTGGCCGAAACGGCCCTTCTCGCACAGCAGGTCAGCGGTCTTGCTGTACTTCATGTCGGGCTTCTCGGTGTAGCGGCGCTTGCGGATGGCCCAGCCGATGTCGTTGCCCGCCAGGTCGCCCATGCGGAACGGGCCCATGGCCATGCCGAATTTTTCCATCGCCTTGTCCACCTGCTCGGGCGTGCAGCCTTCGTCGAGCAGGAAGCCGCCCTGGCGGCCGTATTGCTCGATCATGCGGTTGCCAATGAAGCCATCGCACACGCCGGAGACCACGGCGGTCTTCTTGATCTTCTTGGCGATCGCCATCACGGTGGCGAGCACGTCCTTGGCGGTGGCATCGCCGCGCACCACTTCGAGCAGCTTCATCACGTTGGCGGGGCTGAAGAAGTGCAGGCCCACCACGTCCTGCGGGCGCTTCGTGAAGTTGGCAATCTTGTTCACGTCCAGCGTGGAGGTGTTGGAGGCCAGGATGGCGCCGGGCTTCATCACGCGGTCGAGTTCCTTGAACACGGCTTCCTTGACGCCGATTTCTTCAAACACGGCCTCGATCACGAGGTCGGCGTCCTTGAGGTCGTCGTAGCTCAGCGTAGTGCTCAGCAGCGCCATACGCTGCTCGTACTTGTCCTGCTTGAGCTTTTTCTTGGCCACCTGGGCTTCGTAGTTCTTGCGGATGGTGGCGATGCCACGGTCCAGCGCCTCCTGCTTCATCTCCAGCATTTTCACGGGGATGCCGGCATTCAGGAAGTTCATGGCGATGCCGCCACCCATGGTGCCGGCGCCGATCACGGCCACGGCCTTGATATCGCGCTTGGGGGTGTCCGAAGGCACATCGGGGATCTTGCTCGCAGCGCGCTCGGCCAGGAACAGGTGGCGCAGCGAGCGCGACTCGGCCGTCCACATCAGGTTGATGAAAATCTCGCGCTCGGTGGCCAGGCCATCGGCGAACTTCTTCTTGGTGGCGGCCTCGACAGCGTCCACGCACTTGGCGGGCGCCGGGAAATTCTTGGCCATGCCCTTGACCATGTTGCGGGCGAACTGGAAGTACGCATCACCCTCGGGGTGCTTGCACGGCAGGTTGCGCACCAGCGGCATCGGGCGCACGTCGGCCACGCTCTGCGCAAAGGCCAGGGCCTCGGCGGCCAGCACCTCGGGCGAGGCCACCAGCTTGTCGAACAGCTTCTGGCCGGGCAGCATGGCGAGCATCTCGCTCTTGATGGCTTCGCCGCTCACGATCATGTTCAGGGCGGGCTCGACGCCAATCACGCGCGGCAGGCGCTGCGTGCCGCCAGCGCCGGGCAAGATGCCCAGCTTGACTTCAGGCAGGGCCACGCTGCAGCCGGGGGCGGCCACGCGGTAGTGGCAGCCCAGGGCCAGCTCCAGGCCGCCGCCCATCACCACGCTGTGGATGGCCGCGACGACGGGCTTGTCCGAGTTTTCCAGGGCCGCGATGACCGAATTGAGGTTGGGCTCCTGCATGGCACGGTCGGTGCCGAATTCCTTGATGTCGGCACCGCCGGAGAACGCGCCCCCGGCACCGGTGATGACGATGGCCTTGACGGCAGCGTCGGCATTGGCCTGGTTCAGGCCTTCGACGATGCCCTGGCGGGTGGACAGGCCCAGTCCGTTCACAGGCGGGTTGGCCAGCGTGATCACGGCGACATTGCCGTGGACTTTGTATTCAGCGGTCATGCTGTTGTTCCTTGGAAAGTAGAAAACGAACGGTCGTGCGATTTTGATTGTAAAGACTTCTGTCCGCTTTGCCAGTAGGGCTTTGTCTCGCCTGGGACAAAGGCGAAAAAAAGGCGCCCTGCACGCTTGCGCAAGGCGCCTGGACGGGCAATGCGGTGGCGCCGGATCAGACCTCCAGCCACTCCTTGCGCACGTAGTTGTCGGCGCGCAGGCTGTCGGGCGTGCCCTGGAACACGATCGAGCCGTGGCCCATGACGAGGGCGCGATCGGAGATGTCCATGGCAATGGTCAGTTTCTGCTCGATCAGCAGCACGGAAATGCCGCGCTCCTTGATCGTCTTGAGGTACTGTCCGACCAGTTCGACGATCTTGGGCGCCAGGCCTTCGGTGGGTTCGTCGATGATGATGAGGTCGGGGTCGCCCATGAGGGTGCGGCACAGCGTGAGCATCTGCTGCTCGCCGCCCGACATCACGCCCGCCTCGATGTTGCGGCGTTCGTGCAGGCGCGGGAACAGTGCATACATGTCGTCAAACGACCAGCGGCTGCCCTTGCCGCTGCCTTTCTGGCCCAGCAGCAGGTTCTGGTGGACGGTGAGGTTGGGAAACACGTCGCGGCTTTCAGGCACATAGCCCAGGCCCAGGTGGGCGATCTCGTAGGCCTTCTTGCCGTTGAGGTTCTGTCCCTTCCATTGCAGCGTGCCCTCCCAGTCCACCAGGCCCATGATGGCCTTGGCCGTGGTGGAGCGGCCCGAGCCGTTGCGGCCCAGCAGCGCGACGATTTCGCCGGGCTGCACGTCGAACGAGACGCCGTGCAGCACATGGCTTTTGCCATAGTAGGCATGAAGGTTGTTGATATGCAGCATGTCAGTGTCCCTCCGCCTGTGCATCGGCCACGGCGGAGCCCAGGTAGGCCTCTTGCACGCGCGCATTGGCGCGCACCTTGTCGGGGGTGTCGAAAGCGATCACCTCGCCATACACCACCACGGCGATCTTGTCGGCCAGGCCGAACACCACGCCCATGTCGTGCTCCACCGTCAGCAGGGTGCGCCCTTCGGTCACTTCCTTGATGAGGTGGATGAAGCGCGTCGTCTCGCTGCGGCTCATGCCGGCGGTGGGTTCGTCGAGCAGGATGACGTTGGCGCCCCCGGCAATGGTGATGCCGATCTCCAACGCGCGCTGCTCGGCATAGGTGAGGTTCACCGCCAGCGTGTCGCGTTTTTTGTCCAGCTTGATCATCTCCATGAGCTGCTTGGCACGCTCGTTGGCGTCATGAAGCCCCGAGAGAAAGCGCAGGAAGGTGTACTTGTAGCCCATGCTCCAGAGCACACCGCAGCGCAGGTTCTCGAACACGCTGAGGTTGGGAAAGATGTTCGTGATCTGAAAGCTCCGGCTCAGCCCCATGCGGTTGATTTCAAAGGGCTTTTTGCCGTCGATGCGCTGGCCGTTGAGGATCACCTCGCCGCTGGTGGGCGCGAAGCGCCCGCTGATCAGGTTGAAGAGCGTGGACTTGCCGGCGCCGTTGGGGCCGATGATGGCCACCCGCTCGCCCGCATTGACCGCCAGATTGGCGCCCCGAATGATTTCTGTCTTGCCGAAGCTTTTGCGCAGATCGCGCAGCTCCAGTGCATAAGTAGCGTTTTGCGCCATGGTTTACAGCGCCTCCCCACGCTTGATCTGGTGTTCGATCTCTTCCTGGATCTGGCTCCACTGTTGCCGGAACTGGCGGCGGCACAGCTCGAACAGGCCCAGGCCGGTCAGCAGCACGAAGACGGAACCAAACCAGCTCGACAGGGCCGTGGTGTCCAGGGAAGCCCCCATGAACGACATGACCGGTCCGAGCGCTGCATTGAGCTGCAGGTGGTAGGTCATCTCGACCATGCAGGCCGCGCCCAGCACCGCCACCAGCCCTGTGCCCGCCAGCCCCAGGTAGGACGGCCACAGGCTGCGCAGCTTGCCAAACTTGGCCAGGCGCAGGTTCATCATGATCAGGCTGGCCACGCCGCCGGGTGCATACATCACCATGAACAGGAACACCAGGCCCAGGTACAGCAGCCATGCCTTGGACAGCTCGGACAGCAGCACCGACGCAAAGACCAGCAGCACGGCGCCGATGATCGGGCCGAAGAAGAACGTGGCGCCGCCCAGGAAGGTGAACAGCAGGTAGCCGCCCGAACGGATCACGCTGACGCTGTCGGCAGCGGTGATGATTTCGAAGTTGATGGCCGTCAGCCCCCCGCCAATGCCGGCAAAGAAGCCCGCGATGATGAAGGCGAAATAGCGCACGCGCTGCGTGTTGTAGCCGATGAACTCCACGCGCTCGGGGTTGTCACGCACCGCATTCAGAATGCGCCCCAGCGGGGTGCCCGTGAAGGCGAACATGGCGGCGGTGCAGACGAAGCAGTAGGCCGCGATCAGGTAATACACCTGGATGGCCGGGCCGAAGTTGATGCCCAGAAACGAGCCTCCGTAGACGCGGTCGGTGGTGATGCCGCCCTCGCCGCCGAAGAACTCGGGGAACATCAGCGCCATCGAGGCCACCAGCTCGCCAATGCCCAGGGTGATCATGGCAAAGGTGGTACCGGCCTTCTTGGTCGTGACGTAGCCCAGCAACACGGCAAACATCATGCCCGCCAGGCCGCCCACGAGCGGAATGAACACCAGGGGAATCGGCAGCGAGCCCTTGCTGGCCAGGTTCATGGCATGGATGGCGATGAAAGAGCCCAGCCCGGTATAGACGGCGTGGCCGAAGCTGAGCATGCCGCCCTGCCCCAGCAGCATGTTGTAGCTCAGGCAGATGATGATGAGGTAGCCGATCTGCGAGAGCATGGTCAGCGCCAGGCTGCTCTTGAACAGCATGGGCGCAACGATGAGCATCAGCGCGAACAGGCTCCAGATGACGATGCGGCCGACGTTCCAGGGCTTGAACCGGTGGTACGACGTGGTGGAGGATGTGGTGGTGGTCATTGCTTCAGTCCTCCCGCGTGCCCAGCAGGCCCTTGGGGCGGAAGATCAGGATCAGTACCAGGAACAGGTACGGCAGGATGGGAGCCACCTGCGAAACGGTGAGCTTGAGCAGCGGCCAGCCAAAGGTTTCTTCGGTCACCGTCATGCCAAGGGCCTGCAGGCCGGTGGCCAGCGAATGGTCGATGGCCACCGCAAAGGTCTGCACCAGGCCGATGAGCAGCGAGGCCAGGAAGGCCCCCGCGAGCGAGCCCATGCCACCCACCACCACCACCACGAAGATGATGGAGCCGACCGAGGCCGCCATGGCGGGCTCGGTCACGTAGGTGTTGCCGCCGATCACGCCGGCCAGCCCCGCCAGCGCGCAACCGCCACCAAACACCAGCATGAAGACGCGTGGCACGTTGTGGCCCAGCGCCTGCACCATCTCGGGGTGCTTGAGCGCCGCCTGGATCACCAGGCCGATACGGGTGCGCGTGAGCAGCAGCCAGACCGACAGCAGCATGAGCAGCGCCACCAGCATGATGAACGAGCGCGATTTGGGGAACTGCGTGTCATACAGGGTGAACAGCGGGCCCTGCAATTGCTCGGGCAGCCCGTAGGGCACGGTGGAACGGCCCCAGACCAACTGCACCAGTTCCAGGATCAGATACGACAGGCCGAAGGTCACCAGCAGCTCGGGCACATGGCCGAACTTGTGCACGCGGCGCAGGCTGTAGCGCTCGAACAGCGCGCCCAGGGCGCCAATGGCCAGAGGGGCCAGCACCAGCGCCGGCCAGAAGCCCACCAGACCGGAGATGGTGTAGGCAAAGTAGGCACCCAGCATGTAGAAGCTGGTGTGCGCGAAATTGAGCACGCCCATCATGCTGAAGATGAGTGTGAGACCCGAGCTGAGCATGAACAGCAGCAGGCCATAGCTCACGCCGTTGAGCGTGGACATCACGAAAAATTCAAGATTCATTGAAATTCTTCAGAACTAGGTCAAAAAAAGAGGCCCGAGGGGCGTCGGGCCTCCTGCGTTCGAAAAGCGACCTCAGGAAGGACGCTTCATCTGGCACGAAGTGGGCGTGCTGGCCACATAGGGCTCGTAGTACTTCACAGGAACGAAGGTGTAGCCCGTGCTTTCAGAGTCGAGCGGGTTCTTGCCGCCGGCTTTTTCCCACTTGGAGACAAACAGGCCCTGCTGCAGCTGGTGGTCGGTCTTGCGCATCTCGACTTCACCATTGAAGCTCTTGAACTTCATGCCTTCGAGGGTCGCAGCCACCTTGACGGGGTCCGTGGACTTGGTCTTGACGAAGGCTTCCGTCAACATGGTGAAGGCGTGGTAGACCGCGCCGGTGTACATGTCGTCGCCAAACTTCTTCTTGTAGTCCACCACGATCTGGTTCAGGGGCCCTGGCAGGTTCATGTGGGCATAGGCCACCATGTACACGCGGCCAGCCGCAGCGGCGCCCATGGCGGTGGGGCTGCCCGTGACGGAACCGTAGTAGGTGTAGAAGTTGACGTTGTTCAGGCCCGCATCGTTGGCCGCCTTGATGAGCAGCGCCAGGTCGGAGCCCCAGTTGCCCGTGATCACGCTGTCGGCACCCGAAGCCTTGATCTTGGCAATGTAGGGCGAGAAGTCGCGCACCTGGGCCAGCGGGTGCAGGTCGTCGCCGACGAACTGCACATCGGGGCGCTTGCGCTTCATGATTTCCTTGGCGAACTTGGAAACCTGGTGGCCGTGCGAGTAGTTCTGGTTGATCAGGTAGACCTTCTTGACTTCAGGAAGGTCCTTCATGTAGGTGGTCAGTGCTTCCATCTTCATGGACGTGTCTGCATCCAGGCGGAAGTGCCAGTAGCTGCACTTGCTGTTGGTCAGGTCCGGATCCACCGCGGCGTAGTTCAGGAACATCACTTCCTTGCCGGGGTTGCGGGCGTTGTGCTTTTCCAGCGCGTCGATGATGGCCAGCGCAGGACCGGAGCCGTTGCCCTGCACCACATAGCGTGCACCCTGGTCCATGGCCGAGCGCAGCGCGCTGGAGGTTTCCTGGGGACTGAGCTTGTTGTCGATGCCGATGATCTCGAACTTCACGCCGGCAGCGTTCTTCTTGTTGAACTCCTCGGCGATGAACTGGAAGCTCTTGAGCTGGTTCGTTCCCACGGCCGCCATCAGGCCGGACAGCGGGTCGAGCCAGGCAATCTTGACGGTTTCGCCTTTTTGAGCAAAAGCGCCGCCAGCGCTCGCCAGGATTACGGAAGCAGCTACAGCCTTGATAGCAAATTTCATTTTTCAGTCTCCAGTTAAATCAACATTCGCAGCGTACAGTGTTGCGGTGCGTCATCGCTCAGGGATTGCCCCTAGCCCCTATCACACACGCGACTGCTGCGGCGCCCCCTGCGCCGCAGCTGCGTTCATTACAGGCCCGGAAGCTTGTAATCCTTGAGCTGCTCGCGCAGCCGCGTTTTCAGCATCTTGCCGGTGGCGCCCAGCGGAATGGCGTCCACAAACACCACATCGTCCGGAATCTGCCACTTGGCCGTCTTGCCTTCGTAGAAGTGCAAGAGTTCCTCACGGGTGACTTCGGCACCGGGCTTGAGAGTGACGGCCACAATCGGGCGCTCATCCCACTTGGGGTGCGGCATGCCGATGCAGGCCGCCATGGCGATGGCCGGGTGGCCCATGGCGATGTTCTCGATGTCGATCGAGCTGATCCATTCGCCGCCGGACTTGATCACGTCCTTGCTGCGGTCGGTGATCTGCATGAAGCCGTCGGGGTCGATGGTGGCCACATCCCCGGTGGGGAACCAGCCCCGCCCCTGCGCATCCTGAATGAGGGGGCTCTCGCCCTTGTAATAGGTGTCCAGAATCCACGGGCCGCGCACCAGCAGGTCGCCATAGGTCTTGCCATCCCAGGGCAGCTCTTCGCCGTTGCCGCCGACGATCTTCATGTCCACGCCGTAGATGGAGCGCCCCTGCTTCTGGCGGACCTTCATCTGCTCGTCCTTGGACAGGCCGAGCTGCTTGTTCTTGAGTGTGCACAGCGTGCCCAGCGGGCTCATCTCGGTCATGCCCCAGGCGTGCAGCACCTCCACGCCAAAATCGTCCTGGAAGGCGGTGATCATGGCCGGCGGGCAGGCCGAGCCGCCAATCACGGTGCGCCGGAGCGAGCTGAACTTCAGGCCGGCGGGCTTCATGTGGCCCAGCATCATCTGCCAGACCGTGGGCACGCCTGCGGCGTAGGTGACCTGCTCGGCCTCGATCAGTTCATAGATCGACTTGCCGTCCATGGCCGGGCCGGGGTACACCAGCTTGCAGCCCGTGAGCGCCGCCGAGTAAGGGATACCCCAGGCGTTGACGTGGAACATGGGCACCACGGGCAGCACGGCGTCGCGTGCCGACAGGCACATCACGTCGGGCAGCGCCGCCGCGTAGGCATGCAGCGTGGTCGAGCGGTGGCTGTACAGGGCGGCCTTGGGGTTGCCCGTGGTGCCGCTGGTGTAGCACATGCTCGACGCGGTGTTTTCATCGAACACCGGCCAGGTGTAGTCGGCCGTCTGGGCGCCAATCCAGGTTTCGTAGCTGGTCAGGCCGGGAACACCGCTGTCGGCCGGCAGCTTGTCGGCGTCGCACAGGGCCACCCACTTCTTCACCGTGGGGCACTTGGCGTGCACGGCCTGCACCAGGGGCAGGAAGGTCAGGTCGAAGCAGAGAATCTGGTCTTCTGCGTGGTTGACGATCCAGGCGATCTGCTCGGGGTGCAGGCGCGGGTTGATCGTGTGCAGCACCCGGCCCGAGCCGGAGACGCCGAAATACATCTCCATGTGGCGGTAGCCGTTCCAGGCCAGCGAAGCCACGCGGTCGCTGAACTGCAGGCCCTCGCGGTCCAGCGCATTGGCCAACTGGCGCGAGCGGGCGGCCAGGTCCTTGTAGGTGTAGCGATGGATGTCGCCTTCCACGCGGCGCGAGACGATCTCGCCATCGCCATGGTGGCGCTCGGCAAATTCAATCAACGACGAAATCAGCAATGGCTGACTCTGCATCAAACCCAGCATGAGTGCTCCTTTATCAATGCCTGAAAACAAAACCTCTCCATCCTAGCGCGTGAACTTCTCGCCTTTGCCAATGATGGTCAAATCCACAAAACGCGACCCCTGGCGCACACCCTTGCCGTAATCGACCTCGAACCCGCCCAGATCGAAGTGCCGCAGGGATTCGAGCGCCTGCAAAAACCGGGTGCGCGTCAGATCCTTGCCCGCACGGCGCAGCCCCTCCACCAGCACCTTGGCGTTCAGGTAGGCCTCCAGGCCGATGAACGACACGTGGTTCTCGAAGCCACCCTTCTGCAGCGCCGCGCGGTATTCACGCGCCAGCGGCATGCTCTGGCTCCAGGGGAATGGCACCACGGAAGTCACCACGACGCCCACACCGTCTGCCCCCAGGGCGCGCAGCGTGGCCTGGGTGCCCATGACCGACAAGGTATAGAAACGCGCGCCCCGGCTGAGCTTGCGGTAGGTCTTGATGAACGAAACCGTGGGCGCCCCGGCGGTGATCATGATGATGGCATCCGGCTCGCTGGCACTGAGCGTGGTCACGGCCTGCTGCACATCGGACGAGTCGGCCTGGATGGGAGCATCCGAATGCAGGCGCAGCCCGCGTTTCTCCATGGATTTGCGCACACCGGCCAGGCCATCCTTGCCAAAGCCGTTGTTCACCCACAGGACCGAGATGCGCGGTACGCCCAGCGTCGTGAGGTGCTGCACCAGCTTCTCGGCCTCGTCGCCATAGCTGGCGCGGATATTGAACACATGGTCCAGACCCGGTGCGCGCAACAGGTCGGCACCGGTGAAGGGAGAGATCAGCGGCACGGGCGGGTTTTCCTTGACCAGCATCGGCAGGATGGCTGCCACGTTGGCCGTGCCCGTGAGGTTGCACAGGGCAAAGACGCCGTCCTCGGCGATCATCTTGCCCACGTTCTTCACGGTGTTGTCGGGCTTGTAGCCGTCATCGAGCGTGACCACCCGAATGCGCCGACCGTGCACGCCGCCCTGGGCGTTCACGGCATCGAAACACACCTTGGTGGCATTCACCATGTCGGGAGCCATCTCGGCCAGCGGTCCGCTCAGGTCCAGTGACTGCCCCAGCACGATCTCGCCATCGGTCACGCCCGGGCCGGCATGCAGCACACCCCAGGGCGCCAGTGCAGCGGCACCCATCGCGCCCAGAAAAACTCTCTTGTTCAGCATGTGCAGTTCCTTTTCACAGACGACCCGCATTCATTGACCACCACGGAGAAGCCGCTGCAGTGTGCTTGGCTCCGGGTTGAAATCCAACACATGTCATTTGCTTGACATTTGGCGCGGGTTTTCCCGCAGAACACCCTTGCCATGCGGCGACAATCGGGCCATGTTCGCCACCACCTCCCCTGCCGAACGCTTCATTGCCTGCCAGCCCTGGTTCGCCAGCCTGCCCCTGGAATTGCAGGCACAGGTGCGCACCGGCGTGTACGCCAACGAGGGCGCCAAGGGCGAAGTGATGCTGCCTGCCGGCACGGCAGTGCAGGGCTGGCACGCCGTGCTCTCGGGCCTGGTCATGCTGCGCAGCCCCGCAGCGGCGCAGCAGCGCGCCTCGGCCTTCATTGGCATTCCCGATGGCGAGTGGTTCGGTGAGGGCTCGGCCATGAAGCCCGAACCACGCAAATACGACGTGGTGGCGCTGCGCCCCACGCAGCTGATGTGCCTGCCCCTGCACCTGTTCGCCACGCTGCGCGACACCAGCCTGGCGTTCAACCAGTTCCTGGTGCAGCACCTGAACCTGCGGCTGGGCCAGGCCATGACCATCATCGAAGCCGGCCGCATGCGATCGCCCGAGCACCGTGTGGCGCTGTACCTCAGCCGCATCTTCTGGCGCAGCACGCGCCGGCTCAACCTCACGCAGGAAGAACTGGGCCAGCTCGTCGGCCTGTCACGCCAGACGGTCAACCGCGTGCTGCAATCGCTGGAGGCGGCGGGCATCGTGTCACTGGATTTCGGGCGCGTGGCCATCCTGGACGACGAGGCACTGAACGGACACCTCGCGGCCACGGCTGCCCAGTGACCGCCCGCACCCCGCGCACCCGGTGCGGCACCACGGTTCATTGAACGCTCAGGCGCACGGCCTTCTGGTCCGCATCCAGCAACAGCTTGGCGGGCCAGGGCTGCCAGGTCTGGCCCAAGGTGGCATGGTTGGGGTCGCCGGTGTGCACAAAGGCGCGCACACTGTCCATCATGGCCCGGGACAACGCCAGACGCCCCGGCTGGTTGGCCGTGCTGTTGGTCGCCCTGGCAAACACCGAAGGGCCGAAGTTGCCAAACACGAACGGCAGGTCAAACGCGTGGGCCGCGCCGTACACATCGTTCCAGGGTGCGGGCTGCTGGGCCCAGTTGAACTGGTAGTTCCACACATTGCTCTGCTGACTTTGCAGGGCGTTGAGCAGGTTGTCGCGGCTGGCACCGATGAACACGTTACCCAGCTGCTGGGTGCGTGCGTTCCAGCCGGTGCCGGGGGTGGTCACGGGCAGGTAGGACGCATCCAGAATGTCCGCTGCCGTGAGGGTGCTGGGAGCGTCGGGGT
This sequence comes from Burkholderiales bacterium RIFCSPLOWO2_12_FULL_65_40, assembly GCA_001770955.1. Classification (GTDB taxonomy): domain Bacteria; phylum Pseudomonadota; class Gammaproteobacteria; order Burkholderiales; family Burkholderiaceae_C; genus Simplicispira. The sequence goes on along the minus strand of MESL01000005.1, from coordinate 18,038 downwards.
CGAAGCGCTGCATCATCGCGAAGCGCTCGGCGTCGCTGATCTTCATGCCGGGCTTGCCGCCCAGCAGCACCAGGAAGGGCGCGAACAGCTTGCCCTCCTCGGCCGTGTAGCCGGACAGGACCGGCACCTTCTGGTAGCGCCCGGCCGTGATCTCCGCAATCGGGTCCAGCGGCACCACCACACCGTCCGGGATCGGCCCGGAACTGGTCAAGCCTTTGGCCAACACCGTCTGCAGGATGACCCGAGCATCCTTGCCGCGCAGATAGCTGCCCACCTGGGCGGGCGTCCAGCCGGCCACCAGGCTCTGTGCCTCCGGCAAACCAGGAGCCAGGCCATCGGCCACCGCCAGGTGTGCCAGCAACATGCCCGCCTGCGTGGCATAGCGGGAGGCCGGGTTGAGCGTGGGAATGGAGCCAGCGGGCAGGTTGGACGCCAATGAAATGCCGCCGCTGATGGGCAGGATCTTGTGGAACAGCCCTCGCGCCTGCGGCGCCGTCAGCAGGGCCAGCGCGTTGATGGCCCCGGCAGACTGCCCCATCAGCGTGACGTTGCCCGCATTGCCGCCAAAACGATCGATGTTGCCCTGCACGAAGCGCAGCGCCTGCACAATGTCCAGCAGCGCATAGTTGCCGGTGTAGGGCTCGCTGCCCGAGTGCAAGGCCGGCAGTTGCAGGTAGCCCAGCACATCGAGCCGGTATTGGACCGTGACCACGATGGCATTGGCCGCCTTGGCCAGCGCCGCGCCGTCGTACACGGGGTCTGCGGTGTAGCCAGAAATGGCGCTGCCCCCATGGACGAAGACCAGCACTGGCAGCTTGTCTTGCGGGGTGGCGGGGCGCCAGATGTTGAGGGTCAGGCAGTCTTCGCTGCCCAGCGGGGTGTTCAGCGTCTGGCCAATGGTGTCGTCAAAGCGGTTGTTGGCACCCGGGCCGTAGATGCGCCCCATCTGCAGGCAGGCACTGCCAAACTGGGTGGCGCTGCGCTCGCCGGTCCACGCAGAAGGCTCGGCCGGTGGTTGCCAGCGCAGCGCGCCCACAGGGGGCTTGGCATAGGGCACGCCCTTCCAGGCGTACGTTCCACTGGCGGCACTGTCATCCGTGCCGCGCACGACGCCGTATCGCGTTTCGCGCACTTCGGGCAGCGTGCCGCCCGAGCCGCCACAGGCTGCTGTGACCACAGCAGCCAGCAAAGCGGCACTCCAGCGCAGACACCGGGGAAAATGGACCATATTTGTCTCCTTCGGGGTTTTCAGGAATGGGTTGCGCCTCTGGAACGCATCACACTTGCGGCAGGGCCTGACCTCGGAGCCGATTGTGTGAACGCCCGGCCTGCAGCCCACTATCGCAACGACACCAAAACAGTGACTTCACACCACCACCCACGCGTAAACCCTGAGAGGGCGACATGCCCCTGACTCCCCTGCAGCCGCGCACCAGTTCGGCCGCCTGGGTGCGCGGCATTGCAGATCTGTTTGCCGCCGAAGGGCTGCCGGTGGCAGAGCTTTTTGCCCAGGCCGACATCGACCTGGCCAGCCTGCAGAACCCCCAGACGCGGGTGGACGTGGACCGCGTCAGCCGCCTGTGGGAGGCCGCTGCCGTGCGGTATGACCAGCCCGGGCTGGGCCTGGACCGCCGGCTGGCCGCCCGCTACGGCAACCTGGACCTGGTGGGCCACGCCCTGGCCTCGGGCCCCAACCTGCTCGAAGGCTTCAAGCACCTGGACCGCCACATGGCCCTGATCTCGGATGCCACGACGTTCACGATGGAGCGCGAGCCACGCGGGTACTGGATGGTGCTGAACCACATCGGTGCTTCCCGCCCCATTCCCCGCCAGCGGGTCGAGTTTGCGGTGCTGACCCTGCTGACGCTGTGCCACTGGCTGACGCGGCGTGAACTCGAACCTCTGGCAGTCGATCTGGTCACGCCGCCACCGACCAACGATGCGCGCTACCGCGCAGCCTTTGGTTTGCTGCCGCGCTTTGGCCAGCCGGCCAACCGTTTTCTGATGGCCGAGGCCGACCTGCTGCAACCCATTCCTACCCACAACCCCAGCCTGTGGGCGCTGCACGAAAAGCTGGTGGAAACCGAGCTGGGTCAACTGGGCCCGTCGCAGGTCAGCAGCAAGGTGCGCACCGCCATCGCGCGCCTCCTGCACCGGGGCGAACCCCGTCGCGAGGACGTTGCAGCGCACCTGAACCTGACGGACCGCACGCTGCAACGGCGCCTGCAGGCCGAATCCGTGAGCTACCAGCAATTGCTGGACGACACCCGCCGCGAACTGGCGCAACAGTATCTGAGCGACACGCGCCGCAGCCTGGTCGAGGTCGCCGACCTGCTCGGCTTTGCAGACCAGAGCAACCTTTTCCGCGCCTGTCGGCGCTGGTTCGGCATGCCGCCAGGCCAGTACCGCGCGCACCTGCTGGCCCCCGCCCCGGCGGCGCCCCACCCCCTGGCGACTCTGCCGTTGACGGGATAGCCCTGCAGCGCACGTGCCTTGGGGTCTGCAGGACAATGGCCACATGAATCTGCCTGCCAACCGCGGCGGCCAAGACACTGGCGGCCTGACCTGGAACAACAGCTTTGCCGCACTGGGCCCGGCGTTTTACACGCGCCAGGAGCCTCTGCCCCTGCCTGCGCCCTACTGGGTGGGCACCAGCGCCAGTCTGGCCCGTGAACTCGGCCTGGACGCCGACTGGCTGGCGTCTGACACCGCCCTGCACGCTTTCAGCGGCAACACCGTGCTGCCCGGCAGCGAACCGCTGGCCAGCGTTTACAGCGGGCACCAATTTGGTGTGTGGGCAGGGCAATTGGGCGATGGCCGGGCCCTCCTGCTGGGGGAACTGCAAACGCCGCAAGGCCCGATGGAGCTGCAGCTCAAGGGCAGCGGACTGACGCCGTATTCACGCATGGGCGACGGCCGCGCCGTGTTGCGTTCGAGCATCCGCGAGTTTCTGTGCAGCGAAGCCATGCACGCCCTGGGCATCCCCACCACGCGGGCCTTGTGCATCACGGGCTCGCCCGAGCCGGTGCGCCGCGAGTCCATCGAAACCGCCGCCGTGGTCACGCGCGTGGCGCCGAGCTTCATCCGCTTCGGGCATTTCGAGCATTTCGCGGCGCGCGGGCAACTGGACGAACTGCGCCAGCTGGCCGACTACGTGATCGAACGCCACTATCCCGAATGCCTCGAAGGCGCGGGCTTCGACGGCAACCGCTACGCGGCGCTGCTGCAGGCCGTGAGCGAGCGCACCGCCGCCCTGGTGGCGCAATGGCAGGCCGTGGGGTTTTGCCATGGCGTGCTCAACACCGACAACATGAGCATCCTGGGGCTGACCATTGACTACGGGCCTTTCCAGTTCCTCGACGCCTTCGACCCCGATCACATCTGCAACCACAGCGACCACCAGGGCCGCTACGCCTTCAAGCAGCAGCCCCCGGTGGTGTACTGGAACCTGTACCGTCTGGGCCAGGCACTGCAGCCACTGATTGGCGACCCGGCCATCGCCATGGCCGCCCTGGAATCGTTCAAGGCGCTCTTCCCCGCCGAATTCATGGCCCGCATGCGCGCAAAACTGGGGCTGACCACGGCGCACGATGGCGATGACACCCTGATCGACGGCCTCCTGCACCTGATGGCAGACAACGCGGTGGACTATCCCATCTTCTGGCGGCGCCTGACGCACGCGGTGGCTTCTGGCGATTTCGAGCCGGTGCGCGACCTGTTTGCCGATCGGGCCGGTTGGGACCGCTGGTTGCTCTCATTTCAAGAGCTATCAGCGCTTACTGGCAGGGCGCAAGAGGCCAATTTTATGCTAAAAATCAATCCCCGCTACGTGCTGCGCAACCACCTAGGTGAGCAGGCCATCCGTGCAGCCCAAGAAGGGAATTATTCCGAAGTGCATGCACTCCAACTCTTGCTGGAGCGCCCATTCGACGAGCACCCCGGCTTCGAGGCCCATGCGGGCTTTCCGCCGGACTGGGCCCGGCACATCTCCATCAGCTGCTCTTCATGAACTACCCCCTCCAGAAAACCGACGCGCAGTGGCAGGCCTTGCTGCGCGAGAAAGGCGCCGAACCTGGCGCCTTCCAGGTCACGCGCCACGCAGCCACCGAACGCCCGTTCACGGGCAAATACGAGGCCCACTGGGCGGACGGCAGCTACCACTGCATCTGCTGCGGCAACAAGCTGTTCGACTCGGCCACCAAGTTTGACGCCGGTTGCGGCTGGCCCAGCTTTGCGCAGGCGGTCCCTGGCGCCATCCGGGAAATCACCGACCGCAGCCATGGCATGCTGCGCACCGAAACAGTTTGTGCACAATGCGGGTCGCACCTGGGCCATGTGTTCGAAGATGGCCCGACCCCCACGGGCCTGCGCTATTGCATGAATTCCGCATCCCTGGACTTTGCCCCCGAGGCCCCTGCACAGGTTCCCCCCGCTACGCCATGAAACTGCTGATCGACTTCTTTCCCATCATCCTGTTCTTTGTGGCCTTCAAGGTGTGGGGCATCTATGTGGCCACGGGCGTCGCCATCGTGGCCACGATCGCACAGATCGGCTACCTGCGTGTCAAACATGGCAAGGTCGAGCCCATGCAGTGGCTCAGTTTAGGGGTGATCGTGCTGTTTGGTGGCGCCACCCTGCTGGCGCAGAACGACACCTTCATCAAGTGGAAGCCCACCGTCCTGTACTGGCTGATGGGGGGCTCACTGCTGATAGGACAGTTGTTCTTTCGCAAAAACCTCATCAAGAGCCTGATGGGCGCCCAGATGGAGCTGCCCGACGCTGCCTGGCGCGCCATGAACTGGAGCTGGACCGGCTTTTTCACGGTCATGGGCGTGCTCAACCTCTGGGTGGCCTACCATTTCGATACCGACACCTGGGTCAATTTCAAGCTGTTTGGCGGCCTGGGGCTGATGCTCTTGTTTGTGGTGGCGCAGGCGCTATACCTTAGCCGCTATATCAAGGACACCGACGAAGCAAAGGACCCCCTGGCATGAACACCGACGCCATCACCGCCCCGAACATGGAACTGCGCCTGCGGGCAAAGCTCCAACCCACCACACTGGAAGTGCTGGACGAAAGCTGGCAGCATGAGGGCCACCCGGGAGCCAATGGAACCGGGTTTGGCACCCATTTCCGGGTGCGCATCGCGTCACCTTTGTTTACCGGTTTGCCCCGCGTTCGCCAGCACCGCCTTGTGTATGATGCACTGCAAGAATTCATTGACCGGGGCGCACACGCCCTTGCCATTGAAATTCTCTGACCCGGCCTGATTCAAGCCCCCGGTTTGTCGGCCATCTGCCAGCAAACCATCCTCTTTTTTTGGATTTCGAATGAAGAAACAGCTCTTGTCCGGCCTCGTGGCCGCCGCCTTGCTGGGCACCGTTGCCCTGCCCGTGTCTGCCCAGAACCTCGCCATCGTCAACGGCAAGGCCATCCCCAAGGAGCGCGCTGAAGCGCTCAAGCAGCAGGTGGAGCGCTCGGGCCGTCCGGTCACGCCCGAAATGGAAGGCCAGATCAAGGAAGAAGTCATCGCCCGTGAAATCTTCATGCAGGAAGCCCAAAAGCGCGGCCTGGAAGCTTCGCCCGACTACAAGGCCCAAATGGAACTGGCCCGCCAGACCATTCTGATCCGCGAACTCTTCCTGAACCAGCAAAAGAAGGATCCCGTCACCGACGCCGAGATCAAGGCCGAATACGACAAGTTCGTGGCCGCCAACAGCGGCAAGGAATTCAAGGCCAGCCACATCCTGGTCGAGAAGGAAGAAGAGGCCAAGGCCATCATCGCTTCGCTGAAGAAGGGTGGCAAGTTCGAAGAAATCGCCAAGAAGCAGTCCAAGGACCCCGGATCCGGCGCCAAGGGCGGCGATCTGGACTGGGCCACCCCCAGCAGCTATGTCTCCGAATTCACCGAAGCCATGGTCAAGCTCGAAAAGGGCAAGATGACCCAGGAGCCGGTGAAGAGCCAGTTTGGCTGGCACATCATCCGCCTGGACGACGTGCGCGAAGCCCAGTTGCCCAAGCTCGACGAAGTCAAGCCCCAGATCTCCCAGCAACTGCAGCAAATGAAAGTCACGAAGTTCCAGGACGAACTGCGTGCCAAGGCCAAGGTCGAGTAAGCCGCGACGGCCTTTCCCCTCCTAGAAAACGCGGCCTCGGCCGCGTTTTTCATGGGTGCCAGCCACCCTGGGCTCAACCCGCTATCCCGCGCCACCAACCCCACAGCAACAAAGAACCGATCAGCACCGGCTGGTGGAGCATGTAGTAGCTCAGGCTCCAGCGCCCCAGGGGAGCCAGCCAACTCACCACTGGCGGCAGCCCTGCCGGCGAGCCATGCGGCGTACGCTCCAGCCACCAGCGCCCGCTGGCCAGCCCCCACCACATCACGCCCAGCCACGGCAGCAACGGCACATAGTCTTCGGTATAGGGTTTGCGTGACACCAGTCCCAGCCAGTTGAGGGAGCGGGCATTGAAGTGCACAGCCCAATCCGTCAGCGGTCCCGACAAGGCCCATTGCGCCAGCCAGGGCATGGCCAGGGCCAGCCCCCCGGCCAGCCACAACCATCGCCCCCAGCCGTAGGTGACCCGGGCCAGTGGCAACATGACCGCCATGGCGTGCAGCACCCCGAAATAGATGAAGCTGCGCGGAAACATGGCGAAAGACCCCGCACTCACCAGCAGGGCACATGCAGCAATCTGCAACCAGCGTCGGCCAAACCTGTCCCAGCCCTGCCCCTGATGGACCGCAATCGCCTGACCCAGACCGGCACAAAACAGGAACAGGCTGACGATCACAGTCCGCTGCCCGATCCAGACCGGATCGTTGCGAAAGTCCTGCACCCAATAGCCAAAATGGCTCAGATCGAAGCAGAAATGGAAGATCGTCATCCAGACCATGGCACTGCCGCGCAGGGCGTCCACGGCGTCAAAACGCGCCGGCGCCATGGTCAGAAATCGGGGAGCTAGGGCGTTTTTCACTCGGATCAGACGTCAGAAGACAAAACGCCATGATGCCATCGCGGGTGCGAGTTGCAGACTGACACCAGAGGCTCGGAAAGCAAAAAGGACTTGCAGTACCAGACTGCAAGTCCTTCAAACAATGGTCGGAGCGGCGGGATTCGAACTCGCGACCCTCTGCTCCCAAAGCAGATGCGCTACCAGGCTGCGCTACGCTCCGACAGCTAGCATTCTAACCCGACAAACACCCCAATTTCAGGAGGCCGGGCATGAATATTTGCTTTTCAGGCGAGTCCCCTGGATCGGGGGGGCCTCAGCGGGAAGCCGACTGGCCTGGCCCGGGGCCGCGACCGGCCAGATGGCGGAAGGTAATGCGACCCTTGGTCAGGTCGTAGGGAGACAACTCCAGGGACACCTTGTCGCCCGCGAGGATGCGGATGTGGTGCTTGCGCATCTTGCCGCCGGTGTAGGCAATCAGTTGGTGACCGTTGTCCAGCGTGACGCGAAAGCGCGAGTCGGGCAGCACTTCGGTGACGCTGCCCTGCATTTCAATGAGTTCTTCTTTGGCCATGTTCAATCTCTAAAAAACGATTCAATCTGTGTACGGCGCCTGCGAAATTGCGTTGTCCCCACAGGCGGTAACGCCTGTCTGGTAGAGCAGGCGCAGTGTGCTTTGCGTGCTGTGGGGTTCGCTGCACCCGGGGCGCAGTTCAGAAAGAATGCCGGGAGAGACGGCTTCAATGGACAGGCAAGGCGCTGTGCATGAGCCTGTCGATTGTACCGCGATGTGGCTTGTCTGCCTACGAGGCGCAAGCACCCTCCCCTTCGGGCACCGGCAAGGCGGTGGCCAGTGCGCGCACCAGGTCCGACTGCGTGATGACACCCGCCAGACGGCCGTGCGCGTCCACGATGGGAATATGGTGGTGCCCACCCCGGGAAAAAAGGGGAACCAGCTCCATCACATGCTGCTGCGCGTGGGCCACCTGCACCTGCCGGATCATGATGTCTTCCACCCGGGATGGCTGGCCCGTGCGCCCTTTGACCAATTGGCGCAGGCGCTGCCCCAGGCCCTCGTGCAGTTCGAGGTTGGCCAGGCGCATGAAGTCGGCCACCGTGACGATGCCCAGCACCATGCCCTGGGCATCCACCACCGGCAGGGCCTTGATCTGCTCACGCCGCATCATGGCCCAGGCTTCCTTCAGGGTCACACCGGGCTCCACCGCCATGGGCGGCCGCGACATGATGTCGGCGCAGCACAATTCGCCCAGCGTGCGCTGGAAAGCCGCCCGTCCAGCCATGTGCAGCAAGCCCGCCAGATCGGCTCGGCTGATGTCCAGCACCTGGTTGTAATGCGCCAGCGCCGCATCCAGATCCGCCGTGGTGAACTGGCCCTTCCCCGTCGTCCGGTCATCCCGCTGCAGGCGCTGGGGATGCGGATAGCTGCGCCCGGTGGCATTGTTGTAAGCAATGCCCACGAGCAGAAGCACCAGCACGTTGAGCAGTACCGGGAACACCAGCAGATGCGCGTCTTCCCCGGGGTTGAGCACCACAAAAAGTGCCATCGCCGCACCGGGAGGATGCAGACAGCGCAGCGGCACCATCACCAGCACGGCTGCCGAGACAGCCAGCGCGGCAGCCACAGCGGGCTCTGGCACGAAGGTAGCGCAGGCCAGACCCACCAGCACCGACACAGTGTTGCCCCCAAGCACCGGCCAAGGCTGTGCCAGAGGGCTGGAGGGCATGGCGAACACCAGCACCGCACTGGCGCCAAGCGACGCCACCATCCAGTGCGCCCCAGGAGCGGCATGGATCCACCAGCGTGCCAGCAACGCCGCCAGCAGGACGCCCAGGGCCACCCCGAGCGCCACGCGCAGCCGTTCGCGGCCGCTGATGCCCACGGGCGCGGGCCAGTAACTGCGCAGCCAGGCCGCCCGCTGGGCGCGCGGCGGGTCGGATTCAGGGGGAGAGAAGGGCATTCGACAAAGGCAGAACCTGCCGGAGACAACACATGCACGCCCGGCCGCAGCGCAGCACGCCGACAAGCCTGACGAGGTCGCATTGTGCCCGCTGTCGATTGCCCCTGCCATCCACCGGCCACGCCGATAGAATGGCGCGCTTGGCCACTTCCCCACCCGCCTGCCGTGTCTGATCGCCTTGCCGTACTGCCGCAGTACCTGATGCCCCAACGGGCCCTGACCGTCGCCGCGGGGCGTATCGCATCGGCACGCGCCGGCGCACTGACCACCGCACTCATCCGCCGCTTCGTGTCGCGCTACGGCGTGGACATGTCAGAGGCCGCCAATCCGGACCCGGCCAGCTATGCCAGTTTCAACGATTTCTTCACCCGGCCGCTCAAGCCCGGCGCGCGACCGCTGGCGGCAGCCGATCTGATCTGCCCGGTTGATGGTGCCATCAGCCAGTTCGGTCCGGTGCAAGGCGACCAGATCTTCCAGGCCAAAGGGCACCACTACACCACCACGGCGCTGGTGGGCGGCAACGCGCAGCTTGCAGCCGAATTCCAGGGGGGCCACTTTGCCACGCTCTACCTGAGTCCGCGCGACTACCACCGCATCCATATGCCCTGCGAGGGGCGGCTACGCAGCATGGTGCATGTACCCGGCGATCTGTTCTCGGTGAACCCGACCACCGCGCGCGGCGTGCCCGGGCTGTTCGCACGCAACGAGCGCGTCGTCTGCGTGTTCGACGGCCCCCGGGGGCCGTTCGTGCTGGTGCTGGTGGGCGCCACCATCGTGGGCAGCATGGCCACGGTGTGGCACGGCCTCGTGAACCCACCGCGCCCCGGCGTGCCACGCCAATGGGATTACGCGGACCAACAGATCGTGCTGAAACAGGGCGACGAGATGGGCCGTTTCCTGCTCGGCTCGACCGTGGTGATGCTGTTCCCGCAAGGGCCGCTGCAGTTCAATCCTGCATGGGCGCCGGCCCGGCCCATTCGCCTGGGCGAGGCCATGGCCAGCCTGGGCACTGCATAGAACCTTCAACGATGGTCAGAGTCGGCGTCCGAGCATGAATACGGTGGGCTCCACGGTGAGGGCATCGGCGTTCACCGGGGCATCGTAGCCCACCAGGTGCACCAGCAGCACGCTGCGCCGCAGAATGATATGGCTGACGGTGGCCTGGCTATGCCCCAGGCGGACCACGGTGCCGGGTTTGAAGAGTGGCATGCGAAAACAAGCTGCGCTGTCCATGGTCTGCCGTAGGTGTACTGTCTCTGAATCGGTTGCGGGGTGCACTTCTGTTCACCGAAAACGCTATCGTAATTGTAGCAAATACCCCCTACTCTTCTGGAACAACCCCACGCTTTCTGGTGCTTCCCCGGATAATCACGCCCCATGTCCCTGCTGCCCCACCAGATCGAACTGCTCTCACCCGCCCGCGATGCCGGCATCGGTATCGAAGCTGTGAACCATGGCGCCGACGCCGTCTATATCGGCGGCCCGGCCTTCGGCGCACGTGCCGGGGCGGGCAACGACATCCGCGAACTGGAACGCCTGATCTCCCACGCCCACCGCTTCCACAGCCGCGTGTTCATCACGCTCAACACCATCCTGCGCGACGACGAACTGGAGGGTGCGCGCCAGATGGCCTGGCAGGTCTACAACGCCGGAGCCGATGCGCTCATCATCCAGGACATGGGCCTGCTGGAAATCGACTTGCCGCCCATCCAGCTGCATGCCAGCACCCAGACCGACATCCGCACGCCAGAAAAGGCGCGCTTCCTGCAGGACGCCGGTCTGTCGCAGATCGTGCTGGCGCGCGAACTCACCGTGCCGCAGATCGCTGCCGTGCGCGCCGCCACCGACCCCCAGCGCTGCGCCATCGAGTTTTTCATCCACGGTGCGCTGTGCGTGGCCTACAGCGGCCAGTGCTACATCAGCCACGCCCAGACCGGCCGCAGCGCCAACCGGGGGGACTGCAGCCAGGCCTGCCGCCTGCCCTACCAGGTGACCGACGCGCAGGGCCGCATCGTTGCGCACGACAAGCATGTGCTCTCGATGAAAGACAACAACCAGAGCGACAACCTGCGCGCCCTCATCGACGCAGGCGTGCGCAGCTTCAAAATCGAGGGTCGCTACAAGGACATGGGCTACGTGAAGAACATCACCGCCCACTACCGCAAGCTGCTCGACGAAATTCTGGACGAGCGCGAGGCCTCGGGCGACCCGCTGGCGCGCGCATCGAGCGGCCGCACCACCTTCACCTTCGCGCCTGACCCGCTGCAGAACTTCAACCGCGAGTTCACCGACTACTTCGTCAACGGCCGCAAGGAAGACATCGGCGCCTTCGACACGCCCAAGAACCCGGGCCAGGCCATCGGCTGGGTGACCAAGCTGGGGCCCAACTTCGTCGAGCTGGAAGTGAGCGACCCTGCCACCGTGCTGCACAACGGCGACGGCCTGTGCTACTACGACCTGCACAAGGAACTGGTGGGCCTGCAGATCAACCGCGCCGAGCCCGTGTCGCCACGCGGCGGCCGGCAATGGCGAGTGTTTCCGAAAGACCCGATGGAGGGTTTCAAGGACCTGCGCAAGGGCACCGAGGTCAACCGCAACCGCGACATGGACTGGGTGCGCACGCTGGAGAAGAAGTCCAGCGACCGGCGCATTGGCCTGTGGGCGCAGTTCGCCGAGACGGATGACGGCTTCGCGCTCACGCTGACCGACGAAGACGGTTTCACCGGCACGGCCCAGGCCGCCCTGCCCCACGAGGCTGCGCAGGACACGGCCAAGGCCGAGGCCAGCCTGCGCGAGCAGCTCGGGCGCTTCGGCACCAGCATCTTTGCCGTGCACGACATCGCGCTGCAGCTCTCGCAGCCCTGGTTCGTGCCCGCCTCCAGCCTCAACGCGCTGCGCCGTGATGCCCTGGCCGCTCTCAAAGCGGCGCGTGCCGCCGGCCTCGCACGACTGCCGCGCGCCACACCCGTCGAGCCGCCCGTGCCCTACCCCGAAGACACGCTGAGCTACCTCGCCAATGTGTTCAACCACAAGGCGCGCGACTTCTACGCGCGCCACGGCGTGAAGGTGATCGACGCTGCCTACGAGAGCCACGAGGAGGAAGGCGAGGTCAGCCTCATGATCACCAAGCACTGCGTGCGCTACTCCATGAGCCTGTGCCCCAAGCAGGCCAAGGGCGTGACGGGCGTGCAAGGCACCATCCGGGCCGAGCCGCTGCAGCTCATCAACGGCAAGGAGCGGCTCACGCTGCGCTTTGACTGCAAGCCCTGCGAGATGCATGTCGTCGGAAAGATCAAGCGCCAGGTGCTGAACCAGGCCCCTGAATTTCCCGTCACTTTCTATACCACCCGACCCCGGGGTACCGCCTGAGCCCTGCGCACAGGTTCGCTGGAAGCCTGAACCCCATGCCGGTGCCAGCTCCGACAACAGCGCCATCCCCAGCCGTGCTCCAGCAAGGCATGATGGCGGCATGAGTACCCCCGCCTGGGCCTGGATCCAGTTTCTCGCCTGCGCAGCGCTCATCGGCGCGGCCGGCTCCCAGCTTTCCCGCTATGGGGACGCCATTGCACAACACACCGGGCTGTCCGGCAGCTGGATCGGACTGACGCTGGTAGCCAGCGTCACATCGCTACCTGAACTGGCCACGGGCATCACCAGCGTGACCATTGCCCAGGCGCCCAACCTCGCAGTGGGCAACGCACTGGGCAGTTGCGTCTTGAACCTGGCCTTCCTGGTGCTGATCGACCTGATCTACCGCCATGAACCCGTGTGGAGCCGTGCCAGCCGCGGCCATGTGCTTGCCGCCGCCTTTGGCGTGGTGCTGCTGGGTTTTCTGCTGATCGGTCTGCTCATCGCACATCTGACCCCGGCGTCGAGCGCCTCGGCGTCGCCGCAGGCTTCGGCCTGGGGCGTCGGGCTGATGACACCGTTCATGCTGGTGCTGTACATGATCGCAATGCGGACCGTATTCGTCTATGAACGCGCCCACCCGCCGCCGGAGGTTGCGTCGTCCGACTCTTCGGCAGCACAGAAACCGGGGCTGCGCCAGGCCATCATGCGTTTTGCTCTGGCCGCGTCGGTGGTGGTGGGTGCGGGCCTGTGGCTCCCTTTCGCCGCGGTGGACCTGGCCACGGCCATGGGCTGGAACCGCAGTTTTGTGGGCAGCCTGTTTGTGGCCATGGCCACCACGTTGCCCGAACTGGCGGTCACGCTGTCGGCCCTGCGGCTGGGCGCTCTGGACATGGCCATCGGCAACCTGCTGGGCAGCAACCTGTTCAATGTGACCATTGTGGCCGTGGACGATCTTTTCTACCGCCCCGGCGTCCTGCTGGCCGATGTCTCGCTCGTGCATGCCGTGACCGCCAGTTCGGCCATCGTGATGACCGGGCTGGCCGTTGTCGGCCTCTTCTTCCGCCCCCGCGACAGGGTACTGCGCGCGGTGGGATCGGTCAGCGTGGGCCTGGCGATGGTCTACCTCCTCAACACCTACGTGGTCTTCCTGCATGGCGCCTGAACTTTCACCCCCCTCCCCCACGCCCCGGCCATCGGGCAACGCACACCTGCGCGATGTAGACGACCTGGCCCGCGAGCACGCCGTCGATCCCGCGACAGGCTTGCCCGCCGGCGAAGCAGAGCGCCGAGCCGCACAGCACGGCGCCAACGAACTGACCAGTACCCAGGGCCGGGGCTGGCCGGGCCTGCTCGCAGACCAGTTCAAGGACTTCATGGTGCTGGTGCTGCTGGGCGCGGCGGTGATCGCGGGACTGGTGGGCGAGCTGACCGACACGATCGTCATCCTGATCATCGTGGTGCTCAACGCCGTCATCGGCTTCGTGCAGGCGTGGAGGGCCGACCAGGCCATGGCGGCGCTGCGCCAGCTGGCCGCTGCCCACGCGACCGTTCTGCGCGATGGTCAGGTACAGGTCGTTGCGGCCAGCATTCTGGTGCCGGGCGACATCGTGCTGCTGGAAGCCGGCAACCAGATACCGGCCGACCTGCGCCTGATCGAGATCGCCCAGCTGCAGGTGGACGAATCGGCACTCACGGGCGAATCGGTCACCGTGGCCAAACAGACCGACACCCTGGCCGACCAGGAAACCAGCGCGCTGGGAGACCGCATCAACATGGCCTTCAAGGGCACCACCGCCACACACGGGCGTGCTCGCGGTCTCGTGGTGGCAACGGGCATGCGCACCGAACTGGGCAAAGTGGCCAAACTGCTGGACACCGACGACCGCACCACTCCGCTGCAGCGCCGCCTGGCGGCCTTCGGCAAGCGACTGGCGCTGGCCGTGCTGGGCATCTGCCTCGTGATTTTTGTGGTGGGAGTGCTGCGGGGTGAGACGCCATTGCTCATGGCCTTGACCGCCATCAGCCTGGCCGTGGCCGCCATTCCCGAGGCGCTGCCCGCTGTGGTCACGGTCCTGCTGGCCCTGGGCGCGCGGCGCATGGTGGCGATCAAGGCATTGGTGCGGCGCCTGCCATCGGTCGAAACGCTGGGTTCGGTCACCACCATCTGTTCCGACAAGACCGGCACACTCACCCAGAACCGCATGCACGCCGAACTGGTGGTGGCCCAGGCAGAACGCTGGATACCGGGCGATCCGCTGCCCAGCCCGGTGCACCGCGAGGCCCTGCGCGCGGCGGCCCTGTGCAATGACGCCAGCCGCCATGCCCCTGACGGCCATGGCCGCGCGCATGACGCCTGGCAAGGCGACCCCACCGAGACGGCTCTGGTCCTGGCAGCCCATGCGGGCGGTCTGGACAAAACGGCGCTGGACGCCGCCAGCCCGCGCGTGCAGGAGCAGCCCTTTGACTCCGACCGCAAGCGCATGACCACCTTCCACAAGGAAGGCGCCGGCTTTGTGGCCTACACCAAAGGCGCGCCCGAATCGGTGCTGCCATGCTGCTCGGTACAGTGGACGCCCGAGGGCGGCACTTCGCTGGACAGCACCGCCGTTCTGGCCACCGCCAACCAGCTTGCGGCACAGGGCCTGCGCGTGCTGGCCCTGGCCCGGCGCAGCCATGCACGCCTGCCCGACACCAATGCGATCAATGAGGTCGAAAGCCAGCTCGAACTGCTGGGCCTGATCGCCCTCATCGACCCGCCCCGCCCCGAAGCCATGGCCGCCGTGCGCGACTGCATCACCGCCGGCATCACCCCCGTGATGATCACCGGTGACCACCCGGCCACGGCGCGTGCCATCGCCCACCGGCTGGGCATCGTGGATTCCGACGATGCCCCGGTGCTCACGGGCACCGACCTGACGGAGCTGGACACCGCCACTTTGAACCAGCGGGTGGAAGCCGTGCGAATCTATGCGCGTGTCGATCCGGCCCAGAAAATCCGCATCGTCGAAGCGTTGCAGGCGCAAGGCCACTTTGTGGCCATGACCGGGGACGGCGTGAATGACGCCCCCGCGTTGAAGCGCGCCGACATCGGCGTGGCCATGGGCAAAGGCGGCACCGACGTGGCGCGCGAGGCCAGCAGCCTGGTGCTGCTGGACGATAACTTCGCGACCATCGTGGCAGCGGTCAAGGAGGGGCGGCGCATCTACGACAACATCCGCAAGTTCGTGCGCTACACCATGACCAGCAATTCGGGCGAGATCTGGACGATCTTCCTGGCCCCGCTTCTGCTGCTGCCCATTCCGCTGCTGCCTATCCACATCCTGTGGGTCAACCTGGTGACCGACGGCCTGCCCGGCCTGGCGCTGGCGGCCGAGCCTGCCGAGCGCGGCATCATGCAGCGCCCACCCCGTGCACCCACCGAAAGCATGTTTGCGGGCGGCATGTGGCAGCACATCCTGTTCATCGGGCTGTTGATTGGCGGGCTGTGCCTGGCGGTGCAGGCCTGGGCCATCTCCACGGGCAATGCCCACTGGCAAACCATGGTGTTCACCGTCCTCACCCTGGCACAGATGGCCCACGTGGTGGCCATTCGTTCCGAGAACGAACCCATCTGGCGCCTGGGCCTGGGCAGCAACAAACCACTGCTGTTTGCCGTGTTGCTGACCTTCATCCTGCAGATGGCCACGATTTACGTGCCCTGGCTCAATCCCATCTTCAAGACCGAGCCCCTGGGCCTGGCCGACCTGGCCATCTGCCTGGGTGCCGCACTCGTGGTGTATGTGGCGGTGGAAATCGAGAAAGCCTGGCGTCGGCGTCGCCAGCCCGCCGCCGTTGCCATGGATGACCCGCCGGCGCCCACGCAGCGCTGACCTGTCGCAGCCATAAGCACATGACAAACGATTTGAACCGGTAACCCCCCGCGCCATGCACAATGCCGGACGGACCCGCGCCAAAGCGGGCTCTTGGCGCACTTTTACATAGAGGGACACTCACCCATGCATATCGAAACCCTGGCCGTCCATGGCGGCTACACGCCCGACCCCACCACCAAGTCCGCCGCTGTGCCGCTGTACCAGACAGTGGCCTACGCGTTCGACAACGCCCAGCACGGCGCTGACCTGTTCGACCTGAAGGTCGCAGGCAACATCTACACGCGCATCATGAACCCGACCACCGACGTGCTGGAAAAGCGCGTCGCAGCCCTTGAAGGCGGCGTGGCCGCACTGGCCCTGGCCTCGGGCATGGCGGCCATCACGGCGGCCATCCAGACCATCGCCGAGACAGGTGACAACATCGTCTCGGCCAGCACGCTCTATGGCGGCACCTACAACCTGTTCGCCCACACCTTCCCGCAGCAGGGCATCGAGGTGCGCTTTGCCGATCCGCGCGACCCGGCCAGCTTTGCCCCGCTGATCGACGCGCGCACCAAGGCCGTGTTCTGCGAGTCCATCGGCAACCCGCTGGGCAACGTGACCGACATCGCTGCGCTGGCCAAGGTGGCACACGACCACGGCGTGCCGCTCATCGTGGACAACACCGTGCCCAGCCCCTACCTATGCCGCCCGATCGAGCACGGCGCCGACATCGTGGTGCACGCGCTCACCAAGTACATGAACGGCCACGGCAACAGCATCGGCGGCATCATCGTGGACAGCGGCAAGTTCCCCTGGGGCCAGCACAAGGAGCGTTTCAAGCGCCTGAACGAGCCCGACGTAAGCTACCACGGCGTGGTGTACACCGAAGCCCTGGGCGCTGCCGCCTTCATCGGCCGTGCGCGCGTGGTGCCGCTGCGCAACATGGGCGCGGCGCTCTCGCCGTTCAACGCCTGGCTGACGCTGCAGGGCATCGAAACGCTGCCGCTGCGCATGGACCGCATCTGCGACAACACCCTGGCGCTGGCCAAGTACCTGCAAAGCCACCCCAAGGTGGAATGGGTGCGTTATGCGGGCCTACCTGACCATGCCGACCATGCGCTGGCACAACGCCAGATGGCAGGCCGCGCCTCGGGCATCCTGTCATTTGGCCTCAAGGCCAGCGACACCGACCCGCGCGCCGCAGGGGCTCGCTTCCTGGATGCGCTGCAGCTGTTCACCCGCCTGGTGAACATTGGCGACGCCAAGTCGCTGGCCACACACCCGGCGTCCACCACGCACCGCCAGCTCAACCCCGAAGAACTGGCCAAGGCCGGCGTGAGCGAGAACATGGTGCGCCTGTCGGTCGGCATCGAGCACGCCGCCGACCTGCAGGCCGATCTGGCGCAGGCGCTGGAACAGGTCTGACGGTTCTCTGGCCGCCCCCAACGGGCGGCTATATTTCAAGGTTTTTTGGCCTCCAGCGCTTGATGGATAAGCGCAAGCAGCTATTATTTCAATAGCATTTCACCTGCTGTGACGGGCAAATGCCCGTCACAGCCATCCCACATTGGGGCTGACCGGCCTCACATGGCCGTGTAATTGGGACCCCCGCCCCCCTCGGGCGTCACCCACACGATGTTCTGCGTCGGGTCCTTGATGTCGCACGTCTTGCAGTGCACGCAGTTCTGCGCATTGATCTGCAGGCGCTGGGCATTGCCCCCTTGTGCTTCGTCAGGCACGAACTCGTACACCCCGGCCGGGCAGTAGCGCGCCTCGGGGCCTGCGTATTGGGCCAGGTTGATGCGCACCGGCACGCTGGCGTCCTTGAGCGTCAGGTGCGCCGGTTGCTGCTCTTCGTGGTTGGTGTTGCTGATGAACACGCTCGAGAGCCGGTCGAAGGTCA
>MESL01000004.1 GCA_001770955.1 Burkholderiales bacterium RIFCSPLOWO2_12_FULL_65_40 | reverse complement strand
ACCCAGTTCATGGTGGACATGGTCAACCCGCAACTGGGCGAGGTGGTGCTCGACCCCGCCACCGGCACCGGCGGCTTCCTCGTCTGCGCCATTGAGCACCTGCGCAAGCAGGTGCACAACGCAGAGCAAGAGGCCGTGCTGCAAAACAGCATTCGCGGCGTCGAGAAAAAGCAGATGCCGCACATGCTGTGTGTGACGAACCTGCTGCTGCACGGCATCGAAGTGCCCAGCAACATCCGCCACGACAACACCCTGGTGCGCCCCCTGCGCGATTACACCCAGGCCGACCGCGTGGACGTGGTGCTCACCAACCCGCCCTTTGGCGGCGTGGAAGAGCCGGGCATCGAACAAGGCTACCCCGCCGATGTGCGCACCAAAGAAACGGCCGACCTGTTTTTGGTGCTCATCAAGCACATCCTCAAAACCAACGGCCGCGCCGCACTGGTGCTGCCCGACGGCACCCTGTTTGGCGAAGGCGTCAAAAGCCGCATCAAAGAGCAACTGCTGACCGAGTGCAACCTGCACACCATCGTGCGCCTGCCCAATGGCGTGTTTGCGCCCTACACCGGCATCAAGACCAACCTGCTGTTCTTCACCAAGGGCCAGGCGACGCAATCGGTCTGGTACTACGAACACCCGTACCCACCGGGCGTGAAGAACTACAACAAGACCAAGCCCATCCGCATCGAAGAATTCGACGCCGAGAAAGCTTGGTGGGGCAGCGAGCACGATGGCTTTGCCGCCCGCGTGGAAAACGAACGCGCCTGGAAGGTCAGCATCGACACCATCCGGGCCGCCAACTGGAACCTCGACCAGAAGAATCCCCACATCGGCGAACAAACCAGCCACGACCCCGACGTGCTGCTGGCCGACTACGCCCGCTTGCAAGCCGAAGCGCAGGCACTGCGCGACGAACTCAAGGGCATCCTGGCGCAGTCGCTGGGCCGCAATGAATAAGCCATCGGACTTTGACAAAAGCATGGCCTTCGTCGCCCCCCAGCTTCATCACCGATGTGGTCACGAACTGTGACCAGCCCAAGCAGTGATTTGGTCCACAATACGTTTCCAATTAAAAAACATTCGTTTCTCAATTGAAAACAAAATCTTCCCTTTCTGAACTGCTGTTCCCGAACCAGTACCGGCGCAAGGTGTTGGCGCTGTTGCTCATGCAACCGGGCCAAAAAATGCACCTGCGCGAGCTGGCGCGCCAGACGCAGGCCGCCCCCGGCACGCTCAAAAAAGAGCTGGACGCGCTGTGCCATGTGGGCCTGCTCACCAGCGAGCGCGTGGGCAACCAGGTGCAGTTCCAGGCCAACCAAAGCCACCCCATCTTTGCCGAGCTGCAAGCCCTCGTCCGCAAAACCACCGGCCTCGCCGACGTGCTGCGCCAGGCCCTGCAGCCGCTGGGCGAGCAGGTGGCGCTGGCCTTTGTGTTTGGCTCCATGGCCAGCGGCAGCGCCCACGCAGGCAGCGACGTGGATCTGCTGGTGGTGGGCAACGCCAGCTTTGCCCAGGTGGTGGAGGCCACCTATGCCGCCCAAACCCAGCTGGGGCGCGACATCAACCCCAAGGTCATGACCCCCGCCGAGTGGGCCGCCAAACGCGCAGAAGGCCACCCCTTTGTGCAAGAACTGCTCGCCAAGCCCCGAATTTTGCTGATCGGAACCCTCGATGCCTGAAGAAGAACTCGCCAACCTGGCCCGCATCGGCCAGCTCGACCAAGTGCCGTTTTCTGCCGCCCTGCTGCACAAAATGCTGGCCACCGCGCGCACCCGCCTGCAAGACGCGCAGCGCACCGACAACAGCATGGAGACCCGCTTCGACTGCGCCTACACCGCCATCCGCGCCGTGGCCGACGCCGCTTTGCACGCCCAGGGCTGGCGCACCTCCACCAGCAAGCCCGGTCACCACCAAACCACCATCGGTTGCCTGGTGCACACCTTGGGCGTCAGCCCCGCCACCGTGCGCGTGCTCGATGCCCTGCGCAAACAGCGCAACCTGAGCGACTACGACGGCGAGTTGGTCACCGAGCAAGCCCTGATCGAATGCCTGCAACAGGCCCAGACCCTCAGCCTGCTGGCGCAGCAGAAGCTGGCCCCGTTTTTGAATAAAAACGCCTCTGGCGCTTGAGGAGCAAGCGCATGCTGCTATCCAATTTAGATTTACTGGCCACCGCCCCCGGCGGCGTGGCGCGCCTGCGTGAACTCATCCTGACCCTGGCCGTGCAGGGCAAGCTGGTGCCGCAAGACCCTGCCGACGAACCAGCGGGTGTGCTGCTGCAGAAGATTCGGGCGGAGAAGGATCGGCTGATTGCGGAAGGCAAGATCAAGCGGGACAAGCCGTTGGCGGAGATTGGGGAAGAGGAGAAGCCGTTTGGGTTGCCGGTGGGGTGGGAGTGGGTGCGACTTGGAGCGGTGGTGAACGCCAGTGAAGCGGGCTGGAGCCCCACGTGTATTGGCTCGCCCCGTCGCCCCGGCCATTGGGGCGTTTTGAAGGTCAGCGCAGTATCTTGGGGGAGTTTTGACCCGACAGCTAACAAGGAGCTTCCTTCGGAGCTGACGCCCAAGCCTGAATACGAGGTCAAGGATGGCGACTTCCTTTTGTCTCGCGCGAACACTGCTGAACTCGTTGCGCGCTCGGTGGTGGTCGGAGTAGCGGAACCACAGCTCATGTTGAGCGACAAGATCATTCGGTTGTCGGTTTCCAGCCAGATGAATCGTGCCTTTCTCAACATGGTGAACAACGCGAACTACTCGCGTGAGCACTACGCGGCGAATGCGTCTGGCACCAGCAGTTCGATGAAAAACGTATCGCGTGAGGTGGTGCTGGCTCTGCCGGTCCCGCTCCCACCCCTCGCCGAACAATCCCGCATCGTCACCCGCGTCGAAGCCCTCATGCGCCTGTGCGATGCGCTGGAGGCCAAGGGCCAGCTGGAGGCCGCGCAACACGCCCAACTGGTCAGCACCCTGCTGGGCACGCTCACCGCCAGCACCACGCCCGAAGAGCTGGCCGCCAACTGGCAGCGCGTGGCCCAGCACTTTGACCTGTTGCTGGACCGCCTCGAAGCCATCGACGCCCTGGAGCAAACCCTGCTGCAACTGGCCGTGCGCGGCCTGCTCGTGCCCCAAGACCCCCAGGATGAACCCGCCAGTCAGCTGTTGGTGAGATTGCGACGTGATCGCGCCACTTGGTTGGCGACACGGGCTTCAACTGATTCTGAGTGCCGTGCGACCATCAAGAAGTTGCGAGACTTACCTGACGCTGATAACCCTTTCTCGATTCCATCGGGTTGGCAGTTCGTGAGGCTTTTGGATTGTTGCCGGTTGCTTGTCGATTGCCACAACAAGACAGCACCTTATGCTGCTGCAGGCATACCGATCATCAGAACCAGCAACATCCGAGACGGTCGATTCCGCATGGATGACTTGCGGTACGTGACCGAAGAAACCTACGATTTCTGGTCGCGCCGCTGTCCACCAGAACCTGGTGACATCATGTTTACGCGAGAGGCCCCAATGGGCGAAGCTGCCATCATTCCGCCCGGAGCTAAGTATTGCTTGGGGCAAAGAACGATGCTGGTTAGACCAATGCATGAATTCATTGACAAAGAGTATTTGCTCTTGGCACTAACTGAGCCGCATCTGCTTGAGCGGGCGGCCCCTTCGGCTATTGGGTCAACAGTCAAGCATTTGAGAGTTGGTGACGTCGAGGGGTTGACTATTCCGCTCCCACCCCTCGCCGAACAATCCCGCATCGTCACCCGCGTCACCGCCCTGCGCCGCCTGTGCGCCGACCTGCGCCAGCGCTTAGCCGAGCGCCAGTCCGTGCAGGCCCGTCTGGCCCAAGCGCTGGTGGCTTCGGTGGCGTGATGGGGCAACCCCCAACAAAAAGGCCGGTAGCTCTTGAAAGCGTCCGGCCTTTTCCGGCGGGCAGGCCATTGCGAAATGGCTTGATGCTGTCGGGCTCTTCGAGCAGTTTCATGTGCTCCATGTCGGCGCAGCGAAGATCCAGCGAATGCCCACGGTGTCCCACCTCGGGAAAACGTGGCAAGGCAGGTTACGCGATGATCTCGCCCGTCTGGATGAAATGGTCGGCCACGGTGGCGAACTGAAGCATCAGTTGGCGTGCGTCGGGGCTCTTCATCAGGGCGATTTCGTGCGATCCTGGCTCATCCAGAATCCACAACAACAAATGGCCGTAGTACGGGTCACTGACATAGACCAAGTGGCGGTCGCTGCGCTTGCGTGTCCGCCTCCTCCAGTCTTTGTCCCACCGGGTCAGTGTGGACACATCTTTCAGCGGTACGAGGTGGACGTGTCGAAGGGTGTTGGGAACTCCGTTGACCTCGGGAGAGCCATAAGCGCCGTCCTTGCCAAAAAGATAACTGCTGTACTCTCCATTCGGGCCCCTGGATTTCCAGAGATCGAATTCAGCAGCAAAATTGGTGGGATCCAGGCCCGATTCGCGCAACTGATTGCGAATCGCTTCTGTCAACTTGGTAGCCAACAGCGCTCCCGATCAGACTTTGACGTGTGCGAAAGCCTTGCGCGCTGCATCCTTTGAGAAAAGGTGCGCGTTCGCCGGGTCAGAGATGAACTCGAATGTGCGACGAGTCTGCTCGGAGAGTTTGGGCACAGGAGCGCGCGCCAACATGACCTTTTTCACCATTCTCGCCTTGGTAAACACGCGCACCTGACCGCCCGGCGATGCTGAAGTCGCTGGAGAGATGTGGTGCTTGATGGCAGTGGCGTGCATGGCTATCTTGGTGTGTGAGGTATCCAATAGGTTCATTTTGCCACCAAGGAGGGTCATGCGGACTTGCTGTTGTGCGCTTCCCACGCGGTAAGCGAAGGCCTATCGGCTAAGCAACCTGTCACACTTCTCTGCACGCTATGGCACTGGCCGAAGCCTCTCCCCTTAGGGAAAAAGAAAAAGGCCGGAAGCTTGCGGAAGCTACCGGCCTTATCTGTGGTGCCCGGGGCCGGAATCGAACCGGCACGCCTTGCGGCGGGGGATTTTGAGTCCCCTGCGTCTACCAATTTCACCACCCGGGCGGGAATTCGTGAAGACCCAAATTATGGCACAGTAGGGTGCATGAACTATCCGACGATTGAAGATGCAGTAGGCCGCACGCCGCTGGTCGCACTGCAGCGCATCGGCGCGCGCGACAACGCCGAGCGTGGCAACGTCATCCTGGGCAAGCTTGAAGGCAACAACCCCGCCGGTTCGGTGAAGGACCGGCCCGCGCTGTCGATGATCCGGCGCGCCGAGGAGCGTGGCGACATCCAGCCGGGCGACACGCTGATCGAGGCCACCTCGGGCAACACCGGCATTGCGCTGGCGATGGCGGCGGCCATCAAGGGCTACCGCATGGTGCTGGTGATGCCCGAAGACCTGTCCATCGAGCGCGCGCAGACCATGAAGGCCTTTGGCGCCGAGCTGATGCTGACCCCCAAGAGCGGCGGCATGGAGCTGGCGCGCGACCTGGCCGAGGCGATGCAGAAGCGCGGCGAGGGCAAGGTGCTCGACCAGTTTGCCAACCAGGACAACCCGCGCATCCACTACGAGACCACCGGCCCCGAGATCTGGGAGCAGACGGGCGGGCGCATCACGCACTTTGTGTCAGCCATGGGCACCACGGGCACGATCACGGGTGTGTCGCGTTTTCTCAAGGAAAAGAACCCCAACGTGCTGGTGATCGGCGCGCAGCCGCAGGAGGGCTCGCGCATTCCGGGCATCCGCAAGTGGCCCGAGGAATACCTGCCCGCCATCTACGACCCCAAGGCGGTGGACGAGCTGGTGCTGGTCAGCCAGGACGACGCCGAGGACATGTGCCGCCGCCTGGCGCGCGAGGAGGGCATTTTCGCCGGCATTTCAGCCGCGGGCGCCTGCTGGGTGGCGCAGCAGATCGCGCTGCGCGAGCGCGATGCGCACATCGTTTTTGTGGTGTGCGACCGGGGCGACCGGTATCTTTCCACCGGCGTCTTTCCGGCCTGAGGCCAAATCAGCCTCTAGCGCTTATCAGATAAGCGCAAGAGGCTATCAAAATAATAGCAATGCACTACGAAACCCGCTTTTGCAGCCACTGCGCCACGCCGCTCGCGCTGATCACCCAGACGGAAGACGGCGGCGACGTTCAGCGCCTGCGCTGCCCCGCCTGCGGCTGGACGCACTGGAACAACCCCACCCCCGTGCTTGCTGCCATCGTCGAGGTGGGTGGCAAGGTGCTGCTGGCGCGCAACGCTGCCTGGCCGGTGAAAATGTTTGCGCTGATCACCGGCTTCATGGAGGCGGGCGAATCGCCGCAAGAGGGCATTGCCCGCGAGGTGAAGGAAGAGACCAACCTCGATGTGGTGTCGTGCTCGCTCGTGGGGGCCTATGAATTCATTCGCATGAACCAGGTCATCATTGCCTACCATGTGGTGGCTGAAGGGCAGGTGCGGCTATCGCCCGAGCTGGTGGACTACCGGCTGTTCGACCTGCACGAGCTCAAATGCTGGCCTGCCGGCACGGGCTACGCGCTGGCCGACTGGCTGCGCACACGCGGGCACGAGCCGGTGTTTTTCACGGCAGAGGAAAATGCCGAACGCCGCCGGGGGCTGGACCAGCCGCCCGCCAAGGACTGACACCATGCAAATCCACAAAGAAATCGACACGCGCGGGCTCAACTGCCCCCTGCCCATCCTGAAAGCCAAGAAGGCCCTGGCCGACATGCAGAGCGGCGAACTGCTCAAGGTTCTGGCCACCGATGGTGGCTCGCTGCGCGACTTTCAGGCCTTCGCCAAGCAGACCGGCAACGAGCTGGTGGAGCAGCAGACGGTGGGTGAGGAGTACATCCACGTCTTGCGCCGCCGCTGAGGGTAGGGCCGCTTTGCTACTGCGCGGGCCGATCCCGGGCCTGCGCTCCTCGCCGTACGCCAGTACGGCTGCGGTGCTCTACCCACGCTCAGCCCGCTCGCTACGCAAATCGACCCCACCCTGGAGCGTTGGGGGTGGACTGCTTGCACCAAGCCGCAGCGGACTCGGTGCAGAAATTCAAAGACTCAGCGTTTTGAGATATTCCCGGAACGATGCCCCCACCTCCGGGTGCTGCAGGGCCAATTCCACGGTGGCCTCCAGAAAGCCTTCCTTGCTGCCGCAGTCGTAGCGCTTGCCCTCGTACTGGAAGGCGTACACGGCCTCGTGCGCCATCAGGCGGGCGATGGCGTCGGTGAGCTGGATCTCGCCGCCCGCGCCCTTGGGCTGGTTGCGGATTTCCTCGAAGATGGCCGGGGTGAGGATGTAGCGGCCCGCCACGCCCATGCGCGAGGGGGCAGCCTCGGGTGCAGGCTTCTCAACGATGCGCTGCACGCGCATCAGCGGGCCACCGGCCGGTTCGCCGGCGACGATGCCGTAGCGGCGCACCTGGTCCAGCGGCACCTCCTGCACGGCCAGCAGTGAGCGGCCTTGCTGGCGGAAGGCCTGCGCCATCTGTGCGAGCACCGGCGTGCCGCCGCGCGGGCCGATCATCAGGTCGTCGGCCAGCAGCACGGCGAAGGGTTCGTTGCCCACCAGCGGCTCGGCGCACAGCACGGCGTGGCCCAGGCCCAGGCTGCGCGGCTGGCGCACGTAGGCGCAGTCCATGTCGTCGGGCTGGACCGAGCGGACCAGGGCCAGCAGTTCCTGCTTGCCCGCCGCTTCCAGTTCGCTCTCCAGCTCGTAGGCGGTGTCGAAATGGTCCTCAATGGCGCGTTTGCTGCGGCCGGTGACGAAGATCATGTGGCGGATGCCGGCGGCGTAGGCCTCTTCCACGGCGTACTGGATCAGCGGCTTGTCCACCACGGGCAGCATCTCTTTGGGCGATGCCTTGGTGGCCGGCAGGAAGCGCGTGCCCAGGCCCGCGACGGGGAAAACGGCCTTGCGGACGGGGGCTTGGTGCATGGTGTTTGCTCCTTAAAAATGAGCTGCTGGCGCTTGTGGGTCAATGAATTTGAATGGTTTTATATAAAAAACCAATGGAAATAAGCGCTGATAGCTCTTATTTTGATAGTGAATGGCCAGGGGGCGAGCTCCGCCCGCCTGCGGTGCAAGGGGCACGGCCCGGGCCACCCCCCCGCTACAGGGGGCCGTGGCGGTGGTGCATCATGCACCCAGTCGGGCCAGCTGGCCCTGCAGGCGTTCCAGGGTGGCACCAAAGTCGGCCAGGCGCTTCTTTTCCTGGTCGAGCACGGCGGCCGGGGCCTTGGCCACAAAGGCTTCGTTGGACAGCTTGGCGTGGGCCTTGGTCATTTCGCCCTCGATGCGGGCGGCTTCCTTGGACAGGCGGGCTTTTTCGGCGGCCACGTCAATCTCCATGTGCAGGCACAGGCGTGCCTCGCCCGCCATGGCCACGGGGGCGGCCTGCGCGGCCTGGGCCCATTGCGCTTCGTCGTCGAACACCTTGACCTCGCTGAGCTTGGCCAGGGCCTGCAGCACGGGCGCTGCGCCACGCAGAAACTCTGCGTCGCCCACGGCGTACAGCGGCAGGCGCGTGGCGGGCGAGACGCTCATCTCGCCGCGCAGCGTGCGGCAGGCGTCCACCACCGATTTGAGCCGCGCCACATGGGCCTCGGCGGCTTCGTCGATGCGCTCGGGCTGTGCTTGCGGGTAGGCCGCGATGCTGACCGAAGGGCCGCTGCGCCCCGCCACGGGCGCCACCTTCTGCCACAGCTCTTCGGTGATGAAGGGCGTGATGGGGTGCGCCAGGCGCAGGATGGTCTCCAGCGTGCGGATCAGCGTGCGGCGCGTGCCGCGCTGCTGGGCGGCGTCGCCGGTCTGGATCTGCACCTTGGCGATTTCGAGGTACCAGTCGCAGAACTCGTTCCAGACGAAGTCGTAGATCGTGTTGGCGACATTGTCGAGGCGGTAGTCGGCAAAGCCCTTGGCCACTTCGGCCTCGACGCGCTGCAGGCGCGAGGCGATCCAGCGGTCGGCCTGGGTGAAGCTCAGGTGGCCGTCGTTGCAGCTGCCGCCGCCCTGCGGGGCATTGATGCCGCAGTCCTGGCCTTCGCAGTTCATCAGCACGAAGCGGCTGGCGTTCCAGAGCTTGTTGCAGAAGTTGCGGTAGCCCTCGCAGCGCTTGCTGTCGAAGTTGATGCTGCGGCCCAGGGATGCCAGCGCCGCGAAGGTGAAGCGCAGCGCGTCGGCGCCGTAGGCCGGAATGCCGTCGGGGAACTCTTTTTGCGTGTTCTTGCGCACCTGGGGCGCCGTCTCGGGCTTGCGCAGGCCCTGGGTGCGCTTGTCGAGCAGGGGGTCGAGCGCGATGCCGTCGATCAGGTCCACGGGGTCGAGCACGTTGCCCTCGGACTTGCTCATCTTCTTGCCCTGCGCATCGCGCACCAGGCCGTGGATGTAGACATGCTTGAACGGCACGCGGCCCGTGAAGTGCGTGGTCATCATGATCATCCGGGCGACCCAGAAGAAGATGATGTCGTAGCCCGTCACCAGCACGCTGCTGGGCAGGTAGAGGTTGTAGTCGTCCGTCTCGGCCGTGCCATGCTCGGGCCAGCCCATGGTGCTGAAAGGGACCAGCGCGGAGGAGTACCAGGTGTCGAGCACGTCGTCATCGCGGCGCAGCTTTTTGCCTGGGGCCTGGGCCTGCGCTTCGGCCTCGTCGCGCGCCACGTAGACCTTGCCGTCTTCGTCGTACCAGGCCGGAATCTGGTGGCCCCACCAGAGCTGGCGCGAAATGCACCAGTCCTGGATGTTGTTCATCCACTGGTTGTAGGTGTTGACCCAGTTCTCGGGCACAAAGCTCACCTGGCCCGTGGCCACGGCGTCAATCGCTTTCTGCGCGATGCTCTTGCCCGTGGCATCGCCTTCGCCCACCTTGCTCATGGCGACGAACCACTGGTCGGTCAGCATCGGCTCGACCACCTGGCCGGTGCGGGTGCAGATGGGCACCATGAGCTTGTGCTTCTTGGTCTCGACCAGCAGGCCCAGCGCTTCGAGGTCTGCCACCACGGCCTTGCGGGCCACGAAGCGGTCCATGCCCTGGTATTTGGCGGGGGCGTTCTCGTTGACGGTGGCCTGTAGCGTCAGCACGCAAATCATCGGCAGCTTGTGACGCTGGCCCACGGCATAGTCGTTCTGGTCGTGCGCGGGCGTGACCTTGACCACGCCGGTGCCGAATTCGCGGTCCACGTAGTCGTCGGCGATCACCGGGATCTGGCGCTCGCAGAGCGGCAGGTTCACCATCTGGCCTATGAGGTGCTTGTAGCGCTCATCCTCGGGGTGCACCATCACGGCCACGTCGCCCAGCATGGTCTCGGGGCGGGTGGTTGCCACCACGAGCTGGCCCGAGCCGTCGGCCAGCGGGTAGGCGATGTGCCACAGTGAGCCGTCTTTCTCCTCGTTCTCCACTTCCAGGTCCGACACGGCGGACTGGAGCTTGGGGTCCCAGTTGACGAGGCGCTTGCCGCGGTAGATCAGGCCCTGCTGGTACAGGCGCACGAAGGTTTCGGTGACGACCTTGCTGAGCTTGTCGTCCATGGTGAAGTACTCGCGGCTCCAGTCCACGCTGTCGCCCATGCGGCGCATCTGCGTGGTGATGGTGTTGCCCGACTTTTCTTTCCATTCCCACACCTTGGCGACAAAGTTCTTGCGCGCCTCGGGGGGCGTGGGGCCCATGTCGTGGCGGCTGATGCCCTGTTCCTGCAACTGGCGCTCCACCACGATCTGCGTGGCGATGCCCGCGTGGTCGGTGCCGGGCACCCAGACTGTGTTGCAACCCTTCATGCGGTGGTAGCGCGTGAGGCTGTCCATGATGGTCTGGTTGAACGCATGGCCCATGTGCAGCGTGCCCGTCACGTTGGGTGGCGGCAGCTGGATGGAAAACGCCGGTTCGCCTGCCTGGGCCTTGCCGGTGCCCCGGAATCCGGCCGTGCCGTAGCCCCGGGCTTCCCATTCGGGGCCCCAGTGGGCTTCCAGCGCGGCGGGCTCGAAGGATTTGGACAGGGATTGCAGGCCGGGTTGCTGGACAGGATCGTTCATGGGTGCACTGGTCTGTAAAGAGCAACGGCATCCCTCGGGATGCCGTTGGGCCACCGGGCGTGGCGGGAAAGGGATAGGGAACCGCAGATTTTATGCGATCAGGCTGTGTTTCCGCCGTGCTGGCGCAGCCGCACCATGCGCCAGGCCGCCATTGCCACCAGCCCCGCCAGCGCCAGACCAGACCACTGCACCGCGCGGATCACGCCCGTGCTGTGGACCAGCACGCCCGCAGCCACGCCCGAGAGCGCCGGCACCACCTGCGAGATGATGGAATACATGGCCATTACCCGCCCGCGCAGGGCCAGGGGTGCCCGGGCCTGGATGCCTGCCACCACCAGGCTGATGACCAGTCCTCCTGCCAGCCCCACGCCCGCCAGCGCCAGGGCAGACTGTTGCGCCTGCGTGAGCAGGCCCAGAGTGGCGAACAGCAGCCCCCCGGTGCCGATACCGGCCAGCACCACGCGGCCATGGTGCAAGCGACGCGCCAACGCCAGTGCGGCGATGCCCCCGGCGATGAGCGACAGCGCCAGCAGGCCGAGGTAGGCACCGCGCTGCAGCTCGGTCAGCTGCAGCACCTCACGTGCCAGCTTGGGCAGCAGGATCTGCAGTGGTCCTGTCATGGCATAGCCCAGAATGGCCGCCAGCATGAGCTGGGTGAGCAGCGGGTCGGCCGCCACGGTGGTGAAGCCCTGGCGGATGTCGGCCAGCACCGAGGCCTGGGCGCCCTGGGCCACGGCCCTTGTGCGCAGCCGCACCAGCAGCAGCGATGCGGCGGCGAAGCACCCGGCCGCCACGGCCAGCACGGCCTCCCAGCCGGCACGGCTGCGCACCAGACCGATCAGCAGAGGGGCCAGGCCAAAGCCCACCAGCACCTGCAGGTTGAACACGATGGTGGCGGGGCGCAGTTCCTCGGCGCTGGCGATCTGGCCGATGGTGGCGAGCCGTGCCGGACCGACGAACGACCAGGCCAGTCCGCCGAGGAAGGCGCCGCCCAGCGTCCAGCCCACGCGGCCCGTGGCCCCGCCTGCCTGTGCCCACCACAGGCAGGCCAGCCCCGCAAGAAACAGCGCCTGCGCGCCGTGGATGATGCGGTGGGGCGGCACGCGGTCGCACAGCACACCGGCAAACCAGCCGAACACGAGTGAGCTGCCGAAGGCCAGCCCGAAGCCCACGCCCGAGAGCCAGTCCGAACCCACGGCCTCCTGCAGGTACAGGATCACGGTGTAGTTGAACATGTGGCCGGCCGTGAAGGCCAGCAGGCACGACAGGAAGAAGGCGCCGTGGCGGCGCATCATGGCGCTTTACCGCCGGGAGTGAGCTGGATCAGCGTGGGCTGGGCATCCTCGATGTGCCACGACGGGAAACTCGCGCCCGACAGCAGCACGCGCCCGTCGGGCATGAACTCCACGTCGCGCGTGAAGGTGGCGCGGCGCGGCAGCGGGAAATGCGTCCACTGGCCGGTGGCGATGTCGAGCCGGTGCACGCTGTCGGAGTTGGTGCCGTTGACCCAGACCTGGTGGCGCTCGCGGTCCACGTTGAGGGCGTAGGGCGTGTCGCTGCCGCGTGGCTCCACGGGCAGCTCGAACGGCGTGAAGCGGCCGCTGGCGGGCTCGTAGCGCAGGATGGCCGATTCGCTGAACATGGCGATCCAGAGGTTGCCGTCGCGGTCGGTGCGCAGGCGGCGCGGGTTCTTCAGGGGGGTGGGGATCATGGTCACCGTGCCGGTCTCGGGGTCGATGCGGCCGATCTCCTGGGTGTGCAGGCGCGCGATCCAGACCTTGCCGTCGGGGGTGATGTCAATGCCGTAGGGCAGGGGCACGCCGGTGGAAACGGCATCGACCTTCACCCAGTTGGTGATGGGAAGCCCCCAGCCGATGAGTTGGAAGATCAGCGGCGTGAGTTTCACCGTGAGCCGTTCCATGAGGCTGCGGAACGGCAGATCGTAGGTGCGGAAGGTTTGCGTGGCGCGGTCGAACATGGCCACCTGGTTGGACAGCGCCAGCGTGAACCACACGCGGTCCTTGCCGTCCACGCGCACGGTGTGCGGGTAGAAGCCGCCGTCCATGGCGTGTCCCTTGAAGCGCTTGGTGCGCGGGTCGAACTCGATCAGGCGGCGCTGGTAGGAGGGGGTGATGAAGATGTGGCCGTCGCGCGGTGCCTCCACCAGCGAGTGGATGCCCTGGTAGGTCTCGTGCTTGGGAAAGTCGCGCAGCCGCCCGGCCAGCAGGCCACCGAGTGCATCGCCCGGCTGGGCAGGGATGCGGTACACGGTGTAGGCGCCGGTCTGCGGGTCGATCTCGTACAGCCGGTCCTGCAGGTTGTCGCCCACGTACACCATGCCGTTGCTGTGGCGCAGCAGGTCGTGCATCTGCGAGAAGCGGTCGCCAATGGCCAGTTCGCTGATGGCCGCGCCGGACAGCGCCTGGGGCCAGGGCGTGCCCGCAGGCACCTTGCCGGGGTGTGCCTGGATCTCCTTCCAGTGGGCTTCGAGCACGGCGGGCAGCTCTTTCTGCGCCGCGCTGGACAGGCGCGCCCCGTAGCGCACCATGCGGGCGATGGTCTCGTCCCATTCCTGCGCGCTGCGCTCGCGCCGCAGGAAGGCCGAGCCCTGCTGGTGGCAGAAGCCGCACTGCGCCATGAACTCCTTGCGCAGGTCGTCGCGACCGGGCAGGAGCGTGGAGGTCCAGGCGTTGGACGGGCGCTGCTCGGCCAGTGCCTTGAGGTCGGTCTCAGGCTCCATGCGCCAGGCGGCGGGCCGGGCCAGCGCGTCCGGTTCGATCACGCGGTCGCGGTAGCCGGGCTTGCGCAGCCGCACCCGGTAGGCGCCGGGCGTGTCCGGCAGCGCCACGCGGCCCTGCGCATCGGTAAAGCGCGTGTGCTCGAAGACGCCTTGCTGCAACAGGCCCGAGGCCGGGTAGTCGTTGTCGGATGCATCCACCTGGGCTGGCTGCACAGCCGTGCGTGTCACCATGGCCAGGCCCAGCGGCTTGCCGTCCGGGCCGGCCACGGTGAAGTCAGCCGCCAGCGGCGAGAGGCTGAACCCGGCCAGCAGGGCCAGTGTGCTCCAGTGTTTTTTCATACAGAAGTCTCCTTGGGGTGCGGCAGGAAGTCGGCGCGCAGGCGGCGCTTCATCACGGCGGCATAGCGCGCGGGCCACAGCCGGGTGAGCCACCAGGCCAGTTGCGCGGTGCGGCTGTGCAGCAGCAGCGGGCGGCCGCTGCGGGCGGCCTGCACGATGGCCCGCGCCACGGCTTCGGGTGTGGCCTGGCCGCCGGTGGTCTGGCGTGGCTGCGCGGCGGGGCGGCCGTCCGCACCGAGCGCGGCGCGATCGATGCCGGTGGCGATGAACGACGGGCAGACCACGAGCACGCCCACGCCGTCGTCTTCCACTTCCGAGCGCAAGCTGTCGAAAAAACCGTGCAGCGCATGCTTGCTGGCGGCGTAGCCCGTGCGGCCGATCAGCGGCGCGAAACCCGCCACGCTCGATACCGCCACGACCAGGCCGCGCCGCGCGCGCAGGCTGGGCAGCGCGGCGTGCGTGCAGTGCACGGCGCCGAAGAAGTTGATGTCCATGACCTGGCGCAGCACTGCCACATGGGTGTCGGCAAAGAGGCTGCGGTGTGCGATGCCGGCGTTGTTGATCAGTACGTCGACGCCGCCGAAACGTTCGATGGCCTGTGCCATGGCCGCCTTGCAGGCAGTCAGGTCGGTTACATCGCAGGCGATGGCCAGCCAGGGTTGTCCGGTCTGAAGGGCCGGGTCGGTCTGCAGCGCCCCCAGCGCTTGCCGGTCGCGGTCCAGCGCCACGACCTGTGCACCTGCTGCGTGAAAGGCGTTCAGCAGTGCCCGGCCCAGCCCGCTGGCCGCGCCGGTGACCACCACGCAGCGGCCCTGGAAGGATCGTGTGCTCATGTGTTTTCCGGGCCTTGTCTGTGGCGGGTCAGGCGGTAGAGATCAAACACCTCGGACGAGCTGTACTGGGGCGTGTAGCCGAAAACTTCCTTCAGTCGCGTGTTCAGCAGCACCGGCCGGTAGCGCAGAAAGTCGAGCTGCTCCGGCCCGTACTGCGTCAGTCCCAGCGGCTTGAGCAGCGCCAGCGCCGTGCGCAGCAGGGCGGCGGGCAGCACCAGGCAGCGCTTGCCCAGGCGCGCGGCGATCTCGTGGATGGTGAGCGCGCCATCGCCCGCCACGTTGTAGATGCCCGCAGGCCCGTCGCCCACGGCGCGCACGATGATGCCCACCACGTCCTGGTCCCAGATGAAGACGAAGGGGCTGTCCGAACCCCGGAGAGCCAGCAGCCGGGGCTTCTCGAACAGGTCGGTGATCTGGTTGCGCACGGTGGCGCCGAGGATGGTGCCGATGCGCAGCACCACCTGTTCCAGCGCCGGGTGCTGCGCCCGGTATTGCGCCAGCATCTCCTCCACCAGCCGCTTGTGGTGGGCGTAGGCGAAGACCTCGTTGCCGCGCACGGGCATGTCCTCGGTCAGCCAGGCGGCGTTGTCCGCGTGGTAGCCGTAGGCTGCGCCGCTGGAGGACACGACGATGCGCTGCACGCCATGCTGCACGCAGGCCTGCAGCACGTTGCGCGTGCCGTTCACGTCCACGTCGTATTCGAAGTCGCGCCGGCTGTCCTTGCCCGGCGTGACGATGGAGGCCAGGTGCACTACGGTATCGATGCCATGGCGCGCGATGGTGTCGGCCAGGCGCGGGTCGCGGATGTCGGCCTCCTCGTACACCACGCCGGGCAGGCGTTCGGTGCTGGCGCGAATGTCGTGGGCCACAACGCAGGCGGGGCCGGCCTGAAGTGCGGGGTCGGCCAGACGGGCCACCACCTGGCGGCCCAGGTAGCCGCTGGCGCCTGTGACCAGGATGCGCCGGCCCATCATCGCGTGGCCTCCTGCCCCGTGGCGCGTGCAGGGCCGTCGGGGTCGCGGCGCTTCCAGTACAGCGCCAGGGTCATGCCCGCCACGATGTGCCAGATGCCCCACCACGCGGTGACAATGGCCATACCGCCCAGACCGTTGAAAAAATTGAAGATCAGGATCAGGCCCAGCCCCGAGTTCTGGATGCCCATCTCGAAGGTGATGGCGCGCCGGTCGCGCTCGGGCAGTCCGAGTGCCGCCGACAAGCCATAGCCGGTGGCCAGCGCCAGCAGGTTGTGGATGAACACCACCAGCACGACGAAGTGCACATAGGCCATGAAATGCCGGAAGTTCGCCGCCAGCGCCCCCACGATAAAGCCGACGAGCACCAGCAGCGACAGCCATTTCATGGGCCGGTGGATGCGCCGCGTGAAGCCGGGAAAGCGCCGCGCCACCCACATACCCAGCACCAGGGGCACACCCAGCAGCAGCACGATGACTTCGAGCATTTCCCAGGGGCTCATGGCCACTTCCTTCATCAGACCGCTGGTGATCGGGTGCAGATTGCCCCAGAAGGCGAAGTTCAGCGGTGTCATCACCAGTGCGACCACGGTGGACAGGGCGCTGACACTGACCGACAGCGCCGTGTTGCCGCGCGAGAAATGCACCAGGAAGTTGGAGATGTGCCCGGCCGGGCACGATGACACCAGAATCATGCCCAGCGCGATGCTGGGCTGGGGCTGCAGGATCCAGACCAGCACATAGGTCATGGCCGGGAAGAGGATGTGGTGGCCGAGCAGGCCCAGGGCGAGCGCCTTGGGCGTCTTGAGCGCGTTGCGAAAGTCCGAGACCCTGAGTTCCAGGGCCACGCCAAACATCACCAGCCCGAGCACGCTGTTGAGCAGCGTGAGGGTTTGCGGGTTGAAACTGAGCTGCACCTGGTCGATGGGCGCCATGATGTTGTCTCCTGTGCTTGTATGGCAGGGGGCAAAGCCCCGCTGTCCTTGTTGTGCAGGCACTTTAGGAGAAACTTGGGCCGCCGTCCCGCTCCATGCGGGACACTCGGACGTCAATTCAGGACAGGGAGCCCATGGAGAACACGCGCGAGAGTTTCAGCGTCACGGCCCGCTTCACGCGGGCCCTGGTCGAGGCCATCACCCGCCAGGGCGGCACCGTGCCCGATGAGATGCGCCAGGCCATGGACCAGGGCGCCCGCGTGGACATGGCCCGGCAAGAGGCGCTGTGGGCACTGTTCGTTGCGGCCTGCCCCGGCGAACCTCTGGCCGCGCTGCGCCTGGGCACCGATCTGCAGGCGGGCCACCTGGACATCGTGGGCATGCTGCTGCTCAGTTGTGACACCCTGGGCGATGCTCTGGAGGTGTTGACCGAGTACGCCCCCATCATCGGTGACAACGCGCGCTTCGAAATTGTCCCGCTGGGCGCGCAGGTGCACCTGCGGTATGTGCCCGACTATGTTCAGTGCCGCGAGCAGCGCGTGGAAGCGGTCATGGGCTGCGTGGCGGGCCTTGCGCGCTGGATGACCAATGGGCGCTTTGCACCGCGCGAGATCCTGTTCTCCCATGGGGCGCGGGCCGAGCCCGCAGCCTACGAGGCGCTGCTGGGTTGCCCGGTGCGCTTCGGCCAGGCAGTCAATGCGGTGGTGATGGACACCTCTGCGCTGGGCCAGGGCATCGTACAGGCGGGTGGCGCGCTGCACTTGCATCTGCGCGCACTGGCCGACGACATGCTGGCCTCGCTGGCGCAGGACAGCGTGTCCGCGCGCGTGCAGCAGCTCATCCGCGAGCACCCGCGCTGGGGCAAGGAGCGCATTGGCGAGCAACTAGGCATGAGCGGGCGCCACCTCAACCGCAAGCTCGCCGCCGAGGCCATCTCCTTCAAGGGCCTGCGCGAGGCGCTGCTGCACGACATGGCCAAACAGGCGCTGGCCGCAGGGCAGGGCGGCGCCGTGGTCAGCGAGGCGCTGGGTTTTTCGGATGAAAACGCGTTTGCTCGGGCTTTCCGCCGCTGGACGGGCCAGACCCCGGCGCAGTATGCAAAATCTATAAAAACAAGATCTGGCATCTATCAATAAAGCGTTGGTAGCTATGAAAATAATAGCATTCATGGTGCTTGCCAGACCATGAAAAAACCCGCCAGCCCAGGAGCCCAGGCGGCGGGTTGCGATGGGGCTGTACCGCTTACTGCTTGACGGCCTCGACCTGCACCACCAGGCGCACGTTCTTGGCAAAGCCCCAGTCCACGCCGTAGTTCATGCCCCACTGGGTGCGATCGATGGTGGCCTCGAAATCGCCGCCGCAGACCTCGCGCTTGAGCATGGGGCTCTGGTAGCAGTTGAACTGGTTGGCCTTGAGCGTGATGGGGGCCGTCTTGCCCAGCAGCGTGAGCTGGCCGGTCACTTCGCTGACTTTGTCGCCATTGAAGACAAACTTGTCCGAAACGAAGCTGATCTTGGGGTGCTGGGCGGCATTGAAAAGGTCGGCGCTCTGCAGGTGTTTGTCAAAGGCCGGGGTGCCGGTGTTCACCGAAGTTGCGTCGAAGCTGATCTCCACCTTGCCCGACTTGGCGGCCTTGTCCAGTTGCACGCTGCCTTCCTTCTTGTCGAAACGGCCCCGGTTCACTGCGGCGCCAAAGTGGTTGATCTCGAAGGTCACGAAGGTGTGCGTGGGGTCGATGGCGTAGCTGGCAGGCTCGGCCTGGGCGATGCCGGTGGCGAGAGTGGCGGCTGCGGCCAGGGCGAAGAGGGAAGTGCGCATGAAAGAGCTCCTGTGGAAAAAGAACGAAGAAAAACGTGGGAGAAAAACGGGGGTTGAAAGTGCAGGTCAGAGCTTGCCCACGCCGGTCAGCGCAAGCTTGAACTTCACCTGCACCTCGTCGGCCACCATGGAGGTGTCGGCCCATTCGCCGTCGCCGATCTTGAAGGCCAGGCGCTTGATGGGCAGGCTGCCCGTGGCCGTGGTGGTGGCGCCCGACTGAACCAGTGTGACCGGCACGCTGACGTTGACCGCCGAACCCTTGATGGTGAGCTTGCCGGCCACGTCGAACTTGCCACCGCCCAGTGCCTTGATGGCCGAGGATTCGAACGTGGCCTGCGGGAATTGGGGCACGTTGAACCAAGGGGCCTTGGGTAGCTCGGCATCGGTCTCGCGGGCGCCCATGGTGGCGCTGCCCGTGTCCACCGTGAAGCGGATGCGGCTGGCAGCCAGTTGGGCCGGGTCGAACGCGACCTGGGCGTCAAACTTCTTGAAGTGGCCCTGCAGGGGCACGCCCATCTGCTTGGCGGTGAACTCGACGCTGCTCTGGGCGGCTACCAGCTGTTGCGCCTGGGCGGGCAACGCTGCCAGCAAGAGGGTGCTGGCCAGGGCCAGGCCGGAGAAGAAGGTGGTTTTCTGCATGGTGAGGGGCGGTGTGAAGAAGGAGGAAGGGCTCAGCCGCGGCCGGGCAGCATGCGTTGGAGCAGGCCGTCGTTGTCGATCCACTGGTGCTTGATGGCCGCAGCGATGTGCACCAGCACCAGCCCCGCCAGGGTGAAGGCGAGGGTGGCATGGCCGAGCTTGAGGATGTCGGCCAGCGGCTCGCTCACGGGCACGAAGTCGGGCAGCGGGACGAGGCCGAGGAACACGATGGGAAAGCCCGCCGCCGAGCTGTAGGCCCAGCCCGAGAGCGGCACGGCGAAAAACAGCACATACAAAGCCAGGTGCGTGCCATGGTGTGCCAGCTTTTGCCAGCCGGGCATGGCCTGCTCCATGGCGGCGGGCAGCGCGGGCGGGCGGTGCGTCAGGCGCCACAGCAGGCGCACCAGCGACAGTGCCAGAAGGCTGACGCCCGCCCATTTGTGCCAGTTGTACAGCTTGAGCCGCGAGGGAGAGAAGGGCAGGTCGGTCATGTACACGCCCAGACCGAGCATGCCGATCAGTGCCAGGCCCAGCAGCCAGTGCAGCGCGATGGCCGTGGTGCTGTAGCGGGCCGGAGGGGTGGCAGCGGAGGAACTTGTCATGGCGATGTGAGCGGAAGTGCGAAGGGAGGTTCCGTGGTCTGTGTGGGCGACTACGGTCAGTGTAGGAAGCGCAGCCTTCTTGCGGTTTCAACGCGATTGACGCCTTCATTCGAATTGTTTGAATGAATTGGGGCATCCTGCAAGGGATGAGCTGCATATCCCTCGCGTGACGGAGGTAGTGCGGATCGCCCGAGGCGGTGCTGCCACAGACCGCAGGGAGTGATGCCGGCCCGGGGTGGGCCTTCAGGCAGCCAGGGCGGCGTTCTTCCAGGCCTGGGCCGCGGCCTGGCTGTCGCCGCGCTGTTCGGCCAGCTCGGCCAGATGCTGCCAGGCCTTGCGGCGCAGGCTGGCGTCGCGCAGTTGCGGCGCCGCCTGCGTCAGCAGTTGCTGGGCCTTGCCCCAAAGCTGGCGCTGCAGGCAGGCCCGGCCGGCCAGGTATTGCAGGCGCGTATCGCGCGGGTTGGCCTGTTGCGCGGATTCGATGCGTGCCAGCCAGGCCGCGTCGATATCGTCCAGGCCGGACTCCAGGGCGTTGATCAGCTTGAGGGCGTGCTGCTCGGCCAGTGAATCGGGCTGGTCCACCATCTGTTGCCACACCGGCAGCAGCCACTGGCGCACCTGCTGTGCGCTGCCGCCCAGCCGTGCCAGCCGCTGCGCGGCATGGATGGCCAGTTCAGGCATGGCGCGGTCGGTGGCCTCGAACGATTGCCAAGTGGCCTGCAGTTGCGAGGGATCGTGGGCGCTGTTGATCAGCTCCATGGCCAGGCCGCGCACGATGCTGCGCGCCGCATCGGCCGAAAACGCACGGTGCTTGCCCAGCAGGCGGGCGGTGTCCAGCGATTCGCGCGTGCGGCCTGCCAGGCGCGTGGCCTTCAGTTTGATACGCAGTGCCAGCGTGCGCCGCGCGGCGCCCTGGGGCAGGTTGCCAAGGCGCTCCAGGGCCGCATCGGCCTCGCGGTCGTCGAGTGACCAGCGCGCTGCGCGCATCTGGGCACCTTCGTGCAGCTCCTGGATGTGGGCCGATCGGCGCGGTGCAACGGTGTGCAGGGCCTGCTGCAGGTGGGTTTCGCGCTGCGCCCGGTCTTGCAGGGCGTGCGAGGTTTCGGCGGCCACCATGTGGGCCAGGGCACGCAGTTGCGGGCCCTGCGGGGCCGGGGCGCCTGCCTTGTCCAGCGCCTGCTCCTGTTCCAGCGCCGCCAGGGCGGCCTTGCGCGAACGCAGGAAGCGCCCGGCCAGGAGTTGCGTCAGGGCGTCGAGCAGGGCCGCGTGCATGGCGCGTTCTTTCTGCTGCAGGCGCCAGTGGCGGGCCTGGTGGGGCAGCTCCAGCAGCGCGGCCAGGGCGCGCAGCGCGGCATAAAGGGTGACAAAGCCCAGCACCAGCGCGAGCACCACCATGTTGAGCGAAAGGTCTACCCGGTAGGGCGGCCAGAACAGCGTGACGGTGCCCTGATTGTTGCCCGCAAACAGCGCGGCAGCCACCGCCACGCCGAACAACGCCAAGAGCCAGAGTGCTGCGCGCATGGGGTCTGCGTTCCTTGCGGGTCTTCAGCGGCCTGCGGCGGCCGTGGCCAGGGCCGACAGGGTTTCGTCCAGACGGGGCAGTTCGGACGCCTTCATGTGGGCCTGTGCCTGCTGCAGCACCGTGGCGGCGTTCTGGGTGCGGCGCGAAGCAGGGTCGAAATACTTGTTCAGGGCAGCGCTCGCGGCGACCAGGTCGGCACGGGCCGAATCGGTCTGTCGTGCCAGCACGCCCAGGCGCGCGTTGAGCAGTTTGAGCTTGAGGTTCTCGCGCAGGAAGAAGGCCTGGTCAGGGGCCAGCAAAATGGCTTCGGGCTGGTCGATGCGGCTGACGCGCAGCAGGCCCCGGGCTTCGTCGCGCACCACTTCCCAGCCGCGCTGCAGCAGGGCCTGCCACCATGGCTGTTCTGCGGGCCCTGCGGGCTCCGGGTGCGCTGCCGCAGCAGACTGGGCGTACAAGCGCCGGGTGGCGGCGGCCTGGGCCACGGCGTTTTGCAGGGGCAGCTCGTCCACCTGGCGCACCAGATCGTCCAGGCGAGCCAGCAGGCCTGCGGTGTCGGCCACGGTGGAGCTGGTGACGCGCTCCAGGTCGCGGACGATGGCGCGCTGCACCGGCGCCAGGCGAGGCTGGGCGGCGCGCTCGATGCGCTGCTGCGCGGTCTTGAGGGCGCCCACCAGGGGTTCGAGGCTGCCGGTGAGCTGGGCCTGCTGCTGCGCCAGGCGCAGGGCGGACTCAATGTCCACCACGAGGTTTTCGTCGCGTGTGCGCGACAGGCTTTGCATCAGCTCTTCGAGCTGGCTGCGCTGCAGGGCGACCTCGCTGACGCGGGTTTCCTGAACGGTCAGCCGGGCGTTGGTTTCGCTGGCCATTTCCTGGGCCTGGCGCGCGATGGTGCGCGCCTCGATGGCCTGGGCGCTGGCGTCCTGGCTCTGGCGGGCCAGGGCCTCTTGGATGGTGCTGAGCTTCTGCCACAGCAGGCCGTTGCCGACCAGGGCCAGCACGGCGATGGCGCCCAGGGTGTAGACCAGGGCCTTGCCGCTGTGCGCCTGCGGCGCGTTGCCCGGCCCGGTGGGCGCAGGTCTGGACGGGTCGGTGGGGGGCGCGGAACTCATGGCGCTGATTCTATCGAGGCCACCACGTCATCGAGGGCAGGCCGGCATTCGCGCACGCTGCCAAAACCTGCGGCGCGTGCGGCCTGGGCAATGCGCGGGTGGGTGGCCAGGGCGCGGGCCTGGCTCCAGTCCTGGCCACTCAAGGTGGCGCAAAGGTTGTCCACGGCCTGGGAGCTGCTCAGCAGCCACAGCGAGCCGTCCACGGCGGCCACGCGGGCCCGGGCCTGCTGCTCGGCGCTCCAGCGGGGGGCGCCGCGCGTGTAGGCGACGACGAAGTCCACCTGCCCGCCTGCGGCCTGGATCTGCCGGGCCAGCCAGTCGCGCCCCGTGCCTTCCTCCGTGGCACCGGCCTCGGTGCCGCGCACGATGAGCACGCGGTCGCCGGGGCCGATCTGCCCGTGCACCACGGCCCAGAGCGATTCGGAGTCGAACTGCGTGGCGTCCAGCGCCGGGATGTCGATGCGCGCAGCATGAACGCCCAGCGCCTGCAGTGCGCGGGCCGTGCCCGGGCCGGGCGACCAGACTCTTGTTTTGATAGCTACTGGCGCTTTTCCAGTAAGCATTTGAGCCGTTTTTGGATCAAAAAAATGCTGTGCGGCGTTGCTGCTCACCACCATGATGGCGCGGTAGCTGGTGACGCGCTCACGAGCGGCATCCAGGGCCGCCGCGTCAGTGGGGGGGCTGATGGCGATCAGGGGCAGGACCTGCGCATCGATGCCACGCGCCTGCAGCGAGGCTGCCCACTGCAGGGCCTCGCGCTCGGGCCGGGTGACGATGACCATCTCAACCCGTGGCGCCGCCGGCACGCAACTGCGCGGCCACCGTCACGCCCAGCGCATCGGCCTGCTCCAGCGTGCTGGCCGGGCCGCTGGCGCTGGCGCGCACCAGCGCAATACGGCCCTCGGGGTCGCCCCAGGCCGCGTCGATGTGCAACTGGCCGCCTTCGAGGCGGGCGTGCGCGGCCAGTGGCATGGAGCAGCTGCCGCCCATGCTGCGGCTCACGGCGCGCTCGGCCGTCACGATGAGCCAGCTGGGCATATGGGCCAGCGGCGCCAGGGCGTCCACCAGGTCTGGGCGGTCAGCGCGCACCTCGATGCCCAGGGCGCCCTGGCCGGCGGCGGGCAGCATCTCGGTGGTGGAGAACTCGGTGCGGATGCGCTCGCCCAGGCCCAGGCGCTTGAGGCCGGCGGCCGCCAGCACGATGGCGTCGTACTGGCCTTCATCGAGCTTGCGCAGGCGCGTGTCGAGGTTGCCGCGCAGCGGCTCGATCTTCAGGTCCGGGCGCAGCGCGTGCAGCAGCACCTGGCGGCGCAGGCTCGAGGTGCCGACCACGGCACCCTGGGGCAGGTCCTGCAGGCGGGCGTAGCGCGGCGAGACGAAAGCGTCGCGCGGGTCTTCGCGTTCCATCACGCAGGCCAGGGCGAAGCCCTCGGGCAGCACCATGGGCACGTCCTTGAGCGAGTGCACGGCGATGTGCGCGCGGCCGTCTTCCAGAGCGGTTTCCAGCTCTTTGACGAACAGGCCCTTGCCGCCGACCTTGCTCAGCGAGCGGTCGAGGATCTGGTCGCCCAGCGTGGTCATGCCCAGCAGGCTGACGTCGTGGCCGCGTGCGCGCAGCAGGGCCTGCACGTGCTCAGCCTGCCACAGGGCCAGGCGGCTCTCGCGCGTGGCGATCACGATCGGGGGGAGGGAGGGGCTTTGGGGCGTCATGCTTTTGCAGGGAAAGGTCGAGCGCGGGATGCTAGCATGCGGCGCCGCAGCAACCCGCTTTGCCCGGGAGCGCGCCAGGAGACAACCCGTGACCGCGAAGAAAATCGACAAAGACCTCCCTTTGATCCAGGATATCCGCCTGCTCGGGCGCATCCTGGGCGACGTGATCCGCGAGCAGGAGGGCGTGGCTGCGTTCGATCTGATCGAGCAGGTGCGCAAGCTCTCGGTGGCCTTCCGGCGCGACGCCGACCACGAAGCCGACAAGGCGCTCAAGAAGCTGCTCAAGGGCCTGAGCGCCGACCAGACGGTGAGCGTGATCCGCGCCTTCACCTATTTCAGCCACCTGGCCAACCTGGCCGAGGACCGGCACCACATCCGGCGCCGCACCATCCGCGAGCGCGCGGGCGACACGCAGGAAGGCAGCATCGAGGTGGCGCTCTCGCGCCTGCGCTGGGCCGGCATCGCGCCGCGCACCGTGGCGCAAACCCTGGCGGGCAGCTATGTGGCGCCCGTGCTTACCGCCCACCCGACCGAGGTGCAGCGCAAGAGCATCCTGGACGCCGAGCGCGACATCGCCCAGCTGCTGACCACGCGCGACGACATTGCCGAGCGCGCCCAGCTTTACAACGCGGCCCGCGATGCGCTCACCCCGCGCGAACTGGCCGCCAACGAGGCTCAGCTGCGCGCCCGCGTGGCGCAGTTGTGGCAGACGCGCCTGCTGCGCTACAGCAAGCTCACCGTGGCCGACGAGATCGAAAACGCGCTGTCGTACTACGAAGCCACCTTCCTGCGCGAGATTCCCAAGATTTACGCGGACCTGGAGCGCGCGCTGGGCCAGGAGAAAGTGCACAGCTTCCTGCGCATGGGCCAGTGGATCGGCGGCGACCGCGACGGCAACCCCAACGTGACGGCCGACACCCTGGCCCAGGCCCTGCGCCGCCAGAGCGAGGTAGCCCTGCGCCACTACCTGACCGAGGCACACCTGCTCGGCGGCGAACTGTCGCTGTCGGCGCGGCTGGTGGACGTGACGCCCGAGATGCAGGCCCTGGCGAACAGCTCGCCCGACACCAACGAGCACCGCCTGGATGAACCCTACCGCCGCGCGCTCACCGGCATCTATGCGCGCCTGGCCGCGACA
Organism: Burkholderiales bacterium RIFCSPLOWO2_12_FULL_65_40; assembly: GCA_001770955.1. Classification (GTDB taxonomy): domain Bacteria; phylum Pseudomonadota; class Gammaproteobacteria; order Burkholderiales; family Burkholderiaceae_C; genus Simplicispira. The sequence continues at coordinate 7,989 of MESL01000004.1, read as the reverse complement.
CTGCAGGAACTGAGCGGCGGCGTGGCCGCGCGCCATGCCGTGGCCCCGCAGAACCCCTACGCCAGCGCAGCCGACTTTCTGGCCGAGCTGCGCACCATCGAGGCCTCGCTCCAGGCGCACCACGGTGCGCCGCTGGCGGCGCAGCGCCTGCACCCGCTGATCCGGGCGGTAGAGGTGTTCGGCTTTCACCTGGCCACGGTGGACCTGCGCCAGAGCTCCGACCAGCACGAACGCGTGGTGGCCGAGTTGCTGGCTGTGGCGCGCATCGAGCCCGACTACGCCGCGCTGTCCGAGGAAGCGCGTCGCGCCGTGCTGCTGCGCCTGCTGCAGGACGCACGCCCGCTGCGCGTCATGGGCACCACCTACTCCGAGCACACGCGGGGCGAGCTGGCCATCTTCGAGGCTACGCTGCGCATGCGCCAGCGCTACGGCCAGGATGCCATCCGCCACTACATCATCAGCCACACCGAGACCGTGAGCGACCTGCTGGAGGTGCTGCTGCTCCAGAAGGAAGTGGGCCTGCTGCGCGGCACGCTGGAGGATGCCGCATCCGGCGCGGCGACTGCAGACCTGATCGTGGTGCCGCTCTTCGAGACCATCGAAGACCTGCGCAACGCCGCGCCCATCATGCGCGAGTTCTACCAGTTGCCCGGCGTGGCCGCGCTGGTGCAGCGCTCGGACGGCGACCAGGACATCATGCTGGGCTATTCCGACAGCAACAAGGACGGCGGCATCTTCACCAGCAACTGGGAGCTGTACCGTGCCGAGATCGCGCTGGTGGCCCTGTTCGACGAACTGCCCGGCATCCGCCTGCGCATGTTCCACGGGCGCGGCGGCACCGTGGGCCGCGGCGGCGGGCCGAGCTACCAGGCCATCTTGGCACAGCCGCCGGGCACCGTGCGCGGCCAGATCCGCCTGACCGAGCAGGGCGAGGTGATCGCCTCCAAATACGCCAACCCCGAGATCGGCCGGCGCAACCTCGAAACCCTGGTGGCCGCCACGCTGGAGGCCACGCTGCTGCAGCCCACCAAGCCCGCGACGCCGGCCTTTCTGGACGCGGCGGCGCAGCTGTCGCAGGCCAGCATGGCGGCCTACCGCGCGCTGGTGTACGAAACCCCGGGCTTCACCGACTATTTCTTCAATTCCACGCCGATCCGCGAGATCGCCGAGCTGAACATCGGCTCACGCCCGGCCTCGCGCAAGCCCAGCCAGAAGATCGAGGACCTGCGCGCCATTCCCTGGGGTTTCAGCTGGGGCCAGTGCCGCCTCACGCTGCCGGGCTGGTACGGGTTTGGCGCAGCCGTCGAGGCGTTTCTGGAGGCGCCTGACAAGGACCCCAAGTCCCAGCTGGCGCTGCTGCGCAAGATGTACCGCCAGTGGCCGTTTTTCAGCACCCTGCTGTCGAACATGGACATGGTGCTGGCCAAGAGCGATCTGGCGCTGGCCTCGCGCTACAGCGAGCTGGTGCAGGACGCGCGCCTGCGCAAGAAGGTGTTCACCGCCATCGAACAGGAATGGCACCGCACGGCCGACGCGCTGACGCGCATCACCGGCGACAAGCAGCGCCTGGCACACAACACGGCGCTGGCCCGCTCCATCCGCCACCGCTTCCCGTACATCGACCCGCTGCACCACCTGCAGGTGGAGCTGGTGCGCCGTTGGCGCGCGGGCCAGGACGATGAGCGCGTGCAGACGGGTATCCACATCTCGATCAACGGCATCGCCGCCGGGCTGCGCAACACCGGCTGATGCGGGCTGCCTAGTGCTATTAAATATATAGCTTCCAGCGCCCATCAAATGGGCGCTGGAAGCTGGTTTTATTGAAAATCAAGCTCAACCGGCCGTCAGCAGGGCTGGCTGGCGGGCGGCCAGGGGCCGCTGCGGAGACTGAGGCGCGATGCGCGGCGCGGCGTAAGCCGTGCCCGCGAGCTTGAACACCGCCACATGGGCCACCAGGTCTTCCGCCTGGGCATTCAGGCTGTTGGCGGCGGCGGCCATTTCCTCGACCAGGGCGGCATTCTGCTGCGTCACCTGGTCCATTTGCGACACGGCGGCGCCGACCTCGGCCACGCCCTGGGCCTGCTCGTGGCTGGCGGAACTGATCTCGCCCATGATGCGGGTCACGCGGGTGATGGCGTCGACCACGCCGGTCATCGTGGTGCCCGCCTGGTCCACCAGGGCGGAGCCATGCTCCACGCGTTCCACGCTGGTGCTGATCAGGTCTTTGATCTCGCGCGCGGCGGCGGCCGAGCGGCCCGCCAGCGAGCGCACCTCGGAGGCCACCACGGCAAAGCCCCGGCCCTGCTCACCGGCGCGCGCGGCCTCGACGGCGGCGTTGAGCGCGAGGATGTTGGTCTGGAATGCGATGCTGTCGATCACCTGGATGATGTCGGAGATCTTGCGCGAGGACTCGTTGATCTCCTTCATGGTGTGCACCACCTGCGACACCACGGCGCCGCCCTGCGCGGCCACGGTCGAGGCGTTCACGGCCAGTTGGTTGGCCTCGTGCGCGCTTTCGGCGTTCTGCTTCACCGTGGCGCTGAGCTGCTCCATGGACGAGGCCGTCTGCTCCAGCGCGCTGGCCTGCGATTCGGTGCGGCTGCTCAGGTCCTGGTTGCCCGAGGCGATCTGGGCGCTGGCCGTGGCCACGCTTTCGGAGTCCTGGCGCACCGAGGTCACCACCGAGGCAAACTGGGCCTGCATCGTCGCCATCGACTGCAGCAGCACGGCGATCTCGTCCTTGCCGTGGATGTGGATCGGCACCGTCAGGTCGCCGTGGGCCATGGCGTCGACCACTTCAACCGTGTAGCGCACGCCGCGCGCGATGGTGGAGGAGATGGCAAAGGCGATCCAGCCGACGATGAGCAGCACCAGGCCTACTCCCACCGCCACCTTGGCGGCGTTGGCCAGGAACTCGTCGCGCAGATCGTCGATGTAAAGGCCCGAAGCCACCACCCAGCCCCAGGGCTCGAAACCTTGCACGTAGGAGATCTTGCCTACGGCTTTGTCCTTGCCGGGCTTGGCCCAGATGTAGTTCAGGAAGCCCTTGCCGCCGCTGCGCACGGCCTTGGCGGCCTCCTGCGTGACCAGGAAGCCATTGGGGTCGCGCACCGCGTCGGGGCCCTTGCCCACGAGGTCGGGCTTGATGGGGTGCATGAGCATGTTGCCCTGCAGGTCATTGATCCAGAAGTACTCGTTGTTGCCGTAGCGCATTTGGGCCACGGTGGCCTTCGCCAGCTCCTGGGCCTGCTCGCGCGGCATCTTGCCCTCGGCTTCTTGCTGCTGGGCCCAGGCCAGAACGCCGCTGGCCGTCTCCACCGCATGCCGGACCTGCGTCTGTCGCTCGCGCAGGCTCTGGTTGTATTGGCCGTACACCAGGAACAGGGCCACCACCAACATACCAACGACGCTGACCAACGTCAGCAAGCCCAACTTCACGCGCATCGAGAGCTGGTCCAGAAAATTCTTCATTCGCTGCCTCAAATTGTCATTACATGAACTTACAAATATATTGACATGGCGGTAGGGGCATTGGAGGTAGATCAATCTTTGCCGAGAGATTGATAGCGTTGCTCAATGTTTGAGCGACCCCGGTAGATTTTTTGTCGACCCCGCCGCGGTGCAGTGCGAGAATCCGCGCATGCAGTGGATGGCCTTTCCCCCGGACCTCGGCGCGGCGCAGCAAGCGCGCGTGGCGTCCCTGCACGCGGGCCAGCAGCGCCGACGCTTCGGCGCCAATTCGCTGGCCAAGCACGCTCCCCCGGTGGCCTTCGCCCACTGACCCTTTGGGGCGCCCGCCCCGATCTCCCCAGCCCTTTTCGTGCCCGCTTTGGCGCGCGTGTGCCCTTGCGGTGCGCGCCGTGCCGTGGCGGCCCGCGAGGGCATGCGGTTTTCCTGTAATAACACCAGCACCCCACCATGGACACCCCTCTCCAGTTCTACCCCCGCAACCCCGCAGCGCCCGTGGCGGACGCAGCCTGCGCCACCGACCCCATCGTGGGCAACCGCGTCGAGCTGCAACTGCTCACCACGCTCAAGTGCAACCTCAAGTGCAGCTACTGCTCGCTGGGCGTGGGCGACGTGCTCGGTTCGCAGGTCCACGTCGAATACAGCATGGACCAGCTCGTCGCCTTCGCCGAGCGGCACCTGGTCGGCAAGGAGGTCTACGTCACCTTCTATGGCGGCGAGCCCACGCTCAACCGGCCGATGATGATCGAGGTGATGCAGCGCTTCCCGCACTGGCGCTACCAGCTGCAGACCAATGGCACGTTGCTTGATGACCTGCCCGAATGGGTGCTGGCCAAGCTCTCGAACGTGCTCATCTCCATCGACGGCGGCGAAGCCACGACCGACGGCTACCGGGGGCGAGGCATCTACCGCCAGGTGCTCAAGAACCTGCGCCAGACGCGCGACCAGATCGGCGGCAGCGTCACGGCGCGCGTCACCTGGGGTAACCCGGCCACCACCTTCGATGAGCTCGATGGCCTGGTGGAGGACGATTCACCGTTCGACTACCTCTACTGGCAGTTTGTCGCCGACGAGATGTACGAGGGCGACTCGGTCGAACGCCGCAAGGCCGTGCTGGTGCAGCTCATTGACCGCTTCTTCGCCAGCACCGACAAGCTCTACCCGCTGATCCCGCTCATGGGCATGGTGCGCAACAAGGTGCTGCCGGGCCGCGCGCAGGAGCTGTACGCCGGGCGCACGCAGTGCCGTGTGTCCTCGCACCTCATCAATGTGATGCCCAACGGCCAGATCTACCCTTGCCCCGACATGATGTACGTGCCCACCATGCTCATGGGCAGCGTACAGGACAACTGGCTCAAACCCAGCCCGCTGCAGCAGGCGCCCAGCATGCCCTGCGGCAGCTGCGAGGCCTATTCGTGGTGCCGGGGCAACTGCATGAAGAACATGTACCTGGGCTACGTGAAGAACGACCTGCGCTACCGCGCCAACGTGGTTGAGCCCATCTGCGACCTGCTGCGCTTCATGGGCCGCGAGATCGATCGCCACGACCCGCAGGCCTGGTTCAGCACGCTCAGCCTGCCGGTGCGCCGCCAGATCACGGATTGCGAGGTGTACGAGTACGTGGAGGTCATGCCGTGACGGGGCGTGCGGGAAGGGCACCTCACAGCGCCTTTCTGTCCCGGGGCGGGGGTCAGGCAGAGCCCATCAGCAAGCGGGCTCGCTGCGACCGGGGTTGTTGAGGGCGTCGACAGTGCCCAGCATCTGTGTCCAGTAAGTGGCCAGTGGCCCGGCCCAGGAGGCGCCAAGGGTCAGGTCGGTGATGTATACCAGGCCGGTGTTCATGCGGGGCTGCCGGGCCATTGCCAGGGTGTTCTTCATGGCAGTGCAGGTGCTGGCGCTGTGCACCAGCATGGCCTGTGCGCTGTTGGGGCGCTTGTAAACCCAGGTGTTCAAGGGCTGTGGATTGATGCCCTGGTAGGCCGCGGCGTTGCCGGCGTAGGTCACCAGCACGTCGGTGACGTTGGCATAGGCGGGATCTGGATAGGTGCCGGGGTTGCCGATCACGATCAGGTTTGCGTTCCTGCCCTTGATGTGGTTGTAGAGGTCCGTGAAGAACGCCAGCCGGTCACTTCCGGTGGCCATGGTGTCCAGGAAAAAACCGTCGAATTTTCCGGGGTAGAGCGCCAGGTAGCGGTCGATGCTGGCCTTGACGTCCGTCACCGACAGCGCGCCGCTGCTCCCGGCGGCCGTCGCGACATAGGCCATGACCTGGTTGCTAGTGTTGGCTACGGCTTTGAAGGTATCGATGGCGGTGGTAAGACTGCTGTCTGCTGCGGTGGTTGCGGTCAGAATGCCGTTGTGGGGGTTGGCGATGGCGGTGATCTTCACGTCCGGATAGCTCGCAGCGCCGCTCGTGAGGGTGGTCCAGGGCGATGCGGTACCGGCCCCGGCGCCGCTGCTGGCGGCTGAATAAGCGGGCACCAGCAATTGCAGTTTGCCGGGTGCCGGACGCACATGGAAGTTCAGTGTTTCGCTGTCTGAATTGGCGCTGCTGGTGGCGCTGGCGCGAAGTTCAAATGACGAGCCGGCTAACAGGCTGCTGCGCAGCGTCGTGGCGACCAGACCTGAGACGCTTGTCGGCGCCACAGGGGCCAGCGTGGCCGCCGAAGCGGGGCTGACGGCGAAGGTCACGATGGTGCCATCGGGCGCGGTGCTGCCGTTGATGCCCACGCTTGCATAGACATCGGCAGAGCCGCCCACGTCTAGCACATTCTTTTCCACCGTGGGCCGGGTGAAATCCACACTGATGGGCCCGGAGGGCGGGGTGGCTGTCCCGGGTTCATCCGCAGCGCCGCCGCAGCCTGACAGAGCAGCAGTCAGTGCCAGCAAGAGTGTAAGGGGGAGCGTGGTGCGGGGGGCGTGCATGGTTTTCATGGGATGGGCGGGAGAATCAAGGATGCTGGGATGGTAGAGCAGGCGCCCGGGTCCAGAGTGGGCTATCTGGGCGGAATATCCCGTCTTTTTGCACCGATTGCGGCGGGCTCGCACCCGTATCATCCAGCGCATGCCTACTCCCTCCTCCCGTGTTCCGGCCCTTGCGACACTGCTGGCTGTGGCCGTGCTGGCCGGTTGCAGCACGCTTGACGTGCCGCGTGCCGACAACTACCCCGCCACGGGGCAGAAGAAGGCCCGCGCCGTGCACCATTGGGATGTGCTGGCTGAAGATGTTGCCGTGCGTATCGCGCAGAAGATCGCAGACTGGCCCGCAGGTGAACATCCCATCCATATCACCGGTGCGGACGACTCCAGCTTCAACCAGGGATTCCTCAAACTCTTGCGGGTGCGGTTGCTGGACAAGGGTGTCACGCTGTCCACGGTGCCAACCGCAGTGGAACTGGAGATCCAGACCCAGGTAGTGCAGCACCAGGCAGCGGGGCCGCGCAACCTTCCGGTTCCGTTGCCCTTGACGATGCTGGGCGCGGGTGTCGGCGTGTGGCGCGACTGGGAGACGCATTACGCCAATCGCAGCTTGCTGCCTGGCGTGTCCACCGCCATTGGCCTGGGCGCGGGTCTGGCCCTGGACATGGCGCGCATGCACACCCAAGGCCTGGCGGCGGGCGGGCCCACGCACACCGAGGTGTTGGTGACAACAGCACTCAAGACCTCGGACCGCTATCTCGCGGGGTCGGCGGATATGTACTACATCGAGCGCGCCGACACCGCGCTTTACCAGCCTGAGCGGCTCGTACCCCCGCCTCCCACGCCGGTCAAGCAATGGAAGGTGGTGGCCCCATGAGGCACCGCACCGCCTTGACCGCACTGCTGGCTGTTGGCGCCACGGTCCTTACGGGCTGCGCCGGCTACTACTACGGCGAGAACTATGGCCCCACGCTGGGCAGCGTGGTGCGCGGCAGCCTGGTGCAGGCCAGCCATGGCGCTGCCGATCGCTTGCTGCAGGACGCCGCGCTCGATCCGCGCCAGCCCGTGCTGGTGGGCACGCTGGTGAACGTGGACCGGCTGGATGAGTCCTCGCGCTTCGGGCGCATCGTGTCCGAGCAGATCGCCGGGCGCATGGCGCAGCGCGGCATGCGCGTGGTCGAACTCAAGCTGCGCGACAGCGTGGCTATGCGCAGCGAGCTGGGCGAGCTGCTGCTGTCGCGCGAACTGCGCGAAGTCAGCCAGGCGCACCAGGCCCAGGCGGTGCTGGTGGGCACCTACGCAGTGTCGGCACGGCAGGTGTATGTGAGCCTCAAGCTGGTGCTGCCTGAGGGCAACGCCGTGGTGGCCGCGCACAACTACGCCGTGCCACTGGACGAAGATGTGCGCAGCCTGCTGGCGGCACGCTGAACGGGTGTTGCTATTATTTTAATAGCTACTGGCGCTTGATGGATAAGCGCCAGAGCCTGTTTTTCTTGAAGTTTCTGCTCAGTGCAGCATCAGCGACCCAGCCGCCTTGCTCTTGCCCGCGCGCGCTGGCGGGTTGCACAGACCGCAGGTGTAGTGGCGGTTCTCGTACAGCTC
>MESL01000003.1 GCA_001770955.1 Burkholderiales bacterium RIFCSPLOWO2_12_FULL_65_40 | reverse complement strand
GCTGGGACGACATGGGTTTTCCCGTCGCCGAGTGCCGCGCCGACGGCAGCTTCATCATCACCAAGCCCGAAGGCACGGGCGGGCTGGTCTGCCCCTCCACGGTAGGCGAGCAGATGGTCTATGAAATCGGCGACCCGCGCGCCTACATCCTGCCCGATGTGGTGTGCGACTTTACCGGCGTGACACTGACGCAGGTCGGCCCCGACCGCGTCGAGGTCAAGGGCGCGCGCGGCCTGCCGCCGACCGACCAGGCCAAGGCCAGCATCACCTACGCCGACGGCTTTCGGGCCATGAGCCTGTTCATGATCGGCGGCATCGATGCCGGCGCCAAGGCGCAGCGCGTGGGCGCCGCCATGCTGGCGCGCATGCGGCGCCACTATGCGCAGCGCGGTTGGCCCGACTTCACCGAAACCTGTGTCGAGGCCATCGGCGCCGAAGACACCTACGGCCCCCACGCGCGGCCCGATGCGCGCGAAGTGATGCTCAAGGTCGGCGTGCGCCACCCGGTCAAGGACGCGCTCGAACTGTTTTCGCGCGAAGTGGCGCCGCTGGCCCTGATGTCGGCACCGGCCATCACCGGTTTCACCGGCGGCCGGCCCAAGGTGCAGCCGGTGGTGCGGCTGTTCTCCTGCCTGGTACCCAAGGCACAGGTGGCCGCCAGCATCGACATGGGCGACCAGACCGTGGCGGCACCGCCATGGCACGGCCAGGCGTTTGATCCGGCGACCCTGCCCCAGGTCGACGGCCCGCTGCCTGACGCCGACGCCTATGCGCGCGGCACGCGGATAGTGCCGCTGGTGAAGCTGGCCTGGGGCCGCAGTGGCGACAAGGGCGACGCCGCCAACATCGGCATCTTGGCGCGCAAGCCCGCTTACCTGCCTTTCATCCGCGCCGCCCTGAGCGAGCAGGCGGTGGCGGCCTGGTTCGCCCACCTCGTCAAGGGCAGCGTGCAGCGCTTTGATCTGCCTGGCACGCACGCGCTGAATTTTCTGATGCACGAAGCCCTGGGCGGCGGCGGCATCGCTTCGGTTCGTATGGACTCGCAGGGCAAAGCCTTTGCGCAGATGCTGCTCGATTTTCCGGTACCCATTCCAGCCGACATGGCTCTTTGAGAACGTTCACCCACTAACCCAAGACGGAGACACAAACCATGAACACCCCGGCCACCACCGCCATTGCCAACACCGCTTCCGCAGCCCTGCGTGATCGCATCCGCGACGTGCAGGAAGCCGCCCGCGGCGTCACCACCCTGTACCCACGCAGCTACATCCTGCAGTGCATCAAGGAAGACCGCTTCCCCGACGAGCTGTGGCTAAAGCTCGGCGAATTCGGCCTGCTAGGCCTGTCGGTTCCGGAAGAGTACGGCGGCTCAGGCGGCGGCGTACTGGAGATCACCGCGCTCAATGAAGCCCTGGCGCTGGCCGGCGTTCCCACGCTGTTTCTGGTCGTCACCGGCCTGGGCCGGGTGCCAATCATGCGCAACGGCACACCCGAGCAAATCCGCAAGTTCGTCACGCCCACCTGCACCGGAGAGAAGAAACTGTGCTTTGCCATCACCGAACCCAATGCCGGCACCAACAGCTTTGCCATGACCACGCTGGCAACACCGGACGGCGATGGCTGGGTGCTCAATGGCCAGAAGGTCTTCATTTCTGGCGCGCGCGATGCCGACTACATGCTGGTGATTGCCCGCACCACCAAGGCAGGCGAGGTGAAAAACCGCACCGAAGGCATCTCGCTGTTCGTGCTCGACATGAAAACGCCCGGCATCCAGCTCACGCAACTCAACATCCAGGTCGAGACCGCCGAGCGCCAGTACATGGTGTTCTTTGACAACGTCAAACTGCCCGCCGACGCGCTGATCGGCGAAGCCGGCAAGGGCGCCAAGCTGATGTTCGAAGGCCTGAACTCCGAGCGCCTGCTGGCCGCCGGCGCCGCCATCGGCCTGGGTGACTATGCGCTGGCCAAGGCGGTGGCCTACTCGAAAGATCGCAAGCCCTTCGGCAAGCCGATCGGCTCCTACCAGGCGCTGCAGCACCGCATGGCGCAGGCCAAGGCGCAAATCGAGGCGGCGCGCCTGATGACCTACAACGCCGCCGAGCGCTTCGACGCCGGCGAGGACGCCGGTGCGCATGCCAACATGGCCAAGCTGCTAGGCTCGCAAGCGGCAGTAGCCGCCGTCGAGGCCGCGCTGCAAACCCACGGCGGTTACGGGTTCGACCGCGACTACGACATCGTTACGCTGTGGCCCATGGTGCGCCTGCTGGAAATCGCGCCCATCAACAACGAGATGCTGCTCAACTACATCGGCGAACATGTGCTGGGCTTGCCGAAGTCGTACTGAGCCGATGGCCGTCATCCCCGGCGCCGACCAGCCGGACCAAGGTTCGCAACACGGTCAAGGCCTCCGTCCGCCGCTTTCGGGCTGGCCTGAGCTTACGAACCGGCACCTTTGGCAGGCGTCGCTACTCGTTTGCGCATGATGTGTGCCGCGCGCTCCCTTCCCACTTTCGCAGCAACCAAGCGGCCGCGAGGCCGCCCACGCAAGACGCCGCAAGAGCGAAATGAAGGCAACCGCCGCCAAGATATCGTCAAGGCTGCGGCCAAACTGTTTCGACGCAACGGCTTCAACGGCACGAGCACGCGCGACATCGCCTGCGCCGTTGGCATGCATTCCGGATCACTGTTTTGTCACTTCAAAAGCAAGGATGCGCTGTTGTATGAGGTGATGCAGGAAGGCATGCGTAGCGCGCTGGCGCGCCAGACGATCGTGCTCCTTGCCGAACATGACGCTGCGACTACGCTGCGGCAATTGATCCGATCGCATTTCGATACGCTACTGGGGCCGAGCAGAGACTTCATGCATGCGGTGCTCTACGAGTCCCGCTCTCTCAACAGAAGGCAGCACAATGTCATCGCGAAGCTGCAAGGTGACTACGAAGCGACATGGACGCCCGTGCTCCAAGAACTCGCGTCGACCGGCTGCTTGCAAGGCGAGGTGTCGCTTGCGCGCCATTTGATGTTCGGACTATTGAACGGGTCAGCGCTGTGGTTCAATCCTAAAAAGGGAATCTCGATTGATGCCCTGACCGACGCAGTGGTAGCCCTGTGCATACAAGCCCCCCCGGCAATCCGGACTTGATTTTGTTAGCCTTGAAGTCCCCTCGAATTTCTGAGCCAGTCAGAAGTAGAGGTTGGGAAACTGTTTTATACGGTACTCGACCGGTGGAACACGGCCCAAGGATTCATGGGGTCGATGATGGTTATATCGGTGCAGCCAATCGGCCGGGTTCTGTCGCGATAGCGGATGGGGGGCGTGCTGACTTGTGCAACGACCTCTCAATTCAAATGGTCAAGCTATAGAACTGTTGTGCGACCGACGTGGTTGACCCTTTGGGGCAGTTCATCTGCCCCTTGCGAATCATGTGCATGGTCTCGATATCCGTGATCAGTCGACGGGCCGTGTGGAATGTCTTGAACCCCATCATGTGCCTGCCCCGCACCTTCGCTGGCTGACGGCGCCACCGCAGTTGGTCGGCTCGGACTTGTATCGGACCGTGAATCGGCGTAATCTGGTGTTCAACTGGCGTTTGGACTCGCCAGGCTTGGTGCATCAGCGGCAACCAAGCCCACAGGCTGCATAGAACACAACTTCTCTTGCAGTTTGAGTACAACTTCTCTTGTGTAAGCGCAGTGCGTTCGCGCAAGACATTTTGACCCTAGATCTGGGGTCAAATAGCAGCTGAATCCCCTCCTTTCGCGCCAGTTTCAGGGGCCGCTGTGCAAGAGAAACTGGCCCCTAATGGCGATTTCAAGAAATTTTCGCCCGTGATTGCCTTCAGTGCTGGGGTCAGCAATGACACAACGGCAACTGATCGGAGTGCGCACGGCAGCCAGTGCCTTCACTGCGCTGCCTCCAGCAAACGGGAAGGAGAGTGATCCAAACCTTGGGAGGCCTTACGCGACCTGACAAATTGGGATGCGTTCGCGCAGATCACCCTGAATGAGCATGGTTTGCCGACGTGGCTACGGGTTCGCCCAGGCATCTAATCGCATACGTACTTCGGCGTGAGGAAGACGGCAGCGGCGATCGGACGATATGCGTGTCAGGCCCTCATGGAGCGCAGCCATCGAGATTCCCCCGGATGCAACCATCTGATCCAGTATCCAGAGTAGTCCATAAACGGTCCTTCGACGCGCGGTGGCCTCACTGCGAAGAATCCTGTCGCCCGTCACGAGAGCGTGATCGGCGCGGGTCGCGCAGCTCAGCGCGAAGCAATCCGGCAACGAGAGCGCTTTGCGCTCGGTGCGAAGTTGCTGCGCAAAAGCCACCTCCTCAGAGGTCAGCGCGACCACGCCCAAGCCCAGCTTTCGCAGGAATGGGCCGTTTTCCGGTTCCAGTTCCCTCTCATACAAGAGATCTGGAACAACCATCGTCAATCCACAGGAAAAAGCAGCCTCGAGCAGCCCGCCCCGTTCCAAGTCGATCAGTATGGATGTGTCGGAGACCAGGATGATCATGGCGATCTATACGATTTGTCCCATCAGACGCCGATCAAGCTCACGAACGCTGATATTGAGAAGCTCGGCCGCTTTGGCCTCGGATATGACGGCTTCGGCGACTGCTCGCAGACACATGCGCTCCATCCGTAACGGCACTTCTGCGGGCAGTGAGTAAGGCTCCGCCGATGCCGGCCCATTCCACCCCAGGCCGCGAATCTGCGCCCACAACCTCCCGTAGGCGGCCTTCGTCAGCACGCCCAACTGCGAACAACGCACGACCAGCGAAGCCACGCTGACCTTGAAGATTTTCTTCAACTCGGCCAACTCGCCCAACGAAATAGACGTGCGGTGTTGACCCAGTAGCCGCAACACCATGTCCTTCGCCATGAGAAAGGCACCGGCGAACCGATCCGCAGCCTTCTCCTGATCCGCTTCGCTAAGACCACTGAACCGCAGCACGAGGTGAGCGAGTTCGTGTGCCAGCGTGAACCGCTGCCTTTCTCCGTTGTGGTGCTGATTGACGACAATGACCGGTACGTCCCCATGTTCAGGCCGCGTGACGAACGCCTTGGAGCCCGAAACGGCGATGGGAAGGTCCAACGCGATCACCTTGACCCCTTTGTCCTCCAGCAGCTCGGCCATGATGGGAATCGGGTCGATGCCAAGTGCCCAGAGTTCTCGCAGGGCATAGGCGGCCCGCTCCGCATCTTCGATTCGATGGATTTCGAACTCTACGGCGCCAGGGGCAATCCATGCTTCGTCTAGCCCGGGGAACAGTTCCTCCAGCTCCAGATAGCGCTCGACCTGATCCAGGATGGCGGCCTCGACCGCGCGCTCTTCCTTCACGCCGGCATGCGGTGCCTTGCGGAAGTCCACCCCCGTCAGCTCGATTTCTCGCTCGCTGAGAAGGAATTCCGGCGAGACGCGAAGCGCCCGCCCCAGTGCGAGCAGCACCGTCGAACTGGGCATCATTTCATCGCGCTCGTACTTGCCGATGGCCTGCGCCGACACCTGCCCATGGATGGCGGCTTCGAGGTCGCGCAGCGACAGGCCCAGCGCTTCGCGGGACCTTTTAAGCCGATTTCCGATCATGATGCTCTCCGATTTTTGGTTTACAGATTGACTGCTTGAATTTTATTTTGTAAACTCCATTTCGTCAATCCATTGGAGGTTCCAAATGGCAAATCGAAACAATGTTCACATCGTTATGCGCGGCGCTCAGTGGGGAGCCTTGCGCGAAGGCGGGCAGCGCGCAAGCCAGGTCTTCGACACCCAGGCGCAGGCGATCCAGACAGGACGCGAGATGGCCCGGCAGGGTCAGGGCGAACTGCTGATTCACGGGCAGGACGGGCGTATCCGTGCCCGGGACTCCTACGGCAACGATCCGTGCCCGCCAAAGGACGCCAAGTAGGCGGACTGTTGTAACAGCCAGAGGTTACCTGCCCGGCACATGCGCGGAGGCGGGCACCAAAAGCATCAACCCAAGGACAAATTCATCATGAATGAAGCAGCAGACAAATCTCCGGGCAAGAAGGACGTCACCGTCATCTTCAACGGCCGTGCGAAGGTTGTGGAGAAGGACTTCCTGACCTTTGCGGAAATCGTCGCCCTGTCATTCGACAACCCGCCCACTGGGGATGGCGTCGATTTCACGATCCAGTACACCAAGGGTCACTCGGGCAAGCCCAAGGGGTCTCTGGTGGCTGGCGAGTCGGTCAAGGTCAACGATGGGATGGAGTTCGATGTCACGCCGACCAATCGCTCGTAGTCCTGACCTGCAAAGGCTGCGCCAGGACGGTTACGACCTCGAATGCAAAGGGGCGTACCTTCTCATCAAGGACATTCCCTACGCCAATGCACAGCGGCAGATCAAGCGTGGAATATTGATCTCCGGCCTGGAGCTGGCGGATGACGCGACCAAGAAGCCGGAAACCCATGTGACCTACTGGACCGGGGAGCATCCTTGCCTGAGCACCGGCGCAAAGATGACCTCCATCGAAAATGGGAGCCCCGCCCAATCGTTCGGTGACGGGATTCAGGCCGACTTCACGTTCTCCGCCAAGGCCGACTATCGCGACTACCACCACAAGATGACGACGTATATCGAACGCATCAGTGGAGAAGCCCGGATGATCGATCCGTCCGTGACGGCAATGACGCATCCGGTGCATTTGGCGGGCGAGGAAGAGACCTTGTTCAACTACATCGACACGGCTTCTGCCCGGGTGAACGTTGGCGCCCTCAACGAAAAGCTGGCCCGGCTTCGCGTGGCCATCGTCGGGTTGGGCGGCACGGGCGCCTATGTTCTGGATTTCCTGGCCAAGACTCGTATCGCGGAGATCCACCTTTTCGATGGCGATGTGTTTGAACAACACAATGCGTTCCGTGCGCCGGGTGCTGCGTCCATCGGAGACCTGAGAGCCCACAGCACGAAAGTCCAGTACTGGGCGCGTGTCTACGGCGAGATGCGTGCCGGCATAGTTGCCCACCCCCGCTTTCTGGACAGCTCAAACGCCAGCGAGTTGCAGGGGTTCGACTATGTGTTCCTGTGCATGGACTCCAGCCAGGCCAAGCGTGAGATCGTTGCTGCGCTGGAACAGATGGGAACACCGTTCATCGAGACGGGCATGGGTGTGCTGCGCAATGACGATCAACTGAGGGGACTCGTCCGGGTGGTCACGAGCACGCCACAGACCAGGAATCAGGCCCGCCCTCACATTTCCTTTGCAGATGGCAATGGCGCAGAAAACGAATACTCGACGAACATCCAGATCGTGGAGTTGAACGCTTTGGCCGCCTCAATTGCCGTTATTCGCTTCAAAAAGCTCGTCGGCTTCTATGCCGATAGTTGTCACGACTACCGATGCGGCTACTCGATCAGCGCCAACGAAATTGTGGCTGAGGGAGTGTAATGGCTCGACTGAACCGCATTCAGCATGAGTATGTCGATTTCATTCCGGCTCGTCTGGAAGGAGGCCGACTCTACATTTCCATGAAGTATCGGACAGCGACACATCTGTGCTGCTGCGGCTGCGGCATGGAAGTCGTGACGCCGCTGAATCCAGCGAAGTGGCACTTGAGCGACCACGGAGCCACTGTGTCTTTGCATCCGTCCATTGGCAACTGGAGCTTTCCCTGTCGGTCGCACTATTGGATAACCTCCGGAAAAGTTCTATGGGCAAGTGCCATGTCCGAAGGGCAGATCAGGCGAGTGCGGGCGGGCGACCATCGCGCAGTGGAAGTGGAAGCACAAAGAGAGTCCAGGGTGGATCAGCCCAGAGAAGAAACTACGCAGTCGGCGTCTTGGGTGACGCGTTTTATTGAGTGGTTACGTCGGCTTTTGTAGTAGGGTTCTGTCGCTTACTGTTTAGGGTTGTGGGATACCTGCCCGGAACTGGCATCCAAACGACGATCACCCACGGCCTGAGGGCAGGTGTCGCACAAGCCTCGGGGGAGGAAACCGCGGGGAACGCCAACGCGGGTGTTCCGGGCGCAAACGCTATGGGGATTCGGGCAGCGGCCTGACGATCACAGCCCGTATGCAGGCCATGCCAGTGTGCCGTTGTGTGTGGGCGGGGCCTGGGGCATTGCTGATCAGTCGCCTGTTTCCGAGTATTTCGCAGGCCATACAGATCCGTTCGCGGCGACATGCGTGCGCCGCCCCTGTCGACGGGCACAAGCGCATCGACATCGAAGACAAGCGGTGGCGCGCAGAGCTATTCATGACGCAGGCGGTGCGCGAATCGCCTGCCCGTGCATCCAACTGTGCACGATGGCCATCGGGTGACCGCAGTGTCGACAGACAAAGACTGGTGCCGCTGCGCTGGACGACCCATCGGCTTGCTCATCGCTGCTGGGGGTGACGGCTTGTGCGGGGACGGCATCCAACAACTCGCGCGCCAGCGCGAGGCATTCCCTACGGTTGCCATTGGCCAGCAAGCCATAGTGGCGGATGCGATGGAAGCCGCCGGGCAGCACATGCAGCAGGAATCGGCGCATGAATTCCTGGGGCGCCAGCGTCATGGTCTTGTGGCGCGTGCTCCCCTTGGCACGGTAGTCCTTCCATTTAAAACTTACCCCGCGCTCATCCATCGCAACAAGCCGGCTGTTGGAGATAGCCACCCGGTGCGTGTAGCGAGACAGGTAGGCCAGCACCGCCTGGGGGCCGGCAAACGGCCTCTTGGCATAGACCACCCACTCGCATTGGCGCATCGGAGCCAACCACTGGTTAAAGAAGGCACCATCCGCCAACGCCGCCAGTTCTCCAAAGAACCTCAGCCTCCCCACTTGGTGCAGGCGCAACAACTCTTCGATAAAGCGCCGTCGCATCAGCCTGGACAGCACGCGCACCGGCAGAAAGAAGCCCGGTCGGCAAGCCACCCAGGACTTGCCGTCAGGGGCCAGCCCACCGCCTGGGACGATGCCATGCACATGCGGGTGGTGCGTCAATGCCGAACCCCAGGTGTGCAGCACAAGCGTGGCGCCAATGCGTGCACCCAGATGCTTGCGGTCAGCCGCGATGGTTTGCAGGACCTCGGCTGCTACATCGAACAGCAACCCATAGAGTTCGACCTTGTTCTGGTACGCCAGATCGGCAATGGGCGCGGGCAGCGTGAAGACCACGTGGTAATACTCGACGGGCAGCAGATCGGCCTGGCGGGCGTCAAGCCAGCGCTTGGCTGCAGCGCTTTGGCACTTGGGGCAGTGGCGATTGCGGCAGGAGTTGTAGGAGACCTGCTCGGTGGCGCAGCCATCACAACGCAACACATGTCCCCCCAGTGCCGCTGTGCGGCACTGGTCGATGGCCGACATGACCTTGAGCTGGGCCAGGCTCAAGCGGCCGCGCTGGCTGTCACGCCAGGCTGCACCATGCTTGTGGAAGATGTCGGCGACCTCCAGATAGGGCCGCTGCACGCGCGCACCTTCAAGCGGGCGGCATGGGCTCCAGCGGGCCGATCACCTCGCGCAGCAGGTCAGTCGCTACGTGGGCGTAGATTGATGTGGTCTCCAGCTTCTTGTGCCCCAGCAGCACCTGGATCACGCGGATATCGACCTTGCGCTCAAGCAGATGCGTGGCAAAGCTGTGGCGCAGGGTGTGGGTAGTGACCCGCTTGTTGATACCAGCGGCCTCGGCCGCCGCATGAACGGCGCGGTTTAGCTGGCGAATCGAAAGAGGCTCCAAGGGCGTCATGCCTGGGAACAGCCAGCCGCCAGGCAGCATCTTGCCCTGGGCATGGGCGAGGTGCCACCAGGTACGCAGGCGCTGCAGCAAGACAGGGCTGAGCATGGCGTAGCGATCCTTGGCGCCCTTGCCTTGCTCCACGCGCAGCGTCATGCGCTGGCTGTCGACATCGGTGACCCTCAGGCTGACAACCTCGCTGGCGCGAAGACCTGCGCCATAGGCAACCGATAGAGCCACCTGGTGCTTGATGTTGCGGGCCGCAGCCAGAAGGCGTGAGACTTCTTCGCAGCTCAGGACCACGGGCAAGGTGCGAGGCAGCTTCACGGGCTGCATCTTGGCCATCAGCTCAATGCGCCCCAGCGTGATGTCGAAGAAGAACTTCAGGCCCGTGAGCGTGGCGTTGAGCGTCATGGGAGATGAGCCCGTGTCCACCAGATGGAGCTGGAAATTGCGCAGATCCTCCACCGTGGCCGCGTCGGGCGATCGCTTGAGGTAAGCGGCCAGTTTGCGCACAGCCCGGATGTAGGCTTCTTGTGTGCGAGGCTCCAGCTTGCGCATTCGCATGTCCTCGAGCATGCGTTGGCGCAGCGGCGAGAGAGGTTGGGTCGAAGGGATCATGATCGCGCTCCTGTCGAAGAACGAGGCCGATTGCCTCGCTCGCCAACATAGACAGGGGCGCGATGTTTACTTTGCGTCAGGGCCTTCGCGATGGGCTACCGCGCGAGCGGTTTAGTCCAATGGCAATTGGAGGCCATACGCACCCTGGCGAGTCTGGGAGGCGTTCGCGCCGATTTCACGGGACCCTTGCAAGAGAAACTGGCCCTTGATGGCGATTTCAAGTAAATTTCGCCCGTGATTGCCTTCAGTGCTGGGGTCAGCAATGACAAAACGGCAACGGGTCGGAGTGCGCACGGCAGCCAGTGACTTCACTGCGCCGCCACAGGTCGACATCACCCAATGGGTCGAGGTCGATGAGGCAGCGTTGCCTCCAGCAAGGCAGCGGCAATTCCTCAACCGCAAACGTGCCATCGTGCTGTACCTGGGCGGGGCCAACGAGGCTCAACTGCTCCAGGAAACCGGCCTGAAGAGGCGCAACGTCTACCGCATCATCGTCGAGCGCTGCCTGCAGCAGCAGGATGACGGCACGCTGCTGGGCTGGCGAGGTGCATTGCCGTTTCTGCGGATCAAACCCTACACCCGTGAAACACCTCCAGTGATCAGTCCATGGGGCGGAGGCGCGGCCGGCGCGCTCCAATGGATCTTTTCTTCACCGGGCGGCCAAGACCTTGAAGCCCGCTTTCGCCGGCAGATCCTCCTCAAGGGCCCCGCACTGGCCACGGCCAAGCAACCCAGGCAAGCGCTGTTTCGCTGGTTCATCGAGGAGCTGCGCAAGCTCGGCAATGAAGAGCGTGGGGAGTGGCCGTTCAACGTGGATCGCTTGGGCTACGTCACGATCAACACCTTCATTTCCAAGGTGCTTGCCCAGAACCCCAAACGCCAGCTCGAGATCCTGGGCGGCCAGAACGCTGTTCGCAAAGCCCGCGCAGGTGACGGTGTCGAGCGCCCAAGGTTGCAGGCTTTTGGGAGAGTTGAATGCGACGCACACAAGCTGGATGCGCGCATGGTGGTGATGGTCCCATCTCCTCACGGCGGGACCGAGCCGCGCAAGATCCATCGACTTTGGGTTGTCGTCATCATGGAAGTGGCGTCCCGCGTGGTGCTGGGCTACCACCTGAGCCTGCGCCGGGAGTGCTCGGCCGAGGACGTGCTGCGCGCTGTCAAACACGCACTCTCGCCATGGACCCCGCGTGACCTGCAGTTCAGCGACAACGCCTACGTCGACAAGGCTGGCTTTGCCTCCTATCGGTCGCCTCGTTTTCTGGGGGCATGCTGGGATGAATTCAGTGTCGACGGCGCCTTGGTCAACATCTGCAGCCGCGTTGAACAACCCATGCACGATGTGGTCGGTGCCCGGGTGTTGAAACCACAGGACACCACAACGTTCGCCAGCCGGCGCAGCCTGGACGACCGCCCTTTCATCGAGTCGTTTTTTCGGCGACTGGCCGACGGTGGGTTTCATCGGCTGTCGCCGACCACGGGCAGCTCTCCCAAAGATGCACGGCGCCACGACCCGGATGCCGCAGCCCAAGCCACCCAGTTTCAACTCGAATACGCCGCAGAGCTGCTCGACACCCTCATCGCCAACTACAACGCGACACCCCACAGCGGGCTGGGCTACCGCAGCCCACTGGATCAGCTCGAATGGATATTGGCCCAGGGAGACACACACGTGCGCGTGGCGGACCCTGGTGCCGTGCGCAGGATGGTGGGCGTGCGCAAGTTGTGCACCCTGCTCGGCGGTGTCGCCACCGGACGGCGCCCTCATTTCAACTTTGCCAACGCCCGGTATTCAGCTGAGTAGCTGTGCCTTCGCACCGACCTCATCGGCAAGAACCTCTGGCTCCACATTGAGGATGAAGACGACGCCCGCTACGCCAGTGTCTCAAACGCCCAAGGCCTGTACCTGGGCACCGTGCGCGCGGCCCCACCTTGGCATCAGACGCCCCACACCCTGTACATCCGCCAAGCGATACGTGCACTGCACAAACGGCGCCTGCTGCACCTGTCCACCCAATGCGATGCCGTCGAGGAGCTGGTCCAATACGCGGAATCTTCACCCGACAAAAAACTGCCCGCCCACCCAGCCTACCTTGAAGCCAGGCGCGTCTTGCAGCGCCACGCCGAGTCGATGGCCGGCCAATCCATGGTGTCTCTGGCCAGAAACGCACTCACAGCCCATGCGGGGTCGGCGCCGCCGGTGCCAGAAGCAGTGACAGAACCATCGACAACACGACCTCAACGTGAGGTTGCCCCTGAAAAGTGGAGTTCTTAACCCTTGTTGAAAATACCGACAAGGAGTTCAGAGATGAGTGACAGGCAGGTGCGTGCGCAGT
>MESL01000002.1:49592-162528 GCA_001770955.1 Burkholderiales bacterium RIFCSPLOWO2_12_FULL_65_40 | reverse complement strand
CCCCATCGCCATGGAAGAAGGTCTGCGCTTCGCCATCCGCGAAGGTGGTCGTACCGTGGGCGCTGGCGTCGTGGCCAAGATCCTCGCGTAAGGAAATTCGTAGGGGTATAGCTCAATTGGCAGAGCGTCGGTCTCCAAAACCGAAGGTTGTAGGTTCGATTCCTACTGCCCCTGCCACTTGAAAGTGGCGAAAAACAAAGCCCGCCAGACCCTGGCGGGCTTCGGTGTCTTGGGTGACGCCTGAAATTGAAGCAGGAAACAGCCAAAAATGGCCACTTCACAGATAGAGACAGTCAGTTCGGGGGCAGACAAGGCCAAGCTCGCAGCGGCGGTGGTGTTGGTCGTCGGCTCTGTTGCTGCGTTTTACTTGCTGAGCAAGCAAGGGGCCATTGCGCAATGGGGCGTGCTCTTGCTTGGGTTGGTCGCCGCGACCGGGGTGTTCTTGATTTCCGAATCGGGGCGCAGATTGGTGGCTTTCGGGCGGGATGCCTGGCGTGAAGTCAAAAAAGTAGTCTGGCCTACGCGCAAAGAAACCATGCAAATGACGGCCTATGTGTTCGCCTTTGTGGTGGTCATGGCGCTGTTTCTCTGGCTGACTGACAAAACCCTTGAGTGGGTGTTCTACGATCTGATTCTGGGCTGGAGAAAATAAATGACTGCTACTGTCGAAGCGGGCGGGGCAGCTGCTCCCGGTGGCGTGGCTGCCGGCAACCCTGATCTGCGCTGGTATATCGTGCATGCCTATTCCGGTATGGAAAAGGCGGTCGAGCGCAACATCGCCGAGCGCATTGCTCGTTCAGGTATGCAGGACAAATTTGGCCGCATCCTGGTGCCCACTGAAGAAGTGGTGGAGATGAAGAACGGCAGCCGCAAGACAACCGAGCGCCGGTTGTTTCCAGGCTATGTTTTCGTCGAGATGGTCATGGACGATGACACGTGGCACTTGGTCAAGCACACCAACAAGGTGACTGGCTTTGTCGGTGGCGCCAAGAACCGTCCGGCGCCCATCTCCGAGGACGAAGTGCAGAAGATCGTCAGCCAGATGCAGGAAGGCACCGACAAGCCGCGCCACAAGATCGAATTCATGGTGGGTGAAATGGTGCGGGTCAAGGAAGGCCCGTTTACCGATTTCAATGGTTCTGTGGAAGATGTCAATTACGAGAAGAGTCGTGTGCGGGTGTCCGTCATGATCTTCGGTCGCTCGACCCCCGTGGAACTCGAATTCAGTCAGATCGAAAAGACCTGACGTGTTTCAACATTTCGCACTTTTCGACTCGGTGCGATGAAAGTCAGTGAGTCGTTAACCCCGGGGAGCTGTGTTCCGCCCATGTGGCGCCAGCGTCAATACCCGTAAGGAGCAAACCATGGCGAAGAAAATCGTCGGTTTTATCAAGCTGCAAGTGCCTGCTGGTAAAGCCAATCCATCCCCACCGATTGGCCCAGCATTGGGTCAGCGCGGTCTCAACATCATGGAGTTCTGCAAGGCATTCAATGCGCAGACCCAAGGTGTCGAGCCGGGCCTGCCACTGCCGGTGGTGATCACCGCTTTTGCAGACAAGAGCTTCACCTTCATCATCAAGACGCCCCCGGCGACGACGCTGATCAAGAAGGCGATCAAGCTGGACAAGGGTTCTGCCAACGCCTTGAAGATCAAGGTGGGCAAGATCACGCGCGAGCAGCTCGAAGAAATTGCAAAAACCAAGATGAAGGACATGAACGCTGCCAGCATTGACGCTGCCGTTCGTACCATTGCTGGTTCGGCCCGGTCCATGGGCGTGACGGTGGAGGGTTTGTAAATGGCCAAGCTGACCAAAAAACAAAAGGCCCTGCAGGGCAAGGTCGACAGCACGAAGCTGTACTCTTTCGCGGAAGCCGTGTCGCTCGTGAAAGAGGCTGCAACGGCAAAGTTCGATGAGTCCATTGACGTTGCTGTGCAGCTGGGCGTGGATGCCAAGAAGTCGGACCAGGTGGTGCGTGGCGCTGTGGTGCTGCCCAACGGTACCGGCAAGACGACGCGCGTTGCCGTGTTCGCCCAGGGCGCCAAGGCAGAAGAAGCCAAGGCCGCTGGCGCTGACATCGTCGGCATGGACGATCTGGCTGCGATGGTCAAGGCCGGAGACATGCCTTTCGACGTGGTGATCGCTGCTCCCGATGCGATGCGCGTCGTGGGTACCCTGGGTCAGATCCTGGGTCCCCGTGGCCTGATGCCCAATCCCAAGGTCGGTACGGTGACCCCGGACGTTGCCACGGCCGTGAAGAACGCCAAGGCAGGTCAGGTGCAGTTCCGCGTCGACAAGGCCGGCATCGTTCACAGCACGATCGGTCGCCGTTCGTTTGACAACGAGAAGCTGCAAGGCAATCTCGCTGCCCTGATTGACGCCTTGAGCAAGGCCAAGCCCGCGACCAGCAAGGGCCTGTACCTGCGCAAGGTGGCGATTTCGTCCACGATGGGTCTGGGTGTCCGCGTGGACACGCAATCCATCGCAGCGTAATCGCGAAAAATCTTGAGGCGCCGAAAGGTGCCTCAGTGGTGGGTCGGTGCAGCAATGCACCGAGCCATCCAAGACCGCTGGTGTGCAAGTTGTTTGCACTTAATCCCTTCTGGGCCAGCGCAGATGGCGATCCCGCTGCAGATGGAATACGTTCCTCAACAGTTGGTCGCTGCAACAAGAGCGCGTACGAGGCATTCGCCGAGTGCGCATTTTAAGGAGTAGACCTTGAGTCTTAATCGCAGTGAGAAAGAAGCGGTCATCAATGAAGTGACCAGCCTCGCCGCTAAAGCTCAAACGCTTGTGATTGCGGAATACCGTGGTATCACGGTCGCCGACATGACCAAACTGCGCGTTGATGCACGCAGCAAGGGTGTGAGCCTGAGTGTTCTGAAGAACACCCTGGCCCGCCGTGCTGTAGCAGGCAGCCAGTTTGACGTGGTGGCAGACCAGATGACCGGTCCGCTGATCTATGGCTTCTCCGAAGACGCCGTGGCCGCCGCGAAGGTGGTGGCCGATTTCGCGAAAACCAACGACAAGCTCGTGATTCGCGGTGGTGCTTTCGGTGGCAAGGCCCTGGACGTCAACGGTGTTAAGCAACTGGCCAACATTCCTTCCAAGGAAGTGCTGCTGGCCCAGCTGTGTGGCTTGCTGATGTCGCCAATGTCCCGTACCGCCGTGGTACTGGGTGCCCTGGCGGCCAAAAAAGGCGAAGGCGAAGCCGTGGCTGCCTGAGCGCCCGGCAAACCTGTTAACCAATTGTTAGGAAATCAAAATGGCATTCGATAAAGACGCATTTCTGACCGCACTCGACAGCATGACGGTCCTGGAACTCAATGACCTGGTGAAGGCCATTGAAGAGAAGTTTGGCGTGAGCGCTGCAGCCATGGCTGCTCCTGCTGCTGCGGGTGGCGGTGCTGCTGCTGCTGCTGAAGAGAAGACGGAATTCAACGTGGTGCTCAACGATGCGGGCGCCAACAAGGTTTCCGTGATCAAGGCAGTGCGTGAAATCACGGGTCTGGGCCTCAAGGAAGCCAAGGATCTGGTGGACGGCGCTCCCAAGAACGTCAAGGAAGGCATTGCCAAGGCTGACGCCGAAGCTGCCGTCAAGAAGCTGGTGGAAGCCGGCGCCAAGGCCGAACTCAAGTAATTCGGTCTCTTTCAAGGGCTGGAGGTTCTTCGAAGGGCCTCCAGCCTTTGGCGCTTCCAGAGCGCACCTGAAAGCCCCTACTGGCTTTCAAGTGTCTTCTGACGAATCCGACAGCAGAAGATGCCTTGGTTCGGGCGATGTGCAACGCATCGCCGTCCGCCATGGTTGGTAGTGGCCAACCGCCAAGCCCGTAGGGTGCCGCCCACGGGTCAGTCGTCGCAGACCCAGGACTCAAGTCTTTGCCCGGAGATCTCATGGCCTATTCTTATACCGAACGCAAGCGAATCCGCAAAAGTTTCGGCAGCCGCGACAGCGTGCTGGAGGTTCCCTATCTGCTGCAAATGCAGAAAGACGCGTACACCGCGTTCCTTCAAGCCGGCGTAGCTTCCAAGAAACGTACGAACGAGGGCCTGCAGGCCGCCTTCAATGCTGCGTTCCCGATCGTCTCGCACAACGGTTTTGTCGAGATGAAGTTTCTCGAGTACAACCTGGCCAAGCCCGCCTTTGATGTACGCGAGTGCCAGACCCGTGGCCTGACTTTCGCCTCGGCGGTCCGCGCCAAGGTGCAACTGATCATTTACGACCGCGAATCGTCGACTGCGCAGTCGAAGGTCGTCAAGGAAGTGAAGGAGCAGGAAGTCTACATGGGCGAAGTACCGCTCATGACCGACAAGGGTTCGTTCATCATCAACGGCACGGAGCGCGTGATCGTCTCGCAGCTGCACCGTTCGCCCGGCGTGTTCTTTGAGCACGACAAGGGCAAGACCCACAGCTCGGGCAAGCTGCTGTTCTCGGCGCGCATCATTCCCTACCGTGGTTCGTGGCTCGACTTCGAGTTCGACCCCAAGGATATCCTGTATTTCCGTGTCGACCGCCGTCGCAAGATGCCGGTCACCATCCTGCTCAAGGCGATTGGCCTGAATCCGGAATCGATCCTGGCGAACTTCTTCGTCAATGACAATTTCCGTCTGATGGACAGCGGTGCACAGCTGGAGTTCGTGCCCGAACGTCTGCGCGGTGAAGTAGCCCGTTTCGACATCACCGACAAGTCTGGCAAGGTCGTCGTGGCCAAGGACAAGCGCGTCACTGCGCGCCATACCCGCGAGCTGGAGCAGTCCGGCACCACGCACATCAGCGTGCCCGAAGACTTCCTGATCGGTCGCGTGGTCGCCCGCAACATCGTCGATGGCGACACCGGCGAGATCATCGCCAAGGCCAACGAAGAGCTGACCGAAGCCCTGCTCAAAAAGCTGCGCAGCGCCGGCGTGCTCGACCTGCAGTGCATCTATACCAATGAACTGGACCAGGGTGCGTACATTTCGCAGACCCTGCGCATCGACGAAACGGTGGATGAATTCGCTGCCCGCGTGGCCATCTATCGCATGATGCGCCCCGGCGAACCCCCGACCGAGGACGCCGTGCAGGCTCTGTTCCAGCGCCTGTTCTACAACCCCGACACCTATGACCTCTCGCGCGTCGGTCGCATGAAGTTTAACGCCAAGATCGGCCGCGACGAAGCCACCGGCCCGATGGTGCTGAGCAACGAAGACATCCTGGCTGTGGTCAAGATTCTGGTGGATCTGCGCAACGGCAACGGCGAGGTGGACGATATCGATCACCTGGGCAACCGCCGCGTGCGCTGCGTGGGCGAACTGGCCGAGAACCAGTACCGCACGGGCCTGGCACGGATCGAAAAGGCGGTGAAGGAGCGTCTCGGTCAGGCCGAGCAAGACCCGCTCATGCCGCACGACCTGATCAACTCCAAGCCGATTTCTGCGGCCTTGAAGGAGTTTTTCGGCGCGTCCCAGCTCTCGCAGTTCATGGACCAGACCAACCCGCTGGCCGAGATCACGCACAAGCGTCGTGTCTCAGCCTTGGGCCCGGGCGGTCTGACGCGCGAACGTGCCGGCTTCGAAGTGCGCGACGTGCACGTCACGCACTACGGCCGCGTCTGCCCTATCGAAACGCCTGAAGGCCCGAACATCGGCCTGATCAACTCGCTGGCCCTCTACGCCCGCCTGAACGAATATGGCTTCATTGAAACGCCGTACCGTCGCGTGGCCGATGGCAAGGTCACCAACGAGATCGACTACCTTTCGGCCATCGAAGAAGGCAAGTACATCATCGCCCAGGCCAATGCCACGCTGGATGCTGAAGGGCGCCTGACCGGTGAGCTGGTGTCTGCGCGTGAAAAGGGCGAATCCATCCTGGTGGGTGCCGAACGCATCCAGTACATGGACGTGTCGCCCGCGCAGATCGTGTCGGTGGCGGCATCGCTGGTGCCCTTCCTGGAGCACGATGACGCGAACCGCGCACTGATGGGCGCCAACATGTCCCGCCAGGCTGTGCCCGTGCTGCGCCCCGAGAAGCCGCTGGTCGGCACCGGGATCGAGCGCGTGGCCGCTGTGGACTCGGGCACCGTCGTGACGGCGACCCGTGGTGGTGTGGTGGACTATGTGGACGCCACCCGCATCGTGATCCGTGTCAACGATGCCGAGGCCGTCGCTGGTGAAGTGGGTGTGGACATCTACAACCTCATCAAATACCAGCGTTCGAACCAGAACACCAATATCCACCAGCGTCCCATCGTGAAGAAGGGCGACAAACTGGAAAAGGGTGACGTGATCGCGGACGGTGCCTCCACCGATTTCGGCGAAATCGCCATCGGCCAGAACATGCTGATCGCGTTCATGCCCTGGAACGGCTACAACTTCGAGGACTCGATCCTGATCAGCGAGCGCGTGGTCGCCGAAGACCGCTACACCTCGATCCACATCGAGGAACTGGTCGTGATGGCCCGCGACACCAAGCTGGGTGCCGAAGAAATCACACGCGACATTCCGAACCTCTCGGAGCAGCAGCTCAACCGTCTGGACGAGTCCGGCATCATCTACGTCGGCGCTGAAGTGCAGCCCGGCGACACGCTGGTGGGCAAGGTCACCCCCAAGGGCGAGACCACGCTGACGCCCGAAGAGAAGCTGCTGCGCGCCATCTTCGGCGAGAAGGCGTCCGACGTGAAGGACACCTCGCTGCGCGTGGACCAGGGCTCGCAGGGTGTGGTGATCGACGTGCAGGTGTTCACCCGCGAAGGCATCCAGCGCGACAAGCGCGCCCAGCAGATCATCGACGATGAACTCAAGCGTTTCCGCCTCGACCTGAATGACCAGTTGCGCATCGTCGAGGCCGACGCCTTCGACCGTATCGAGAAGCTGCTGACCGGTCGCGTGGCCAACGGTGGCCCGCAGAAGCTGGCCAAGGGCACGAAGATCGACAAGGCCTATCTGGCCGCCGTCGAGAAGTTCCACTGGTTCGACATCCGTCCCGCAGAGGACGAGGTGGCTACCCAGTTGGAGAGCATCAAGAACTCGCTGGAGCAGACGCGCCACAGCTTTGACCTGGCTTTTGAAGAAAAGCGCAAGAAGCTCACGCAGGGCGACGAGCTGCCCGCCGGTGTGCTCAAGATGGTCAAGGTCTACCTGGCCGTCAAGCGCCGCCTGCAGCCCGGCGACAAGATGGCCGGCCGCCACGGCAACAAGGGTGTGGTGTCCAAGATCGTTCCGGTCGAAGACATGCCTTACATGGCCGACGGTACCACTGCCGACATCGTGCTCAACCCGTTGGGCGTGCCCTCGCGGATGAACATCGGTCAGGTGCTGGAAGTCCATCTGGGCTGGGCCGGCAAGGGCATTGGCCAGCGCATCGGCGACATGCTGCAGCAGGAAGCCAAGACCGCCGAATTGCGCACCTTCCTCGAGGAGGTCTACAACTCGCGTGGCCGCAAGGAAGACCTGTCGCAGCTGAGCGACGACGAGCTGCGCGCCATGGCCGAGAACCTGACCAGTGGCGTTCCCTATGCCACGCCGGTGTTCGACGGTGCCTCCGAGAACGAAATCATCGACATGCTCAAGCTGGCATACCCCGATGACCTCGCCAAGCGCAAGGGTCTCACGGCCACGCGCACCCAGGCGCAGCTGTACGACGGCCGCACGGGCGACGCCTTCGAGCGTCCGACCACCATCGGCTACATGCACTACCTGAAGCTCCACCATCTGGTGGACGACAAGATGCACGCCCGTTCGACCGGTCCGTACTCGCTCGTCACGCAGCAGCCGCTGGGCGGCAAGGCCCAGTTCGGTGGCCAGCGTTTCGGTGAAATGGAAGTGTGGGCACTCGAAGCCTACGGCGCCGCCTACGTTCTGCAGGAAATGCTGACGGTGAAGTCGGATGACGTGCAGGGCCGTACCAAGGTATACGAAAGCATCGTCAAGGGCGAGCACACGATCGAGGCCGGCATGCCGGAGTCGTTCAACGTGCTGGTCAAGGAAATCCGTTCCTTGGGCCTGGACATTGAGCTTGAGCGCTCGTAATTCGAAAAGGAAAGAGTCCTATGAAATCGCTACTCGACCTGTTCAAGCAATTCACGCCGGACGAGCACTTCGATGCCATCCGCATCGGCATGGCTTCGCCCGAAAAGATCCGTTCGTGGTCTTTCGGCGAAGTGAAGAAGCCCGAGACCATCAACTACCGCACGTTCAAACCCGAGCGTGACGGTCTGTTCTGCGCCAAGATTTTTGGTCCCATCAAGGACTACGAGTGCCTGTGCGGCAAGTACAAGCGCCTCAAGCACCGCGGCGTGATCTGCGAGAAGTGCGGCGTCGAAGTGACCCAGACCAAGGTGCGCCGCGAGCGCATGGGCCACATCGACCTGGCCGCGCCCTGCGCGCACATCTGGTTCCTGAAATCGCTGCCATCGCGCCTGGGCCTGGTGCTCGACATGACGCTGCGCGACATCGAACGCGTGCTGTACTTTGAAGCCTACGTGGTGACCGACCCTGGCATGACCCCGCTGAAGAAGTTCAGCATCATGTCCGAGGACGATTACGACGCCAAGCGCAAGGAATACGGCGACGAATTCATCGCCAAGATGGGCGCTGAAGGCATCCGCGATCTGCTCGAGTCGATCGAGGTCGACAGCGAGATCGAGAAGCTGCGCGGCGATCTGACGGGCTCCGAAGTCAAGGTCAAGAAGAACGCCAAGCGCCTCAAGGTGCTCGAGGCCTTCAAGAAGTCCGGCATAAAGCCCGAGTGGATGGTACTCGAAGTGCTGCCCGTGCTGCCGCCGGACCTGCGTCCGCTGGTGCCGCTGGACGGTGGTCGTTTCGCCACATCGGATCTGAACGACCTGTACCGCCGCGTCATCAACCGCAACAGCCGCTTGCGTCGCCTGCTGGAGTTGAAGGCTCCGGAAATCATCGCGCGCAACGAAAAGCGCATGCTGCAGGAGGCCGTGGACTCGCTGCTGGACAACGGCCGCCGTGGCAAGGCCATGACGGGCGCCAACAAGCGTGCCCTGAAGTCGCTGGCCGACATGATCAAGGGCAAGAGCGGCCGCTTCCGCCAGAACCTGCTGGGCAAGCGCGTGGACTACTCGGGCCGTTCGGTCATCGTGGTGGGCCCGACGTTGAAGCTCCACCAGTGCGGTCTGCCCAAGCTGATGGCGCTGGAACTGTTCAAGCCGTTCATCTTCTCGCGCCTCGAAGCCATGGGCATCGCCACCACCATCAAGGCGGCGAAGAAGGAAGTTGAGTCCGGCACCCCGGTGGTGTGGGACATCCTTGAAGAGGTGATCAAGGAACACCCGGTCATGCTGAACCGTGCGCCCACGCTGCACCGCCTCGGCATCCAGGCCTTCGAGCCCATCCTGATCGAAGGCAAGGCCATCCAGTTGCACCCCCTCGTCTGCGCGGCCTTCAACGCCGACTTCGACGGTGACCAGATGGCCGTGCACGTCCCGCTGTCGGTGGAAGCGCAGATGGAAGCCCGCACGTTGATGCTGGCCTCCAACAACGTGCTGTTCCCGGCTTCGGGCGAACCCTCCATCGTGCCGTCGCAAGACGTGGTGCTGGGGCTGTACTACGCCACCCGCGACCGCATCAACGCCAAGGGCGAAGGCCTGATCTTTGCCGACACCGGTGAAGTGCAGCGCGCCCTGGATGCGGGTGAAGTGGATCTGACCTCCAAGATCAACGTGCGCATCACCGAGTGGACCAAGAACAAGGCCACCGGAGAGTTCGACCCGAGCACGAGCATCGTTGAAACAACCGCAGGCCGTGCCCTGCTGTCGGAAATCCTGCCCAAGGGCCTGCCTTTCTCCAACATCAACAAGGCGTTGAAGAAGAAGGAGATCTCCAAGCTGATCAACGTGTCCTTCCGCAAGTGCGGTCTGAAGGAGACGGTGGTGTTCGCCGACAAGCTGCTGCAAAACGGCTTCCGTCTGGCGACCAAGGCCGGCATCTCGATCGCCATCGAGGACATGCTCGTGCCCCCGCAAAAGGCCGGCATCATCGAGAGCGCCGAAAAAGAGGTCAAGGAAATCGAGCAGCAATACGTCTCGGGTCTGGTGACCTCGGGCGAGCGCTACAACAAGGTGGTGGACATCTGGGGCAAGGCCGGCGACGAAGTGTCCAAGGTCATGATGCAGCAGCTGGCCAAGCAAAAGACCATCGACCGCCACGGCAAGGAAGTGGACCAGGAGTCGTTCAACTCCATCTACATGATGGCCGACTCCGGCGCCCGCGGTTCTGCAGCCCAGATTCGCCAGCTGGCCGGTATGCGCGGCCTGATGGCCAAGCCCGACGGCTCCATCATCGAGACCCCCATCACGGCCAACTTCCGTGAAGGCCTGAACGTGTTGCAGTACTTCATCTCGACCCACGGTGCCCGTAAGGGTCTGGCGGATACGGCGCTGAAGACCGCCAACTCCGGCTACCTCACCCGCCGTCTGGTGGACGTGACGCAGGACCTGGTGGTGACCGAGGAAGACTGCGGAACCTCCAATGGCGCCCTGATGCGCGCCATCGTCGAGGGCGGTGAAGTGATCGAGTCGCTGCGCGACCGTATCCTGGGCCGCACCACGGCCGAGGAAGTGCTGCACCCCGAAACCCGTGACGTGATGTTCCCGGCCGGCCAGATGCTCGACGAAGACATGATCGAGGAGCTGGAAGCCGCCGGTGTGGACGAAGTGAAGGTGCGTACGGCCCTGAACTGCGAAACCCGCTTCGGCCTGTGCGCCAAGTGCTACGGCCGCGACCTGGGCCGTGGCGGCCTGATCAACCTCGGCGAAGCCGTCGGTGTGATCGCCGCGCAGTCGATTGGCGAACCCGGCACGCAGCTGACCATGCGTACATTCCACATCGGTGGTGCCGCTTCGCGCGCTGCCATCGCGTCGAGTGTCGAGGCCAAGTCCAACGGCGTGATCGGCTTCAATGCCACGATGCGCTACGTGACCAACTCCAAGAGCGAGCTGGTGGTCATCTCCCGTTCCGGCGAAATCATCATCCAGGATGAACACGGCCGTGAGCGCGAGCGCCACAAGGTGCCGTATGGCGCCACGCTGACGGTGAAGGCCGACCAGCAGATCAAGGCCGGCACGATTCTGGCCAACTGGGATCCGCTGACCCGCCCGATCATCACCGAATTCGCCGGTCAGGCGAAGTTCGAGAACGTCGAGGAGGGCCTCACGGTGGCCAAGCAGGTGGACGAGGTCACCGGCCTGTCCACGCTGGTGGTGATTGACCCCAAGCGCCGTGGTTCGGCCAAGGTGGTCAAGCCGCAGGTCAAGCTGATCGATGCCAACGGCAACGAAGTGAAGATCCCCGGCACCGACCACTCGGTGACCATCGGCTTCCAGGTTGGCGCGCTGATCCAGGTGCGCGACGGTCAGGACGTGGGCCCCGGCGAAGTGCTGGCCCGTATCCCGATCGAAGGCCAGAAGACCCGCGACATTACCGGCGGTCTGCCGCGCGTGGCCGAGCTGTTCGAGGCGCGCACGCCTAAGGACAAGGGCACGCTGGCCGAAACCACCGGCACGGTGTCGTTCGGCAAGGAGACCAAGGGCAAGATCCGCCTGCAGATCACCGATCCCGACGGCAAGGTCTGGGAAGACCTCATCCCCAAGGAAAAGAACATCCTGGTGCACGAAGGCCAGGTGGTCAACAAGGGCGAGCACATCGTCGACGGTCCGGCCGATCCGCAGGACATCTTGCGCCTGCTGGGGATGGAAGAGCTTTCGCGCTACATCGTCGATGAAGTGCAGGACGTGTATCGCTTGCAGGGTGTGAAGATCAACGACAAGCACATCGAGGTGATCGTTCGCCAGATGCTGCGCCGTGTCGTGGTCGAGAACACGGGCGATTCGAGCTACATCGCCGGCGAGCAGGTCGAGCGCTCCGAGATCCTCAATACCAACGAGGCGCTGCAGGCCGAGGGCAAGATCCCCGCGACCTACAGCAACCTGCTGCTGGGTATCACGAAGGCCTCGCTGTCGACCGACTCGTTCATCTCGGCCGCGTCCTTCCAGGAAACGACCCGCGTGCTCACCGAGGCTGCCATCATGGGCAAGCGCGACGAGCTGCGTGGCCTGAAGGAAAACGTCATCGTGGGTCGTCTGATCCCCGCAGGTACCGGCATGGCTTACCACCAGGCACGCAAGGCCAAGGACGCCATGGACGACGCCGAGCGCCGTGCCATTGCCGAAGCGGAAGCCGCTGAAATGGCAGGCATGACGGAAGCGACCGAGTCCGATGAGGGCCTGGACGCCGCAGGAGCTGCTGCAGCCGCTGCCGATTGACCCTGACAGGTGATCGCTGAACGCTCCCGGTCTGTCTTGCAAAAGGCAGGCCGGGAGCGTTTTTGCTGGTATCCAAGACTGTCGTCCGGTGGAACCCGGCGAAGAACGCTCCCTATGCTTTTCTCCCCCCTTTTCTGGATCCTTCTGGCCGTCATGGTGTTCTGGGCCGTGGGCGCCTACAACCGGCTGGTGCGATTGCGTTCGGCCGCGATCCAGGCCTTTGGCGGGCTGGATGTGTACCTGGTGCGCATGATGGTGCTTCCGGGGGGGGGCGCTGCGGCGCCGGACCCGATGGGGCAAAAGGTATCTCCGGCATGGCAGTCGCTACAGGCTGCTGCGACGCAGTTCGGCGCCTCGCTGGCCGTGGCGCGTGCCCAGCCTCTGCAGGCCGATGCCGCGGCGGCCTTGTCCACGGCCTTGCAGGTGCTTTGTGCCGCCTCGGATGCCATGATGCAGGCGGGGGCCGAGGATGACGCGCTCCCGGACGCGGCGTGGGCGCAGCAGTGGGAGTCCCTCCAGGCGCAACGCACGCTGGCGCAGGCGCAGTTCAACCAGGCAGTGGTCCACTACAACGAAGCCTTGGCGCAGTTCCCCGCGCGGTTGCTGGCCGGGGTGTTTGGCTTCAAGCCGGGGCGCATCCTATGACCAAAGAACATCCCATGAAAAATGGCACTGCCCCAGCGGCCTCCAGAACACGGAGCAACACCGCACCTGCCAAGCTGGGGGGCGCAGGCCAGGGCGTGGCGCTCTCGCACCAGCTCCAGGCCGTGGCGCGGGCTCTGCAGGACATACGCGCGGGGCGCTCGGGCAGCGCTGTGATGGAGGGGGTGCCTGCCTCCCTGCGCCCTGGCGTCCAGGCCTTGCTCTTTCAGGTGTTGCGCCACCTGGGCCTGGCAGAAGCCGTGCGCCAGCAACTGGCCCCGCGCAAGCCGGCGCCCGCCGCCGATGCCTTGCTTTGCACCGCGCTGGCGCTGGCGTGCGAGCCGGGCAACGCACCGTATGAGCCATTCACCCTGGTCAACCAGGCAGTCGAGGCGGCCAAAGCCAGCAGTGCCACGCGGCCGCAGGCCGCCTTCATCAATGCCTGCCTGCGCCGCTTTCTGCGCGAGCACGATGGCCTGCTCGATGCAGCCCGGCTGGATGAGCAGGCTCTCTGGAATCACCCTCTCTGGTGGATACGCCGACTGCGGCAAGACCACCCGGCACACTGGCAAGCGATCCTGCAGGCCAACAACCGCCAGGCACCGATGGTGCTGAGGGTTAACAAGCAAAAAAGCACTCCAGCCCTTTACCAGCAAGCGCTGTCAGCTATCAGTATTGAATCTTCTTTGCTGGGAGATGACGGGGTGCTGCTGCACCGCGCACGGCCTGTGCACGAGTTGCCCGGCTTTGCCGATGGGGTGGTTTCGGTGCAGGACGCGGCGGCCCAGCAGGCAGCGCCGCTGCTGCTGCAGGGGCTGGACAGGGGCCGCCCCCTGCGTGTGCTCGATGCCTGCGCGGCGCCGGGAGGCAAGACGGCACACCTGCTGGAATGGGCCGGGCCGCAGGCCGCGTTGCAGGTCACTGCACTCGATGTGGATCCGCAGCGCTGCGAGCGCATCCGGGATACCCTCGCGCGCCTGCAACTGCAGGCACAGGTGCTGGCGGCGGACGCCGGGCGGCCACAGGACTGGTGGCAGCAACACTGCGGCGGGGAGCCGTTCGATGCCATCCTGCTCGACGCGCCCTGCACCGCCTCGGGGATCGTGCGCCGCCATCCGGATGTGCGCTGGCTGCGCCGGGAGAGCGATGTGGCGCAACTGGCCCGCATCCAGGCCCACTTGCTGGCCACGCTCTGGCCCTTGCTGCGGCCGGGTGGGCGCCTGCTGTACTGCACCTGCTCGGTATTCCGGGCAGAAGGGGATGTGCAGGTCCAAGCGTTTCTTGCAAACAACACTGATGCGCGTCTGATGCCCTCTCCAGGGCATTTGTTGCCGGGCATCGGCTCCAACGGGGAGGGTGTCCCGGACAATCTGTCAGGTGAACACGACGGCTTCTTCTACGCCCTGCTCCAGAAATTGCCCGCCTGACGCCCCTGGGCTGCGCCGGGTGGCGCGCCTGTGGGCCTGTCTGTTCCTGTGGGGGTGGCTGGGTTTCTGCCTGCCGGCGCAGGCGGTGGTGTCGCCCGACATCACGGAGATGCGGCTGGATCACACCGACGAAGGCCTCTTCCTGAGCGCCGCCCTGCGGTTCGACCTTCCCTCGCTGGCCGAGGATGCCCTCCAGAAGGGGATACCGATGTATTTCATCACCGAAGCCGATGTGCAGCGGGAGCGATGGTATTGGTATGACCAGCATGTCGTCACCACGGTGCGCTACATGCGTCTGAGCTTCCAGCCTCTGACGCGTCGCTGGCGGCTGAATGTATCGTCGGCGCCCTTTGAAGGCAGCGGGCTGGGCGTGGTGCTGGGTCAGAATTTCGACGAGCTGGCCGATGTGCTGGCCGCCATGCAACGCATCGCCCGCTGGAAGATCGCAGGGCCCGAGGCCATCGACCCGCAGGCCCGCTACAACGTGCAGTTGCGCTTTCGCCTGGACCTGTCGCAACTGCCCCGGCCGCTGCAGATTGGCGCGATGGGACGCTCGGGCTGGAATCTCTCCATGGCGCGCAGCCAGCGCTTTGCGGTGGAGCCGCAGCGATGAGCCGCACGGACAGTGTCCAGCGCCCGTCGCGCGCGGTGCGCTGGGCGCTGGGGGTGGGAGTGGCCATCATGGCCGCTATCGGTCTGGTGCTGCTGTTCCTGCTGACCCTGACCACCAACAACCGCGTGCTCTACGAGCGCAACTATGCGTGGCTCTTCGGTGTCAATGTGGTGGTGGCGCTGCTGCTGGTGGCGGTGCTCGGCTGGGTGGCGCTGCGCCTGTTCATGCGCTTGCGGCGCGGCCGCTTTGGCAGCCGCCTGCTGGTCAAGCTGGCAGCCATTTTTGCGCTGGTGGGGCTGGTGCCGGGGTTGCTGATCTATTTCGTTTCGTACCAGTTCGTCTCGCGCTCTATCGAAAGCTGGTTTGACGTCAAGGTGGAAGGCGCGCTGGCCGCGGGTGTCAGCCTGGCCCGGGCCACCCTGGAGCTGCAGGCCAGCGAGATGGCCCTGCGCACCCGCAGTGCCAGTGCGCAGCTGGCGCAGACACCCGACGCCACGGCGGGGCTGGTGCTCGAACGCATCCGCGACCAGTTGGGGGCTTCCGATGTGGTGCTGTGGAACGCATCCGGGCAGATGGTGGCGAGCGTGGGGCAGTCACGTTTCCGTATCAACCCGGAGCGCCCGAGCGTCCAGCAGCTGCGCACGGTGCGCCAGCAGCGGGGCGTGGGGCAGATCGAGGGGCTGGACGAACTCTCCGATCTGGCCGATGCGCAAGCACTGCAGAATGTCCGGGTCAAAGCGATGGCGCTGGTACCCAGCCCGGGTGTGGGGCTGTTCGTCGAGCCGCGCTACCTGCAGGTCACGGTTCCATTGCCCTCTGTACTGGTGGACAACGCCGTGGCGGTGCAAGAGGCCAACCGCGAATACCAGGAACGTGCCCTGGCCCGGGGCGGTTTGCGGCGTATGTACATCGGCACCCTCACGCTCAGCCTGTTTCTGGCGGTGTTTGGTGCCGTGCTGCTGGCCGTGCTTTTGGGCAACCAGCTCGCTCGCCCGCTGCTGGTGTTGGCCGAAGGTGTGCGGGAGGTGGCCGAAGGCGACCTCAGCCCCAAGGCTGTGCTCCTGGGCAAGGACGAGCTGGGCGGCCTGACCCGGTCTTTTGCGCTGATGACCCAGCAACTGGCCGACGCACGGACCACGGTGGAAAAAAGCATGGGGGCCGTCGATGCGGCACGGGCGCGCCTGCAGACCATTCTGGACAATCTCACCGCCGGGGTGATCGTGCTGGATGCCCAGGGGGTGATCCGGTCCTCCAACCCGGGGGCGACGCGCATCCTGCGCGCGCCCATGGCTGCCCATGAAGGGCGCCCGCTGGCCGAAGTGCCCGGACTGGAGACCTTCGGCGCTGCCGTGCAGATGCAGTTCGAGGCCTACCTCAGCCACCGGGGCCCCCACGGGCTGGACCACTGGCAGCAATCCTTTGAACTGCATGCATCGCCCAGCGGCGCGGGGCACCACGCCACCAGCCTGGTCGCCCGGGGTGCCGAGTTGCCGGACGCTGCCCGGCTGCTGGTGTTCGATGACATCACGGAAATCGTCTCGGCACAGCGTGCCCAGGCCTGGGGCGAGGTGGCACGGCGCCTGGCGCACGAAATCAAAAACCCGCTCACCCCCATCCAGCTGTCGGCCGAGCGGCTTGAAATGAAACTGACCGGAAAACTGCCTGCGCCCGAACAGGCCATGCTCACCAAGTCGGTCAAGACCATCGTCGATCAGGTGGATGCCATGAAGCGGCTGGTCAACGAGTTCCGTGACTATGCCCGCCTGCCGTCGGCCGACCTGCAGCCCGTCGATCTCAATGCCCTGGTGTCGGATGTGCTGAATCTCTACGAATCCGACCGTGCCACCGTGGCGGTACAGGCGCAACTCGACCCCCGTTGTCCCACCATCATGGGCGACGCGCAGCAGTTGCGGCAGGTGGTGCACAACCTGCTGCAGAACGCGCAGGATGCCACCGAGCAAGCGGCAGTCAGCGTGGGGGCGCCTGCCGGGACGCTGCCGCCCGTGTGCATCAGCACCCACTGGAACGAGACCTCGCGCCGCGTGCGCCTGACCGTCACCGACCATGGCAGCGGCTTTCCCGCGCACATCCTGCAACGCGCGTTCGAGCCCTACGTCACCACCAAGGCGCGCGGCACCGGGCTGGGGCTGGCGGTGGTGAAAAAAATCGCGGACGAGCATGGCGCCCGCATCGATCTGATCAATCGACAGGAAGAGGGCGTGGTGCGTGGCGCCCAAGTGTCGCTATCATTCGCCCCTGAGCACAAGGTCGCGTCCTGACAACACCGTGCACCGCAGTTTCAAGGCACTTCATACATGGCTAACATATTGGTGGTTGACGATGAGCTCGGCATCCGAGATCTGCTGTCGGAGATCCTGAACGACGAAGGTCACAGCGTCGACCTCGCCGAGAATGCAACTCAGGCCCGGGCCGCACGCTTTGGCAGCGTCTATGACCTGGTGCTGCTTGACATCTGGATGCCCGATACCGACGGTGTCTCTCTGCTCAAGGAATGGGCGGCCGGCGGCTTGCTGACCATGCCGGTCATCATGATGAGTGGTCACGCCACCATCGACACTGCGGTGGATGCCACGCGCATCGGCGCCTTTGCATTTCTGGAAAAACCTATCACCCTGCAGAAGCTGCTCAAGGCGGTCGAGCAGGGACTGGCCCGTCAGGCCCTGCGTCCTGCGGCTTTGGCGCCTGCCGTGGCCGTGCATCCGCCAGCGGCCGATGGTGCCCACTTCAGTGCCCAGAGCCTGCCGGTCACCATGGAAGCCGATACGGGCCCGCATGCGCACCAGGGGTTTGATCTGGACCGCCCCCTGCGCGAGGCGCGCGATGGTTTCGAGAAGGCCTATTTCGAGTTTCACCTCGCCCGCGAGGGAGGCTCGATGACCCGGGTGGCCGAGAAAACAGGCCTGGAGCGCACCCACCTGTACCGCAAACTGCGCCAGCTGGGGGTGGATCTGGCACGTGGCAAGCGCAATTAATGCCGCTGTTTTCAGAAGTTCTCAAAATTCTGGTTATAATTTGAGGCTTAGGCCCGGTAGCTCAGTCGGTAGAGCAGAGGATTGAAAATCCTTGTGTCGGCGGTTCGATTCCGTCCCAGGCCACCAAATTGGAAAGCCCGTCTCTGCGATGGGCTTTTTCTTTGACCGCAGCAGCGGTCCATACGCGGGAATAGCTCAGTTGGTAGAGCGCAACCTTGCCAAGGTTGAGGTCGAGAGTTCGAGACTCTTTTCCCGCTCCATATTCGCCCATGTGGCTCAGTGGTAGAGCACTCCCTTGGTAAGGGAGAGGTCGCGGGTCCGATTCCCGCCATGGGCACCAGACCCCCGGCCAAGCCCATCACCTGCGTGATGGGCTTTTGTGTTTCTGGCGCATGCATACCGCCGCAGGCACGGCATGCATGGGCTCCACCTGTTGACGGCATCTTGAACGACACCACCCTGGGCATCGATTTCGGCACCTCCAACTCGGCCATGGCCGTGCGCCAGGGCGCTGGTCCCGCGCGCCTGTTGCGGCTGGAAGGGGAGGCCACCACCTTGCCGACGGCGCTTTTCTTCAATGCCGAAGATCAAAGCACGCACTTCGGCCGTGATGCCATTGGCCAGTACCTGGCAGGCACCGAGGGGCGCCTCATGCGCTCGCTCAAAAGCCTGCTCGGCAGCGCCCTGCTGCAGGACCAGACGGCGGTGCATCACCGCATGGTGAGCTACCAGGACATCATCAGCCTCTTTCTGCAGATGCTGGCGCGCACTGCCCGCGAATCACTCGGCAGCATGCCGGGCCGCGTGGTGATGGGCCGGCCCGTGCATTTTGTGGATGGCGATGCAGCGCGGGACCGGCAGGCCGAAGACGCCCTGCGCCAGGCCGCGCTCGATGCGGGTTTCGTGAATGTGTCTTTCCAGGCCGAGCCGATCGCCGCTGCGCTGGACTACGAGCAGCGCATCACGGCCGAGGCCCTGGTGCTGGTCGTGGACATTGGCGGCGGCACCTCGGATTTCACGGTGGTGCGGCTGGGGCCTGACCGCGCCAGACGCCCCGACCGCAGTGCCGACATTCTGGCCACCACGGGTGTGCATGTCGGCGGCACGGACTTCGACCGCCGCCTGAGCCTGGAGCTGCTCATGCCCATGCTGGGCTTTCGCCACAAGGGCCCGACGGGCCGCGAGGTGCCCAGCCGGGTGTTTTTCGACCTCTCGACCTGGCACCTGATCCAGTGGCTGTATGCCCCGAAAGCCCTGCGCGATGTGCAGAGCCTGCGCACCGACTATGCCGACACCCGCCTGCACGACCGGCTGATGACCGTGCTGCGCGAGCGTCTGGGGCACCGCATGGCCAACACGGTCGAGCAGGCCAAGATCGGCGCTTCGCTGGAAGATGCGGCCGCTGGCATCGACCTTGGCTGGATCGAACGCGGGCTGGGGTCGGAGGTGACGCCCGATGGCCTGGCTCTGCACTTGTCCGGATTGCTGGACCAGGTGATTGCCTGCGCGCAGGCGTGTCTGAGCGACGCGGGTCTGACGGCGCAGCCCTTGCAGGCCATCTACCTCACGGGGGGGTCATCGGCCCTGCGACCGCTGCGGGGTGCGCTCCGGAGGGCGTTCCCCGATACGCCCCAGGTGGTGGGCGATCTGTTTGGCGGGGTGGCCTCTGGGCTGGCGGTCACACCGGAGGGATCCGGCTTGCCACTGCAAAATCAATAGCTGTCAGCGCTTGGTGCACGGGCGTTAGAGGCCATTTTGATCTGAAATATGGTCAGGACGATTCCTCGGGCTGTTCCCGCTTCCAGGCCAGTGCCGTGTCGTACAGCACATTGCGCGACGCGCCGGTGATCTCTGCGGCCAGCCGCACGGCAGATTTCAGGGGCAGTTCCTGCAGCAGCAGGCGCAGCACGCGCAGGCTGTCGCCGTCGTCCTGCGCGGCGACCACCGGGTGCAGCAGCACCACGAACTCACCCTTGGCGCGCTGTGGCGCACCGGCCAGCCATGCGGGCAGCGAGGCGGCGGGCAGCGTGGTGATTTCCTCGAACTGCTTGGTCAGCTCGCGTGCCAGGGTCACGGGGCGTTCGCCCAGCAGGGTCAGGGCCTGGGCCAGCTCGGTGATGCGGTGCGGG
Organism: Burkholderiales bacterium RIFCSPLOWO2_12_FULL_65_40; assembly: GCA_001770955.1. Lineage (GTDB taxonomy): Bacteria > Pseudomonadota > Gammaproteobacteria > Burkholderiales > Burkholderiaceae_C > Simplicispira. The sequence continues at coordinate 142,456 of MESL01000002.1, read as the reverse complement.
GCTTCGAGCAGCACCGTGCAGCGCGCCTCGGCCTGCAGGCGCAGCACGGCGGCCTGGCGCTCGGCCGATTTGACCGGGAGGAAACCGCCGAACACGAATCCCCCCTCGGCACTGCCATTGGCCACAGCGCCCGCCACGCTGAGCGCGGCGGTGATGCTGCTGGCACCGGGCAGCGGCAGCACGCGCAGGCCGGCCGTACGCACGGCGGCGGCCAGGCGGGCGCCGGGGTCGCTCACGCCCGGGGTGCCTGCGTCACTCACATAGGCCACGCGCTGGCCCTGTTGCAGTCGGACGAGCACCGCCTGCGCGGCTTCCTGCTCGTTGTGCTGGTGTACGGCGAGCAGTTGGGCGCCGCCCTTGTCGATGCCATAAGCGCGCAGCAGGCTTTGGGTGTGGCGCGTGTCCTCGCAGGCCAGGGTGTCGGCCAGCTGCAGCACATGCAGGGCGCGCAGCGTGATGTCGGCCAGATTGCCGATGGGCGTGGCCACCACGTACAGGGCGCCTTGCGGATAATGCTGTGCAGCCGCCGCGTCGTGCGCGGCGCCCAGGGCTGATGCGAAAGAAGCGCTCAATGGATTTCCTTGACAAGATGATCGCAGGCAGGACACCGGTGCGGACCACGCGGGAGCAGGGCATGGCGGCGGAAGACCGGGCCCTGGCCCATCTGCAGGCCGCCGGCCTGCGCCTGCTGGAGCGCAATTATCGGACGCCCGGGCGCGGTGGCGGTGAAATCGATCTGGTGCTGCGCGATCGCGACGGCACCGTGGTGTTTGTCGAGGTGCGCAGCCGCTCCAGCCGCGCTTTCGGCGGTGCGGGGGCCAGCATCGGCGCCACCAAGCAGCGGCGCATCGTGTTTGCGGCGCGGCATTACCTGATGCGGCTGGGAGCGCCGCCGCCCTGTCGTTTCGACGTGGTGCTGGTGGAAAATTCGGTCGAGTGGATCCGGGCAGCGTTTGATGCAGCGTGAGGCCCGGATGCGTGCACGCAGCCTACCGATTGCTACAAAATCGATAACACCACACGGTTATCATTGAACCTTTGCCCCCCGAACCATTCCATCTGCCCATGCTTGAGCAACGTATCCAGCAGCATTTCATCGACAGCGCTGACCTGAAATACCAAGCGGCGCAGGCCCTGGGGCGCCCGATTGCCGATGCCGTGCAGGCCCTGCTGGCCTGCATCACCAGCGGGGGCAAGATTCTGACCTGCGGCAACGGCGCGTCGGCCTCCGATGCCCAGCAGTTTGCCACCTGCTGTGTGGCGGGATTCGAGCGCGAGCGCCCCGAACTGGCGGCCATCGCGCTGTGTGCCGATGGCGCATTGCTGACGGCGCATCCCGTCAATGGCGATGGCAGCCAGCAGTTCGCCCGCCAGGTGCGTGCCCTGGGGCAGGCGGGGGATCTGCTGCTGGTATTGAGCGTGAGTGGCAACGATGTCGGCGTGGTGGCGGCCGTGCACGCGGCGCATGAGCGCGACATGTCGGTGGTGGCCGCCACGGGCCGCACCGGGGGTCTGCTCGCCGACATTCTGCGGGAAACCGACGTGCTGATCTGCGTGCCCCACGACCGCGCGGCCCGCGTGCGCGAGGTGCATTCGCTGGTGCTCAATTGCCTGTGTGACGGCATGGACGCCCAATTGTTTGGTGAACAGGAGATTTCGTGATGATGCTTCGCATGAACCGCACCATGTGCACCCTGCTGGCTGCCGCAGCCCTGGCCGGAGGGCTTGTGGGCTGCGCCACCCCCATCGTGCTGGGCGGTGCCGCCCTGGGCGGGATGATGGCCATTGACCGCCGCACGGCGGGCATCCAGATTGAAGATGAATCCATCGAGCTGCGCGCCGTGAACCGCATCCATGGCGCCTATGGCGACAAGGTGCACATCAACGTGACCAGCTACAACCGGCAGGTGCTGCTGACCGGCGAGGTACCCCATGCCGAGGCACGCGAAGGCATCGAGAAGATCGTTGCGGGCGTGGAAAACGTGCGCTCTGTGGTGAATGACCTGGCCGTGATGCCCAACACCAGCCTTGCCCAGCGATCCAATGACACCTTCATCACGGGGAAGGTGCGCGCCAGCCTGGTCGATGCCAAGGACCTCTCGGCCAGCAGCTTCAAGGTGGTTACCGAGCGCAATGTGGTCTATCTGATGGGTCTGGTGACCCAGCGCGAGGCCGCGCGCGCCACCGCCATTGCCCGGGGAGTCATGGGTGTCAGCAAGGTCGTGCGGGTGTTCGAATACCTGACCGACGACGACCTGGCGCGCATGAATGCATCACCCCGGCGTTCGGCCCCCGTGACCCAGGACAACGTCGAGACCAGCGCACCGGTGCGGTAAGCGCGGCCCCATGGCTGGTCAATGGGCGCGACCCAGGCCAGCAGCCACCGCGCAAGGGCCGCCCCGCCGCGCTGGTGGCGTCCCCCTTGGGGGGAAGACGCGAAGCGGCTCAGGGGGGGGCTCGCTATTTCAAGCGCTTGATCAGGCTGGACGTGTCCCAGCGGTTGCCGCCCATCTGCTGGACGTCGCCATAGAACTGGTCCACCAGCGCCGTGACCGGCAGACGTGCACCGTTGCGCTTGGCCTCGTCGAGCACCAGTCCCAGGTCCTTGCGCATCCAGTCCACGGCGAAGCCGAAATCGAACTGGTCCGCCACCATGGTCTTGCCGCGGTTGTCGAGCTGCCAGCTCTGGGCCGCGCCCTTGCCGATGACGTCGAGCACCAGGTTCACGTCCAGTCCGGCGCGTTGGCCGAAGGCCACGGCCTCGGCCAGGCCCTGCACCAGCCCGGCGATGCAGATCTGGTTGACCATCTTGGTGAGCTGACCGGCCCCTGATTCCCCCATGCGCGTGAAGGCGCGCGAGAAAGCCATGGCCACGGGCTGCACGGCGTCGAACGGCGCCGGGTCGCCGCCACACATCACGGTCAGCATGCCATTCTGTGCGCCCGCCTGGCCGCCCGATACCGGTGCATCGATGAACTGCAGGCCCAACGTGCGCGCGGCACCGTACAGTTCGCGCGCCACCTCGGCCGAGGCGGTGGTGTGATCCACGAAAATTGCGCCGGGCTCCATGCCGGCAAAAGCGCCGTCGGCGCCCAGCGTGACCGAGCGCAGATCGTCGTCGTTGCCCACGCAGCAAAAGACGATGTCCGCGCCCTGGGCGGCCATGCGCGGTGTGGCGCCTTGGCGCGGTGCGCGGGTGCCGGCATATTCGGCGCACCAGGCCTGCGCCTTGGCGACCGTGCGGTTGTACACCGTGACTTCGTGCCCCGCCAGCGCCAGGTGCGCGGCCATGGGGTAGCCCATCACGCCCAGGCCAAGGAAGGCGATTTTGCGCGGGGCGATGGGTTCGTAGGTGCGGGGGTTGGTGCTGGGCATGGGTCCATCCTGTCATGAAAAAGGCCCGCGCATCGTGCGGGCCAGGGAGTGGGTGGCGTGTCCGGTCAGACGATGGCGAAATGCTCGGTGCCGGAGGACAGATCGGTGGTCTTGGCGCGCTGACTCGACAGCTTGATCTGCAGGCGCAGGTCGTTGAGCGAGTCGGCGTTGCGCAACGCATCTTCGTAGGAGATGACGTTCGATTCGAACAGGTCGAACAGCGCCTGGTCAAAGGTCTGCATGCCCAGGTTGCGGCTCTTTTTCATGATCTCCTTGATCTCGGAGACCTCGCCCTTGAAGATCAGGTCTGCGATCAGCGGTGTGTTCAGCATCACCTCGACCGCGGCGGCGCGGCCCTTGCCGTCCTGTTTGGGAATCAGGCGCTGCGAAACCATGGCGCGCAGGTTCAGCGACAGGTCCATCAGCAGCTGGGCGCGGCGTTCTTCGGGGAAGAAGTTGATCACGCGGTCGAGCGCCTGGTTGGCGCTGTTGGCGTGCAGCGTGGCCATGCACAGGTGGCCGGTTTCCGAGAAGGCGATGGCGTGCTCCATGGTCTCGCGGTCGCGGATTTCGCCCATCAGGATCACGTCCGGGGCCTGACGCAGGGTGTTCTTGAGCGCCGCCTCCCAGCTGTCGGTGTCCAGCCCCACTTCGCGCTGCGTCACCACGCAGTTCTTGTGCGGGTGCACGAACTCGACCGGGTCTTCCACGGTGATGATGTGGCCGAACGATTTCTCGTTGCGCCAGTCCACCATGGCCGCGAGCGTGGTCGACTTGCCCGAGCCCGTGGCACCCACCAGGATGCACAGGCCGCGCTTGGTCATGGTCACTTCCTTGAGTACCTGCGGCACGCCCAGCCCGTCGATGGTGGGCAGCGTGAGCGGAATCACCCGCAGCACCATGCCCACGCGGCCCTGCTGCACGAAGGCGTTCACACGGAAGCGCCCGATGCCTGCGGGCGAAATGGCGAAGTTGCACTCCTTGGTGCGTTCGAACTCGGCGGCCTGCTTGTCGCTCATGATCGAGCGGGCCAGCGTCAGCGTGTGGTTGGGCGACAGCGGCTGCGGGGACACCTTGGCAATGGCGCCATCGACCTTGATGGCCGGTGGAAAGTCTGCCGTGATGAACAGGTCACTGCCATTGCGGCTGACCAGCAGCTTCAGCAGGTCGTTGATGAATTTACTGGCCTGATCGCGTTCCATCTCAAATCCTCCCTCGGTCGGCGCCTGGGCGCCGAGGTGTCATTTCTGGTTTTCGCTCAACCGTGCGCTCACCACGCGCAGCCGCAACGACAGCTTGCGCGCCAGCAAGGCCACCAGGCTGGCGGCCAACTGGGGGTCCTTGCCCATCATGTCGTCCATGGCGTCGGCGCTGAGCACGGCGATTTCGCATTCGGTCAGTGTGGTGCAGGCGGAGAAGCGGATGCCGCTGTCGAGCAGCGACATCTCGCCCAGGATGTCGCCGGGGCGCGTTTCGGCCAGGCGCAACTGCTCGCCCCAGGGCTGGATGCGATCCACGGCGATGGTGCCGGTCAGCAGCACGATCATGAAGTTGCCGTATTCGTCCTGGCGGATCAGGTCGCGGTTGGGCGGCACATGGGCGAATTCAAAGAAGCGCTCCATGCGCTTGACGGCGTCCTGGTCCAGGTGCGCCATGTACTTGTCCTTGGACCACAGTGCCTGCAGCAGCTTGCCGCCCCGGCTGGTCGGCAGGCGTTTGGCGCCCACCTCAACCGCGCGGGCCTCCCAGGGCACCAGCATGGTCGGATCCACCCCCTGGTTGGCGAAGGCGGTGGAGAAGAAAACAGAATCGGTGTGCTCCTGCTGCTGCGGCTTGTTGTCTTTCGACGACAGGCGCAAAAGACCAAGGATGCCTTTCATGGGGTGCTCCAGTGGGCTGCCAAGGGGCAGCCGGTGTCAGGTGGTTGGTGGGTCAACCAGGGAAGTTTTCGGGAATCTTGGCCTTGCTGCGGGCCTCGGACGGGCTGATGATGTTGCGCCGCACCAGGTCGGTGAGGTTCTGGTCCAGCGTCTGCATGCCCACGCTGTTGCTGGTCTGGATGGTGGAGTACATCTGCGCCACCTTGGCCTCGCGGATCAGGTTGCGGATGGCGCTGGTGCCCAGCATGATCTCGTGCGCGGCCACGCGGCCCGAGCCGTCCTTGAGCTTGCACAGGGTTTGCGAGATCACGGCCTGCAGCGACTCCGACAGCATCGCGCGGACCATTTCCTTTTCTTCGGCGGGGAACACGTCGATGATCCGGTCGATGGTCTTGGCGGCGCTGGACGTGTGCAGCGTGCCGAACACCAGGTGCCCCGTTTCGGCGGCCGTCATGGCGAGGCGGATGGTTTCGAGGTCGCGCATTTCGCCCACCAGGATGGCGTCCGGGTCTTCGCGCAGCGCGGACTTCAGCGCGGCCGCGAACGACAGCGTCATCGGCCCCACTTCACGCTGGTTGACCAGGCACTTCTTGGACTCGTGCACGAACTCGATCGGGTCCTCCACCGTGAGGATGTGGCCGTACTCGGTTTCGTTGAGGTAGTTCACCATGGCCGCCAGTGTGGTGGACTTGCCCGAGCCCGTGGGCCCGGTCACCAGCACCAGGCCGCGCGGCTTGAGCGCCAGGTCGCCGAAGATCTTGGGGCAGTTGAGCTGCTCCAGCGTCAGGATCTTGCTCGGAATCGTCCGGAACACGGCGGCGGCGCCGCGGTTCTGGTTGAAGGCGTTGACGCGGAAGCGCGCCAAGCCCTCGATTTCGAACGAGAAGTCGACCTCCAGGAATTCCTCGTAGGTCTTGCGCTGCGAGTCGCTCATGATGTCGTACACCATGGCATGCACCGTCTTGTGGTCCAGCGCGTCCACATTGATGCGCCGCACGTCGCCGTGCACCCGGATCATGGGCGGCAGGCCCGCGGACAGGTGCAGGTCGGAGGCCTTGTTCTTGACGCTGAACGCCAGCAGTTGGGTAATGTCCACGGTTCCCTCGGTCGTTTGGTACGCTTGGCAAACATTATGACCACGATTGCCGACAACCTCCAACAGGTTCGTGACCGGATAGCGCAGGCCTGCGCCGCCGCCGGACGCGATCCGGCCAGTGTTTCATTGCTGGCCGTCTCCAAGACCTTCGGCCCCGAGGCCGTGCTGGCGGCCGCGCAGGCCGGGCAGCGCGCCTTTGGCGAGAACTACATCCAGGAAGCGGTGGAGAAAATGGCAGCGCTGCGCCAGATGGGTGCGCCAGTGCTGCAATGGCACTGCATTGGCCCGGTGCAGAGCAACAAGACGCGGCTGGTGGCCGAACATTTCGACTGGATGCACACGGTGGACCGGGCCAAGATCGCCGAGCGCCTGTCGGCCCAGCGTCCGGCGCACCTCCCGCCCCTGCAGGTCTGCATCCAGATCAACGTGGACGGCGGCCTGGCCAAGTCGGGTGTGCCGCCCGAGGAGGCGCTGGCGCTGGCGCGGGCCGTGGCGGCGCTGCCACAGTTGTGCCTGCGCGGCGTGATGAGCATCCCCGAGCCGGCCCCGGACCACGCCACCCAGCTCGCGCTGCACCAGCGCGTGCGCGCCGTGTTCGAGCAGATCCGGGCCTCCGGAGGTAGCGGGCTGGACCATTTCGATACCTTGTCCCTGGGCATGACGGCCGACCTTGACGCCGCCATCCAGGCCGGCAGCACCATGGTGCGCGTGGGCACGGGCATCTTCGGTGGCAGGGCGCGCCCCGCACCCTGACGCAGATTTGAGGCAAAAAAGGCCTCTGACGCCCATACACTGGGCGCTAACAGCTATTGAATCAGTAGCGTTCAGCCGTTGAAGCGGTGCACGCAGTTCAGCGTCTGCGCCACATCCTGCGGCCCCACGTCCAGGTGCGCCACCCAGCGCAGGCGCGTCTGGCCGCCGTAGAGGCTGCTGGTCACGCGCACGCCGTGTTGCGCCAGCCAGGCCGTGAAGGCGGGCGCCACGTCGGCGTGCACGTCGGTGAACAGGATGTTGGTGTGCGCCGAGGCCACCGCCAGGCGTCCTTGCAATACCGGGTGGCCGCGCCCGGCCTCGGCCAGGCCGGCGGCCAGCTGCCGTAGCAGGGCGTGGTCGTCGGCGAGGCGGCGCACATGGTGCTGCAGCGCATGCTGTCCGGCGGCGGCCAGCAGGCCACACTGGCGCATGGCGCCGCCCAGGATCTTGCGCGTGCGCTTGGCTTGGCGCAGAAACTCGGCGCGGCCCAGCAGCAACGAGCCCACGGGCGCGCCCAGCCCCTTGCTCAGGCACAGCGACACGGTGTCGAAGTGCTGGCAGATGGCACGGGCCTCGTCGTACACGTCGGTGCCGTTCGCCTCGGCGTTGGCCGTGGCGGCGTTGAACAGGCGCGCGCCGTCCAGGTGCAGGGCCAGGCCGCGCGAGCGCGCCAGTTGCGCCACCTCGGCGATGTAGTGCGTGGGCAGCACCTGGCCGCCGGTGGTGTTCTCCAGCACCACGAGGCGGGTGCGCGCGAAATGCGGGTCGTCGGGCTTGATGGCGGCGGCGATGTCCGCCAGGCGCAGCGTGCCGTCGGGTTGTGTTTCCACCGGCTGCGGCTGGATGGAGCCCAGCACCGCCATGCCGCCGGCCTCCCAGCGGTAGGTGTGCCAGCTCTGGCCCACGATGGCCTCGTCGCCGCGCTGGCAGTGGCCCATGAGGGCGATCAGGTTGGTCTGCGTGCCCGAGGGCGCGAACAGCGCGGCCTCGAAGCCCAGCAACTGCGCGGCATGGTCCTGCAGCGCGTTGACGGAGGGGTCGTCGCCGAACACATCGTCGCCCAGCGGCGCAGCCTGCATGGCGGCGCGCATGGCGGGGGTGGGCTGGGTGACGGTGTCGCTGCGGAAGTCGGGCATGGGAGTCTCTCTCGTGAAGAAGCCGCCCATGGTATCGGCGAGTGCGACGCGGTGCCTGTGCGGGGCCAACACCGCGTGTCGCCTGGGTTATAGCGCTGGCTGGCGTTCTGCAGTCGGGCTGAATATGCTCCTGGCTTTGCAAGCCAAAAGGCTGCGACCGATGCGTATGGAAGCGGTTGTAGCTATCAAAAAAGAAGCAAGACCATGACCACGCCGTTCTTTTCCAAAGTCCTGATCGCCAACCGCGGAGAGGTGGCGCTGCGCATCGTGCGCGCCCTGTACGACCTGGGCATTGCCAGCGTGGCGGTCTATGCCGACGACGACAGCCCGCATGTGGGTGCTGCCACCCAGGCCGTGGCGCTGGGGGCCACGGGTCCGGCGGCCTACCTCGACGGCGCGCGCTTGCTGGCGATCGCACGCGAGCAAGGCTGCGACGCCGTGCACCCCGGCTACGGCTTCCTGAGCGAGCGCGCCGACTTCGCGCGTGCATGTGCCGACGCCGGGCTGCGCTTCATCGGCCCCACGCCCGGTCAGTTGGACCTGTTCGGCGACAAGGCCCAGGCGCGCAGCCTGGCAATGCGCTGCGGCGTACCGCTCATGCCGGGCACGCAGCACGAGGTCACGCTCGAAGAGGCCCAGGCCTTCTGGCGCGCGCAGCAGGGGGATGGGCAGAACGTGGGCATCGTCATCAAGGCCATCGGCGGCGGCGGCGGGCGCGGCATGCGCGCCGTGCAGTCGCTGGACGAGCTGCCCGCGGCCTACGCCCGCTGCCGCAGCGAGGCGCAGGCCGCCTTCGGGGTGGACGGGGTGTACGTCGAGCGCCTGATGAACAACGCGCGCCATATCGAGGTGCAGGTGCTGGGCGACGGGCGCGAGGCGATGGCGCTGGGCGAGCGCGAATGCACGCTGCAGCGTCGCTTTCAGAAGGTGGTGGAAATTGCGCCCAGCCCCTCGTTGCCCGGGCCACTGCGCGAGCGCATCATCGGCGCCGCCCTGGCCATGGCGCGTGAGGTGCAGTACGAGGGCCTGGGCACCTTCGAGTTTCTGGTGGATCTGGCCTCCAGCGATTTGCCCTATGTGTTCATCGAGGCCAACCCGCGCCTGCAGGTGGAGCACACCATCACCGAAGCTGTCACCGGCGTGGACTTGGTGCAGACCCAGCTGGCCCTGGCAGCAGGGCAGACCCTGCGCGACCTGGGGCTGAACCCCGACCAGCCCCCGGCGCCCGAAGGCTATGCCGTGCAGTGGCGCATCAACGCCGAAACGCTGGACGCCAGCGGCGGCGCCGTGCCGGGCAGCGGCACGCTCGCCCGGTTCGACCTGCCCGCGGGCCCCGGCATCCGCGTGGACACCCATGGCGTGGCGGGCGCCGCGCCATCGCCGCACTACGACACCCTGCTCGCCAAGCTCATCGTGCACACGCGCGGCCCCCGTTTTACCGATGCGCTGCGCCGCTCGCAGCGGGCGCTGCAGGAGTGCCGCATTTCCGGCGTGGCCACCAACCTGGGCTTGCTGCAGGCGCTGGCCTGGCGGCCCGAGATGGCCAGCCAGCAGGTGCACACGCGCTGGCTGGAGTCGGTGCTGCCGGACTTGCTAGATGCTATTAAAAAAATAGCTGATAACGCTTGCCTGCAAAGCGCTGGAGGCCAAAATGAACTTCAATCCTCCGCCCCGGCACCCGAAGGCGCCGTGCTGGCGCCCATGCCCGCGCGCCTGGTGCAGCTGAGCGTGGCCGAGGGCGATGCCGTTGCCGCGGGCGCCGAGCTGGCCGTGCTCGAAGCCATGAAGATGGAGCATGTGCTGCTGGCCCCGCACGCGGGCCGGGTGCGCCGGCTGCTGGCCGCGCCCGGCAACTACCTGGCGCAGGGCGAGCCCCTGCTGGTGCTTGACGCCGCCGAGGTGGTGGCGGAGGCGTCGGCGGACGACGCCGCAGTGCACGACCCCGATCACATTCGCTCCGATCTGCAGCGCGTGCGGGACCGCCATGCCTTCACCCTGGATGCCGCGCGCCCCGCTGCAGTCGCCAAACGCCACGCCCAGGGTGGCCGCACGGCGCGCGAGAACATCGCCGACCTGTGCGATGAGGGCAGTTTCATCGAGTACGGCGCGCTGGCAATTGCCGCCCAGACCCGCCGCCGCAGCCTGGAAGACCTGATCGCCAACACGCCTGCCGATGGCATGGTGACGGGCATCGGATCGGTCAACGGCGCGCAGTGCGGCGAGGAAGCGGCGCGCACCGTGGTCATGTCGTACGACGCCACGGTGCTCGCGGGCACGCAAGGCATGCGCAACCACGCCAAGACCGACCGCATGCTGGACATTGCGATGGCGCAAAAACTGCCCCTCGTGCTGTTTGCCGAGGGCGGCGGCGGCCGGCCTGGCGACACCGATTCGGCGGTGCTGGCGGGTCTGCACATCCACACCTTTGCCCGCCATGCTGCCTTGTCGGGCCAGGTGCCGGTGGTGGGCATTGCGGCCGGGCGCTGCTTTGCGGGCAATGCGGCGCTGCTCGGTTGCAGCGATGTGATCATCGCCACGCGCGGAAGCAACATCGGCATGGGCGGCCCGGCCATGATCGAAGGCGGCGGACTGGGCGTGTTCAAGCCCGAGCAGATTGGACCGAGCCGCGTGCAGCATGCCAATGGCGTGATCGATGTGCTGGTGGAGAACGAGGCCGAGGCCGTGGCGGCCGCGCGGCAGTACCTGTCGTACTTCCAGGGTCGCACCTCGCAATGGACGGCCCCCGACCAGCGCGCCCTGCGCAGTGTGGTGCCCGAAAACCGCCTGCGCGTGTACGACACCCGCGCCGCCATGGGCGGGCTGGTGGACGAGGGCAGCCTGCTGATGCTGCGCACGGGCTTTGGCGCCGGCATCCATACGGCGCTGGCACGCATCGAAGGCCGGCCCGTGGGCCTGATCGCCAACAATCCGCTGCACCTGGGCGGCGCCATCGACGCCGATGCGGCCGACAAGGCCGCGCGCTTCATGCAGCTGTGCAATGCGCACGGCCTGCCGCTCGTGAGCCTGGTGGACACGCCCGGCTTCATGGTCGGCCCCGACGTCGAGGCGACGGCGCAGGTGCGCCATGTCAGCCGCCTGTTCGTCACCGCCGCCAGCCTGCGCGTGCCGTACTTCAGCGTGGTGCTGCGCAAGGGCTACGGCCTGGGCGCCATGGGCATGACGGCCGGCGGCTTTCATGCCCCCGTGTTCACGGTGGCATGGCCCACCGGCGAGTTCGGTGCCATGGGCCTGGAGGGCGCGGTGCGCCTGGGTTTCCGCAAAGAGCTGGAGGCCCAGCCCGAAGGCCCCGCGCGCGACGCCCTGTTTGCCGAGCTGCTGGCGCGCCAGTACGCCAATGGCGAGGCCATGCAGATGGCCACCACGCTGGAGATCGACGCCGTGATCGACCCGGCCGACACGCGGGCGTGGCTGGCGCGGGGGCTGGCATCCGCGCGCGTGGCACCGCTGGCGCACCGGTTTGTGGACACCTGGTGAGTCTTTGAGAGCAATGGGCGTGCTAAGCTGAAACGCTTGTTACCAGCCGCACCCGCGTCCGGGTTCGGCGCTCACGTCCCCTATCTACGGAGTACCTCCCATGCCCGGCCTTCTGCCCGACATCGATCCCGACGGCTTGCTCGAATTCTCGGTCGTCTACACCGACCGCGCGCTCAACCACATGTCCAAGCGCTTTACCGGCGTCATGCAGGACATCCTGGCCACGCTCAAGGAGGTCTACCACGCCCACACCGCCGTCCTCGTGCCGGGCAGCGGCACCTTTGGCATGGAAGCCGTGGCGCGCCAGTTCGCCAACAAGCAGAAGGTGCTGATCGTGCGCAACGGCTGGTTCAGCTTCCGCTGGAGCCAGATCTTCGATGCCGACGCCGGCCTGGGCGGCGGCGCCGTGGTCTGCAAGGCACGCAAGCAGGGCGAAGGCCCGCAAGCCCCCTGGGCACCGTGCCCGGCCGAGGAAGTGGCGGCCACCATCCGCGCCGAGCAGCCCAAGGTGGTGTTCGCGCCGCATGTGGAGACGGCCAGCGGCATCATCCTCTCCGACGACTACATCCGCACCGTGAGCGCCGCCGCGCACGAAGTGGGCGCGCTGTTCGTGCTCGACTGCATTGCGTCGGGCGCCATGTGGGTGGACATGCAGGCTACGGGCGTGGACGTCCTCATCAGTGCGCCGCAAAAAGGCTGGAGCGGCTCGCCCTGCTGCGCCATGGTGATGCTGTCCGAGCGCGCGCGCCAGGCCATCGACGGCACGACCAGCAGCAGCTTCGCCTGCGACCTGAAGAAGTGGATGCAGATCGCCGAAGGCTACGAAAAAGGCCAGCACGCCTACCACACCACCATGCCCACCGACGCGCTGGTGCGCCTGCGCGACGTGATGCAGGAGACGCGGGAATACGGCTTTGCCAAGGTGCGCCAGGAGCAGATCGAACTGGGCGCACAGGTGCGCGCGCTGCTCGAATCGCGCGGCTTCCCCAGCGTGGCGGCCGAAGGCTGGAAGGCGCCCGGCGTGGTGGTCAGCTACACCACAGACCCTGGCATCCAGAACGCCAGCAAGTTCGCCGCCGTGGGCCTGCAGACGGCCTCGGGCGTGCCGCTGCAGTGCGACGAGGGGCCGGACTTCAAGAGCTTCCGCATCGGCCTGTTCGGGCTGGAGAAGTGGCACAACGTGGAGCGCACGGTGGGCCACCTGCGCACCGCGCTCGACCGTATCGCCTGACCACCCCCGGCCCATGGCCTTGCGCTCGCGCCAGTTCTCCACCCCCTTGGGCGAGATGCTGGCCGTTGCCTCGCCCCAGGGCCTGTGCCTGCTGGAGTTCGTGGGCCAGGGCGGCATGCAGCGCGAGTTGGCCCAGGTCGAGGCCGCGCGTGGCGGCCCGGTGCAGCCGGGCGATAGCGCGGTGCTGGCGCAGACAGCGCAGGAGCTCGCCGAATATTTCGCCGGGCAACGCCAGCGCTTTGGCGTGCCGCTGGACCTGGTGGGCACCCCTTTCCAGCGCAGCGCCTGGCAGGCCCTGCTCGCCATCCCCTATGGGCAGACGCGCAGCTACGCAAGCCAAGCCCGCGCCATCGCCCGCCCCAGCGCCACGCGCGCCGTGGCGGCGGCCAACGGGCAGAACAAGGTCTCCATCATCGTTCCCTGCCACCGCGTGATCGGCAGCGACGGCAGCCTCACCGGCTTTGGCGGTGGCCTGCCGCGCAAGCGGGCGCTGCTGGCGCTGGAAGGCACTGCGGCACAGCGCGATTGGGTGGCCGAGGGTTTTGAATGAAATGGGCCTCCAGCGCCCAATAAATAAGCGCAAATAGCTATCAAATAGATAGCAATCTGTGCTTGCCGAGTTTCAGCTTCCCCGTATCTGGCTCAACGACCTGGTGGGCGTGATCGCCTCCGGGTCGATCAGGCAGTGCAGCAGCACCGGTAGGCGCGTGGCCTGGGCCTGTGCGCGCAGGCGGGCCAGGGCGGGGGCGAATTCCTCCGTGCGTTCCACGCGCGCGCCGTGGCCGCCGAAGGCCTGGGCGTAGGCGGCGAAATCAGGGTTCTGCAAGGCCGTGCCGCTGATGCGGCGCGGGTACTCGCGCTCCTGGTGCATGCGGATCGTGCCGTACATGCCGTTGTCCAGCAGCACCACGATGAGGGGCAGCTGGTACTGCACGGCGGTGGCGAATTCCTGGCCGTGCATGAGGAAGTCGCCGTCGCCCGCAAACACCACCACCGTGCGCTCGGGCCACAGGCGCTGCGCGCCCACGCCGGCGGGCAGGCCGTAGCCCATGCTCCCGCTGGTGGGCGCGAGCTGCGTGCCGAACTGGCGGAACGGCCAGAAGCGGTGCACCCAGGTGGCGAAGTTGCCCGCGCCGTTGCAGAACACCGTGTCTTGCGGCAGCGCCTCGCGCAGGTGCTGCATCACCGCGCCCATCTGCAGGTCGCCGGGGATGCGGATGGGGGCCGGGTCGCTCCAGGCCAGGTAGGCAGCGTGCGCTGCCTGCACGGCCTGCTGGCGTTCGGCACTGGGCGCTTGCGCGGCCTGTGTGGGCAGCGCGGCGCAGAAGGCCGTGGGAGTTGCGTTCACGGGGAACTGCGCCTGGTACACGCGGCCGAGCTCATCGGGGTCGGGGTGCACATGCACCAGCGGGATCTGCGGCGTGGGGATGTCGAGCAGGGTGTAGCCCTGCGAGGGCACTTCCGACAGGCGCCCGCCCACGAGCAGCAGCAGGTCGGCCGCGCGGATGCGCGCGAGCAGCGCAGGGTTCACGCCCAGGCCCAGGTCGCCCGCGTAGCAGGGGTGCTGGTGGTCGAACAGCATCTGGCGGCGGAACGAGCAGGCCACGGGCAGGGCGTGGGCAGCGGCGAAATCCTGGAAGCGGGCCACGGCCTCGGCGTTCCAGCGGCTGCCGCCGACGATGGCCACCGGGTTGCGCGCCTGGCGCAGACGTTCGAGCAGTTGCGCCATCTGCGCCGGGCTGGGCGCGCTCTCGATGGGCTGGAGCGCTCGCGCGTCGGAAACTTCGGCACGCTCGGTCAGCATGTCCTCTGGCAAGGCCACCACCACCGGGCCGGGGCGCCCGCTGCAGGCCACGCTGAAGGCGCGCGCGACGATCTCGGGCAGGCGGCGCGCGTCATCCACTTCGGTGGCCCACTTGGCCAGCGGCCCGAAGGCGGCGCGGTAGTCCACTTCCTGGAAGGCCTCGCGCCCGCGTGCGCCGCGCTCGATCTGGCCGACGAACAGCACCATGGGCGTGGAGTCCTGCATGGCGATGTGCACGCCGGCCGCCGCGTTGGTGGCACCGGGGCCGCGCGTGACGAAGCACACGCCGGGCCGTCCGGTGAGCTTGCCGTGGGCCTCGGCCATCATGGCCGCGCCGCCCTCCTGGCGGCAGACGGTGAGGGCTATGGGTGCGTCGTGCAGCGCGTCGAGCACGGCGAGGTAGCTCTCGCCGGGCACGCAGAAGATGTGCTGCACGCCGTGCAGCACCAGCTGATCGACAAGGATCTGGCCGCCGGTGCGTGGCGTGGAGGGGGTGGGGGTATCAGATGACATTGCGTTCGAGCAGGGGGCGGTTATCGAGAAGGCGCTGGAAGGCCAGCGGCTCGAGGTCCAGCGTTTGCCAGTCGCCGGTGAGGAGGAGCTCGGCAACGCCGCGTCCGATGGCGGGGCATTGCTGCAGGCCGTGGCCCGAGAAGCCGTTGGCGAAATACAGGTTGTCGCAGGCCGGGTGGCGGCCGACGATGCCGTTGTGGTCGAAGCGATTCATCTCGTAATACCCGGCCCAGGTGCTGCGCAGGCGCAGCGCCTCGAAGGCCGGTATCCGCTGCGCCAGCAGAGGCCAGACGTGGTTTTCGAACGCCGCATGGTCGGGTTCGAGCGGCAGGTCGTCCAGGTCTTCTTCTTCAGACGGGCTGAAGCCCGCGATGAAGCCCGCGCCTTCGGGCCGCAGCCAGATGCCCGAGGTGTCAATGAGCAGCGGACAGTGCGGCAGCGCCTCGGGGCAGGTGAAGTGAAACACCGTGCGGCGCCGTGCATGCACCGGCAAATCGATACCCAGCCACTGAGCCACCACGCGAGCCCAGGGGCCTGCGGCGTTGACCACAGCGCTGCACTCCAGCCGCTCGCCATCCGCCAGGCGCAGCGCGGTGACGTGCTGCACGCCTGCGTGGGCCTGGGTGTCCACGCCCACCGCCTCGCCCTGCACATATCGCACGCCCTGGGCCAGTGCCTTGCGGCGCAGGGCCTGCAGCAGGCTGTAGCCGTCGAACCAGCCTTCGCTGGACAGACCCAGCGAGCCAAGCGCGATGCCGTCCGTGGCGAGCCAGGGGAAGCGATCGCGGAGCTGCCCGGGCGTCAGCAAGGCCACGTCGGCGTTCATGC
Source organism: Burkholderiales bacterium RIFCSPLOWO2_12_FULL_65_40 (assembly GCA_001770955.1). GTDB lineage: Bacteria > Pseudomonadota > Gammaproteobacteria > Burkholderiales > Burkholderiaceae_C > Simplicispira. The sequence goes on along the minus strand of MESL01000002.1, from coordinate 126,345 downwards.
CGCGCTGCACGGCGTGGTTGGCGCGCAGCACGGCCTCGCCCGCCGGGCTGGCCAGATAGAGGTAGCCTGCTTCGACCAGACCGATGTCCGGGCGTTCGCCGCCCACCTGCAGCCGCGCGCCAATGTCGCGCAGGAATTCAATGCCGAACTGCGAAATGGCGATGTTGATCGGGCTGGAGAACTGCTGCCGGATCGAGCCGGCCGACAGTGCCGACGAGGCCCGTGCATAGCTCGGGTCGCGCTCGACCACAACCACGCTCTGCCCTGGCGCCTGCTGTGTGAGAAAGCAGGCGATGGCGCTGCCGATCGCCCCGCCGCCGATGATGGCGATGGGCGCGTGCGAGAGGGGAGAAGTCATGGGCTGCCCATCTTTGGATGACTGGGGCGCCGCGCCAGACCAGGGCACCCGTGGAGCGGGCTTTGCCCGGCCACCGGGTGCGTCCCCTCCTGCAGGAGAGGGGGGAAAGGCGCGAAGCGACTCAGGGGGTGTTCGCCTCTACACGTCGAAGCGCACGCCCTGCGCCAGGGGCAGGGCATCGCTGTAGTTGATGGTGTTGGTCGCGCGGCGCATGTAGCCCTTCCAGGCGTCGGAGCCCGATTCGCGGCCGCCGCCCGTTTCCTTCTCGCCGCCGAAGGCGCCGCCGATCTCGGCGCCCGAGGTGCCGATGTTCACGTTGGCAATGCCGCAGTCGCTGCCCGTGCTGGCGAGGAAGCGCTCGGCCTCGCGCAGGTCGGTGGTGAAGATGGCGGACGACAGGCCCTGGGGCACGCCGTTCTGCAAGGCGATGGCTTCTTCCAGGCTGGTGCAGGTCAGCACATAGAGGATGGGCGCGAAGGTCTCGTGCTGCACCACGGCGCTTTGCGCGGGCATGCGCACCAGGGCCGGGCGGGCGTACCAGGCGTCCTCGCCCAGGGTCTGGCATTCGCGCTCGCCGCCCTGCACGGTGCCGCCCTGTTCACGCGCCTGTGCCAGGGCGCTCTGCATCTGCTCGAACGATGCGCGGTCCACCAGCGGGCCGACGAGCACCCCGTCCTCCAGTGGGTCGCCCACGCGCACGCTGGCGTAGATCTTCTCCAGCCGTGCCAGCAGCGGCGCGGCCACGTCGCGGTGCACGATGAGGCGGCGCAGCGTGGTGCAGCGCTGGCCCGCCGTGCCCACGGCGGCGAAGGTGATGGCGCGCGCGGCCAGCTCCAGGTCGGCGCTGGGCATCACCACCATCGCGTTGTTGCCGCCCAGTTCCAGAATGCTGCGGCCAAAGCGCTGTGCCACGTCCACCGCCACGGCCCGGCCCATGCGCGTGCTGCCGGTGGCGCTGAGCACGGGCACGCGCGGCGAGCGCGCCAGCAGCTCGCCCATCTCGCGCCCGCCCAGCAGCAGCGTGGCCAAACCGTTGGGGGCGGCCACGCCTTGTTCGGCGGCAAATTCATCCAGCGTCTGCTGCAGCAGGTGGTGGCAGGCAATGGCGCACAGCGGGGTTTTTTCCGACGGCTTCCAGGCCACCGCGTTGCCGCACACCAGGGCCAGCGCGGCGTTCCAGGCCCACACGGCCACGGGGAAGTTGAAGGCCGAGATCACGCCGACTACACCCACCGGGTGCCAGGTTTCCATCATGCGGTGGCCGGGGCGTTCGCTGGCAATCGTCAGGCCATGCAACTGGCGCGACAGGCCCACGGCGAAGTCGCAGATGTCGATCATCTCCTGCACCTCGCCCAGCCCTTCGGAGCGCACCTTGCCGGCCTCCAGCGACACCAGCAGGCCCAGCGCCTCCTTGTGCTGGCGCAGCTTCTGGCCCAGGCGGCGCACCAGTTCACCGCGCACGGGTGCGGGCGTGGCGCGCCACTGCAGGAAGGCGGCGTGCGCGCCCTCGATGAGCGCCTGGGCCTGCGCGCTGGTGTGGCTGGCGAGCTGGGCGTACACGGCGCCGTCGCGGGGTGCGCGCACGTTCAGGCCCTGGCCTTGCCAAGGGGCCAGATCCAGGCCCAGTTGCTGCAAAACGGTGTCGAAAAGAGTGCGGGAGGAAACGGTCATGGACGGCCAGAAAGGTGAGACGAAGAAGATCCCTGCGGTTCGCCACGCACGGCGAAGGCAGGGAATGGCTTGCATGGTAATTGCGTTCAGTGCACGCAACAACTGCTTTATCCTCCATGGTTGTTGAGTTTTACGAATACTAAAAACCATGCGCAAGGACATCCCCAGCCTCGGGGTACTGCAGGCCTTTGAGGCGTCCGCACGGCTGCAGAGCTTTTCGCGTGCGGCCGAGGAACTGGCGCTCACCCCCAGCGCGGTGAGCCGCCATGTGGCAGCGCTCGAAGAGCGCCTGGGCGTGACGCTGTTTCTGCGCGCGCGTCGCCGCCTGCTGTTGACCGACACCGGCCGCAGCTACGCGGCGCGCATCCGCCTGCACCTGGAGCAGATCGAGCGTGACACGCAGGAAATTCGGGTCGGCCGCGAGGAGGGCTATGTGCTGCACCTGGCGGTGGTGTCCACCTTCTGCACGCAGTGGCTCATTCCGCGCCTGCCGCAGTTTGCGGCGCTACACCCGCGCATCACACTCAATCTGTCGGTGCGCTCGGAGGTTTTCGCCTTTGACGAGAGCGGCTTCGACGCCGCCATTTACTACGGTGACCGGCTCTGGCCCGATACCCAGGGCTGCATGGTGGTGCCCGAGGGGCCGTGCGTGCCCGTGTGCAGCCCGCAGTACGCCGCCGCGCACGCCCTGCACGACGAGGCCGCGTGGCTGCACTGCCCGCACCTCACGCTGGCCTCGCGCGCGCATGCCTGGCGCGACTGGTATGCCGAGCGTGGCTGGCACTACACGCTGCACGCCTCGCGCGGACCGCGCTACGAGCTGTTCTCCATGGTCATCGCCGCAGCCGCTGCGGGCCTGGGTGTGGGCCTGGTGCCGCTGCTGCTCGCGCAGGAAGCCTTGGCACTGGGGCAGGTGGTGCAGGCGCACCCGCAGGAGCTGCCTGGCACGCAGGGCTACTGGTTCGTGCGGCCCCAGCACAGGCCGGGGTCGGAGGCCTTGCAGCTTTTTCGCGACTGGCTTGTGGTTCAGGCCCGCCCGAGTGCGCCCTGAACCGCCTTCATCATCCCCATGTCCCCGCAGCGGTTGGGCGTGGGGATGACCTTGCCGGGATTGAGCAGGCCCTGCGGGTCGAAGGCGAGCTTGAGGCCCTGCATCTGTTCCAGTTCCGCGTCGGTGAACTGCACACGCATGCTGGCGAGCTTTTCGACGCCCACGCCGTGCTCGCCGGTGATGGCGCCGCCCATGGCCACGCTGGTGTCCATGATGTCGGCGCCAAACGCTTCGGCGCGGCGCAGCTGGTCGGCGTCGTTGGCATCGAACAGAATCAGCGGGTGCAGGTTGCCGTCGCCCGCATGGAACACGTTGGCGCAGCGCAGGCCGTATTTTTTCTCCATGTCCTGGATGGCGAGCAGGATGTCGGCCAGGCGCTTGCGCGGGATGGTCGAGTCCATGCACATGTAGTCGGGGCTGATGCGGCCGCTGGCCGGGAAGGCGTTCTTGCGCCCGCTCCAGAAGCGCAGGCGCTCGGCCTCGCTGGTGCTCACCGACAGCGCGGTCGCGCCCGCGTGGCTGAGCACGGCGCTCATGCGCGCAATCTCTTCCTCCACCTCCTCGGGCGTGCCGTCGCTCTCGCACAGCAAAATAGCTTCGGCCGTGAGGTCGTAGCCGGCGTGCACGAAGTCTTCCACGGCGGCGGTCATGGGCTTGTCCATCATCTCCAGCCCGGCCGGGATGATGCCCGCCGCGATCACGGCAGCCACGGCGTCACCGGCTTTGCGCACGTCGTCGAAGCTGGCCATGATGCAGCGCGCCAGCTGTGGCTTGGGCACGAGCTTGACGGTCACCTCCAGCGCCACGGCCAGCATGCCTTCGCTGCCGATCACGGCGGCCAGCAGGTCGTAGCCTGGCGCGTCAAGCGCCTCACTGCCGAAGGTGACTTCTTCGCCCTCGGCCGTGAAGCCGCGCACGCGCAGCACGTTGTGCACCGTCAGGCCGTACTTCAGGCAGTGCACGCCGCCCGAGTTCTCGGCGATGTTGCCGCCGATGGTGCAGGCGATCTGGCTGCTCGGGTCGGGCGCGTAGTACAGGCCGTACGGCGCGGCGGCCTCGCTGATGGCGAGGTTGCGCACGCCGCACTGCACGCGCGCGGTGCGGCTCACGGGGTCGAGTGACAGGATCTGGTTGAACTTGGCCAGCGAGAGCGTCACGCCCAGCGTGTGCGGCAGCGCGCCGCCCGACAGGCCCGTGCCCGCGCCGCGCGCCACCACGGGCACGCCCAGGTGGTGGCAGGCGCGCAACACGGCCTGCACCTGCGCCTCGGTCTCGGGCAGCGCCACCACCAGCGGGCGCTGGCGGTAGGCGGTGAGGCCGTCGCATTCATAGGGCGTGGTGTCTTCGGTGTGCCACAGCAGCGCGTGCGCGGGCAGGTGCTGCAGCAGAGCCTGCACCACCTCGGCCTGGCGCGTGGCGCGTTCGGTGGACGGTGCGGTGGTTCCGGGGGCGGTGCTGGCGGTGTTCATGAACACCACTGTAGCGCCATGCGCGCCTGCGCGGGGCTGATGTTTATTGCAATGCGGCGTGAATTGCGCTGCAGGTCGGCCAGTAAATTGCTATTGAATGTATAGCTGTTTGCGCTTTATAGGTAAGCGTTTGAGGCCAATTTCATTCAAAAAATGGTTTTGCGCAACCATTCGGCGAAGGCCGCGCATTCCCAGCGGTCCATGGTGCCGGTGCGCCAGCACAGGTAGTGGGCGTGGGGGCTGGGGGCGTCGTGGTCGAAGAGGCGCACCAGGGTACCGTTTTCGATCCAGGGGGCGCCCAGCTTCAGGCGTACCAGCGCCACGCCCATGCCGGCAGAGGCGGCGTCGCACATCAGGCCGACATCGTTGAACTGCGAGCCTTCGCGCGGCTCGGGCCAGTCCAGCCCCTCGGCCGCGAACCAGGTGCGCCAGGGCTCCAGCGGGCTGCGCAGCAGGGTGGTGGGGTCGAGTTCGTCGGTGCGTTCGAACGGGCCGTGCTCGCGCAGCCAGGCGGGCGAGGCCAGAGGCGTGACCACGTCGCGGGCGATTTCGGTGTGCTCGACGTCGGCGTAGTGCCCGGTGCCAAAGCGCACCATCAGGTCGGCGTCCTCGGCCACCACGTCCAGCAGCGGGATGGAGATCTGCAGCGCCAGGTCGATCTCGGGATACACCTCGGTGAACTGGCGCAGGCGCGGGATCAGGATCACGCGTGCAAAGGTGGGCGTCACGGCCAGCTTCAGGCGGCGCTTGCCGGGTGTGCTGGAGAGGCCCGGAAAACGCTGCAGGGCCGAGAGGCCCTCGCGCACATGGGCCAGGTAGGCAATGCCGTCGGTGGTGAGGGAAAAGTCGGCCCGGCCAAACAGCTGCGTGCCCAGGATCTGTTCGAGCTGCTTGACGCGGTGGCTCACGGCGCTGGGCGTGACGCACAGTTCGTCGGCCGTGAGCGTGACGCTGCGCAGCCGCGCCAGCGCCTCGAAGGTCAGCAGGCACTGGATGGGCGGGATGCGCCGCGCCCCCGAGCTGGGGGTGGGGTCCGGAACGCGTTCCGTGGCCATGCCGGGCGCCCTGGTCAGCGAAAGACCACCGTGCGGTGGCCGTTGAGTAGCACGCGGTGCTCGCTGTGCCACTTCACGGCGCGCGCCAGCACCTGGCTCTCGGTGTCGCGGCCGCGCGCGGTGAGGTCTTCCACGGTGTCGGTGTGGTCGGCACGGGCCACGTCCTGCTCGATGATCGGGCCTTCGTCGAGGTCGGCCGTCACGTAGTGCGCCGTGGCGCCGATGAGCTTCACGCCCCGGTCGTGCGCCTGGTAATAGGGCTTGGCGCCTTTGAAGCTGGGCAGAAAGCTGTGGTGGATGTTGATGGCGCGGCCGGCCAGCTTGCTGCACAGGTCGTTCGACAGCACCTGCATGTAGCGCGCCAGCACCACGAGTTCGGCGCCCTCCTGTTCGATGATCTCGAACTGGCGCGCCTCGGCCTGGGCCTTGGTGGCGGCCGTCACCGGGATGTGGTGGAACGGCACGTTGTAGCTGGCCGCAAGCTGGTAGAAGTCGCGGTGGTTGCTGATGATGGCGGCAATCTCCACCGGCAGCAGGCCCGATTTCCAGCGGAACAGCAGGTCGTTGAGGCAGTGGCCCTCGCGGCTGACCATGATGACGGTGCGCATGGGCGCGGCCAGGGCGTGCAGGCTCCAGCGCATCTGGTGCGGCTCGGCGAAGGCCTGCAGGTGCTCGCGCAGCGTGGCATGGTCGTGGCGTTCACAGGCGAACTGCACGCGCATGAAGAACAGGCCGGTGCCGTGGTCGTTGAACTGGGCGGCTTCCTCGATGTTGCCGCCGTGTTCCAGCAGAAAGCCGGAAACGGCGTGCACCAGCCCCAGTCGGTCGGGGCAGGAGAGGGTGAGAACGTAAGCATGGGGTTTCATAACAGCGCCATTGTGGCAGCAGCCACCCTCGGTCTTCGCCCGGGGGCGCGCGCCGGGTGTCAGCGTGCCGGTGCGGCCTGCCAGCGCTGGCGCAGCGGGGCGCAGGCGTCGTCGGGCGGCAGATCGGGCGTCTGGAACAGCAAGTTTGCTTCTGATTTGATAGCTTCTTCCGCAATGCCGGTGTGTGCTATCACCACTTTTTGCGTCATATTTTCGGGCAGATGCACCGGCACGCCCAGGCTGCGCTTGACGTGGGCAGCGCCCGCCACCACCAGCACCACCTTGCCGGGGCGTTGCGCGGCTGCTGCGGTCTGGGCCATGCTCAGGTCGCGCGCCACTTGCACGCGGGCCATGCCGGGCACGCGCGGCTCGGGCAGCAGGCCGCAATGGCCGTCGCGCACGGCCTGGCGCTGGCGCTCCAGCGCGGCGGGGCTCAGCAGGGCGTCGAGGGTGGAGTCGGTCAGCGCGGTGCGCAGCTCGCGCCGGGGCAGGTTGCCGCCGTGCACCGGCACGCCTGCGCGCACGGCCGCCATGGCCACCGGCCCGTACTGCAGCCAGGGCCAGGCGCCATCGTTCCATGCCAGTGCGGCCTGCACGGAGGCCTCGCTGGCGTCCGGCGGCAGGCCCTGGGTGCTGTGGCCCTGCTCGGCCATCTCCAGCACCAGCGCGGCGAGCAGGCCCTGGCGGGTCAGCCATTCGACCGCTTCGCGCTGCATCTGCTGGTGCTGCGGCGCGTCGTGTCGCTCGCCCAGCAGCAGCATGTCGGATGGCAGCAGCGTGTGCAGCACGCCGGGCCAGGATACGTGTGTCGGGGCGATCTGGGCGCACCCGGAAAGCGCCAGAAAAAGGGCCACCAGGGTGGCGGGAAGGAGCAGGTGCAAGCGTCGGTACATAGGCTGCCATGCTACTGCTTTGCGAGCATTCCGGCGCGGCTCTGCAATGGCCTGCGATGGATCGGATGGGGAATGTAGGCTAGGGAAAACCCTGGTGTCAAGATTGCGTCAGAAAAATCGCAACAAAAAATTACAACCCTTTTAAATCAATGCGTTACGCGCGTCCGGCGGCATTGGCAGGAAAATCCCGGGGGGCCGCAGGGGCCCGAAACGCTACACTGCCCGGTTACTGGCGCACGGTCCGTACCGGCGCTCCAAGCCCCTCCGCATGTACTGCCGGAAGGGGGTTGTCCGCAGGAAAAATCAACGGGATTGCTACCATGAAGAGAGAAAACCTGGGCCGCGCCCACGACGTGACGGCCACCCAGCCCATCAGCCTCGATGTGCTGAAGGAAAAATACCTCAAGGCGGGCGAAACCAGTGCCGAGGACCTGTTCCGGCGCGTGGCCAAGGCGCTGGCGTCGGTGGAAAAACCGGAAGAACGCGAAAAATACGAAGCCCTGTTCCTGGCCAACATGCACGCGGGCGCCATTGGCGCCGGGCGCATCATGAGCGCGGCCGGCACCGACATCCAGGCCACGCTGATCAATTGTTTCGTCCAGCCCGTGGGCGACTGCATCCAGGGCGTGGACGACGAAGGCTTCCCCGGCATCTACGAAGCCCTGCGCGAAGCCGCCGAGACCATGCGCCGCGGCGGCGGCGTGGGCTATGACTTCTCGCGCATCCGCCCGCGCGGCGCCGAGGTCAAGGGTACGCACTCCATGGCCTCGGGCCCGTGCAGCTATATCAATGTGTTCGACCAGTCGTGTTCCACGGTCGAGAGCGCCGGCGCGCGCCGCGGTGCGCAGATGGGCGTGCTGCGCATCGACCACCCCGACGTGCACGATTTCATCACCGCCAAGCGCACCCCGGGCCGCTGGAACAACTTCAACGTCTCGGTGGGCGTGAGCGACGCTTTCATCCAGGCCGTGGTGGACGACCAGCCCTGGGAGCTGGTGCACAAGGCCCGCCCCGGTGCCACCGTGATGGAGCAGGGCGCCTACCAGCGTGCCGACGGTCTGTGGGTCTATCAGAGCCTGCCTGCGCGCGAGCTGTGGGACACCATCATGAAGTCGACCTACGACTTCGCCGAACCCGGCATTCTGTTCCTGGACCACATCAACCAGGACAACAACCTGCGCTACTGCGAGCAGATCGCCGCCACCAACCCCTGCGGCGAGCAGCCCCTGCCGTCCTACGGCTGCTGCGACCTCGGCCCCATCATCCTGACACGCTTCGTGCGCAACCCCTTCGGCTTCGATGGCGTGGCGTCGTTTGACTTCGAGTCGTTTGCCAAGTCGGTGGCCCTGCAGGTGCGCGCACTCGACAACGTGCTCGACGTCACCTTCTGGCCGCTGACGCAGCAGGACGCCGAAGCCAAGGCCAAGCGCCGCATTGGCGTGGGCTTCACCGGCATGGGCAACACCCTGGCCATGCTGTGCCTGCGCTATGACAGCGCCGAGGGCCGCGCCATGGCCGCGCGCATCGCCGAGCACATGCGTGACAGCGCCTACGGTGCCTCGGTAGAGCTGGCGCGCGAGAAGGGGGCCTTCCCCCAGTTCAATGCCGACGGCTACCTGGCCGACGGCACCTTCGCCAGCCGCCTGCCCGCCGCGCTGAAGAAGCAGATCCGCCAGCACGGCATCCGCAACAGCCACCTGCTGTCGATTGCGCCCACCGGCACCGTCAGCCTGGCGTTCGCCGACAACGCCTCCAACGGCATCGAGCCGCCGTTCTCCTGGATGTACAAGCGCAAGAAGCGCGAGGCCGACGGCAGCATGGCCGAGTACGCCGTGGAAGACCATTCCTGGCGCCTCTACCGCGAGCTGGGCGGCGATGTGTCGAATCTGCCCGAGTACTTTGTCTCGGCGCTGGAGATGTCGGCGCAGGACCACATCGCCATGATGGAGACGGTGCAGCCCTTCGTGGACACGGCCATCTCCAAGACCGTCAACATCCCGGCCGACTACCCCTACGACGACTTCAAGGGCCTGTATCTGCAGGCCTGGCGCGCCCGCCTCAAGGGCCTGGCCACCTACCGCCCGAACAACATCCTGGGTTCGGTGCTCGAAGTGCACGCCGCGCCCGAGGCCGACAAGCAGGCCCCCGCCGCGCCCGAAGCCCCGCCCGTGGACCCGATGCGCACCGTGATCGAAAGCCGCCCCAAGGGCGCCCTCTCGGCCGTGGCCGAAAAGGTGGATTACTGGACGCAGGAAGGCCAGAAGCGTCTGTACCTCATCGTCTCGTTCCTCCCGGTGCCCAATGCCGAAGGCACGGGCATGGTGGACCGCGCCATCGAATTCTTCATGCCCGTGGGCCAGAGCGGCGAATCGCAGCAGTGGGTCACGTCGAGCATGCGCCTGCTGTCGCTCGCCGCGCGCGGCGGCTTCCTGGAGCGCGCCTTGTCCGACATGCGCAAGGTCGCCTGGGACCGGGGCCCCGTGCGCCTGGGCACCCACCAGAAGGACGACGGCACGCAGGTGCCCAAGTGGCATGACTCCGAAGTGGCGGCGATTGCCTACGCCATCCAGAACATCCTGGCACGCCGTGCCCGCCAGCAGGCACCTGCCCTGGTGCAGGACACCGCGCACGGCGATGCCCCGCTGGCGGCTGCGCCGCCCGTGATGGCCGGCAAGAAGTGCCCTGAATGCGGCGCGCACGCCATGATCCGCAAGGATGGCTGCGACTACTGCACCCAGTGCGGGCACATGGGAACCTGCGGGTGATCCCATTTCGGCCTCACCCGTGCCTCGTGGCTCTGCCGTGTCGCGCCCCGGCATGGGTGATCTGGAAACCGAATGAGTGACCGGCCGGTCATTCCCCTGAAGGTGAAATCGGGCAAGCCCTCGCCCGAGGTTCTGGCCCAACTGGACCGCCACTGGCGGTCCCGCTATCTGATGCTGGCGCCGCACCGGCTGGGTTTCTTCCTGGCCATGGTGCTGCTGGTTGCCTCGGGCGCCTGGTGGGCGCTGGTGCAGGTGTCGCGGATCAGTGACGGGGCGCTGTCCATGCACTTCGGGCTGTCGCCCTCGCTCCTGCATGCGGCGGTCATGGTGTTCGGCTTCATCCCGCTCTTCTTTTCGGGTTTTCTGTTCACGGCGGGCCCCAAGTGGCTCGGCGTTGAACCCTGGGAGACTACCGCCCTGCGGCCCGCTCTGGTGCTGCAGGCGGCCGGCTGGCTCGTCTGGCTGGCGGGTGGGCATATCGATTCTGTCCTGGCGTTGCTGGGGGGCTGTGTGGCCTGGGTGGGGCTGGCGTGGATGGCCTCTTTGTTCTGGCGGCTGGTGCTGTGCAGCCAGGCCCCGGATCAGGTGCATGCGCACGCCATTGGCGTCGCCCTGGGCGTGGGGGTGCTCAGCCTGCTGGGCATGTGTCTCAGTCTGGTCTGTGGTGCGCAGGACATTGCCCGCGTCTTTGTGCTCACGGCGCTGTGGGGCTTCGTGCTGGTGGTGTACGCCACGGTGGCGCACCGCATGATTCCCTTCTTTACATCCAGCGCCATGCCGTTCATCCAGGTCTGGCGCCCGTTCTGGCTGCTCTGGCTCATGCTGGGCGCGGCCATGTTCGAAGCGGCTGCCGTCTGGGTGGAATATGACGGCCCGCTGCGCGGGCCGGTGGCGCCCGTGTGGCTGCTGGTGCGCGGCGTGCTGGAGATCGGTGTGGGCGCGGTGCTGCTGTGGCTGGCAGGGGTGTGGGGGCTGGTGCAAAGCCTCAAGAACCGCTTGCTGGCCATGCTGCACATCGGGTTCTTCTGGCTGGGTCTGTCGTTCGTACTGGGCGGGATCTCTCAGTTTCTGACGCTGTTCTTCGAATCGCCCCACATGGGGCTGGGGGCGCTGCATGCGCTCACCATGGGGTGCCTGGGGTCGCTGATGCTGGCCATGGTCACGCGGGTGTCGTGCGGCCACAGCGGGCGGGCCCTGGTGGCCGACCGCATTGCGTGGTCCCTGTTCTGGGTGCTGCAGGTCGCCACGGTCTTGCGCATTGCTGCGGCCTTTCCCACGGGGCAGGAGCAGCGGCTGCTGGTGACGGCGTCCCTGCTCTGGGCCGGGTGCATGGCGGTCTGGGGTGTCCGGCTGGGGGCCTGGTATGGCCGCTTGCGCGCCGACGGCCGCCCGGGTTGAAGATGGTCGCCATGCAAGACAACGCCCCGCTGCCGTCTGGCGGTGACTTTGCAGCCATGGCGGCCCAGCTCATGCAGGCGCGCCAGACCATCCTGCCCAAGCGGCTGGGTGCGCCGGGGCCGGATGCGCAGCAGCTCCAGGCCATCGTCGCCGCCGCCGCCCATGCCCCCGACCACGGCCAGCTTTTGCCCTGGCGCTTCGTGCGGGTGCCACAGGCGCAGCGCGCACGCCTGGCCGAAGTGTTTGCCGTGGCCCTGCGGGAACGCGATGCCGCTGCCCTTCCCGAACAGGTGGAGCAGGCGCGCGAAAAGGCGTACCGCTCGCCCGAGCTGCTGCTCTTGGTGGTGGACGGACAGCGTGGCGACCCTGCCGTGGATTTGAACGAGCGAATTCTGTCGGCCGGTTGCGCTGTGCAGAACCTGCTGCTGATGGCCACGGCCCTGGGCTTTGGCTCGGCCCTGACCAGCGGCAAGGCACTCCAGTCGGAGCTTTTGCGCACCCTGTTTGGCCTGCAGCGCGGCGAACATGCGCTGTGCTTTGTCAGCCTGGGTACCGTGCTCTCGCGCAAGGCCGCGCGGGCGCGGCCCGTGCCGGCCGACTACCTGACTTCACTGGAGTGACATGACTGCTTCCCATGCATTGCCCGGTTTCGGCGACCCCGCCGTGGGCTTCGACACGCCGTTTGACATGCTGGAGGCCTGCCACGAGCGCGTGCTGCGCTCGCTGGCACTGCTGCAGAAACTGCAGGACTACCTGCACGATCACCCCTGTGACGACTCTGCTCGCCAGGCAGCGCGCGATGTGCTGCGCTACTTCGATATGGCGGCGCCCCTGCACCATGAGGACGAGGAACTGCATGTGTTCCCGCCCCTGCTGGAGCGGGGCGGCGCCGATACGGTGGCCGCCGTGCGCGAGCTGCAGCAGGACCACGAGGCCATGTCGGCGAACTGGCAGGCAGCGCGCGCGCTGTTGCAGGCGCTGGCCGAGGGGACGAAGGAGTCCTTCAGCGCCCCGGATGAGGCCGTGCTGGCGCGCTTTGCCGGCGTCTATGCAGAGCACATCCGCCTGGAGGAAGACCTGGTGTACCCGGCGGCCCGCGCCCTGCTGGCGCCCGAGGCGGTGCAGGCCATGGGCGCGGAAATGCGCCGTCGGCGCGGGGCTTCGGGCTGAATGCGGTTTTGAATTGCTATTGAATCAATAGCTGCTGGCGCCCGTAAAATAAGCGCCAGAGCCCAAAAATACCTGATTAGCGACATGCCTCAGATATGGACACCAGCCTCTGAGCAAATAGCGGCGCTCGGGATTAGCGCCCTCTCCCCTTGCGGGAGAGGGCGGGGGAGAGGGGTGTTTGGGCGCGGCGTGCTTGCTCCCCCTCTCCCCAACCCTCTCCCGCAGGGGGAGAGGGAGTCTGAGATATGCACCTACTCAGGCAAAAATACTAGTGCACCACCACCGGGTTCTGTGCCAGTCCGGTGTAGCGGTCGAGCGTGTCTTCGACCTCTTCCTGCGTGGGGGCGTCGCGCTGCCAGGCCAGGATCTGCTGCTGGAACATCTCGGCCCAGGAGCCGTCAAGGTAGACCTCCTTGCCCGAGCGCTTGTCCACGATCTCGAAACCGTGGCGTGCCAGTTGCGGAACGGGCGGCACGGCATCGTTCAGTGCCGGGTTGTCCGCAGCAATGGCATCGGGCAGCATGTGGACCACCACGAAGGAGTCCGAGTCGTAGAGCATGTGCATGGTGTTCTCCCTGATCTTTGTCCTTGTCAGATGGCAACGGCGTCGTCAAGTTCAAGTCTGAACCACGAATCCAGTATTCCACGAAATCCGGGCCGTGTCAGAGAAGCATGCTATTGCCACTCCAGCAGCCCCAACAAAGAACGCGGCCCAGGCCAGCGGCCGCCGCGCAAGGGCCACAGGGGGGTGTCTCAAGGTGTTGCGCGGCTGCGCAGGCTCAGTTCGGCGAAGTCGCCGCTGGTCTGGGTGATGCGGATGCGCACGGGCAGGTAGCCTAGCTCCGGTGCCAGCCAGACCTGCGCCTTCTGGTCATAGTCGCGGCGGGGCAGGCGTTGCAGCTGCACGGCCTGCACCGTGCCGATGGGCAGCTCCAGGGTTTCCTCGCCCTCGACGGTGAAAGTCCAGGTGTCGGCGGCGCGTGCGCTCACGGTCGGAATGCTGATGCGCGTGCCCACCGCAAAGCGCTCCGGTGCCGCCGAGAGCAGGGCACCGAGCTGCAGAAAAACGCTGAGCCGGTCCTGTGCCCCCGGCGCGACCGTGGCGGGCGGCGTGTTGGCGCTGAAACTCACGCGCCCCAGGGCGAAATCGAAGTGCGCCGCCTGCTCGCTGCGCGAGCGGTCGCCAAAGCGCCGGGGTTGCAGGCCCAGGGGCGTGATCTCGCCCACGCTGGTCTGCGAGCGCGAGCCGAGGAACAGCACGCTGATTTCCTGCCGTGCCTGGTATTGCTGGCCGTCGTGCTGCCACAGCAATTCGGCCCGGGCGCTGTACTGGAAGCCTTTGGCCTGGCCCGTGACGTCAAAGCCCAGGCGCACGGGTGCCGGAATGCGCACGGCGGGCGGCTGCGGGCTTCCCGTGCCCTCGGCGGTGCCGGGGGGCGTGATGGCGATGGCACTGCCCTGGGTGGCCGGGGTGTCGCTGGGCTCGGGGTTGGCGGGGGGCGGTGCCCCGGTTTCTGCCACTGTTGTCAAAGGGGGGGGCTCTGGGGCGCTGGCGTCGCCGGAGGGCGTCGCAGGCTCGGGGGGCGGCTCTGCCTCGCTGGCGGAGGCCGGGAACAGGGGGCTGGCGGCCACGGTGGGGCCCTCCTGCATGGCGGGTTTCGGGCGGGGTTTTTTGCGCGGCGCGGGCTGTGCTGGGGGGGGCGATTCTGCCTCGGCCTTGCGCGGGGAGGGTGCGGGCGGTGGCGCGGCGATGGTGCGCGTGGCAAAGGCCAGGGGCGCCTCGGCCGCTGGGGCCGACCCGTGCGGCAGGGCACCGCCCAGCACCAGGGCGTGCAGGGCCAGCACCAGGGCGGTGATCAGCAGCAGGGGGCGGGGGGGAATCATGCAATCGGCCAGAGAATCAGGCACGAGGGTAACCGACGGCGCGTTGCGGCCGCTTGGAGCTGCCCTAGAATCCCGCGTGCCGTGGCATCTCCTCCTGCCGCGTTGCCGAGCCCTTCACCCCCACAACGCACCCACGCCATGAAATTTGCCACCCTCAAGGATGGTTCCCGCGACGGCCAACTGGTGGTAGTCTCGCGCGACCTGGGTACGGCCCACTACGCTACCGGCATCGCGCACCGCCTGCAGCAGGTGCTCGACGACTGGGGCTTTCTTTCGCCCCAGTTGCAGGACTTGTACGACAGCCTCAATGCCGGCCGCGCGCGCCATGCGTTTCCCTTCGATCCCCGCCAGTGCCTGGCGCCGCTGCCGCGCGCCTACCAGTGCCTGGAGGGCCGGGCCTCTCTGCACCATGCCGAGCGGGAATGCCAGGCGCGCGGTGCCGGGTTGCCCGAGGCCCAGCGCCGCACGCCGCTGCTGCACCAGGCAGCCAGCGATGGTTGTGCGGGGCCCTGCGACGACATCGTGGCGCCCAGCGAGGCCATGGGCATCGACTTTGGCGCCGGGCTGGCCGTGGTCACGGGCGACGTGCTGCGCGGCAGCACACCGGCGCAGGCGCTTGACGGCGTGCGCCTGGTGATGCTGGCCAACACCGTGGCGCTGCGCAGCCTTGAACCCCTGGAGCGCGAACGCGGCCAAGGCCCGCTGCAAAGCCGCCCGGCCACTGCCTTCAGCCCCGTGGCCGTGACGCTCGACGAACTGGGCGCTGCCTGGGAACCGGGCCGCGTGCTGCTCACGCTGCAGACGACCTGGAACGGCCGAAAGGTCGGCCTGTGCGATGCCGGCGAAGGCATGGACTTCCACTTCGGCCAGCTCATCGCGCAGGCCTGCCAGACGCGCCACCTGCGTGCCGGCAGCATCGTCTGCAGCGGCCCGGTGGGCCAGAAGGACGGCGCCAAGGGCTACGCCAGCATTGCCGAGAAGCGCTGCCTGGAGACGCTGCAGGACGGCCAACCCTCCACCGGCTACCTGCAGGCCGGCGACACCGTGCGCATCGAGATGAGGGGCCGCGATGGGCTCAGCCTGTGCGGCGCCATCGACCAGACAGTGGCTGTCCTGGCCGAAAGTACGGAGTAGCGCCCGCCGGTGCACTTTTGAGAGAAATACGGCTCCAGGCTAGGATGGTAATGCGCATCAAGCTATATATTCAATAGCGTTCAGCCGGCTTCCACTTCCACCAGGCAGTCATAAAACGTCGGCCCGCGCCCCAGGTCGGTCAGCGCCTGACTGGTCAGCTCGTTCACATTGCTGCCGTCCATGCCGAGCTTGCGCCACCAGATGCCCAGGCCATTCACCACGCCGGGCCGGGCGCGCTCGCTCACATGGGCGTGGCAGCGGTAGCTGCCCCGGCCGTTGAACACGCGCACCACGCTGCCGTCCTGGATGCCGCGCGCGGCCGCGTCCTGCGGGTGGATCTCCAGCAGCGGGCGGCCCTCGATGTCGCGCAGGCTTTTGATGTTGACGAAGGTCGAGTTGAGGAAGTTACGCGCCGGCGGCGAGATCATGGCCAGCGGGTACTGTGCAGAGGTGCCGGCGGCCTCGTGGTTGGGCACATGGTCGGGCAGGCCGTCCAGGCCCTGCGCGGCCAGGCGCTCGCTGAAGAACTCGCACTTGCCTGAGGGTGTGGGAAAGCCCCCTTCGGCAAACGGCGCGTCCGGCCCGCCCAGCGGGGCAAAGCCCTGTTCCAGCAGTTGGTTGAAGTCCACCTTGGCGCCATAGGCCTGGCGGCAGAGCTGCTCGTCGCTGTCCTGGAAGCAGGACTCGGTGAAACCCATGCGTGCTGCCAGGTCGCGGAACACCTGGGTGTTGCTGCGCGCCTGGCCCAGCGGGGCCACGGCGGGCTGGTTCAGCAGCACGTCGGTGTGGCCGTAAGCCAGGTGCACGTCCCAGTGTTCGAGTTGCGTGGTGGCGGGCAAAACGTAATCAGCGTAGTCGGCGGTGTCGGTCTGGAAATGCTCCAGCACCACGGTGAACAGGTCCTCGCGCGCGAAGCCCTGCACCACCTTGCCCGATTCGGGCGCCACGGCCACGGGGTTGC
Organism: Burkholderiales bacterium RIFCSPLOWO2_12_FULL_65_40; assembly: GCA_001770955.1. GTDB lineage: Bacteria > Pseudomonadota > Gammaproteobacteria > Burkholderiales > Burkholderiaceae_C > Simplicispira. The sequence goes on along the minus strand of MESL01000002.1, from coordinate 109,670 downwards.
TGTTGTAGACCACCAGGGCCTCGATCTTGGGGCCGAAGGCGGGCGAGGATTCGCGCAACAGGTCGTCGCCAATCGTCACCATGTTGATGGTGCGCGGGCTGCGGCCGGCCAGCAGGTCCGGGCGCTGCAGCGCGGCGCGGTCCACCGGGAAGCTGCCCGAGCTGGACAGCAGCACGCCGCCCGCGCGGTGCCGCCAGGCGCCCGTGAGGGCGGGCAGGCAGGCGACGGCGCGCACCGCGTTGGCGCCGCCGTGCACGCGCTGCATGCCGTAGTTCAGGCGGATGGCGGCGGGCTGGGTGGTGCCGTAATCGCGCGCGAGCTGGCGGATCTGCTCCACCGGCACGCCGCACACCTGCGCGGCGCGCTCGGGCGGCCATTGCAGGGCACGCTCGCGCAGTTTTTCCCAGCCCACTGTGTGGCGCGCGATGTAATCGTGGTCCAGCCAGCCGTGGGTGATGAGTTCGTGCATCAGCGCCAGTGCCAGCGCGCTATCGGTGCCGGGCAGGAGCTGGATGTGCTCGTGGCATTTCTCGGCGGTTTCGCTCTTGCGCGGGTCGATGCACACGAGCTTGGCGCCGTCTCGCTTGGCCTGCTGGGCGATGCGCCAGAAATGCAGGTTGCTGCCAATCGAGTTGCTGCCCCAGATGAGGATGAGCTTGGATTCGGCAAAGAACTCCACCTTCATGCCCACCTTGCCGCCCAGCGTGTGCACCAGGCCCTCGCCGCCCGCCGTGGCGCAGATGGTGCGGTCCAGGAAGGAGGCCCCCAGGCGGTGGAAGAAGCGCCGGTCCATGCTCTCGCCCTGCACCAGGCCCATGGTGCCGGCGTAGCTGTAGGGCTGGATGGCCTGCGGGTCGCGCGCGGCGATCGCGCCCAGGCGCGCGGCGATGTCGGAAAGTGCCTCGTCCCAGCTCACGGGTGTGAACTGCCCGCTGCCCTTGGGGCCGCTGCGCTTGAGGGGCGTGAGGATGCGCTCGGCGTGGTAAGTGCGCTCGGGGTATTTGGACACCTTAGCGCAGAGCACGCCGCCGGTCTGCGCGTGCGCCGGATTGCCCTGCACGCGCGTGGCCACGCCGTTCTCCACGGTGGTGAGCAGGGCGCAGGTGTCGGGGCAGTCGTGCGGGCAGGCGCCGCGCACCTGGCGGGTGGTCGGGGGGATGCCGGCCTGAGATTCAGAGGGCAGGGTATGCACAGGGATCATCCGTCGATGGTACTGACAATGCCAAGCGCCGTTGGCCAGTGCAGGTATTTCTGGTGCGGCTGATGCAGGACAAACCGGCCACGGCATGGCAGCGCGCACGCGGCCCTAGAATGCGATCCGACGGCTTCCCTGCAGGCCGTGCGATCCGTACACCCCACCCGGCCCATGCCTTTGCAAACCCCCCTCGCTGTGCTGCGCAACGCCCGATGGATCTGGCTGGCCTTGCTGCTGGCCGTGTTCGGTGCCGTCACGCCGGTGGTGTCGCGTGCGATGGAGGGAGGCACTTCCGGTGCCTTGGAGGTGTGCACCAGCACCGGCATGGCCTGGGTGGATGCGCATGGCACGGCAGCGCAGGACACGGAGACGGGCACCGGGGTGCCGATGGCGGAATGTCTCTGGTGCCTGCTGGCCAATGCCCCCGCCGCCCCGGTGCGGGCCGATGCGGACGTTTTTCGGTGGGCGCCCGATCGGCATCCGGTGCCCGTGGGGCGTGCGCCTGTGGCCCGGCCTGCGATCGCCGCACTGGCACCCCGGCCCCGGGGGCCACCTGCGGTTCATGAGCTATTGATTTTGTAGCATCTGGCGCTTTGATCATAAGCGTTTGATGCCGATTTAATGCTTATGGAGTTGTTGTGCAAAACCACCGTTATTTGTCGGGCGCGGCCTCGCGTCTGCGCCCCTTGTCGGCCGCTCTGGCCCTGATGCCTGCTGTCGTTCTGGCCCAGGGCGTCGCCACCGAGTCCCAGCTGCAAACCATCAGCGTGACCGAGACACGCTCGCAGCTCGATCCCCACCTGCCCAACAGCACCGCCAGCAAGACCGCACGCGATCTGGAAGAGCAGAATATTTTCAATCCCGAGGACGCTGCAGCCTTGCTGCCCAGCACCACCGTCCGCAAGCGCTACCTGGGCGACCGCAATGCCAACGTGGGCGGACGCAGCTTTGGCACCCTGCAGCCGGGCCGCGCGCTGGTGTATCTGGATGGCTACCTGATCTCGAACTTCCTGGGCCGTTTCGATGCGCCGCGCTGGAACATGATCAATGTCGAGGCCATCGAGCGGGTCGATGCCCTGTATGGCCCGTATTCTGCTATCTATCCGGGCAACTCCATCGGCACCACCATGGTCGTGACCGAGCGCAAGCCCAAGGGGTTCGAGGCCTCGGCCAGCGTCAAATACAACCACCAGAGTTTTGACGAATACGGCACGAGCGAGGGCTATGGCAGCAGGCAGTTGTCGGCGCGCATGGCCTCGCGGCTGGACTCTGGGCTGTGGTACGTGCTGGGCGTGCAGCACCAGGACAGCGCGGGCCACGCCATGGGGTATGCCAATGCCGTGCGTGGCGCGACGGCCGGAGCCTTTGCCGCACCCACCTCCGGGGTGCGGGTCACGGGCCTCCAGTATGACCGCGACCCGCAGGGCCGCGAGCGCGCGATCTTCGGCCCCACGGGAATCGACCGCAGCCGGCAGGACACCCTCAATCTGCGGCTGGGTTACGACATCTCGGCCATCCAGGAGATCGAGGGCCGCATCTCCGTCTGGCGCAGCAACAGCACCGTGCGCACCATGACCTATCTGCGTGATGCAGCAGGCCAGCCGGTCTGGAGCGGCGTGGTCAACGATGGCGTCAACCGCTTCAACCTGGGCGCCAGCGCCTTTGCTCCGAGCCAGCGTGACGAACTGCACCGCCAGCTGGGAGCCACCTGGAAGACGCGCAACGCTACCGGCTGGAATGCGTCGGCGATGCTCACCCAGTACCAGATGCTCAAGGATGCGCTGCGCGAGGCCGGTGCGCCGCCGCCGCTGGCCAACCTGGGGGGGGCGGGCACCGTCACGCGGCGCGACGGCACCGGCTGGAACACGATGGAGCTGCAATCGACCTACACCCCGACCGCCGGGGACTGGGGAGGTGGCCGCCATGCCCTGGTGTTCGGCCTGCACCGCAACCAGTACCAGCTGGACAATGTGGTGAACAACGCCAGCGACTGGCGCCATACTGAAACCACGCTGAACCAGAGCTACGCCGGAACCACCACCATCACTGCGCTCTATGGCCAGGACGCCTGGAAGATCACGCCCGATTGGGTGTTGACCTCGGGGGTGCGCTTTGAAAGCTTCGAGGCCTACAACGGCGCGCAGTATTTTGCCGGCCCACCGGTGGCCCAGGTGGGGTTCGCCCGGCGCACCCTGCACGCCACCAGTCCCAAGCTGTCTCTGGCCTGGACGGCGGCCGACGATCTGCTGCTGCGTGCCAGCTGGGGGCGTGGCGTGCGTTTCCCCAATGTGGACGAATTGTTCAACGGAACCAAGACCGGCAGCAACATCACCACCAGCGACCCGAACCTGCGCCCCGAAGTGTCGCGCTCGTTCGAACTGGCCGCCGAGAAATTCTGGGGCGAGCACTGGCTGCGCACGAGCTACTTCCGTGATGACGTGAAAGACACCATCCTGCGCCAGACCGACAGCACCGTCACGCCCTCGGTGACCCGCGTGAGCAATGTCGACCGCGTGCTGACCCAGGGGATCGAAATGGTCTGGCAGGCCCGTGATGTCGGTGTCCGGGGACTCGATATGGGCGGCAGCGCCACCTGGACCGACGCCGTGGTCAAGGCCAATGCGGCCAACCCGGCGCAGGTGGGCAAGCAGTGGCTGCGCATCCCGAGGCAGCGGTATGCCGTGCAGGCCAGCTACCGGCCCAACGCCCAGTGGCTGTTCGGTGCGGCCTGGCGCTGGAGCGGCCCGGCGTACAACACCGAACTGAACATCGACAGCAATCCCGATACCTATGGGGGTGTCTCGCGTGTGAACCAGCTCGACCTCAAGGCCGTCTGGAAGTTTGCTCCGCATTGGGAATGGGCTCTGGGCGTCAACAATGTCACCAACCAGAAGTCCTGGCAGGCGCACACCCTGCCCCAGCGCTCCGTGCAGACCGAATTGCGCTACAGCATGAAGTGAAACCCCGTGCGGCACCCGTGCCGAACCGGATGTAAAGGAGCCCTATGTCGTTTCCCTCGATCAACTTCCGCGCACGCAGCGTGTTGGCGCTGGGCGCCGCGCTGCTGGTGTGGTGCGGCGCCGGCGTGGCACAGCCTGTGCCCGCCGCGCCACCGGCAACGATGTCCGCGGCCCCGGCCCCGGCGGCGGCCAGGCCTGCCGTGCGCGCACCCCGCCCGCAACTCGGCGTGGGTGCCGCAGTGGCGCCGGACGGTACTTTGTGGCTGGTCGCCCTGAATGCACAGGGGCGCCTGTATCTTCAGACGGCGCCCATGCCCGCCGGCAAGGGCACCACTCCATGGAGTGCACCGCGCCTGCTGGACACGGCGGACGATGTGATCTCCGCCGATGGCGAGAACCGGCCGAAACTGCTGTTCGGGCCTCGGGGCACGGTGCTGATCGCCTACACACAGGTGCTGTCCAAGCCCTTCACCGGCCATGTGCGCATGCTGCGCTCGGTGGATGCCGGCAAGACGTTTGCGCCACCGTTCACCGTGCACGCCGACCGCCAGGTCATCACCCACCGTTTCGAGTCGGTGGCTTTTGATCGCCAGGGCGTCCTGCACACGGTCTGGATCGACAAGCGGGACCAGGAGCTGGCGCCCCGGGTGGGCCAAAAATCCACCTACCGGGGGGCTGCCATCTACCGCAACACCTCCACCGATGGGGGGGCAACCTTCGGCCCGGACATCAAGGTGGCTGACCACTCCTGCGAGTGCTGCCGCATTGCCCTGGGGCTGGGTGCCGATGGTGTGATGCGGGCCATGTGGCGGCATGTGTTTGCGCCCAATGTGCGCGATCACGCGTTTGCCGTGCTGCGGGGCGACACCACGGCCCCCATCGTGCGGGCGACATACGATGAGTGGCGCGTGGATGCCTGCCCCCACCACGGCCCGGGTCTGGCAGCGGCGCAGGAGGGTTTTCATGCCGTCTGGTTCGGCATTCGCCCGCAAGGGGGCGAGAATGTGGCGGCGGTACGCTATGCCAGGCTGGAGCCCGATGGCACCCCCCGGGCCGATACGGTGCGGCAGATCCCGGATGAACGCGCAGAGCATGCCGATGTCGCAGCGCACGGACAGCGGGTGGCGGTGGTCTGGCGCAGTACCGATGGAAAGCTCAGCACGCTCAAGGCTTGGCTGTCCGAGGACGGCGGGCAGACGTTCCGGGAGCAGGTGCTGGGCCAGACGGAAGGCCATAATGATTTTCCGCGCCTGGTGCAGAACGGTCTGCGCATGGTGGTGGTGTGGCGCAATGCAGTAGAGGTGAAGGTGTATGAAATCACGTTTTAAACCGGTGCAGCTCCTCGGGCGGCGCACCGTGATGGTGGCTTCGGCAGCCATGGTGCTGTCGGCATGGGCAACCCCGCTGATGGCGCAATCGGGCAGGAAGAACCGTGTTACGCTCAATTCCGTCCTGCGTTTCGACGAGACGACCTGGGCGCGGCTCGTGGAGAAGGGCCCCCGTCCGGCGGCCTATATTTTCACGACCACGTATTGCCCCAGCTGTCCGGATGCTTTTGAAAAGGTGATGGCCTTTGTCATGCAGGCACGCCGGCCCGTGGAACTGGTGGTGGTGCTGATGGATGTGCAGGGCAAAGCGGCTCTGGAGCATGCAAGCCATTACGTCGGGGCCACCCGGCTCTACACCTTCGAGGGCTTCGAATCGGCCATTCGCCAGAGCGTGGACCCGAAATGGCCGAATGTCACGCCCTACATCGTTTTGCTCGGGCGTGACGGAGGGATCCAGCGCAGCATCGGAGTACCCGAGGAAGCGGCGTTGAAGCGATGGCTGCCCTGACGAGGGGGGGTGCTTGGGTGGCCATGCCCATCCGTGCCGACTGCAGGACGGGGTCTTTGGCGCTGCGGGGCAGGGCAGCGGAGTAAAGTGTCGTCACGGGTGCGTGACCTTTGCGCTCCGTGTCATTTCTTCCTTCGGAGTAGCCCGCATGTTTCCTGAATTTCGCGACCTGATCACCCAACTCAAAACCTCCGACCGCCATTTCCTGCGTCTGTTCGACCAGCACAACGAACTGGATCAGAAAATCAAGAACATGGAGGCCAGCATCTCGCCCGGAACGCACGAGGAAATCGAGACGCTGAAAAAGGAAAAGCTGCACCTCAAGGACCAGATTTTCACCATCCTGAAAAACGCGGGCTGATCCGAGCCGTGTCGGGGGCTACCCCACAGCCTTCTAGGGATGGCCTGCATAACTCCCTGCGGTTTGTGGCAGCGCGGCCTCGGGCGATCCGCTGCGTTGCTTTTCTTGCCCATAAAGGGGCTATCGGCTGCAAAAAGACGCCTTGTGGCCCGTCCCGATCCGCACTACCACCGACACGCGAGGGTTATACAGGTCATCCCTAAGGAGTGAGGGGGGCTGGTTGGGTCAGGGGCCCGGACTCGCTCGTGAGCTTGCGGCGCGGCATCATGCCGGAGTCGAGCAGGTTCTCGATCCGGGCGAATATTTCGAAACGCGAAAACGGTTTTTTCATGAAATCGTCAGCGCCAATCCGGTTGGCGTAAAACTGTTCGGTCGCGTGCTCATTGCCGCTGATCATGATCACCGGAATGTGCTGGCTCGCCGGATTCTTGCGGATCAGCCGAAGCGCATTGAAGCCGTTCATGCCGGGCAGAATGATGTCGAGAAACACCAGATCGGGCGGATCCTGTTCAATCAGGGCCAGACCTTGCTCGGCGCTCAGGGCTTCGCTGGTGTTGTAGCCTGCAGAGCGCAAAACCTTGCGCAGGGCGGCAATCACAGTGGGCGAATCGTCAATGATCAGTGCCTTGATGCCTTTGCGGGCGTCTTTGCGCGGGCGATGGCGGCGCTCCACGGTGCCCGATGACTCAGGGCCTTCCACACTGAGTGCTGCGGGGGTGGTCGCTGGAGGCTGGGGGGCTGTCTTGCGCCCACCGCCCCACAGCCGGTCAAAGATACTCATGGTGCTGCCTCATCTTCATGCCGGTTCGTCCGGGTACAGGGGGGCCAGTATCCCAGATCGGAGGGCGCACGGATTGTCTGTCGTCATATGAAACAAAAGGAAAGCGGGCACCCGGTCAGGGCGTCCGGGGGCGCTTCAGCCAAGGGCGTCGTTCACCTGGTCGTTGAATTCCGCCAGGCTCACGGCATCTCCGATTTCACGCGGCAGGGCGTCGCGTACCGAAAACACACCGAGGATCTTGTTCGCCGAGGTGACGATGGGCAGATGCCGGAAGCCGCGCTCGATCATGATGAGGACTGCCTCCGACACCTTCATGTGGGGCTCCACGCAGTGCGGGTTGGGGGTCATCACCTCGGACGTCTGGGTTGTTTGTGGATTGAGTGCCTTGGCCAGCACGCGCGTCATCAGGTCACGCTCGGTCAGGATGCCCAGGAGCTGGCCCGACGTGTCCAGGATGAGCACGCTGCCGCAGTTGGCCCGGGTCATCACGCAGGCGGCCTCCCAGACGCTGGCCTGGGGGCCCAGACTGACCACATGGCGCTGGGAGAGTGACTGGAAAACGGTGCGTTCAGCCATGAAGGGGCTCCTCGTGCAAATGGGCTATCAGGCTCAGCGCAGCGATGCGTTGATTTTTTCCAGGGCCTTGGCGCCTGGGCATAGCTGCGCAACGCCGAGGGCGTTGAGCGGTGTGTCGCTGGTGTTGAGCGAGAGGTGCAGGTCGGTGGCCACGGGGTCGAGGTAGAGCAGTCCGGTCACCACCTCGCCGCGCGCATGGTGGGCGTTCATGTAGCTCAGCGCGGCATAGCGGTCGGTGGGGTCATAGTCTTCGTGGAGCTTGCGCAGGCGCAGTGTGCTGCCGTCGTGCTGCTGCACGTCAATCACTTCGCCGGGGGCGTACTGCGCGGTGATCTCGCTGTGCAGCGGCATGAAGTCGATGCGGCTCACGGCTTCGTTGTGCTGGCGCACGTAGTCATAGCTCTTGGTACTGCCTGCGTGGTTGTTGAAGGTCACGCAGGGGCTGATGACGTCGATGAACGCCGCGCCGCCGTGGCCCAGAGCGCCCTTGATGAGTGGCACGAGCTGCTCCTTGTCGCCCGAGAAGCTGCGCGCCACGTAGGTCGCACCCAGTTGCAGCGCCAGGCCGACGAGGTCCACCGGGCTGTCGTTGTTGGTCACGCCTTTCTTGCTGCGCGAACCCCGGTCTGCCGTGGCGGAGAACTGGCCCTTGGTGAGACCGTAGACACCGTTGTTCTCGACGATGTAGGCCATGCGCACGCCCCGGCGCATGGCATTGGCGAACTGGCCGAGGCCGATCGAGGCCGAATCGCCGTCGCCGGATACGCCCAGGTAGAGCAGGTCGCGGTTGGCCAGGTTGGCGCCGGTCAGCACCGAGGGCATGCGCCCGTGCACGGTGTTGAAGCCGTGCGAGGCACCGAGAAAGTAGTCCGGTGTCTTGGAGCTGCAGCCGATGCCCGAGAGCTTGGCCACGCGGTGCGGCTCGATGTCGAGCTCCCAGCAGGCCTGGATGATTGCGGCCGAAATGGAGTCGTGCCCGCAGCCTGCGCACAGGGTGGAAATACGCCCTTCGTAGTCGCGGCGCGTGTACCCCACCTTGTTTCGGGTCAGCGAGGGGTGGTGCAGACGGGGCTTGGTCAGGTAGGTCATGCGGCCTCCTTGAGCGACGCCTGGTCGCCATGCAGGTGGTTCTGGATCGCCTGGGTGATGAAGCGGGCCGTGATGGGGGTGCCGTCGTAGTGCAGCACCTTCACGAGACGTGCAGGGTCCATGCCGAGTTCGTTGACCAGCATGGCGTGCATCTGGGCATCGCGGTTTTGCTCGACGACGAAAACCTGTTCGTGCGTTGCGATGAAGCGGTCCACTGCGTCTGGGAAGGGGAAGGCGCGCAGGCGCATCGCATCGATATCGGTGCCTGCAGCCGTCAGAACGTCCAGCGCCTCCTGCATGGCCGGGCTGGTGGAGCCGAAGTAGATCACGCCATGCGGCGTGGGGCGTGCTGCGCCGCGCAGCACCGGCTGGGGCACCAGGTCGGCCGCAGTGCGGAACTTGCGCAGCAGGCGCTCCATGTTGTAGATGTAGTCCGGCCCGCGCTCGGAGTAGCGTGCGTAGGGGTCGCGCGTGGTGCCGCGCGTGAAAAAGCTTCCCTTCGTGGGGTGCGTGCCAGGATAGGTGCGCCAGGGAATGCCGTCGCCGTCCACGTCCTTGTAGCGGCCGAAATCCTTGCCGGCCTCCAGTTCTTCGGCGGTCATGACCTTGCCCCGGTCGTACTGGCGCGCGTCGTCCCAGGCAAAGGGTTTGCACAGACGCTGGTTCATGCCGATGTCCAGGTCGGTCATCACGAAGATGGGCGTCTGCAGCCGGTCCGCCAGGTCGAGTGCGGCGGCGGCGTGCTCGAAGCATTCGTGCGGGTCTTCCGGAAACAACAGCACGTGCTTGGTGTCACCGTGCGAGGCATAGGCGCAACTGAACAGGTCGGATTGCTGCGTGCGCGTGGGCATGCCCGTGGACGGCCCGCCGCGCTGCACGTTGATGATGGTGACCGGGATCTCGGCGAAGTAGGCCAGGCCGATGAACTCTGTCATCAGCGAGATGCCCGGCCCCGAAGTGGCCGTGAAAGCGCGTGCACCGTTCCAGCCGGCACCCACCACCATGCCGATGGAGGCCAGCTCGTCCTCGGCCTGCACGATGGCGACGCTGCTGCGTCCGGTGGCAGGGTCCACGCGGTATTTGTCGCAGTATTTCTGGAACGCTTCGGGTACCGAGGACGACGGTGTGATCGGATACCAGGCCGCAACAGTGGCGCCGCCGTACACGCAGCCCAGCGCTGCGGCGCTGTTGCCGTCGGTGAAGATGCGGTCACCCACCTGGTCGGCGCGCCGCACACGAATGCCCAGCGGTGCCTGCAGGTGCTGGTGGGCGTAATCGCGCCCCAGGTGCAGTGCGCGCACGTTGGAGTCGAGCAACATCTCCTTGCCCCGGTACTGCTCGGCAAAGAGCTTCTCGAAAACCTCAGCCTCCACGTCGAGCAAGACCGACAGCGCGCCCACGTAGATGATGTTCTTGAACAGCTGGCGCTGGCGGGGCTCGGAATAGGTGTTGTTGCTGATCTCGGTCAGCGGCATGCCGATGACCTCGATGTCGGTGCGGAACTTCGCTGCCGGGATCGGGCGCGTACTGTCGTAGAAGAGGTATCCGCCCGGTGCAATCTCGGCCACGTCGGCATCCCAGGTCTGCGGGTTCATGGCCACCATCATGTCCACGCCGCCGCGCCGCCCCAGGTAGCCCTGCTCGCACACCCGGGCTTCGTACCAGGTGGGCATGCCCTGGATGTTGCTCGGGAAGATGTTGCGCGGGCTCACCGGCACGCCCATGCGCAGGATGGCCTTGGCGAACAGTTCATTGGCCGAGGCCGAGCCCGAGCCGTTGACGTTGGCGAACTTGATGACAAAGTCGTTGAGGGCTTCGATGCGCTTCATGCGGCCTCCAGCGTGCGTCGGGTTGCGTTGGCATCACGGCACAGTGGCCCGGCCTGCGGGGTGTCGAGCCGGAACTTCTGCATGTCCCAGGCGCCGGTGGGGCAGCGTTCGGCGCACAGACCGCAGTGCAGGCAGACGTCCTCGTCCTTAACCATCACGCGCCCGGTCTTGAGCGGCGCCGACACCAGCAGGTCCTGCGCCAGGTTGTGCGCTGGCGCCCTGAGCCGGGTACGCAGGTCGGCTTCGTCGCCGTTGCTCGTGAAGGTGATGCTGTCCATGGGGCAGATGTCGGCGCAGGCGTCGCACTCGATGCAGGTGGTGCGGTTGAACACCGTTTGCACATCGCAGTTCAGGCAGCGGCTGGCCTCCTTGAAGGCGGTGGCGGCGTCGAAGCCGAGTTCGACCTCGACCCGGATGCTGGCCAGGGCCACCTCGGCCCGGGCCCAGGGCACCTTGAAGCGGTGGTCGTTGGAAACGTCGTTGTCGTAGCTCCACTCATGGATGCCCATCTTGGTGGACACCAGGTTGGTGCGTGGCGCCGGGCGCTGGCGCACATCCTCGCCGTGCAGAAAGCGGTCGATTGACACCGCGGCCTCGTGCCCCTGGGCTACGGCGGTGATGATGTTCTTCGGGCCATAGGCCGCATCACCGCCGAAGAACAACAGGGGCAGTGTGGACTGGAATGTGCCTTCCTGGAGTTGCGGCAGGCCCCAGCGGTCGAACGCAATGCCCAAGTCGGGTTCGATCCAGGGAAAGGCGTTTTCTTGCCCCACGGCGATCAGCACCACATCGCAGGGCACGCGCACGTCGGGTTCGCCCGTGGGCACCAGACTGCGCCGGCCCTGTCCATCGTAGTGGGCCTGAACCACCTCGAAGGTCATGGCGGTGAGCTGGCCGTTGTCGTGCTCGAACGACTTGGGCACATGGAAGTTCAGGATCGGGATGCCCTCGTGCAGGGCATCTTCCTTTTCCCAGGGAGAGGCCTTCATTTCATCGAAACCACTGCGCACGATGACCTTGACGTCGGTGCCGCCCAGGCGCCGCGCGGAGCGGCAGCAGTCCATGGCGGTATTGCCGCCGCCCAGCACGATGACACGGGGTGCGATGCGGGTGACATGCCCAAACGACACCGAGGCCAGCCAGTCGATGCCGATGTGGATGTTGTCCTGGATCTCGCGGCGCCCGGGAATGTCGAGATCGCGCCCGCGCGGTGCGCCGCAGCCCACGAACACGGCGTCGTAGCCCCGCGAGAGCAGCTCGCGCAGAGAGTCCACGCGCTGACGGCTGCGGAACTGCACACCCATGTCGAGGATGTAGCCGGTTTCCTCGTCGATCACCGATTCGGGCAGGCGAAAGCGCGGGATCTGGCTGCGGATGAAGCCGCCCGCCCGGTCTTCGCCATCGAAGACCGTGACCTCGTAGCCCAGTGGCGCGAGGTCGCGCGCCACGGTCAGGGAGGACGGCCCGGCGCCCACGCAGGCCACGCGCTTGTCATTGGGTGGCGCGATGGCGGGCATGCGCTCTTTGACGCCGGTCTTGTGGTCCGCGGCCACGCGCTTCAACCGGCAGATGGCCACGGGCTCTGGAGGGGCCCCATTGCTTTCCTCGACCCGTCCGCGCCGGCAGGCGGGTTCACAGGGGCGGTCGCAGGTGCGTCCAAGAATGCCGGGGAACACGTTGGAAACCCAGTTGACCATGTAGGCGTCGTCGTAACGGCCCTGGCCGATCAGGCGGATGTATTCCGGCACCGGGGTGTGGGCGGGACAGGCCCACTGGCAATCGACGACTTTGTGGAAGTAGTCCGGGTGGTCCGTGTGGGTAGGCTGCAAGGCAAGCTCCTGTCCTCGGGCCTGCAGCCACCGTGGCGCAGGAATCCACAGTCTATGACCGCCAGGTGCGACCGCCGCCTCAGGTGAATCCCTCGGATGGGGCGCTTTGTGCGATGGATGTTGATCGTTGTCAGTGCGCTGCGGGTTCGCACGATGGGTGCGCGCGCCACAGCACGGGCGAGCGACCCCGGATGGACGCATCGCGGGCGTATTATGTGACGCAGTGCAAGCGGTGTCGCGGCATGTTGCTGCAGTCGCCCGTGGAGGTCATGTCATGCCCCGTCAGTTGCTGGTGCTTGGTGTATGGAGCGTCCTCCGCTGCGGGTGGCGGTATGCCGGTTTCTGTCTTTTGCTATGCGCTCTGGGATTGGGGTCCGCCTGGGGGGCGCAAAAAGTCCGCGTGGGGGTTTACCAGAACAGCCCCAAGGTGGCCCTGTCGGAAGCAGGGCGGCCCGAGGGGATCTTCATTGATCTGATCGAGGGGATTGCGGAACGGGAAGGATGGGAGATCGAGTACGTGCCGGGCACCTGGGCCGACGGACTGGAGCGACTGGCCGGGGGCGAAATTGACCTGATGCCCGATGTGGCGCGCAACCAGGAGCGAGAAGCCCTGTACGCGTTTCACCAGGAGCCGGTTCTCGCAAGCTGGAATCAGGTGTACACCCGACAGGGCAGCGGCTTGCGCTCGATGATGGATCTGGAGGGCAAGCGTGTGGCCGTGCTGTCCGGGTCCGTGCAGGAGCGCCAGTTCGAGCAGATGGCAGAGAGTTTCAGCCTGGTGGTCGAATGGGTTTCGCTGCCCGATTTCGATGCCGCCTTTGCCGCCGTGTCCCAGGGGCGAGCCGATGCGGTGGTCACCAACCGGTTTTTCGGGGTGCGCAACGCCGCCCGTTATGGACTGGAAGATACGGCCATCATCTTTAGCCCGTCGAAGCTGTACTTCGCGGCCCCGCTTCAGAGCGCCCCTGCGTTGCTGCAGACGCTGGACCGTCATTTGCGTGCTTACAAGCAGGATTCCGGTTCGCTCTATTACAGCTCCTTGCGGCGTTGGACCGTGGACGAGGTGCGCACTGCCATGCCGTCCTGGCTGGTCCCCGTGGTTTCGGGCGCCGGTGCCCTGCTGCTCGCCAGCGTGACGGGCCTGTGGGTGCTTCGCAGGCAGGTGGCGGTCCGCACGGCGCAGCTTCGGAGGAACAACGAGGATATCCAGGCCCTGGCCACGGAAAACGCCCGGCTCTACGAGGAGGCCCAAGCCCATGCCAAGGGGCTGGAACTGCGCGTGCAAGAGCGCACTGCAGAGCTCGCCGCGTTGGGGGCGTTCTTGCAAGCCATCATCGATCACATTCCCAATCCCATTTTTTACAAAGGGCCCGACCTGCGCTTTCGCGGCTGCAACAAGGCCTACGAGGAAGCTTTTGGCGTGCAGCGGGCATCGTTTGTAGGAAAGACCGTGCTGGAGCTTGACTACCTGCCTTTTTCCGATCGGCAGGCCTATCAGGTGGAGGATGCACAGGTTCTGGTCGAAGGCAGCCGTATGGCGCGCGAGGCCGCCATGCCATTTGCAGACGGGCAGGTGCACCAGACCTTGTACGCCGTGAGCGGATTCCGGGGTGCAGACGGCCAGCCCTCGGGCATGGTGGGGGTGATTGTGGACATCACCCCGATCCGGGACGCGCAGGCGGCTCTCAAGGCTGCGCACGATGAGCAGGAGGCCATATTTGAGGCTGTCCATTCGGGCATCGTGCTGTTGCAGGACCGGGTGGTGCGCCGCTGCAATGGCAAGTTGGAGCACATGCTGGGCTATGGTCCTGGCGAGTTGCTGGGCACGACTCCTCAGAATTGGTACACGTCCGAAGAGGCCTACCAGCAGGCGGGAGGCATCATCTATTCGCTGGCGGGTCACGGGGCTACACACCAACGCGAGGAGCAGATGCGTCGCAAGGACGGAAGCCTTTTTTGGAGCCGCATTCATGTACGTGCGCTGGATCCTTCGGACATTTCGCGTGGACTGGTGGGCGTGTTGGAAGACGTGACGACTGAACGCGCCGCCAAGGAAGCGTTGCGTCAGGCCAAGGAGGCGGCCGAAGCGGCAGACCGTATCAAATCATCCTTTCTGGCCACCATGAGCCACGAACTGCGCACGCCGCTCAACTCCATCATTGGCTTCACCGGTATCCTGCTGCAGGGGCTGGCGGGACCGCTCAATCTCGAGCAGGCCAAGCAGATGGGCATGGTCCGGGACAGCGCGCGCCACTTGTTGGCGCTGATCAACGACGTGCTGGATATCTCCAAAATCGAGGCGGGTGAGTTGCGGGTGGCGTGCGAACCTTTCAATATGGCACGCTCGATTCAGAAGGTGGCCGCCATCATCCAGCCACTGACGGAAAAAAAGGAACTCGCCCTCCATGTGCAGGTGGATCCGGGTCTCGATGCCATGGTGAGCGATGAGCGACGCATCGAGCAGGTGCTGCTCAATTTACTGAGCAACGCCGTGAAGTTCACCGAAAGCGGGACAGTGACGTTGCAGGCGCAGCGCCTGGAGGATTTTCGAGTCGACGCGCAATCCGAACGCGCCCCAGCCGTGCAGGTGAGTGTGACCGATACCGGGATGGGCATCAAGGAAGAAGACATGGCACTATTGTTCACACCGTTCCGTCAAATCGACTCGACCCTGGCACGCAAGCACGAGGGCACGGGTCTGGGCCTGGCCATCAGCCGACGTATGGTGGAATTGATGGGCGGGCGGATTGAAGCGCGCAGCACCTGGGGGCAGGGAAGCACCTTCACAGTCACCTTGCCCCTGCACGCCCAGCCCAATCCGGAGGCCGCATGAACAAGCGCATCTTGCTGATCGAGGACAACGCCCAGAATCGTTATCTGGCCAACTTTTTGCTGGAAGCCAGGGGCTGGGAAATGGTGCATGCTGAAGATGGTCCTACCGGCGTGGCGCTGGCGGGACAGATCGATCCGGTGCTGATTCTGCTGGACATCCAGTTGCCCGGCATGGACGGCTATGCGGTGGCACAGGCGCTGCGATCCGACCCGAAGCTGCAGGCCATTCCCATCGTGGCCGTCACCTCGTATGCCATGGCGGGAGACCGGGAGCGCTGCCTCGCGGCGGGCTGCAACGGCTACATTGAGAAACCCATCGATCCACAGACGTTTGCCGAAGAGGTCGAGCGTTTCATCAAGGGAGTGGCCTGATGCGTGTGCTGATCGTCGATGACCGGGAGGACAACCGCTACCTGTTGCGCATGCTGATGCAGGGGCATGGCTTTGAGGTGGAAGAGGCGGTGCAGGGTCAGCAGGCGCTGGAGCGTGCGCGCGTACGTGCGCCGGACCTGGTGATCAGTGACCTGCTGATGCCGGTGATGGACGGATATACCCTGTTGCGTGAATGGAAGGCTGACGCGGCGTTGCATGGCATTCCGTTCATGGTTTACACCGCGACCTACACCGAAGCCAAGGACGCGAAACTGGCGCTGGACATGGGAGCGGATGCCTTTCTGGTGAAACCGGCCGAGCCTGAGGTGTTCATTGAGCGGGTGCACGCCATGCTGGCCAAGGCCGCGCAACAGCCGGCGGATGTCCGCACGCCGGTGGTGTCAGGTGCGTCGATGCTCAAGATGTACAACGAGGTGCTGGTACACAAGCTGGAGCAGCGCAGCCTGGAACTCGAGCAGCGACTGCTGGAGCTTGACGCAGCCCACCAGCAGATCCTGCGCCTGAACCGGCTCTATGCCGCCTTGAGTGAAACCAACCAGGCCATCGTGCATACCCGGAACCGGGAAGAACTGCTGGAGCGACTGTGCACCATCGCTGTCGAGCGTGGAGGGCTGCGCATGGCCTGGGTGGGTTTGCTGAATCCGCAAACCGGCGAGGTGGTGCCTGCGGCGCGCTGCGGCGTGGCGCCAGACTGGTTTGTGCGCTTGGCACCCATAGGAACACAGGGGCCGCCCCGGGTCCCGGCAGAGCTGGCGTTGTCTCTGGGCAAGCCCTACATCTGCAACGATTTGCTCGCCGATCCCCGGCTTCGCCTCATTCACGCCGATTTGCTGCAGAACGGATTTCTTTCCGGTGCCTGCTTTTTGCTGACGGTGGACGACGAGGTGGCGGGGAGTTTCACGCTGTTTGCGGCAGAAAAAGACTTCTTCGATGCGGAGCGGCTGAATCTGCTCACCGAAATGGTGAGTGATGTCTGCTTTGCGCTTTCCAACTTCGAGAAGGAGGCGCGTCGCCGCCAGGCGGAAGAGCGCCTGCGTGTCAGCGAAGAGGCGATCCGCCTCAACAGCAGTGCCGTCGAGGCGTCTGCCAATGGCATTGTGATCTTTGCGCACACGGCCCAGGGCTGGGGAATCATTCATGCCAACCCGGCTTTTGAGCGCATCACGGGCTACAGTCTCCAGGAGGCCACGGGGCAAAGCCCTGACCTGCTGGTGCAGACCGATCGCGAGCAAATGGGCGTGCAGGAAATCACGGCGGCCCTGCGAGAGCAGCGCGAGGGCAACGCCATCTTGCGCAACTACCGCAAGGACGGAACCTTGTTCTGGAATGACCTGTCGATTGCGCCGGTGCGCAACGACCAGGGCGAAGTGACGCATTTTGTCGGGATCCTCAACGACATCACCGACCGCAAGCAATACGAGGAACAACTGGAGCGGCAAAACAATCACGACGAGTTGACGGGGTTGGCCAACCGCAACCGGCTCAAGGAGCGCACCGAACTGGCGATCGCCTTTGCGCAGCGTCACCGGGGCGCTGTGGCCGTTCTCTACCTCGATCTGGACCATTTCAAGCGCATCAATGACAGCCTGGGACACGCCTTCGGGGACTCCATTCTGTGTGCTGTGGCCGAGCGCATCGGCCAGCAGTTGCGTGAGCGTGACACGGCGGCACGCATCGGTGGCGACGACTTTGTGATTGTTCTGTCGGACCTGTCCAGTCCGCAGGAGGTGATGCTGGTGGCGGACCGGATCCGCCAGAACATTGCGCGGCCGATCACGCTGCAGAACCATGAGCTGAGTCTGGCCGTCAGCATTGGTGTGAGCATGTACCCACAGGACGGAGACGACTACGACACCTTGCTGCGCAATGCCGATGCCGCGATGTACCGCGCCAAGGAGGCCGGGCGCAACGGTTTGTACTTCTACACCGCCGACTTGAACACGCAGGCTCTGCGCAAGCTGGAACTGGAGGCGAGCCTGCGCTACGCGCTGGAGCGCGACGAGCTGTTGCTGCATTACCAGCCCTTGCTCAATCTCAGCACCAACGCGTTGACGGATGTCGAGGCCCTGATCCGCTGGCGCTCGGACGATGGAACGCTGATTTCTCCCCTCGATTTCATTCCGCTGGCAGAAGAAACCGGGCTGATCGTGCCGATCGGGCAATGGGTGCTGCGCACGGCCTGCCAGCAGGTTCGGCAGTGGCAGAAGGAAGGAGTCGCGCTTCGGGTCGCCGTCAATTTGTCTGCGCGCCAGTTTCGGGACGACCAGCTGGTGCACATCGTGCAGCAGGCGCTGGAGGAATCGGGACTTCCGCCGCGCCTGCTCAAGCTGGAGATCACCGAGAGCACGGTGATGCAGAACGCCGAGCAGGCTGCACGCACGTTGGCAGAGCTCAAGGCCCTGGGCGTGAGCCTGTCGGTGGATGACTTCGGGACGGGATACTCCTCGCTCGCCTATCTGCGCCGTTTCCCGATTGACCAACTCAAAATCGACCGCTCTTTCGTGCAGGACATCATGCTGCACCCGGACAGCGCGGCTATCGTGCGCAGCATCATCGGTCTGGCGCGCAACCTGCGTATGCAGACCGTGGGGGAAGGGGTGGAGACCGTCGAGCAGCGCGAGTTTCTGCGGGTCGCGGGGTGCGACCTGATGCAGGGTTATCTGTTCAGCCGTCCGCTATCGGCCACCGATCTGATTGCGCTGGTACGCAAGCACCAGGCCAGCCAGCCGGGCTGACGGACGGAGTGAGGCAGGCAGCAGCGCGTTGCGTTGCAATCCAGTCCAGCAGCATTTCGAAGGCCTGTTCCAGGTGCTGCTGCGCCAAGGGACTGAGGCCTTCCGCCAGGGCAAAGCACTCGCCTTCCACGGCCAGCTGCCAGGCGGGGGGCGCGCATCCTGCCAGTTGCGTGGCCACCTGCAGAACGGCCGGAGCCGACAGGGCGTGGCTGACGGGGACCAGACGCGTCTCGGCTTGAATCGCCGTGAGTCCCACACCTTCCACCACACCGGGCCGGGCCGCATCAATGAACAGCACGGCGCGCCGTCCTTCAAGGTCGAGCGCGTGCTCTATCTGCAGCTGAAAGTCGGTCAGCAGCTCCACATCCCCAGCGGCCTCCGTGCCGATGGCCGCCAGCTGTTCCAGCAGCAACGGGCCGAGCGCATCATCCCCCCGGCTCGGGTTGCCGATCGCCAGCACCAGCAGTGGAGGTCGCATCACGGCGCCTGAAGTGCTGCGTTGGAACGCTCCATGCGACCATCGCTGTAGCGCAGCACACTGTCTATGGGCAGGCCATCGGGGCCGACCACCTGTACCTGCAGCGGCATGTTGCCCAGGGCGTGGGTGGCACAGCTCAGGCAGGGGTCGTAGGCGCGAATCGCCACCTCGATGCGGTTGAGCAACCCCTCGCTGATTTCGCGACCGTCGAAGTATTCGCGCGCCACGGCACGCACCGATTCATTCATGGCCTGGTTGTTGTGCGTGGTGCTGACGATGAGGTTGCACCACTGCACCAGATCGTCATCGCCAATCGCGTAGTGGTGGATCAAGGTGCCGCGCGGGGCCTCGATCACACCCACACCTGCGCGGTGGGCGGGGCGCTGCGAAGGCAGCGCTGCCGTGAGTTCGCCGCCCAGCAGCGCGTCATCCTGCAGCAGCTCGGCGATCACTTCCATGGCATGCAGCATCTCGATCATGCGCGCCCAGTGGTAGGCCAGTGTGGCGTGCACCGGGCCGTCGGCCAGAAAGCGCTGGCGCGCACCTTCTGCGCGCGGGCTGGGGATATGGCTGCAGTTGTGCACGCGCGCGAGCGGGCCGACCCGGTACCAGCCTGCCTCGCGCCCGAGCGCGCGCAGGTAGGGAAATTTCATGTAGGTCCAGGGTTCTGTGGCCTCTTCGATCAGCCCCATGTAGCCCTGCACGTCGACCCCATCGTGCAGGATGCGGCCTTCGGCATCGCTCACGCGCAGCACTCCGTCGTAAAGCTCCATGGCGCCATCGGCGCTCACGAGCGACATCCAGCCCGAGCGGATGCTGCCGAAGTGCGCGTAGAGCACCGGGTTCTGGGCGTGCAGGCGGGCCACCAGCTCCACGGCCTGCTCGCACCAGTCCAGCATTTGCGGCACCTGGGCGGACAGCTCGTCGCGTTCGGCGCGCGTGAGGTGGCGGTTCACACCCCCGGGCACCGAACCGGTGCCGTGCACGCGCTTGCCCGCCGTAAGGCGGATCACCTCTTGCCCGAACTTGCGCAGCAGGACGCCCTGGCGTGCGATGTCGGGGTGCGCGGCGGCGACGCCGAGGATGTTGCGCCGCGTGGCGTCGCTGTCAAAACCGAAAAGCAGGTCGGGCGAGGACAGGTGAAAGAAATGCAGTGCATGCGACTGCATCACCTGCCCGTAGTGCATCAGGCGGCGCATGGCCTCAGCGGTGCGCGGTATGGCCGCCATGCCCAGCGCCACGTCGATGGCCTTGCTGGCAGCCAGATGGTGTGAGACCGGACAGATGCCGCACAGGCGTTGCACCATCACAGGCACTTCCCAGTAGGGGCGGCCGACGATGAAGCTCTCGAAGCCACGGAACTCGACGATGTGCAGGCGAGCCTGTTGCACCCGGTTGTGCTCGTCCAGCAGCAGCGTGACCTTGCCGTGGCCTTCGACGCGTGAAACGGGGTCGATCACCACCCGCCGGGGGGTGGAGGGAGCGGTGGAGAGGGGAGGAGAAGCCATCAGTCGAACCGGATGAGGGAGGGGTCGTTGGGTGGCATGCGGCCCTCGGTCAGCGCCGACAGCAGCGCCCAGATCGCATCAGCGCTGGGGGGGCAGCCGGGCAGGAAATGGTCCACGCGCACCACCTCATGAATGGGGTGTACGCGTGCCAGCGGCAGCGGCAGTTCAGGGTCGTTGGGCACGGCGCTGCCGGCGGCCAGGCCGGGACGGGCGTGGTAGACGTCAACCAGGATCTGGCCGATGTCCAGCGCATTGCGCTGTGCCGGCAGCCCGCCGTTGATGGCGCAGGCGCCCACTGCCACGAGTATCTTGCAGCGGGCGCGGAAGTTGCGCAGCACCTCGACGTTCTCGCTGTTGCACAGGCCGCCCTCGATCAGCCCGATGTCGCAGTCTCCCAGGTTCTTGATGTCGGTCAGCGGCGATCGGTCAAACTCCACCCGCTGCGCCAGCGTGAACAGGCGCTCGTCGATGTCGAGCAGCGACATGTGGCAGCCAAAGCATCCCGCGAGCGAGACCGTAGCCACGCGCAGCTTCGGGGGTGTGGATTCACGTTGGGTCATTGCCGTTGTCCGGAGGGTCGAACCGGCGCTTGCCGATGGGTACGGCGAAGCCACGCCGCTTGGGAAGGATGGCGCCCACGGGGCAGATACATGCGGCAAGGTCGTCGGTCGACAGGGCGCTGTCGCCCAGCAGGCCGGTGGGCGAGTTCACCAGGAGGTGCGTGCCGGTGCCGTGGCCGCCGATGGCGAACACGTCCTTGCCGTCGGTTTCGTGGCTGGCGCGCACGCACAGCTTGCACAGGATGCAGCGGTTCAGCTCCAGCCAGAGATCGGGGTGGCTGGCATCCACGGGGCGTGACGGCGCCATCATGTCGTAGTGCATGTCCGTCATGCCCAGGTCATAGGCCGTGGCCTGGAGCAGGCACTCGCCGCTCTTTTCGCAACCGGGGCAGAAGTGGTTGCCCTCCACGAACAGCATCTGCGTGAGCCGCAGGCGCCGGGCGTCAAGCTCGGGGGTACGGTTTTCCACCACCTGCCCGCCTTGGGCGCGGGTGGTGCAGGCGGCGGCCAGGCGTCCGTCGATGCGCACCGTGCACAGCCGGCAGGCGCCGCTCTGACCCAGGCGGGCATCCCAGCACAGGTGCGCGATGGCGTGGCCCGCGCGCTGGGCGGCGTCCATCAGTGTGTCGCCCTCGGTGAAGGGTACTTCGGCGCCGTCGAGCAGGAAGTGGTTCATCCCTTTTGCTCCAGGTGGGCATGGGGGTCGTCACGCCCGGTTGCGCGCCGCGCCGGCTCCAACTCGCCGTCCAGATCGAAGCCCGGTGTGAAGCGGGGCTGGCGCAGGCGCTTGTCGTAGGCTGCGCCGAAACGCTCCAGCGTGTCGCGCAGCGCATGGGTACTGCTGGCGCCCAGGCCGCAATGGGTGGTGCCTTGCATCAGGGTGTCGAGGTCGTCCAGATCGGTGCGATCCCAGCCCGAGCCAAGTCCGGCCGCAAGCTTGTCCATGCGCTGCAGCACCAGGGCCGTGCCGACGCGGCACGGCGTGCAGAAGCCGCAGCTCTCGTGGGCGAAGAACTGCGCAAAGGCGTGCGCCACCTCGAACATGTCGCGCGAACGGTCGAACACCATGAAGGCGCCCGCCGTGGGCAGGTCCTCGAAACCCATGCGCCGCTGAAATTCGTGGTCCGCCAGACACCGGCCAGAGGGCCCGCCGACCTGCACGGCCTGGGTGTCGCGGGCGCCACAGTCGTGCAGCACCTGGGCCACGGTCACGCCGAAGGGGTATTCGTAGACGCCGGGGCGCTCGCAGTCGCCGCTGACCGCATGCAGTTTGGTTCCGCTGCTGTCCGGGGTGCCGATGGCGGACCACCAGGTGCCGCCATGCCAGGCGATCTGCGCCGCCGCGCAGAAGGTTTCCACGTTGTTGACGACGGTCGGCTGACCCAGGTAGCCCCGCTCGACCGGGAAGGGTGGGCGGATGCGCGGCGTGCCGCGCTTGCCTTCGAGCGACTCGATCAGCGCGCTTTCCTCGCCGCAGACGTAGGCCCCCGCGCCCACGTGGATGGCGATGTCGAAATCAAAGCCTTCCACGCCCAGGATGTTGCGACCCAGCAGGCCCCGCGCACGCCGTCGGGCGAGCACGGATTCCAGTGGGTCGAGCAGGTAGCGGTATTCGCCGCGCAGGTACAGCAGCCCGGTGCGCGCGTCTAGCAGCCGTGCCGCCACGGTCATGCCCTCGAAGACGGCATCGGCCTGGCGGCTGAGCAGCACGCGGTCCTTGAAGGTACCGGGCTCGCCCTCGTCGGCGTTGCATACCACCACGCGGGTGCCACCTTCGGGCACGGGGGCCGCAAGGCACAGCGCCCACTTGCGCGCGGTGGAAAACCCTGCGCCACCCCGTCCGCGCAGCCGGGATGCGGACAGCTCGGACATGGTGGCCTGTGCGCCCCGTGCCTGGGTGGCCTGCAGGGCCTGACCTTGCAGGGAGGGGGCGTCCAGCAGAACGTCGCTGCGGCGCACCTGATCGTCCACCTGCATCCAGTGCGCAGGCCAGTCGGCCAGAGGCACCTGGTTGCGCACCATGTCGGCCAGATCATGTACGCGCTGGCTGTCCATCCGCGTGACCACATGCTGCTGGTTGACCAGCAGCGCGGGGCCTTGGTCCCCCAGGCCGGTGCACGAGGCAAAGCCCACACTGGCCCGTCCGTCGGCACTGAGCCCCCCCGCGGGCACTGCCAGCAAGCGGCGCAGTTCCTGTGCCAGAGCATGGCTTCCCTGCATGCGGTCTGTGACGTTGTCGCTCCACAGCAGATGGAAGTGACCCACCGGCTGCAGGTGCAAGAAGCGATAGAAACTGGCCACACCCTCGACGATGGCGGGTGTCAGCCCGACCCCGGCGGCCACGAGGGCCAGTGCCGAACGCGGGAGCCAGCCGGTGCGCTCCTGGACTTCACGCAGGATCTGCACCAGGGCTTCACGGCGTGCGCCGTGGCGGCGCAGTACACCGGTCACGGTGGCGCTCAGGCGGGCTTCATCGGTGCAGTGGATGGGCATGGGGTAATGGCCGACATCGGGGCTCAAGAGGCCCAGTGTAGGGTGAACCCGAAAGGGCAGGTGCGAACGGTTGCGAAAACCGCCATGTTGCTCCCCATTGGGGTATGCGTGGAGGCTTTTTGGTGTTCAGGCGCTGCGGTGCACGGACCCAGGCCGCATAATGGCCAGCACATGGAGATCGCGGCAGTCGCGAAACGACCCCCGCCAACCATCCTGACCAAGCCGTGATGCAAGTCCGACTGCAGAATATCCCGATAGGCCAGCGCATGGCGCTGGCGCTGGCCTTGCCGATCGCAGGGTTTCTGTTCTTTGTTCTGTGGGTACTGGCGGGCCAGCAGCGCATTGCCACGGACATGCGCAACTTGCGCGAGTTGGCCGAGCTGGCCACCACGGTCAGTGAACTGGTGCATGAAATCCAGCGCGAACGGGGTATGGCAGCGGCGTTTCTGGGCTCTGAGGGCAGAGACTTTGCCGACGCGCAGACGGAGCGCCATTCCCGTACTGATGCCCAGATTGCGGGTTTTCAGCAGGCCCTGGACCGCCTGGTGACCGAGCGGTTTGACCGGCGCCTGCACTGGCGTATCGCAGACGCCCGTGCGCAGCTGGATCAGCTGGCCTCGTGGCGGCGGGAGGCCGTGCAACTGCAGGTGACGCCCGAGGTGCAGTCGGCCCGCTACAGCGCGGCCATCTACACACTGATTGGCATCGTCCAGGAGATGCACCTTCTCGGCAGCGGTTCCGAGATGTCGCGCGCCATCTATGCCTATGTCAATCTGATGCAGGCCAAGGAGCTGGCCGGTATGGAACGGGCGCTGGGGGCCACGTATTTCTCGTCTCCCCGGATCGACGCCGTGAGCCGACAGGTTTTTGTGGGCCTGACAGATCGGCAGGCCCATTTCATGGAGCAGTTCCGGTTTTTCGCAGCCAGGGCGCAGGTGGACTTTCTGGAGCAGGCGCTGTCGGACATCAAGGCGGCTGAAATCGAGCGGATGCGCAATGCCGTCTTTTTGCGCCTGCCTGGTAGCCAGGCTGTCCCTGCCAAAAATACGGCCCACTGGTTTGAGGTGATGTCCTGGAAGATCGATCAGATCAAACGGGTCGAAGACCGGATGTCGCAAGACCTGATAGAAGCCACGCACGGCGCCGAAATGGCAGCAAAGCAGACCTTGCTTTGGAGCGGCGGCGCCGCACTGGTAGCGTTGGCATTGACCTTGTTGTTTGCGGGCGCACTGGCGCGCGGCATCATCTATCCGATACGGCGCATTACGGACGCGATGAACCGGCTCGCCGCGCCGGAGGCCAGCGTGGGGACGGTGGAGATTGCCGACCATGGGCGTGGTGACGAAATCGGTGAAATGGCGCGCGCCACCCTTGTCTTTCGAGACAACCTGATCCGCATTGCCCAGGCCGAGGAGCGGCTCAAGAGTGCCGTCATCCTGCGCTTGCACCACAAGGCCCTGGGATCGATTTCGCAGGGGGTCCTGATTGTCGATGCCCAAGGCAACGCCACGTTTGTCAACGAGGCTTTGTGCACCATCACCGGGTATCCGGAAAGCGAAATCCTCGGCCGTCCGCCGGATTTCTTGTGGACCGATGCCGACGGACGCGCCACGCTCTGGGACAGTGCGGGTGCACCCTGCACCTTGCCGGGCAAACGCCGCGACGGCGAGCCCTTCTGGTTTGAAGCCACGGTCAGCCCGGTACTCGATGGCCAGGGTGAGGCGACGCACCGCGTGGTGGTGTTGCGCGACATCACCGAGAACCGGCGTATCGAGCAGGAGATGCGCATTGCTGCCACCGCCTTTGAATCGCTGCACGGCATGATCGTGACCGACGCCAATGGCATCATTTTGCGTGTCAACCGCGCTTTCACACGGATGACAGGCTACTCACCCGACGAGGTGATCGGGCACACGCCTGCCATGTTCAAGTCCGGGCGGCATGACGCCGAGTTCTACGTCCGGCTGTGGCAGTCACTGGCCGACCGGGGCGCCTGGTTTGGCGAGATCTGGGACCGGCGCAAGAACGGTGAGGTCTATCCCCTTTTGCAGAGCATTTCCGCCGTGCGCGGCGACGACGGGCAGGTCACGCACTATGTCGCGGCGTTTTCAGACATCAGCGAGCGCAAGGAGGCCGAGGAAAAGATCCGCCATCTGGCGTTCTACGACCCGCTCACCCGCCTGCCCAACCGGCGTCTGCTGCTCGACCGCCTGCAACAGGCCATGGTGCTGGGCGAGCGCACCGGCAACCATGGGGCGCTGCTGTTCATCGATCTCGACCAGTTCAAGTCGCTCAACGACACCCTGGGCCACGATGTCGGCGATCTGCTGCTGATCGAGGTGGCCCGCCGTCTCCAGGAGGCCGTCCGGGCCAGTGACACGGCGGCCCGCCTGGGCGGCGACGAATTTGTGGTCATGCTCGAAGAGTTGGACAAGGACGCCAGTGAGGCCGCCGAGCAGGCGCGCCTGGTGGGCGAGAAAGTGCTTTCCACCCTCAACCAGCCCTATCACTTGGCGGGCCATGAGCTGCGCAGCACGCCCAGCATTGGCCTGACGCTGTTCGAAGGGCGGCGCGCAACCATCGACGAACTGATGCGCCAGGCCGATCTGGCGATGTACCAGTCCAAATCTGCCGGACGCAATGCGCTGCACTTTTTTGACCCGCAGATGCAGGCGGCCGTGCTGCAGCGCGTGCAGCTGGATACCGATCTGCGCAACAGCCTGGAGCAGGGCGACTTCCGTCTACATTACCAGCCGCAGGTCGATGCAAACGGCAAGGTCATCGGTGCCGAGGCCCTGCTACGCTGGCAGCACCCGCGGCGAGGCACCGTGTTGCCGGGAGAATTCATACCGCTGTCCGAGGAAACCGGCTTCATCCTTCCACTGGGTCAATGGGTGTTGCAGGCGGCGTGCGAACAATTGGCGCAATGGGCAGGCGACGAGGCCATGGCCGGTCTGACCCTGGCGGTCAATGTCAGCGCCCGCCAGTTCCACCAGCCCGAATTTGCCGAGTCGGTCCTGGAGGTGCTGCGCACCACCGGGGCCAACCCGGCGCGCCTGCGGCTGGAGCTGACGGAAAGCCTGCTGCTCGATGATGTCGAGAGCGTAATCGCCAAGATGGTGCAGCTCAAGGCACACGGCATCGGCTTTGCGCTGGATGACTTTGGCACCGGCTACTCGTCTCTGACCTATCTGCGCCGTTTGCCGCTCGATCTGCTCAAGATCGACCGCTCCTTCGTGCGCGACATCCTGACCGATCCGAACGTCGCAGCCATCGCCCGTACCATCGTGGCCCTGGCCCACAGTCTGGGGCTGACGGTGGTGGCCGAAGGGGTCGAGCAGCCGGGGCAGTTTGAGTTCCTGGTTGATCAGGGCTGCGGCGGTTACCAGGGCTACCTGTTCGGCCGGCCGGTACCTGCCCAGGAGCTGCAGGCGTCGCGACAGTCCTGACCGGGGACATCGGGCGCAGGCCTTATCCTTGGGGGCTGCATATGAACCAACTTCAAATCTTCCTGCCCTGCGCCGCCGGCGTGGAGGGCTTCCTGGCCGACGAAGTGCACCGGATCACCGGCCTTACCGACAACGACTTGCTCACCGGGCGCGGCGGCGCGCTGCTGCGCGCCTCCTGGCGCGACGCACTGCTGCTCAACCTGCACAGCCGCCTGGCGCAGCGCGTGCTGGTGCAGTTGGCGCACCGGCCCTACCGCAGCGAGAACGACCTGTACGAACTGGCCAGCAGCGTGGCCTGGGAAATCTGGTTCACCCCGCGCCAGACCTTCAAGGTCGAGGTAACGGCGCAGCACAGCCCGCTGACCAGCCTGAACTTCGCCGGCCTGCGCGTGAAGGATGCCGTGGCCGACCGCTTTCGCGCCAAGAGCGGTGTGCGCCCCGACGTGAACACCCAGTGGCCCGACGTGCGCATCCACCTGCACCTGACCACCGACGAGGCCACCATCTACATCGACACCTCGGGCGAGCCGCTGTTCAAGCGCGGCTGGCGCGAGGACAAGGGCGACGCTCCGCTCAAGGAAACGCTGGCCGCTGCCATGATCGCCGCCAGCGGCTGGGATCCGCATGGCGATGCGCCGGTGCCTTTGTACGACCCCTGCTGCGGCAGCGGCACCGTGGTCATCGAGGCGGCGCAGATCGCCTGCCGCATCGCGCCGGGCCAGCGCCGACGCTTTGCCTTCGAGAAGCTTCTGCCCTTCCAGGCGCATGTCTGGAGCGCTATAAAAAACGAAGCTGCAAGCGCAGAACAGGAGAGCCCTGTAGCCATTTTTGGTAGTGATGTTTCGCACCGCATGGTGGATTTTGCCGAGCGCAACGCCGAGCGCGCCGGTGTGGCCGCCAGCCTGCAGCTGCGCGGTGGTGACGCGCTGCAGCGCATGCCGCCGTGCGAAACGCCGGGCGTGATGCTGCTCAACCCGCCCTACGGCGAGCGCATCGCCGCGGCCGGCACGGCAGGGCAGAACGCCACCGAGCGCGCGGTCCTGCGCGCCCAAGGCGATGCCGTGGGCCGGGAGGCTGCGCACACCGACGACGGTGGCGAGTTTTTCAGCCAGCTGGCCGCGCACTGGAAGAAGAACTACGCGGGCTGGCAGGCCTGGATGCTCACGCCGGACCTCAAGCTGCCCGGCAAGATGCGCCTCAAAGAATCGCGCCGCGTGCCCATGTGGAACGGCCCCATTGAATGCCGCTTGTTCCGCTTTGACATGATCAAGGGCGCTGTGCGTGATCGCGCGCCGAAGGCTGTGCCAGACGCCGCCGACCCACGCCATGCAGGTTGAACTGCGCCTGTCGGCCGAGGCCGCAGCGGGCGAGCCCGTGCGCCCCGTGGTGGTGGACACCAACGTCACCCTCGATCTGCTGATCTTCAGCGACCCGCGCACCGCCCCGTTGCGAACGCTGCTGGCCGAGGGGCGCCTGGCCTGGATAGCGACCCCGGTCATGCGAGACGAACTGGAGCGCGTGCTGGCCTATCCGCACATCGTTTCGCGCATGGACTACTACCGTGTGGATGCTTCGAAGGTGCTGGCCGCGTTTGATGCGCAGGTGCGGCTGGTGGAGATTGCCCCGCGCGTGCCGTATGTCTGCAAGGATGCAGACGACCAGAAATTCATCGACCTGGCGGGTGCGCACCACGCCATCTTGCTGAGCAAGGACAAGGCCGTGATCTGCATGCGCAAGCGGCTGATCGCGCTGGGTGCACAAGTGGCGACGGCCCTGGTGCTGGAACCTGCGGACGAACCAGAGCCTTCTGAGGCCTGAACCCGCCGCGCTCAGCCGTCGAATGAGAAGTCGGCCGCAGCGTGCAGCTGCCAAGCCCCTTCGCTCTGAAGCTCCAGTACATGCGTGTGGTGCTTGAGCACCGCCGGGCGGTGGGCAATGCTGATCAGCGTGGTACCGCTGGCGCGCAGTCGCTCGTATAAAGCATTCTCGTTGGCGCTGTCCAGCGCGCTGGTGGCCTCGTCCAGGATGACGATGCCCGGTTCGCACGCCAGCACGCGGGCAAAGGCCAGACGTTGCTGCTCGCCGATGGACAAGTGCTTCTCCCAGTCCTGCGAGGCATCGAGCCCGCCCACGCGCTCGGCCAGCGACTCCAGGCGCACCTCCTGCAGCAGCTCCAGCAGGCGTTCGTCGCTCAGCGTGGTCTGTGTGCTTGGGTAGATGATCTGGCTGCGCAGCGTGTCGATCTGCATGTAGGGGCGCTGGGGCAGGAAGAATACGTCCTCGAGCGGCGGGTGCTGCACAGTACCGCTGCCGGTGCGCCACAGCCCGGCCATTGCGCGCAGCAGCGAGCTTTTGCCGCAGCCGCTGGGGCCGGTGATCAGCAGCGCATCGCCGGGCTGCAACTGCAGCGACAGGTCGCGCACGAGCAGGCGGCCATATTTCGGCGTGTACAGCGACAGTCCTTCGATGGCCAACCCGTCGCCAATGCGCGTGGCGATCTCGGTCGGGGGATCGATGGGTGCCGTCGCTGCTCCGGCGGCTGGGGCGGTGTTGGCAGTGGTGCCCGCTGCTGCCTCGGGTTCCGCCCACGGTTTGGGGGCGGCCGGGGTCTTGAGCACCACCTGTGACAGCGTATGGAGCCGGTCGATGCCCGCCACGAAACGGCTCAGGCTCTCGAAGTTGTCCACGATCAACGATATGGCGCCGAGCACCACGGCGAATGCACCGGCCGCCTGGATGGCCCGTCCCACCTCCAGTTCGCCCGCCAGGACGGCGTTGGCCAGGATGATGCTGGGCAGGATCAGTGTGAGCTGGCTGAATGAGCGCTGGAACAGATTGAGGGACAGCTGCTTCTTGATGAGGCGAGCGTAGTTGGTGAATGCCGCCTCGAACCGGTGATTGATCTGGGCGCGCTCCTGGGGCTCGCCCCGGTAGAAGGCGATGGATTCCGCGTTTTCGCGCAGCCGCATCAGTCCGAAGCGGAAATCCGCCTCGCGGCGGATCTGCCAGAAGTTCAGCCGGATCAGCGGCGCTCCAAAAAAGTAAAGCGCTCCGAAGGTGCCCAGCAGTGCATACACCGCCAGAAACGCCACCAGCATCTTGGAGATGGACCACAGTACCGCGCTGAACGCCACCAGCTGCATCAGCGAGCCGATAAAGATCAACAGGAAGTGTGTGGACCGGCCGGTGAAAGTGTTGATGTCCTCGCTGATGCGCTGGTCGGGGTTGTCGATGTCCCCACCCGCACCGATCTCGTAGTACTTGCGCTCGCTCAGGTAGCCGTCGAGGAAGCGGTGGGTCAACCAGCGCCGCCAATGGTTGGAGAACGCATCGCGCATGTAGTAATAAAACGCGTACACCGGCACGGCAAACGCCAGCACGATGAGGCTGGTGCGCACTGCGGCCCAGAAGCGGTCGGCCTGCCTGGCCGCCAGCGCCGAGGTCATCTCGCCCGTCTTGTCGATCAGCATCACGGCCAGCTGGGTCTCGCACACCATCAGCGCGATCAGCAGCGCGAGCAGGCCCCAGGCCGTGCGCTTTTTGTCTCCGGACCAGAAGGGCCGGGCCACGCCCATGAACTGCTTCCAGGCAGCCCGCGAGAGCGTGGGCGGGCGGCTGCGCGGAGACTTGTTGGACACGGGAGGCAAAGACTCGGGTGCGGGGGTGGGCGCAGCAGCAGCGGCAGCAGAAGTGGGCATGAAAAGAAAGGGATGGGGTATGAAAGCTCCGCCTCAACGATAGGCGCCCCGCAGACCATCCACTGTCAGCGGATGACTACAAGCGACTAAGGACTTTTGCGCTTGTCAGCGTGTCGGCATCCGCACCTGCCCCTGGGTTGAAATCTCCGGCCCGGGGCGAGACACTGTGCGTTTCAATGCCAGGAGACTGCGATGCGCATCGGACTGCCCCGGGAAATCAAGAACCACGAGTACCGTGTCGGCCTCACCCCGGCCAGCGTGCGCGAGCTGACCGCCCAGGGTCACCCGGTGCTGGTGCAGGCCGGCGCTGGCGCCGCCATCGGGCTGGACGACGCGCAGTACCTGGCCGCTGGCGCCACCCTGGCGCAGGACGCCGCCGAGGTGTTCGCCCAGGCCGAGATGATCGTCAAGGTCAAGGAGCCCCAGCCCGTGGAATGCGCCATGCTGCGCCCGGGGCAGATCCTCTACACCTATCTGCATCTGGCACCAGACCCGGCGCAGACCGCTGCGCTGGTGCGCTCGGGCGCGGTCTGCATCGCCTACGAAACCATTACCGGCCCCGGCGGTGGCCTGCCGCTGCTGGCGCCCATGAGCGAGGTGGCGGGGCGCATGGCGGTCCAGGCCGGGGCCGTGTACCTAGAGAAATCCAAGGGCGGCATGGGCGTGCTGCTCGGCGGCGTACCGGGCGTGCCCGCGGCGCATGTGGTGATCCTGGGCGCGGGCGTGGTCGGCACCAACGCGCTGCAGATGGCCGTGGGCCTGGGTGCGCGCGTGACCGTGCTGGACAAGAACGTGGACCGCCTGCGCCAGCTCGACCTGGTCTTCGGCAATCGCATCCACACCGTCTTCTCCACCGCGCACAGCGTGGAGGCGGCGGTGCTCGACGCCGACCTGGTGGTGGGCGGCGTGCTCATTCCCGGCGCCGCCGCGCCCAAGCTGGTGACGCGGGACATGATCGCCCGCATGAAGCAGGGCGCCGTGGTGGTGGACGTGGCCATCGACCAGGGCGGCTGCTTCGAGACCTCGCGCCCCACCACCCATGCCGACCCGACCTTCGTCGTCGATGGCGTGGTGCACTACTGCGTGGCCAACATGCCGGGCGCCGTGGCGCGCACCAGCACCTTCGCGCTGAACAACGCCACCATCGGCCATGCCCTGGCCCTGGCCGGCAAGGGCTGGACGCAGGCGCTGCGGGACAACGCCCACCTGCGCAACGGCCTCAACGTGGCCGAGGGCCAGGTCACGTTCGAGGCCGTGGCGCGCGACCTGGGCTATGCCTACGTCAGCGCGGACAGCTTGCTTTGATCAGAATCCGCGCATCTCGGCCCAGCTGTCGAACGGGTCGCGTTCGGTGCGCCACTGGTTGATGGGCGCGCTATCGTCGCGCCAGCCCAGGGCGATGCCGGCGAACAGCATGCGCTCGGGGGGCAGCTCCAGGAAACGCGCCACGGGCTGGGAGCGGAAGGCCCAGAACTCCTGCGGGCAGGTGTCCAGGCCCTGCTCCACGGCCAGCAGCATCACGGTCTGCAGGTAGATGCCCAGGTCGGCCCATTGCGGCGGTCCCATGCGGCGGTCCACGCTCAGGAAGATGCCCACGGGCGCGCCGAAGAAGCTGGCGTTCTTCGCCATCTGGCGCAGGCGCGCGGCCTTGTCCTCGCGCGGGATGCCGATGGAGGCGTAGAGCTGTTCTGCATTGCGAAAGCGCCGCGTGCGGTAGGGTTCCCACAGGTCGGGTGGGTAAACGGCGTATTCGGGCTCCTCCTGCAACGGGGCGCTCTCCACGGCACGCAGCAGCTGGGCCAGCGGCTCGCCCGCGAGCGCGTGCACATGCCAGGGCTGCAGGTTGCCGCCCGAGGGCGCGCGCGCCGCGCCCTCCAGGATGGCGCGCACCACGGCGGCGGGAGGGGTGTCGGGTTTGAAGGCGCGGACCGACATGCGCCGCTGCACGGCTTCGGAGACATCCATGTTCAGGAAACCTTTCGGGGTGGCGGATCAGATCTGGGCGGTTGCGCCGGGTGCGGCCAGCACGGCGTGCTGCGGCGCGGTGTTGACGGCGAGCTGGAACACATCGGGGCGCGCATAGTGCCCCACAGGGTCGAAGTCCATCTGCGCGCGCGCAATGTCGTCGAGGTCGATCTCGGCGGTGAGCAGCACGTCCTCGCCATACACCGGCCCGGCCAGCACCTGGCCCAGCGGGCCGATGATGCAGCTGCCGCCGCGCATCAGCACCGTGTCGGGCGCCTCGGGCAGGCGGTTGTGCATCGCGTCCATGGGGAACTGTGCGCGGCGCAGGTGCTGGCAGCTCGACAGCACGAAACAGCGGCCTTCCATGGCGATGTGCTGCAGGGTGCTGATCCAGGTGTCACGGTCGTCGGCTGTGGGCGCGCAGTACAGCGCCACGCGCTGCTGGTACATGGCCATGCGCAGCGCGGGCATGTAGTTTTCCCAGCAGATCACGGCGCCGAGCTTGCCGTAGGGCGTGTCCACGGCGCGCAGCGTGGAGCCGTCGCCCTGGCCCCAGACCAGGCGTTCGAGTGCCGTGGGCATGAGCTTGCGGTGGTGGCCCAGCACGCTGCCGTCAGGCCCCAGGTAGACGGCCGTGCAGTACAGCGTGCCGCCGTCGCGCTCGATGATGCCGATGCAGACATGCAACTGGTACTGCCCGGCGGCCTGGGCAAGCTGCGCGATCTCGGGGCCGTCGAGCGTGACGGCCGCGTCGTAATACTTCTTGAAGTCCTGCCGGCCCTCGGGCGTGCGCGCGCCGATGAAGATGTGGAAGTCCGCCCCCTTGGGGTAGCCGCCGATGAAGGCCTCGGGGAACACCAGTACCCGGGCGCCGCGCGCGGCGGCCTGCTGCATCAGCGCCTCGGCACGGGCCAGGGTGGCGGGGGTATCGAACAGCACGGTGGCGGTCTGGGCGACGGCGACGGTCAGTTTCATGGGGGCTCCTGTCGGTGGTGCGAAGAATCAGGCGGGGGTCAGCACATCATGCGCCGCCCGGGCGCGCTGCAGGTCGCGCCCCAGGCGTCGGCTGGCGGGCAGGTGGCGCAGCCAGGCCATGCGCTCGATGCTGGTAGCCAGCACGCGGCGCACGGCGGGGCTGTGCTGCGCCAGCCAGGCGGTCCAGAGCGGCCGGGCGGCGTCCAGCGCACCGCTCTCGCGCAGGTACAGCGCGGTGGAATGAACGTAGCACAGCACGTCGCGTGCCTGGCATTGCGCCAGCGGCAGGCTGGCGGCCGGGTCGTCCTCGAAGTCGATGTAGCCCACGATGCCATCTGGGCAGCGCACCAGGTTGCGCGCAAAGGCCTGGCTCAGGCTGGTTCCGGTGGCATGCACATGGTCCAGCGCCAGCAGGCCCTGCAGCCACAGCGCCTGCACGGCGGCCGGGCCCCGGGCCACGGCGGCCTGCATCTCGTCGGCCAGCGAGGGCGTGGGCTCGCCCGGGCGACCCAGGTGGCGCAGCAGCAGACCGTCGGCTTGCTGGGCCAGCACCAGCGGCACGCGCAGGCCGCGCGCCTTGAGGTCGCGCAGGCGCCGCGCCTCGGTGGCGATGGCCTCCTCGCCGCCCAGGTTGGGCACGGGGCGCAGCACGTCCAGCCGCGCAAGATTCGCCAGCGCACCAAGCACGCGGTAGCGTCCCATGCCGTGGCGCGCTCCTGCTTTCTTGAGCCAGACCTGTTCGTCCCCCAGCGTATAGCTGGCCACGTTCGACAGTTGTCCGGGCAAGTGCTCGTGCAGGAAGGCGGCGTAGTCGGGGGCCAGGGCCTGGCCGGACGGGGAGGGAGCGTCGGTCATGGGCGCACGGCTCTGAGTGGCCTGCTGTGCGACGGCGCGGGGGGCGGAGGGGCGGTGAAGGGGCTCTGGGGCTGCATGGGCAAGGGAGTGGAAGTTCCGGGGGCTGTCAGGGGCCATGGGGCGGGCTACACTTGCCGCCACGCCCGCAGGCCGCCACAAGGCGCCTGGGGGCATCATAAAAGCCTTTGCACCGATGAACGGAGCCCCCATGAACCACCCCGCCCCCTCCGACGCCGGCGCACCGGCCCTCGGCCCCGACGAACTGGACGAGCTCGACACCCTGCTCGACGACCTGCGCACGCGCGGCGAGGAAATTCCGCAGTGGGAGTTCTGCGACGGCTTCCTGGCCGCGCTGGCCTGCACGCGCCGTTCCATCGCCCCCGCCGAATACCTGCCCATGCTGCTGGGCGACGGTGAGGCGCTGGAAGTGGCCGAGGGCGAACCGTTGCCGCTGCTGCCCGCGTTCACCGATGCCGCGCAGCAGGCGCGCTTCATCGAGTTATGGATGCGCCGCTGGAACGAAGTGGTGCGCCAGCTCGACGCCGAGGTCAAATCCCTCGACGAAGACGAAGCCTATGCCCCCGAGGCCATGGACATGCGCGGCGCCGTCGCCAGCCTGCCCGAGCAGGAGCGCGCCGAACTGGAAGGCCAGGAGGTTCCGTCGTTCGGCCAGGTCTGGGCGCTGGGCTTCATGTTTGCCGTGGAGAACTGGCCCGACGAATGGGCCACGCCGCGCGACAAGGAGGCCGCGCAGTGGCTCGACGACGCGCTGGAGCGCATCGTCGCGCTGACCGAGGACGACACCGGCAAGCCCGAGGTCTGCATGTACAGCGAGGACGGTGCGCCCAGCACCAGCAAGGCGCGCGTTGAGGCCTTCGGCGAGGCCATCTGGGCGGTGTATGACCTGCGCCAGCTCTGGAAGAGCATGGGCCCGCGCGTCGAGACCCTGCGCAAGCCGCCCGAGCCGGGCCGCAACGACCCCTGCTGGTGCGGCAGCGGCAAAAAGTTCAAGAAATGCCACGGCGCCTGACTTGGAGGGGCCGCAGGCCCCGGGCATCGCGCGGGAATCAACCCAGAACGACCCGGTTGCGCCCGGCGGCCTTGGCCTGGTAGAGCGCCGCGTCGGCGCGTTCGATCACGCCGCTCGCATCGGGGTCGGCAGGCTGCCACAGGCTGGCGCCGATGCTGACCGTCAACCGCCCAGGCCCCGGGAAGGTGGCGTCGGCGATGGCCGTGCGGATTTTTTCGGCTGCTGCCATGGCGTGCCCGGCGTCCGCGGTGTGCGGCAGCAGAACGACGAATTCTTCGCCGCCGTAGCGTGCCACGAAATCAACGGCCCGGGTCGTCTCGCTCAGCACCCGCGCCAGTGTCTGCAGCACCGCGTCCCCCGCAGGATGGCCATAGGTGTCGTTCACCTTTTTGAAGTGGTCGGCATCGATCAGCAGCACGGCAAAGCCCTGCGCGGTGCGCTGGGCGACCTCCAGGCATTCGTTCAGCTTGTCGTCAAAGCGCCGCCGGTTGTGCACGCCGGTCAGTGCGTCGCGCGTGGCCAGTTGTTCCAGTTCGCGGTTGGCGGCTGCTAGCGCCTCGGTGCGTTGCAGCACCTGGGCTTCGAGCGACTGGTTGATCTCCTCCAGTTCGCGCTCGTGGGCCAGCAGCGCCCGGGTCATCGAGCGCAGGGATTGGCCCAGTTGCTCCACTTCGGTCAGTTGCCCTTTTTCAGGAAAATCCGCCTGGCTGTCGCCGCGCTCGATGCGGCGCGCGGCCTCGGCCAGCTGCTCGATGGGGCGGCTGAACAAACGGCCCAGGTGCAGAGCCACCGCGCCAAAGACCAGGGCTGCCAGCAGGCCCAGTGTCAGCAGCCGGTCGCGCATGGCATGGGCGGGTTGGAGGGCCTGCTCCAGCGGCTGGCGCACCACGATGCTCCAGCCCAGGTGCTGGGAGGTGCGTGAATTCACCGCGACCACGCTGGTGAGGTAGTCCTGGTCATCGTCCCATCGGACCTGGGTGTAGCGCCGGCCCGGGCCGGAGCTGCGCAGTTCGGCCGGAAGCAGAAACCGTTGCGCCAGTTTCTGCGGGTACAGCACCACACCTTCCTTGTTGATGATCAGGATTTCGGCGCCGTTGTCCTGCGTGCTCTGGTCAAACGCCAACTGCACGGTCTGGGCCACCCAGCGCCAATGGATGTGGGCACCCACCACACCGACCAAGTCGCCGCGGAGGTTACGGATCGGAGCGGCAAAATCAATGAAACGCAGTGGTTCCCCGTCGGGCGGCTTGGGAAGCATCTTTTCCAGCAGCAGGGCTTTGTGCAAGTCACCCGCATAGACCCCCGAACGTGCGGCGATGAACCAGGGCTGCTGGGCCACGGACTGCCCTTGCAGCAGGCCGTCGACGGCCTGGACGACCTTGCCCTGCGGGTCGACTACCCCCATCCAGGCGAATTCCTGGCGCACGGCCCGCCGCCGCTGGAGCGACAGCAGCAGGTCGGGGTGCGTCAGGTCGCCGCGTGTGAAGTGCGGCGCCTGGCTGAGCAGCACGATGTCCAGTTCGCGTTCGCGCAGGCCGGCGCCCAGCAGGTCGGCGGCCGTCAGGGCCATGGCGTGGACGGAGGCCCCGGCCGAGGCGGCCATTTGCTGCGTGGCCAGCCGTCCGACATAGAGCCCGACGCACAGCAGCGTCAGCAGCGTCAGGCCGCTGAACCAGAGGGTGAGCTGGCCCCGCAGGCTGCGGAGGGTGAACGTGCGCGACGGTGCCATGGTGGACTGGACAATCTCAGTGCCGGAAGGGTGTGGCGCTGAAGCGCATCCTGCGGGGTGGATGGCGCTGCGTCAAGTCCCCAGCAGGCGCGCCAGACGGGCCAGCGCATGCCGCACCGTGGCCATGCGCACGGCGGCGCGGTCGCCCGCAAACTGCCGCAGTTCGCTGTGCGTGCGGCCGTCCACATGCCACGCCAGCCAGACCGTGCCCACGGGTTTTTCGGCGCTACCGCCCGTGGGGCCGGCCACGCCGGTCACGGCCACGCCGGCCTGGGCGTGGGAGCGGGCGATGGCGCCTTCGGCCATGGCACGGGCCACGGATTCGCTCACGGCGCCATGCTGCGCGATCAGGGCCGCGTCCACGCCCAGCAGTTCGGTCTTGGCGGCGTTGGAGTACGTCACAAAGCCACGCTCGAACCACTGGCTCGATCCGGCGAGATCGGTGCAGGCGGCGGCGATCAGGCCACCGGTGCAGCTTTCTGCCGTGGCCAGCATCTCACCGCGCGCCAGCAACCGACCGGAAATATCAGTCAAAATGGCATCCAGCGCTTTACCATCAAGCGTAGGTAGCTCCTTATTTGATAGTGAATTGTCAGGGGTGGATGGGCTCACCAGAACCTCCACAGCGCAATCACCAGCAGCGTGCAGAAGGCCGCCACGAAGTCGTCAAACAGGATACCCCAGCCGCCGCGCCAGCCAAAGCCTTTGAACAGGCTGTCGGCCCAGCCCACCGGGCCGGGCTTGGCGGCGTCGAAGAAGCGGAACAGCGCGAAAGCGGCGAGTTGCCCCCAGAAGCCCATGGGCATGGCCAGCCACAGCACCAGCCAGAAGGCCACCACTTCGTCCCAGACGATGCTGCCGGGGTCGGCGACGCCCATGTGGCGTGCGGTCACGGTGCAGGCCCACCAGCCGCCCAGGGTGCTGGCGGCGATCACGAGGCCCATCTGCAGCGGCGTGGCGAACCACTGCTGCAGCACCAGAAAGGCGAGCCAGGCCCAGAGCGTGCCCATGGTGCCGGGCGCGGCGCGCGAAAGGCCCGAACCGAAGCCCAGGGCCATGAAATGGGCCGGGTGGGCCAGAAGGAAGCGGACGGTGGGCCGCAGGGAAGGGCTGGCGGGGGTTGTCATCGCGAGGGCGGTTCAGGCGCTGGGGGTGGCCGAGGCCGCAGGAGGGGCGGGCCGCCGCACCAGCAGCACGGGCACGGAGGCGTGGCGGGCGATCTGTTCGGCGTCGCTGCCCATCAGCATGCGCTCGATGCCGCGCCGCCCCTGGGTGCCCAGCACGATCACCGAGGCACCCCACTGGCTGGCGTGCTCGACCACCAGGCGCGCCACACTGGCGTCGCGGCTCTCGATCAGCTCGGCTTCGGTGGCCACGCCTGCGTCCGTGAGCTGGCCGCGTGCCTTGTCGAGCAGCGCCTGAGCGTTCTGGCGGGCCAGGGGCAAGATGTCCTGGCGGTAGGTTTCGGGGCGCTCGAAGCCGCTGACATGTGCGACCGGGTCCATGATGTGCAGCAGCCGCACCTGCGCGCCGGTGAGCCGGGCGAGCTGCCCGGCCTCTGCCAGGGCATGGTCGGAGGTGGGGCTGCCGTCGATCGGGACGAGGATGCGGGAATACATGGCGGTGTCTGTAGCGTCGTGGAGAAGGCCCGGATTGTCATCCACTGCGTGCGGCCCGGGCCGTATGACCCGGTGCGCCGGTGCGGCATCAGGGCCGCTCGAGCAGCTCGATGTCCTTGGGGTAGCGCAGGGTGTGTTCGGCGTTGAATTGCGCCGTGGCGCCAGCGGCCAGGCTCTGCCGCCAGGCGATGGTGCCGCTCTGGCGGTTCCAGGCCAGGTCGGAGGGCGCGGGCTGGTAGTGGGACTCCACCTCGATCTTTTCGTGGCGCGAGACCGGTGCGGCATGCAGCACCTGCAGGTCGATGGCGTTCCGGTGGCGGTTCTCCACCTGGTAGGCGCGGCGCGTCTTGCGTTCGGTGCGCGCGCCGGTCAGGCCGGTGCTGCCGGTCACATCTTGCGGCGCATCGGCGCGCACCAGCACCAGTTCGTCGCGCCCGAACGAGAGACTGGCCACGGGCGCGGCGCCCGAGGTGGTGGCCGTGGCGGTGGCAAAGTCGAGCCGCCCCGTGCCCACAAAGGCGCCGTCGCGGTACAGACCCACGCTGCCAGCTGGCCACACGCCGGGGGGCGGTGCAATCTCGGCCACGAGGTAGGCAGCTTCTTCCACCCCCGGCGCGGTGCGGGTGATGAGCTGGGCGGGGGTGTTGTGCGTGCCCAGCGCCAGCGTGATGCGCTGGCCGTTGGAGGGCACGGTGATGCGCTGGGGCACTGCGAATTCGGTGGCGAAACCCTTGTCCACCGTGCTCACGTCGAAGCTCGGCATGGCTTCCTGCACCCCATTGCTGCGCTCGCGCATGAGGGGGGCTGCCGCAGGGGCGGGCGCCATGGCCATGGCAGGTGCGGGCGGGCGGGGCTGGGGCGGCGGCGCCACGTCCAGTGTCCAGGGGCGCGGCAGGCGGCCCTGCGTCGCGCGGTTCGGCTGGCCGGTGGACAACGTCAGCTGCACGTTGCTCCAGTCCTCGCCGCTGATTTGCGCCACCAGCGCCAGGCGTTCGAGGAGTACGCCGGGCTTGGCGGCGTCGAGCGTGGCACGGTAGCTGGGCTGCCAGCCGGGGCCGCGCACCTGGTAGGCCAGGCGCAGTTCGCCCTCGCGCTCGGCGGCCAGATTCACGGTGACCGAGACCACGCGTGCGCGCTGGCTGGCCACGCGGTCGCGCTCGGTGGTGAGCGGCTTGAGGGCGAGTTCCAGCGCCTCCTGCCGGCGCTTGAGCTGGTGGGCACGCGTCTGGGTGTCCTGGCCGGACTTGCGCAGCGCCTCGGCCATGGCGTCGAGCTGTGCGGGCGTGACGGCGGGGCCGCGCGCTGCGGTGGCATCGTCGCCTGCGGGGCCGCTCGCCACGGCCTTGAGGTAGCCGTCCACCAGTTGCAGCGCGCCCGCCTCGGCTTTCACCCCCGCGATCTGGTCCTCCAGCTCGCGGATGCGGCCGTCGAGCGGGCTGGCGCAGGCGCTGGCCACGTCGCGGTCCTCGGTGAGCACGCTGAACTCGCCCACGCGCACGGCGGCGTCGGCCTGGATCTGCAGGCTTTGCGTGTCCAGCGAGGCGGGCAGGCAGGTCAGCGTGAGGCTGCGCGCGCCGGCCGGTACCTTGGCCACGCGTTCGACCGTGGCCACGCCGGGGTAGACCGTGACGCGGGCGATGCGGGAGGTGTCCTGCGCCGCTGCGCTGGCTGCGGCGCACAGCAGGGCGGCTGCGGCGAGGGTCGGCCCGAAGGGCCGCTGCAAAGAGGGGGCGAGGGTCACGGGGCACTCCTTGGCGGTGCGAAAGAAAGGTGCACCACCGCAGATGCTAGCAGTTGGGTGTGCCTGCCACCGGTGTCTGCTCACCCCGATGAAACGGCCCTGCAAGCAGGGCCGTTCGAGCGGCTTACTTGGCCGCAGCGCGTGCGGCTTCTGCCTTGGCCTTGGCTTCGTCGGCCTTGCGTTGCAGCTCCTTGGCTTCCTTCTCGGCGGCCTGGGCTTCGGCTTCCTTGGCCGTCACTTCCTTGTTGGGGGAGGCCATGGCATTGCCGACCATGGAGCCCGCCACGGCGCCGACGGCGGCAGCACCCATGGTGCCCATCATGCCGGGACCGCGGGCTGCGGGTGCTGCGGCAGCCGCAGGGGCTGGCGCTGCTGCCGCCGCAGGAGCGGCGGGGGCACTGGGTGCTGCAGGGGCCGCCGGAGCCGCCGGCTTTGCAGGCGCCTTGCCGATGCTGGTCGGTGGAATGCTGCGCGAGCCGCCGCCCATCCGCTTGGCGTGTGCTGCAGTGGGCAGGGTGAAGGCGGCTACGCTCAGGGCGATGACGGCAGCGGCAGTACGGGAAATGGTGGTCATGGTGCTTCCTTGTAGAAAAGAATAATCAGTCGTTGGTGCTGAAGCCGAACAGGCTCAGCAGGCTGGTGAACAGGTTGAACAGCGAAACAAACAGGCCCACGGTGGCGAGCACATAGTTGGTTTCGCCGCCGTTGACGATGCGGCTGGTCTCGAACAGGATCAGGCCCGCCGACAGCAGTGCCACCATGGCAGAAACCGCCAGACCCAGCGCAGGCATCTGGAAGAACATGGCCGCGAGCCCGGCGAGGATGGCAATCACCATGCCCGCAAACAGGAAACCGCCCATGAAGCTGAAGTCGCGCCGGGTGGCCAGCACATAGCCCGACAGCGCCAGGAAGGTGGCACCGGTGGCGCCCAGCGCCAGGGCAATGGTCTGCCCGCCGCCGGGCAGCGCCAGATGGGCCGACAGCACCGGGCCCAGGGTGTAGCCCATGAAGCCGGTGAGCGCGAAGACCGCACCCACGGCCCAGCCGCTGTTCTGCACCTTGTGGATCAGGAACAGCAGGCCGAAGTATCCCGCCAGCGTGAGGATGAGCCCCGGTGCGGGCAGGCGCAGGGCCACGGCCGTGCCTGCCACGGCCGCGCTGAACAGCAAGGTCATGGACAGCAGCGCGTAGGTGTTGCGCAGCACCCGGTGGGTCGAGAGGGTGGTGCCCAGTCCGGAATGGGTGGTGTCAGCCCGGTAAACAGCGGGGTGATTCATGGTGGTCTCCAAGAGTCTGAGGAAAGGAGACCACGGTAGTGCCAAAGTGAAATCGAAAAAAGCAGACAATCAGTGACTATAGTTTCTGTAAATACTGAATATGAGCCGGCTGTTCAACTATCGCCATCTGTATTACTTCTGGATGGTGGCCAAGGAAGGAAGCATGTCGAATGCGGCCGCCCGGCTGGACATGGCCATACAGACGGTGAGCACCCAGGTGCGCGAGCTGGAGCGCGACCTGGGCTGCCAGTTGCTGCGGCCCGCCGGGCGCGGGCTTGAACTGACGGATGCCGGCGTGGTGGCATTGCGGCAGGCCGAGCATATCTTCCAGCTGGGCGAGGCCTTGCCCGACATGGTGCGCAGTGCTGCCGAGGTTCAGGCCGTGCGCCTGGTGGTGGGCATTGCCGATGGCCTGCCCAAGCTGGAAGTGCAGCGCCTGCTGCAGCCCGTGCTCAAGGTCGCTCATTTGCGGCTGGTGTGCAACGAGGGCGAGATGGCCGACCTGCTGGCCGAACTGGCGGTGCACAAGCTGGACGTGGTGTTGTCAGACCACCCGGCGCCCTTCAATGCGCGCCTGAAGGTGCACAACCACCCCCTGGGAACCTCGCCCATGGGCTGGTACGGCACACCGCACTGGTGGGAGAAAACCGTCCCCGGGTTTCCGGCCAGCTTGCAGCAGGTGCCCGTGCTGCTGCCCACCACACACTCCATTGTGCGCAGCCATATCGACCAGTGGCTGGCGCAGAACGGACTGCACCCCAGCGTGGCGGGTGAGTTCGAGGACAACGCGCTGCTGGAAGCGTTCGGTGGAACCGGCCTCGGCGTGTTCCCCGGGGCCGTGGCTGCGCAGGAGGAACTGCTGCAGCGCAGCCAGGTGCGGCTGATCGGCGCCTGCGAAGGGGTGCAGGAGCACTACTACGCCATCAGCACCGAGCGCAAGGTGGCCCATCCGCTGGTGCAGTTGCTGTTGCAGCAGGCGAAAGGGTGAGCATCGCGGGCCCCGGAGCGGGTGCGCCGCACTGCGGGATTTCCATCGTTGACCCTGCCAGCCGGACATCGGATACTGGCCAGCAAGTGCCATGCCTTCCAGGGAGGCTTCGGGCACGGGCACCACTCCCATGTGTTGCGCTGTTTATCGACGGCTCCACGCATCCCGCATCCAAAAGATCATGGCCCTATCGCTGCATCTCGACCTCACCGGTTTTCGCAGGCGCCGAATCGTCTGTGCGATGGCCCTGCTCTGGCTGGGCGGGCCCACGGGGGCCATGGCCGATGGGCCGATGCGCATCCTCACCGAAGAATTTCCGCCCTACAACTACACCGCGCAAGGCAAGATCACCGGAATGGCGACCGAGGTGGTCGAGGCGGTGCTGAAAGAGCTGGGGGTGGAGGGCCAGATCCAGTCCATGCCCTGGGCGCGGGCCTACGAAACCGCGCGCAACACCCCGGGTGTGCTGATCTACAGCATCGGCCGCACCCCCGAGCGGGACAAGTACTTCAAGTGGGTGGGGGTGATCGCGCCCACCGTCTATTACCTGTACGGCCAGCCCGGCAGGGCGTACCGGGTGGATTCACTGGAGGCGGCAAAAACGTACCAGATCGGCACCGTCAACGAAGATGTCGGCGAGCAGTTTCTGGTGGGGCAGGGTTTTGTGAAGGGGCACAACCTGCAGTCCAGTGTGAAGTATGAGCACAACTACGAAAAGCTCAAGGCCGGACGGATCGACCTCTGGATCATGAGCGAGCTGACCGCCAACCACCTGGCGCGCCAGGCGGGCGACGATCCGGCGCGGACCCTGGCCAAGGTGTACCGTATCCCCGAACTGAGCAGCGACGGCTATTACATGGCTTTTGGCATGCACACGCCCGACGCCACCGTGACCCGGTTCCGCACCGGGCTCGAAGCCATCAAGCGCAATGGCACTTTGGACAGGCTGCAGCGCAAATGGCTGTAGCCCCGGATGCCTTGCCGCAAGCCCTGCCCGAAGGGGTTGCTGAGCGCGTGGTGGCCCCCCGGCACTCGCTGGGCACACGGCTGGTGCTGGCCACGCTGGGCTTTTGTGTGCTGTTCATCGTGGTGGCGGTCGGTGTGCTGACGCTCTCGGCCTGGAATGCGGGCCGTGAGCGCATGGATGCCGAGCTGGCACAGATCGAGCAGGTGTACCGCGGCACCCTGGCCAAGGCCATCTGGGAGCTGGACCGTGATGCCCTCCAGGCCCATGTGCGCAGTGCCGCCGGAGTACCGTCGGTCGGGCGTGTGGAGTTGAAAGTGACGCTGGCCCACAGTGCGCCCGAAAAGTTTGAAGGCTCGCGGGCGGGCTGGGCCGGGCCCGGCAGAGCGCCCACCCGCCAGCTGGTGCTGGAGTACGAGCCCTATCCCGGCGCGCGAGAAACCGTGGGAGAGTTGCTGCTGCAAGGCGATGAGCGGGTGCTTTGGCAACGCCTGCGCAGCGAGCTGGCGACCATTGTCATTGCGCAGTTGCTGCAGTCCATGGTGCTGGCGGGGCTGATCATGCTGATGTTCAACCGCATGGTCACGGTGCACGTG
Source organism: Burkholderiales bacterium RIFCSPLOWO2_12_FULL_65_40 (assembly GCA_001770955.1). Taxonomy (GTDB): domain Bacteria; phylum Pseudomonadota; class Gammaproteobacteria; order Burkholderiales; family Burkholderiaceae_C; genus Simplicispira. Next base: position 65,329 of record MESL01000002.1, on the reverse strand, counting down.
CAGCGCATTGCTGCGCACCTGGCCACGGTGCGCCCGGGCAACCTGGGCGTGGCCCTCGGTCTGCAGCGCAGCGAGCGCAGCCAGGACGAGCTGACCCAGCTGGTCTCGGGTGTGAACCACCTGCAGGGTAGCCTGGCGACTTACCTGGAGCAGCAGCAGCGCTATGAGCGCGAGCTGGCAGAGCACCGCGACCGGCTGGCCCATCTGGTCGATGAGCGCACGGCGGAGCTGCAGGCGGCCAACGAGCGTCTGCAAAGCCTAGCACGCACCGATCCCCTGACCGGTCTGCCCAATCGCCGCCATTTCGACGAGGTCAAGTCCCACGAATGGCGCCGCGCCCAGCGCAGTGGCCAGTCTCTGGCCTTGCTGATCTGCGACATCGATTGCTTCAAGGATTACAACGACCACTACGGCCATGCCATGGGCGACCATTGCCTGAGTGCCGTGGCCCATACCTTGCGCGCCCACCTCGGGCGCGCTGGCGATCTGGTCGCCCGCATCGGAGGCGAAGAGTTCGGCGTGCTGCTGCCGGCCACCAGCGAGGCGGTCGCCTTCATGCTGGCCGACCGCTTGCGTGCGGCCGTGGCGGCCTGCGGCATCGAGCACCGGCACTCGCAGGCGGCCGATGTGGTGACCATCAGCGTCGGTCTGGCTGTGCTGCAGCCGGGTGCGATGGAAGACTTCGAGGCCTTGTTTCTGCAAGCCGATCAGGCCCTGTACCGGGCCAAGGCGGCGGGGCGCAACCAGGTGGCGGGCTCCATTGCGGAGCCGGGCCAGGGCATGGAAGGAGACGCGTCATGACACGCTGGAGCCTGTGTGGGTGGATCTTCTGGCTGGCGCTGGCCCCTGCGGGGGCGCAAAGCATCCGGGTGGTGACCGAAACCACGCCGTACACCTTTGTGGCGGGTGGCAAGGTGGTGGGCACAGCCACCGAGGTGGTCGAGCTGACCCTGCAGCGCGCTGGGCTGACAGACTACACGGTGCACCTGTATCCCTGGGCCCGGGCCTACGACATGGCGCTCAAGGAACCGCAGGTGCTGATCTTTCTGATTGCCCGCACGGCCGCGCGCGAGCCGCAGTTTCACTGGGCAGGCGAGATCATGCAGATTCAGTACCACCTGTACCGGCTCAAGCGCCGGCCCCTCGATGTGACCGATCTGGCGTCGGCGCGGGCGTACACCATCGGTGTGATGCGGGACGACGTGCGCCAGCAGTACCTGCGCTCCAAGGGGTTTGAGAAACTGGTGGTGTCGGCACAACCCCTCGACAACTTCCGCAAGCTGCTCAGCGGCCAGGTGGACCTGGTGCCGCTGACCACCGACGACGCCGCCATGCTGTGCAAGGAGACGGGGTTTGACTGTGCGGATCTGCAGCGGGTGCTCACGCTTGACGAGGCAAGCACCGGGCTCTACATGGCCTACAGCCGGCAGACGCCGCTGGAGGTGGTGCAGCGCACGCGGCAGGCGTTTGAACGGCTGAAGGCTGAAGGGATCGTCAAGCGCACCATGGAGCGCGGCTCCTGAGGGGCCGAGGTGCGATCGCGCACGGGTCAGGCAAAGTGGTCGAACGAGGCGTAGCGTGGTGCAAGCGCTTCGCCTTGCGGGCCCATCAGGCGCAGTCCGGGCGCAGCTTCAATCTGGCCGATGCGCGTGACCGGCGTGGCGCTGGCTTGCGATGCCCGGGCCACGGCGTCGCGGGCGGTGGTGGGGGCGGTGAAGACCAGTTCGTAGTCGTCCCCGCCGGCCAGGGTGCATTGCTGCAAAAATTCTTCATCAAAATCGGCTCCAGCGCTTTCCAGATAAGCGCGGGCAGCTATCAAATGAGTAGTATTTTCGGTATTCACCCGGGCGCCCACCCGGGAGGCCTCCAGGAGGTGTCCCAGGTCGCCCAGCAAGCCGTCGCTCACATCGAGCGCGGCACTCGCTACGCCGCGCAGGGCCATGCCCAGCGCGACGCGGGGGGTGGGCTGCTCCAGGCGCAGTTGCGCAGCGTGCAGCAGGGCCGCGGGTAAGGCGGTCTGCCCCTGCAGCGCGGACAGGGCCAGCCGGGCGTCGCCCAGCGTGCCGCTGACATAGATGTCGTCGCCCGGGCGGGCGCCGCTGCGCAGCAAGGCCTGGCCGGGGGGCACTTCGCCAAACACCGTGATGCAGATGTTCAGTGGCCCCCGCGTGGTGTCACCCCCCACCAGGGGGCAGCCGTGCAGGTCGGCCAGTTGCAGCAGGCCGCGCGAGAAGGCATCGAGCCAGGCCTCGTCGGCCTGCGGTAGCGCCAGCGCCAGCGTGAAGCCCGCAGGCCGGGCGCCACAGGCGGCCAGGTCCGAGAGGTTCACCGCCAGGGCTTTGTGGCCGAGGCGGGCGGCATCGGTGCCGGCAAAAAAGTGCCGCCCCTCGACCAGCATGTCGCTGGAGACGGCCCACTGCATGCCCGGGGCGGGCTGCAGCAGTGCGCAGTCATCGCCCACGCCCAGCACCACATGGGGCGCATGCCCGGGCGGGCGAGTGAAGTAGCGGCGGATCAGGTCGAATTCACCCATGGCGGCTCGGGCAGGGGCACCCACTCAGGCGGGCGTTCCGCGAAAGCGTTGCGCCGCCTGGCGGCTGACCTCGGCCAGCAGCTGCTCTTCGCGCTGGCGATCGCGCAGCCAGCGGGCGTCGTTCTGGCTGGCGCTGGCTTCGCTGCGCAGCAGGTGCAGCGCCCCCGATGCGCCGTGCGCGGCGGCGTGGCCGGCAATCTTGTCCATGGTCTGCAGGATGTGCTCGCGCAGCGGCATGTGCTCGCCGCTGGCGGGGTCCACATACACCGCATCAATGCCGAAGCGGCAGGCCTGGAAGCGGTTGTAGGTGTAGACGAGGTAGTCGTCCTCCTGGGGCATGAAGGGCTGCTCGGCCAGAAACCACGCGCCGAGCGACTGCACGAAGCCAGCCAGCGCGGCGGCGCGCTCGATGGTCAGCGGGGTGTCGAACACGCGGATCTCGATGGTGCCGAACTCGGGCTTGGGGCGGATGTCCCAGTAGAAGTCCTTCATGCTTTTGACCACGCCGGTGCGCGTCATCTTGTTGAAGTACGTCTCGAAGTCCTGCCAGGTCAGTGCCATGGGGGCGCGGCCGGACAGCGGAAAGGCGAAGACCGAGTTCAGCCGGGCCGAGTCGAACGCCGTGTCCTGCCCCTGCACGTAGGGGCTGGACGCCGACAGCGCAATGAAGTGCGGGATGTAGCGGCTCATGCGGTGCAGCATGAGCAGTGCCGCGTCGGCGTTGGGGCAGCCGATGTGCACATGCTGGCCGAAGATGGTGAACTGCTTCGAGAGATACCCGTACAGCTGCGACAGCTCCTGGAAGCGCGGCTTGTCGTAGATGCGCCGCTCGTGCCATTGCTGGAACGGGTGCGTGCCACCCCCCACCACGGCGATGTTGAGCTTGTCGGCGCTTTTCACCAGTGCGTCGCGGATCTGGCTGAGCTGGCCCAGCACCTCGCTGCTGGAGTGGCAGATGCCGGTGGAGACCTCGATCATGCTGTTGGTCATCTCGGGCACCACGCTGCCGGGCAGGGGCACCTTGCGCATCAGGCGCAGCATGTCCTCGGCGTAGGGGGCCAGGTCGTAGTCGTGGGTGTTGACGAGCTGCAGTTCCAGCTCGACGCCCAGCGTCAGCGGTTCGGAATGGTGGAAGGCTTCAAGACTCACGGCTGTCTCCGTTGTTGCCTCGGGCCAGGGGCGCCCAGGGCTTGGAACTCTCTCCCGCACGGTAGATGGCGATGGTGGCAATCACCGCGCCGAGCACCTCCATCAGCAAAATGGCGGGCAGGGCGACGCGGGCAATCAGATGGCCCGTGGAGGGCGAGGCCAGCACGAACTGCGAGGCGATCAGGAGCGCGATGGACGACATCGGCGTCATCGCGCAGCCCACCCACAGGGCCTGCTGCCAGCTGGTGCCGCTGCCCACATTGCCCAGCGCCACGCCCAGGGCCTTGGCCACGAGGCGCACCGCGATCAGGGCCAGCACCACGCCGGCCACGGGGCCACTCCAGTCGGCCTGGGCGGCCACGGTGGACACCAGCACGAACATCAGCATGGTCAGCATCGACGAGGCATTGCCCAGCTGGCGTGGCCAGGCCCAGGGGCGGGGGTTGAGCTGCTTGAGCAGCATGCCCGCAAGCAGCGCCGCCAGCGGCGCCGAGCCGCCCATGTGCGCCGCCACGGCGGTGGCAGCCGCCACCAGCGCCAGCAGCAGCATGGAGGTGTTCTCGCTTGTCGGGCTCATGACACGCAATGCCATGCGCAGCACCAATGCCAGCACCGCCGCCACAATGATGGAGACGCCCAGAACCACCATCACCGGATAGACCGTGTCCATGAAGGTGATGGTGCTGCGGTTGATGAGTTCGGCGCGCGCGCTGCCCAGCGTCAGCGCGTACAGCGTCGAGAGGGTGGCCAGCACGATGGCGCGCTCGGTCACCGGTCCGGCCGCGCGGGTGTCGGCCACCACGCGCGTAAGCACGGCGGGCGAGGCCGCCAGCGCCACCAGAGCCAGCGGACCGGCGGCGCGCTCGGGAACGTCGAGCCACAGCAGCACCCAGAACACCGCGAAATAGGTCAGCGCCGACTCGGCAATGCTCTGCACCAGCACCATGGGGTTGTGGCGGAACCAGCGCAGCGGGATGCGCCCGCCGCACTCGAACAGCACGATGGCAATACCCAGCTCCAGCAGAAACAGCCCAATGCCCTGCAGCGGCCAGACCACGCCGCTGAAACCCGCCAGACCGGCCACGGTGCCCACCAGCGAATAACCCACCACCTTGGGCAGACCAATATGGCGTTGAAACAGGTAACCGGTGATGGCGGCCACGGCCAGCAGCAGCGACCATTGCACCGTGGGCAGTCCGGCCGAGGGTCGCAGCCATTGCGCCCAGAAGCTCAGAATTTCGTTCATGTCATGTGTCCTCTCCGTCGTTCGGGTGTGGCCCGGGGGGGCGGACAGGCGGGTGGGCTGTGCGTCCTGCGGTAGCAGGGCATGGGCCACAACGCCTGGGCGGTGCCTTAATTTACACGCGGAAACACGGTGTCCCTGTAGGACCAGGGGATATCCTTGCATCGCATGCGCCGTGCGCCTTCCCGTTCAGGAGGCCCGGCGTACCGGCATGAAAAAGCTCAATGGAGCCGTGCGCAGGCGCGCACGGATGGCAGTGTAAATGCGTGAGCGGTAGCTGCCACTCACATTGCGGGCGCGCAGGGCCAGCCCGAAGGCCAGGTAAAAGCTCACCGCCACATTCAGGGCGCCGAGCAGCGGAATCGTTGCCGCGGCCCACCAGAACGCGGGCAGATGAAGCACCTCCAGGCCGAGTGTGGCACTGGCGGCCCCGATCTGGCCCGAGGACAGAGTGACATGGCGGACATCCAGGCCCAGTCCGAAAAAGTGGGCAAAAACCGGAATCAGTCCGAGCATGAAGCCCAGCGAAATGTTGGCGGCAAAGCCCGAGATGTTTTCGCGCAGAAAACCCGCCCAGCGCGCGGCACGTTCGCCGCCCAGCCAGTGCGTGATGCGTGGGTTGTAGCGCATGGCCGAATCGAGCCGGTGCAGTACGAACCAGTTTTCGGTCCAGCCCGCGATGATGCTGGATGCAAACAGCAGGACGCCGGTGAAGGCGGCAAACAGTACCGAGGGCCCGAGCAGGTGCAGTGATTCGAAGACCTGCATGGCTTTGTCCGCGCTGAGGGTGGGGCCTCCACTGACCAGGGCCCAGAGCGTGCACAGCCCCAGCACGGCCGGAAAGACCACGAGCACGTTCCCCAGCACCGCAGCCACCTGTGAGCGCACCAGGTGGCTGACTTCGTCCACAAAGGCCTGCACGGAGTCAGCGGAATCGAGTTCCTGAAGCTTGGCCGCCATCGCGGGTGCCGTCATGGCTGGCTGTTTGGTGGCCACCGTGAAATGCAGCAGCTGGATGAGCACAAAGCTTGCGGCGTAATTCACCCCCGCCCAGAACCCGCCCCAGAACGCCGACAGGGCCAGCGCATAGAGCCCGAACTTGATCAGGGTGGTGAATGCCATCACGGCGCCGCCGCCAGCGGCCTTGCCCAGCATGGCCCGGTATTCGGCCGGGGTGCGTGTGATGTAGTGTTCACCCGTTTCGGCACTGCGCTCGGCCACCTTGGCCGCCAGGAGGGATGAATTGCTGGCCAGCAGCGCGCGCAGGCTGCGCCGCTCCTGACCGACCTGCACCAGGTGGGCCAGAAGCCGGGTGGCACTGATGGCAGGGGTGGGCGAGAGCAGGCAATCAAGCAGTGCGCGCACGCGAAGAATGCGCGCGCGCAACTGGCGCAGGCGAAAGACCAGACCCACCGAGATGCCGTTGTCCTCCAAATGCTGGTACACCGTGGCCGTGGCTGCGCGGCAGGCTTCGAGCCGCTCGCGCAGGCGCTGCGCGGCTGCGTCGCGCCGGTCGCTTGTGCGCAGGCCGTGCAGCACCTCGACGCGCAGGCTTTCCACATCGCGGATCAGTGCGTGAAACGGCTGGGTCGCGCGGGCTTGCTCGCTCATGCGCAGGCGCAATTCGGGCGCGAAGCCGGTCGACAGGATCTGCCCCGCGCAGTAGGTGATGGCGTCGAGCAGCACCTTCTGCCAGCGCGAGTCATGCCCCGGGCCGTCCGACAGCAGCGCCACGAGCCGGAGCAGGTTTGCCTCGGGCAAGGCGCCCAGCCATTGCGCATCAAAGGCACTGGGCAGGGCCAGGCTGAAAAGCTCGGCGGCATCGATGGTCTCCGGGCTGCCAGGCAGGAGCTTGCAGCGCAGGCGTTCGGCCACTTCACTCACCAGGGCCGTGCGGGGAGCAAACCCGAAATCGGCGAGCAGCGGGGTCATGTCCACCGTGTCCACCAGCGTGACCCACCAGGCGCGCAGCCGGCTCTGCAGTTCGGGTTCGGCCTCCAGCGCATCCAGAAAGAGCTGGACCCGGCCCAATGCGGCGGGTACCGACTCTTGTGGCCCCCGGATCCATGTCAGCAGGTTCACCAGCCAAAGGTGGCGCTGCGCCAGACCGGCCCCGGCGTCCAATGTCGACAGCAGGGAGGTCAGGTTGGTGGGTGCGCGGTTCAATGCAGCACCCGGCCGCCCAGCGGTTGACCCGCCCCACCGGTGTCCACCGCTTCGAGCAGGAACATTGCAATCGGTGCGGTGAAGGCTTCGCCATCTTCGGCCACGCAGTGGTAGCTGCCGTGCATGGTGCCCGTGGGCGTGCGCAAACGGCAGCCACTGGAATACTGGAAGGATTCGCCAGGCTTGAGCAGCGGTTGTTGCCCCACCACGCCCAGGCCCTTGACTTCCTCGGTGTGCCCCTGGGCGTCAGAGATGACCCAGTGGCGTGAAATCAGTTGCGCCGGCACGTCGCCCGCGTTCGTGATGGTGATGGTGTAGGCAAAGCTGAATACGCCTGCATCGGGACTGGATTGCCCGGGCAGGTATTGCGGCTGCACCTCGACGTCGAACTGGTACTTGGACATGATGGGGCGCATGGTAACTGCGACAATGGCGGTATGAGCCGTACCTTCCGCATTGCCCCTTCGATCCTGTCCGCCGATTTCGCCCGTCTGGGCGAAGAGGTGCAGAGCGTCATCGCCGCCGGTGCCGACTGGATCCATTTCGACGTGATGGACAACCATTACGTGCCCAACCTCACCTTCGGACCCATGGTGTGCCAGGCGCTCAAGCCGCACGCCAAGACGCCCGCCGGCCTGGCCGTGCCGATCGACGTGCACCTGATGATCCAGCCCGTGGACGCGCTTGCTGCGGCCTTTGCCGAGGCGGGTGCCGACTACATCAGCTTCCACCCGGACGCCTCAGGCCATGTGCATCGCAGCATCCAGGCGATTCGCGCCAAGGGCGTCAAGCCCGGCCTGGTTTTCAATCCCGCCGAGCCGCTGGATGTGCTCGACTGGGTGATCGACGACATCGACCTCATTCTCATCATGAGCGTCAACCCGGGTTTTGGCGGCCAGAGCTTCATCGACTCGGCCCTGCGCAAGATCGAGGCCGTGCGCAAACGCATCGACGCCTGCGGCAAGGACATCCGCCTCGAAGTCGATGGCGGCATCAAGCAAGACAACATCCGCCGCGTGGCTGATGCCGGAGCCGACACCTTCGTGGCGGGCAGCGCGATTTTTGGCAAGCCCGACTACCGGGGTGTGATCGATGCCATGCGGGGGCAGCTGGGCGCCTGACGTAGCCTCCCATTCTGTGCCTCCATGAAAAAGGGCCGACGATCCGTCGGCCCTTGTCGTTGGCATCTGGCCCAAGCTTAGCGGGCATTCTCCTGGTACCAGTAACGGCGCTTGCGTGGCGTGCTCAGGGCGCCCGTGGACTTTCCAGTTTCAATGGCTGACTTCTTCGTGTTGGGTGCGCCAATGATGAAGTCTTTTTGTGTGGTCACCGATTCACTGCTGCCTGGGGGCGTATAGGTGATTTCCACGAACCCCGCCACCGGGCTAGGAGGTAGGCCTCCGCCCTTCAACTCCTCGGAGTAAGGGTTACGGCAGAACAGGGGGGCTGCATAACTCTTGGCCGTTCCAAGATCAGCGGTGCATGTCAGCTTAGGCTTGTCGGGATTCGGGTTCGGATTGTGTGTTCCAAAGTAGGTTACGCCTCGGAAGGTTGTCGCTGCGTTCACCACCTTTTCACCGGAGGCCAGCTCGATGTAGCAGCCCGCATCCATGTTCTGGGTCGTGCCCACCTTGCCTACCGAGGTGATCGTGGTGGACGAGGCTGGCGTTCCCTTGGCCATGCGGTCGTCGTATACCGTGAAGAACGCGTCCGAGCCATCCGGTTTCAGGGGCTTTTCGCGATCACCCGAACCCACCAGGATCGCCGTGAATGTCGGGGTGGGAACCACATCGGGCGCGAAGAAGAATTTGCGCTGGGCGCCTCCGCCCAGTTCGGCCAGTTTGTAGATGTCCCAGACACTTTTGTCGGTCGATGAACTGGTTTCGAAATCGATGCGGTAGATATTGCCACCGGTATCCACCGCATAGGCGCGATCGGTAAAGCCATCCAGATCGGAGTCCATTAGGCCAACGTCGGCTGGAACGCTTCGGGTGGTATCGAAGCGTTTGATCAGTGTTCCATCGAAGGCGTCGAGCACGAAAACGGCGTTGCCCATCGTGGTGGTGCCCGGTGTGGCCAAGTCTTCTGCAGCAGCATCGTAGCCGCCGCCCATCACGATCACTGGATCAGTCCTGCCCTTCAGCTTGGCCACACGTGGTTCAGACCATGTCTGGCCCAGCTTGGCAAAGTCGGTTTCGGTGTGCGAACGACGCCACAGGTACTTGGGTTCGGCAGGGTTGGTGACATCCAGTGCGTAGAGGAAACGCCCGCCCCGACGCATGGTGAAATAGAGGTAGACCTTCGTGTTGTTGCCGTCCTTGTCCACTTTTTGGTAGACGGAGATTGAGCCGTCAACGAAATAATCCTTCAGCAAAGGCGGCTTGGGATCTGCCGCGTTGATTGTGGTGGTGGATATGCGGACCTCGGGGCTGTTATCCCGCAGGCGCTTGAGTTTGCCGAAGTGTTCCTCTGGAACGAAGCCCCACAGTTCCTGGCCAGCACCGGTCCCCGTTTTGTTGCCATTCACCGCACGGAGCAAACCGTCGTTGGCACCGTAGAAAACTACAATATTAGGAGCTTTTGCGGTGCCGTAGTTGACCACTGCGGGGCGTGAGTGCAGCACATCCCCATGAACGCTGGGGCGAATGGTGGTAGGAGCGCCCGGGCCTTTTTCGTCACCCGCGTTGTCCGTACCGCGTACCCAGCCGATGATCAGATCGCGTTCGGTGCTGTCCGCAGCAATCGTGACCATGCTGTTGCTGTTGGCGGTAGAGAATTGCGCGGTGGAAGAGGTTGCCAGATTAGTGTCTTTGGCACAGCTGAGGCAGGTGTATATTTTTCGTGCGGACTGGCTCGTAGCATAAGCCGTGCGAATTTGTTGGGCTGCCCCGCCTTTTTCAACGACCTCTCCATCGGGTGAGTCCGATGGGCTTGGAGGGGTTCCCATTTCTTGGTTGGACCAGAAAGTGCTGGTTTCGGTCCAAAATGAAATTGCGGTAGGAGAAATAAATCCGGTGGCACTATTGATCGCTGATTGGGGAGTGGCTGAGGAGTCTGCCAAAAATAGCGAATCATTGATGGCGTCATAGCCAAACTGATATTGCTTGAGGTTGCCGCGCCAGCGGGGGTTTGAGTCTCCATCGGGGCGAAACATGCCCATGAAAACCTGATTCAGATACGTGCCGCGTGAATTCACGCTAACCGGCAGGCTTGCGGAAGAAAATACGCTGTTTTGGGCCTGTAATTGGCTAAATATATTGCCTAGCGCGATGGTTAGTGCGAGAGAATTCTTGGCTTCATAAAAATCTCCACCCCCAGCATTCGCAACGCCTTGGAAAATATTCGGATAACTAGCCTTATCGCTTGAGGCTCCCGTGACCGCGATGGCATAGGTGGTAGCGAGAGCTGATGTGGCTGTGCTGCTGCGGAGGTTTCCATTGAGGAAGCGCGCGTACTCATCAGTCCAGTTGGCGGCATCCTTGGGGTCTACAGTGCCTGCAGGGTAGGTGATCGGCGCGGTACTGCCGCCCGACGCGGCAAGCATGGCCTGCATGACTTCGTTTTTGGTTTGATCCCCCTGTGGTGGGCCATTGGCGATCATAATGATGTAATTTTTCCCACAATCCGACCCGAAGGGGAGTGCATATTTGCCACCATTGAACGCATTCCGGTCGTATGGCAATACACCGACCCGTTGGCCCGAGAATGGCGATTCTTGTGAAAAATACAGGCCCGCCTCATGCATTGCCAACGCATACGATGTGGGCGCCGGCGACTGGTTTTGATCAAGTTTTTTGATAAACGTCTTCAACGTTTCCTTGCCAGTGGAAGTGAGAGGGGTCAGTGCTTGAATGACACGTGCCCCTGTATCTACATTGGTCTCATTGAAAACCATGAAACCGATATTGAAAGGCGCAGAACCATCGGCATTTGGTTGGAGGGAATTTATGACGTTATACAGCGCACATTGCTCCATCCCGCCTTTGGTTGGACCTTTGCTGGGTGCTCCACTGCCATCGGCATAGACGCAGTCATGCTTCAAGTTCGCATTCCAATTGGCGGAGCTATCGAGAACGAAAAGCACGTTCGACACCGAGCCAGAGCCGGCACTCGTGTAGACGTCTATGTCGCTGGTAAATTGCGAGAAAGCAGGAAACGACAGCGCAAGGCCGAACGTCAGAGTGGCCCATGAACGCATGCTGAAAGAATGAGTGTGTGACATATTGCGGTCCTCGCTTTTATTTGGTGCAGTAAGTCGAAACTTCATTGCCGAAGACAATCACGGCCACGCCCTGGTTCACCGAGACCTGTGTTTGCGTGGCTGCGTCAGTGACTTCGGCACGGACATTCCATTCGCTGTTGGCGCAACTCTCCGGATCCGTGCTCGTTACCGGGGCTTCGGAGTCGATAAACGTTCCGCCCGACCGGACGGGCGGCCTGCAGGGTGCCCAGATGTCAGCCGTTGCGGCGTTTTTGGGAGCGGCCGGTAGTTCGCTGGGCAGGATGGGTTTGGCGCGGTAGCAGTTGGGGGCCGGTTTGATCGACGCTGTGTATTCCGGTGTTCCATCACCGTTCATGTCCACATTGATCGGTACTGCGGCGACGCCCAAGGGGTTCTTGTGGAACTCTGGGGTGCTGATGGTGGACTCCACCGCCATCTGGGCCGCAGAGAGACTTTCCTGAGTCGCCTGGCTGTTGCCCACAATGCGCAGGTTGCTGCTGGAACTATTGAACGCGCTGATGGCAAAAAGGCTCATCAGAACCAAAAAGATCAATGCCACCACCAAAGTGGCGCCACGTTGGGATGCGTTGGTTTTCATGATGAAGCCGCTGGAGCTGGTGGAGGCGTCTCACGTCGGCCAGCGACGTTGATGATGCGCACGGTGCTGGTATATACCCGGCGTTTGAAGCCGCTGGTATCGCCATTGATGGTGACTGGGCCGAGGACATAGTCCTTCCCTGTGTCGTTGTAGCCCCTGGACTGCTCGGTTGTGCGCGATAGCAGATGCACACGTGCAGCGACGACATTGGCCCAGTTGTTATCGCGAGCACCCACGGTGCCACTGAGGGCAGTCAGGAAGGTGTCTGGCACCCCTTTGCTGGCATTGGTAGCGGGGTCAGGATCCAGCGGGTCTGTGGTGTCGAATCCGTATTCGAGAACCATGTTCTCAATACCCTCGGCCAGCGGAATAACATCCATCTTGCTGTCACGCAACTCCGCCATTTTCAGCGTGGGCACTGTATCTGCGCCTGTGCCGCATTCGCTGCAACTTGCGATGTAGTAAATGCGCGAGATGTATTTGCGAGCGGAGCTCAGTGTGGCGCAGTCCTTTTCTTTAAGTGTCAGTGCGTTGGGGTCAGCGGATGCAATGAAGGGGGATGTTGCCGGATCGGACACGCAGCGGGATGTCTGCACATACAAAACATCGGTTGTCTTGATGGAGTCGGGTGCCACGGTATCCGTGTCCAGTCTACGAACCGCAAACGCACGGGTGCCAGCCAGTCGGTTGGGAAGGCATGTGAGTGCCGAGGCCTCGCTGTCGGATAGGCCCACGATGGGTGGTGGAACCTGCGGTGTGCTTGGGATTGTGGTGTCCCAGCCGAGGGTGATTGCGCCACTTGTCGCACACAGGTCGGGGCTGGATGTGGCCAGACTGTCTGACGGGACTTCACCATAGTAGCCAGCCAGCATCAGATCGTCGTGCAGCAGGTCCATGGCGTAGCGACCGTTCTCGATTTGCCGAATGCTCTTGTTCAGTTCATTGCCCGACTGGCTGGTGTTGGCGAAAAGCAGGGACAGGCCGGCGATCAGCACCAGACCGATGGCCATGCCCACCATAAGCTCGACCAGCGAAAAACCCCGCACTCGGGCGGAAGCCCGGAGCAGAGACGCATGGCGATAGGAGGAAGTGTTGAGTTTCATGGTGCAGCCGGAGGAGACAGGTTGGCGATCTGTACGACCACTGTGACAACGCGGCGCATGTCTTCGCTGCTGTAGGCGTCCTTGCCGCAAGTGTTCACGGGTGCCCCGCTGGCCTGGACTCCTTGCCAAGCCAGCGCGAGGAGATACTGGTTGGCGGCTGGGTTCGTGATGCAACCGCGCGCATTGAGCATGGCACCGACCTGGGTAGATCCCTGCGTTTCGGCGGCGCCCCGAATGAGCGCTGCCCATTCGCAAAGGTCTTTTTGAGCTGCGGTCAGGGCAGAACCGCTGCAGTTGCCGGGATCGGTGGCGCCGATGTTATTGCTCACGTACGACATCGCATTGGCCCGGTTGAGGTTCATGCGCTCGGCCATGTCGTTGACCAAAATCAGTGCCTGCGAGCGCTGGTAGCCCTCCAGATTCGCCACGGTGGTCCGGGCCTGCAGACCGACAAAGCCCAGCACGCCAAATGCCACGATCAGCATGGCGATCAATGCCTCGATCAGGGCGACACCTTGTTGGGTTGCATTCTGCGTCGTCATGCCGGGCACTCCGTGGTCGAACTCTTGGGGCGGCCAGAGGGGTCTAGAGAGATGCAGCGCTTGCGCTTGCCGCTGGTGTTGGTCAGGGAGAACCTTGTCACATCGGTGGTGTTGGAAACGCGTCCGTTGCGGTCGAAGGTGAGAGTGGCGGGGCCGATCAGCGTCACGCCCGACCCCACCTTGTTTCTCTGGCTGAGAACTTCCGTGCCGACGGTCATGCTCCAGCCCTCTACCCAGTTGGCAGATGCGGGGGTCAGAGTCACTGGCGCGGGGATGTTGCCGCGCTTCAGCGCTTCGTTACGTGCCAATGTCAGGTCCGCCATGAGGTCGAAAGCAGCAGCACGCATACGCTGTGATTCCAGGATCTCCCGGAAAGACGGCGCAGCGATGGCCACCAGCACGGCGAGCACCGCCACGGTGATCATCAACTCAATCAACGTGAAGCCTCGGCTGACATGGCGCGTGCGTGAAAGGTGGGCATGCATGGCCTTGCTCCTGTCACCAACAGCCACTGGCCGGGGTCTTGGCTCCAGCGTTATTCAGGGTCAACGTTCCGCACTTGTCTTTGTCTTGACCGGGCTTTGGAGTGGCCGTGACGGTGAAAGAGGGAGGGGTGCTCGCAGGCGCCACCATAGTGATGGTGTAGTGCGGCCTCACAGACGATGGCATGTTGACGTTCAACTCAGCTGTCGATGCCGCGTAGCTGCGTACATCCAGCAGGCGCTGCTGTTGGCGGGTTCCGATGTCCATCAGCAAGGATTGCGCTTCTGCGCGACGGGACTTGCGAACCTGATCCTGATAAGAGGGGTATGCAATGGCCGCCAATATGCTGAGCACTGCGACCGTGATCAGCATTTCAATGAGAGTGAAGCCAGCGTTTCGCTGCATTTGGATCCTCCTGGGATGTGAATGGCTACGTGCCTATCACTCCTGTGTTTTGCAAAATGTACATGGGAAAAAATCACATATCAATGAAGTGTAGTCCCAACAAGGATGAGCGGCGCAATTCGGTAGATAAACGGAATTGCCTGATTTCATGTGTTCGGGCAATTAGTGTTGCTTTTGTGTGCAACGGTAAGCGGAATGGGCTCCACATACGTAAAACCACGCACAATCCGCTTTTTCCCGAACTTTCATGCACGAGCGTTTGTCCTGGACCCAGTCAGCCATTGCCCGGATACTGCGGCCAGCGGTACGGTTGGCGTTGGCCATGGGGCTCAAGCACGTGCAGTTAGAGGATGTGCTGCGCCAGCTGTTGCTAGAGGAGGCCCGTCACCTCTGGAATGCCAAGGGGGTAGGGCATCCCAACCTGAGTCAGCTATCCATGACAACGGGTCTGAACCGCAAGGAAGTCACGGCGCGGGTGCGTGAAACGCGCGATACCTTGCCGCATACGGAAGGTTCTGCTGTCACCAAGGCCTATACGGCGTGGTTGCAACTGGTCACTGATGATCCGGAGCGCCGTCGCTTGCCCATCATGGATTGCGGTGATGGCCCCTCATTTGAGTTGCTGGCCCGCTTGGCGGCGCGGGGTGATGTCCACCACCGGGCCGTTCTGGAGGAGCTGGTGCGCTTGGGCATGGTCGATGTGCAAGGCGAATCGGTCGAACTTCGGGGTGATTCTTTTGTTCCGGTGGACAGCCTGCGCGACATGCTGGCCTTTGTGGGCGACAATGCCAGGGATCATCTACTGGCGGCGGTGGGCAACACCCTTGGTCGGGAGCCTCGCATGTTGGAGCGAGCCGTATTTGCAACAGGAATCCCGTTGCAGGAGTGTGAGCGCATTCATCGTTTGGCCCGTGAGCACTGGGATGCCGTGCATTACAAGTTGGTCAAGGAGATGACGCAGGCTTATCAGCATGCGGAGGGCTCTGGCACCGCGCGCATCCGAGTCGGGGTGTACACGTACTATGAAGACGAGAGCGGGCGTGGCTTGATCGCTGATACGCCTTCCCTAGGGAGCGATGAACTGGCGACTCATCAGGAAAGCACATGAAAGTCTGGCTGAATTCTGTTTTATTGTCGATTGCCTTGGGGCTCACCGGATGTGGTGGTAGCGGCGCCTCTGTGAGTGCTCCAGATGGCGGCGGTGCTAGCGCTGGTGTAGGTACTGGTGCTGGAACAGGTGCAGATGTCGGGGATGGCACAGGCACAGGCACAGGCACAGGCACAGGCACAGGC
>MESL01000002.1:0-49549 GCA_001770955.1 Burkholderiales bacterium RIFCSPLOWO2_12_FULL_65_40 | reverse complement strand
AGGCACAGGCACAGGCACAGGCACAGGCACAGGCACAGGCACAGGCACAGGCACAGGCACAGGCACAGGCACAGGCACAGGCACAGGAGATGCCGGCGGCGGAACGGGCATTGGCTCCGGCGAAGGGACTGCCAGTGGCCCTTCTGATTCGGGAGGTGTTGGATCCGGCGGAACGGGCATTTCTGCCGATGCCGCCGGGATCGGTTCGGCCGATGGTTGGGGTAGCATCATCGTCAATGGCGTTCGTTTCAATACGGATGCCACTCAGACGGTGGCAGAGGACGTCGCAGGCCTTGAGTTGGGAATGACAGTCATCGTGCGTGGCAGCGTGGATGCGACGCTGCAGTCCGGTGTGGCGACCCATGTGTTGTCGGTGCCCGAACTACGCGGCCCGGTGACTGCCGTGAATGCGGCCGCAGGCTGGTTTGAGGTGGTGGGCGTGCGTGTGTCCGTGGACGATGCAACCCTGTATGCCGGGCTGTCGGGGCTGGATGCGCTCAAGCCGGAGCAGAACGTACAGGTGCACGCACTGCCTGAAAGTTCAGGACGCATGCGTGCAACCCGGGTTCAATGGATTGCTGCTGCCACAACCCAGCGCATGTGGGGTTCTGTACAAGGGTTGAACCGGGCGGCCAAGAGCTTTCAGCTCAACGGCATGGCAGTGTCATATGGACAGGCACATTTTGCTTCCGGTTGGTCTGCGGCGGCGCTGAGCGATGGGGTTCCCGTCTATGTTCAGGGCGTACCTGCAACAGGAAACGGTGCTTTTGTCGCCTCGGAAATACGGCGTGGGCACGGTCTGCCCGACAGCACGAATTCACCGGTGGTGTTGCTGGGCATTGTGGAGAATTTCACCTCGCCACAGTTGTTCACGCTGCAAGGCGTGCGGGTAAATGCGGCCACTGCGCAGATTACCGGCGGGCCCGCCTCCTCCATCGGCAATGGCGTCAAGCTGGATGTGGTCGGGCGCATGGTGCAAGGGCAGTTGGTGGCCGAGCGGTTGCGCATCCGTCATGTTCCAGGTACCGGGGGCCCTGTGGTGTATGAGGCGACGGGTCCGGTGGCGCAGTACCAATCTTTATCCAACTTCCGCGTCAATGGGCAACTGGCCGATGCCAGCGGTTCCAATGTGTCCTTTGTCAATGGAACATCGCTCGGCATGCGCAATGGCGTCCGCGTTCGTGTATCTGGCAGCAAGGTGCTTGAAGGCGTGCTCGTCGTCACTCAGGTGGAATTCCTCTGACTCTGCCGCTCAGAGAGCCGAGGTGCGGCCCCGGTGATATCACTCCGGCGTCACCATCTGTCATGTGCAGGGCGTGTGATGCAATCTACACAGTCGAATGAACATTGCTCTTTGTGACGCCGCCATCATCGACCTCGATGGCACCATGGTGGACACGCTCGGTGACTTTGCCGAGGCACTGAACCGCATGCTGCGCGATCTGGAGTTGCCGCCCATTGCGGCGCAGCACATCGAGCGCATGGTGGGCAAGGGTTCCGAACACCTGCTGCGTTCAGTGCTCAATCACGTCCTGACGCAAGCAGGAAAAGCGCCAGAAGCTATGGAAATGGAAGCGCTTTATGTCCGTGCATGGCCCAGCTACCAGCGGCACTACCTGGCCATCAACGGACAGTTTGCGAGCGTCTACCCCGGTGTCGTGGAAGGGCTCCAGGCCCTGCGCGCTTCGGGACTACGGCTGGCCTGCCTGACGAACAAGCCCACGGCCTTTGCCGTGCCGCTACTGCGCAGCAAGGGGCTGGATTCATTTTTTGACTGCGTTTTCGGCGGGGATGCCTTTGAGCGCAAAAAGCCTGATCCGCTGCCCCTGCGCAAGACCTGCGAGGCCTTGGGCACCGAGCCCGCGCGCACGCTGATGGTGGGCGATTCGAGCAACGACGCGCAGGCCGCACGCGCTGCCGGTTGCCCCGTGGTGCTGGTGACGTATGGCTACAACCACGGCCAGCCGGTCCGCGATGTGGATGCGGATGGCTGGGTTGAAGCGCTGCACGAACTCGTACCGGCAACGGCCTGAGGCTCCCAGCGGACAGGCGTCTTCATACGGTGCGGCATGGTGCGTCGCATCACCCGTGGCGTATGAATCGGGCGCAGTCCATCCCAGCGGCCCCCGCGCAAGGGCCGCCCCGCCGCGCTGGGGGCGTCCCCCTTCCCGCGCGCAGCGCGACAGAAAGGGGGAAGGCGCGAAGCGCCACAGGGGGTTATTTGATTTCAGGCCGCGCTATTGCCGAGCTGCCGTGGTGCCGCGTTTGATGCCAGCGGTCGGGCCTGGGGAGAGGGCACGGGCGCGCTGCTGCGTGCCGAGGCATCCTGCATGCGGGACCGGGCGGCAGCACTGCTGCCTGTGCCGGTGTGGAAAACCGCCATGGCTTCCACCAGTTGCGCAGCCTGTGCGCGCAGGCTGTCGGCAGCGGCGGCACTTTCTTCGACCAGCGCCGCGTTCTGCTGGGTGGCCTGATCCATCTGCGTGATGGCTTCGCCCACCTGGGCCACACCGGTGCTCTGCTCGCTGCTGGCGGCACTGATCTCGCCCATGATGTCGGTCACGCGCCGAATGGCCTGCACCACCTCGGTCATGGTGGTGCCCGCGCGGTCCACTAAGGCCGAGCCTGCCTCGACCCGCTCCACACTGGTGCCGATCAGGGCCTTGATTTCTTTGGCCGCATCGGCGCTGCGCCCGGCCAGGCTGCGCACCTCGCTGGCCACCACGGCAAAGCCCCGGCCCTGTTCGCCTGCGCGGGCAGCCTCGACGGCCGCATTGAGCGCGAGGATGTTCGTCTGGAAGGCAATGCCGTCGATCACGCTGATGATGTCGGCAATCTTGCGGCTGCTGTCGTTGATGCCTTTCATGGTCTGCACCACCTGGGCCACCACATCGCCCCCCTGCGCAGCCACGGTGGAAGCGCTCATGGCCAGCTGGTTGGCCTGGCGGGCGTTGTCGGCATTCTGGCGCACAGTCGAGCCCAGCTGCTCCATGGAGGCCGAGGTCTGCTCCAGGGCGCTGGCCTGCTGCTCGGTGCGGGCGGACAGGTCGTTGTTGCCATGCGCGATTTCGGCACTGGCGGTGGCCACGCCCTCGGCATTGCGGCGCACGTTGCTGACGATGGTGGCCAGCTTGCCCTGCATGGTGGCCAGGGCGTGCAGCAACTGGCCCGTTTCGTCGGTCGCCCGGGTGTCCAGCACCTGCGTCAGATCGCCATCGGCGATCTTTTCGGCCGCCAGCCGCCCTTGCTGCACGGGCTTGACGATGGAACGCGTAACGATGGTCGCCAGCAGTGCCCCCAGCACAATGGCGATCACAGCGCCGGCTCCCAGCAGCATCTGGCTGGCACCGGCCATGGTGGAGGTGTCGCGCTGGCTCTCGTCGAGCTGGGCGGCCATGAAGCTGCGCAGTTCGTCGAGCGAATGGAGGTATTTGTCCGCCAGGGGTCTCAGGTCGTTGTCCACCATGGTGGGCACATTGGGCTCGCCACCCCGGTGCAGGTCGCGGATTTCAGCCAGTTTGCCGCTGTAGGCGGTGCGCGCTGCGGCAATGGTGGCCAGCATGGCCTTGCCCTTTTCGTTCTGCACCAGTTCCTCGATGCGCTTGGCCTTGGTCTCCGACGCTGTGTTGGTGGCCTGCGTGTCGGTGGTGAGCTTTTCCATGTAACCGGGGTCGATGGCCTTGAGGAAGGCCTCGGTGCGCACCCAGTTCAGGCGGATGTCGGCGGCCCAGTCGTCCACCAGCGTGCGCTGCTCGATTTCACGCGTGGCCACACGCTCGCTGGCGTCCTTGAGGGCCCCGATGCGCCAGATGCCGGTGAGTGCAATCAGCGCGGTAATGAGCAGGATGACGCCAAAACCCAGACCCAGACGGGGGCCGACGCGGAGGTTGCTGATATTCATGGTGATCTCGTACGCAAGGAATGGCAAAAAATGCGAAGGCGATGTGTCAGGTCGCCGCGGATTCCAGGCTGGGGTAGCCCCGGAAACTGCACCTTGCAGATGGGCTGAGATGCTTTGGGTGCGAGGGACGGATCCGTCCCAGGCAGACACAGTGGAGGGTAACGCAGGGGGGTGTAAGGGTGTCTAGGCGTATTTCTCTAGAGACTGTCGGATAGGCGACATTTGCCATCGGTAGCAGCCCCCTGCCGTCTCGTGGGGCGGCGGCAGGGGCGGGCTGCATCACTCGGCGCCGAGCAATTGATCCTTGAGCTTCCAGTCGGCCGGGCTCTGACCGAACCAGATGGACATGAGTGCGCGGAAGAAGGCGGGGTCTTTGAACGGCTCGGCCTGCAACTTGCCCTTGGCATAGATGCTCAGTCCCTTGGCGGGATCCCATTCCAGCGCGCAGGTTTCACCGGGCGAAAACGACTTGACCGCGGCAAAGATGTCTCCCATCTTGATCATGCCCGGAATGATCTTGGACAGTTCGCCCTTGCTCACGTTGTCTTCCATCCCGCGCGTCAGCAGTTTGCCGAACTCGGCCGAATTCATTTCACGCAGAAAAGTCATGCCCAGCCGCTTGGGGCCAGGCGCGGCGATCAGCTCGTCGAGCGATTTGACCGGGCGGGTGGTGTAGAGGTCGCCCACGTACACCTTGAAGGGGCCCTTGTAGCGGATGCCCGCACCATTGAGTTGCAGCTTGGTGTCCGCGACGGTGATGGAGTCTTGCACCTTGATGCCGGAGAGCTCGACTGCGGCAAACGCAGCGGTGCTCCAGCACAGGCCGACGGCGATGAGTAGGTTGCGCAGGGCTTTAGGCATATCAATCCTTTAAAAAAGAACGAGCGTTCGCTTTCTATTGTTGCAAAGTGTTTCGAAACGCGCATCAGGGTTTGCGAGCAGTGCCCATGTATCAGGCGGTGTCGTGCCACCTGCGCGTGCCCGGGCCTTGGGCGCATTTGCTACACTTTAAGCATGTTCATTCACCGCGTGTTCATCACAGGTCGCAGCGACCGGGGAGCCTGGCCCTGGCGTAAGCCTGTCTGCCTGAACACCTGATGGCACCCGGGACGACCCCGGCGTGCGCCCTGGGCCTCTTCGGCCCCCCATGAACTGCAGTGCGCCACACCCTTGGCCTGCGCGCTGCCCGAGCAGGGAGACTCCCCCGTGATCACCGAACTTGAATTCCAAAGCCTTGCCCGCGAAGGCTACAACCGCATTCCGCTCATGGCGGAAGCATTTGCCGACCTCGAAACCCCGTTGTCGCTCTATCTGAAGCTGGCCCACAGCAAGGATGGCGGCAAATACAGCTTCCTGCTCGAATCCGTCGTGGGCGGCGAGCGCTTCGGCCGCTACAGCTTCATCGGCCTGCCCGCGCGCACCCTGCTGCGCTCGCGTGGCTTTGGCGCCGCTGCCGTCACCGAGGTCGTGACCGACGGCCAGGTGGTGGAGAGCGCCAGCGGCAACCCGCTGGACTTCGTGGCGGACTACCAGAAGCGCTTCAAGGTGGCGCTGCGCCCCGGCCTGCCGCGCTTTTGCGGCGGCCTGGCCGGCTACTTCGGCTACGACGCGGTGCGCCATATCGAGAAGAAGCTGGAAAACTCCTGCCCGCCCGACACCCTGGGCATGCCCGACATCCTGCTGCTGCAGTGCGAAGAGCTGGCCGTCATCGACAACCTCTCGGGCAAGCTCTACCTCATCGTCTATGCCGACCCGGCGCGCCCCGAGGCCTACAGCAACGCCAAGAAGCGCCTGCGCGAGCTGCGCGAGCAGCTCAAGTACTCCGTCAGCGCGCCGCAGGTGCAGGCCTCACAGGGCTACCCGGCGCAGCGCGATTTCGCCAAGCAGGACTACCTGGCCGCCGTCGAGCGCGCCAAGGAACTGATTGCCGCGGGCGACTTCATGCAGGTGCAAGTGGGGCAGCGCATCCACAAGCGCTACACCGAGTCGCCGTTGTCGCTGTACCGCGCGCTGCGCTCGCTCAACCCTTCGCCCTACATGTACTACTACCACTTCGGCGACAGCCATGTGGTGGGCGCCAGCCCCGAGATCCTGGTGCGCCAGGAGAGCACGCCCGAGGGCCAGAAGGTCACTATCCGCCCGCTGGCCGGTACGCGCCCGCGCGGCGCCACGCCCGAGCTGGACAAGGCGGCCGAGGTGGAGCTGGTTCAGGATCCCAAGGAGCGCGCCGAGCACGTCATGCTGATCGACCTGGCGCGCAACGACATCGGGCGCATCGCCAAGACCGGCAGCGTCAAGGTGACCGAGGCCTTTTGCGTCGAGCGCTACAGCCATGTCATGCACATCGTGAGCAACGTCGAGGGCATCCTCAACGACGGCATGACCAGCATGGACGTGCTCAAGGCCACCTTCCCGGCGGGCACGCTCACCGGTGCGCCCAAGGTGCATGCCATGGAGCTGATCGACCAGCTCGAGCCCACCAAGCGCGGCCTGTACGGCGGCGCCTGCGGCTACCTCAGCTACGCCGGCGACATGGACATGGCCATTGCCATCCGCACCGCCATCGTCAAGGACGGCACGCTGTATGTGCAGGCCGCGGCCGGCGTGGTGGCCGACTCGGTGCCCGAGCTGGAATGGAAGGAAACCGAACACAAGGCCCGCGCCCTGCTGCGCGCCGCCGAACTGGTAGAGGAAGGACTGGAATGAACCGCGCGATCGACAACACCCAGCACTGCACGACCATGGAAGACGTGCGCCGCCACATCGACGCGCTCGACGACGTGCTGGTGCCCCTGCTGGTGACGCGCGGCGGCTACATGACGCAGGCCGCGCGCATCAAGAAGGACGCCACCCAGGTGCGCGACGAGAAGCGCATCGAGGCCATCGTGGCGCGTGTGCGTGCGCGGACGCAAAAGGAAGGCGGTGAGCCCGACATGATCGAAGCCATCTACCGCAGCATGATGGAGGCCTATATCGCCTTCGAACACCGCGAGTTCGCGCGCCTGCGCACGCCCTCGGAAGGGAGCCAGCCATGAAGCTCTTGATGATCGACAACTACGACAGCTTCACCTACAACATCGTCCAGTACTTCGGCGAGCTGGGCGCGCAGGTGGAGGTGTTCCGCAACGACGAAATCACCGTCGAGGGCGTGGCAGCGCGCGCGCCCGACCGCCTGGTAGTGTCGCCCGGCCCCTGCTCACCTGCCGAGGCCGGCATCTCGGTGGCGGCCATCCAGCACTTCGCCGGCAAGCTGCCCATCCTGGGCGTGTGCCTGGGGCACCAGAGCATCGGCGCGGCCTTTGGCGGCAAGATCATCCGCGCGCAGCAGCTCATGCACGGCAAGACCAGCGTCATCACCACCACGCAGAAGGGCGTGTTCGCGGGCCTGCCCGCGCAGTTCACGGTGAACCGCTACCACTCGCTGGCCATCGAGCGCGCGAGCTGCCCCGACGTGCTGGAGATCACCGCCTGGACGGACGACGGCGAGATCATGGGCGTGCGCCACAAGGAGCTGCCTATTGAGGGGGTGCAGTTTCACCCCGAGAGCATCCTGACCGAGCACGGCCACGCCATGCTGCGCAACTTCCTGGAGCAGCGCGCGTGATCATCGAGCCGCAGCAGCTGCTGGTGTTCATCGCCGCAGGCTGGCTGCTCAACCTCACGCCGGGGCCGGATGTGCTCTATATCGTGTCGAACGCGCTGCGCTCGGGCGCACGCGCCGGGCTGGTGGCGGGGCTGGGCATCACGGCGGGCTGCTTTGTGCATGTGTTTGCAGCCGCTGTCGGCGTGGGCGCGCTGCTCTCGGCCTCGGCCACGGCCTTCACCGTGCTCAAGTGGGCCGGGGCGGCCTACCTGCTGTGGATGGGCGTGCGCATGCTGTTCTCGCGCGCTGGCGGCGGCAACGGCGCGGCCATCGCGGCCGCGCAGTCGGCCCCGCCCGTGGCGGCTTCGCTGCGCAGCGTGTTCCTCGGCGGCTTCTGGACCAACGTGCTCAACCCCAAGGTGGCGCTGTTCTTCCTCGCCTTCGTGCCGCAGTTCATCGCCCCGGGCACCGACAACAAGGCCCTGGCCTTCGTGCTGCTGGGCGTGCTGTTCAACGTCAACGCCATTCCGGTGAACGCGGGCTGGGCGCTGGCCGCCGCGTGGATGGCCAGGCGTGCCGGGGCCATTCAGCGCGGCATGCATTGGCTCGACCGCGTGGCGGGCGCCATGTTCATCGGCTTCGGACTCAAGCTGGCGCTGACCGACCGGCCGGCCTCCTGACCCCTTTCCCTGCGGAGAAATTTTCATGCCCATCACCCCCCAGGAAGCGCTGCAGCGCACCATCGAGCACCGCGAAATCTTCCACGACGAAATGCTGCACCTGATGCGCATGATCATGCAGGGCGAGCTCTCGCCCGTCATGACGGCCGCCATCATCACCGGCCTGCGCGTGAAGAAGGAAACCATCGGCGAGATCACCGCCGCCGCGCAGGTGATGCGCGAGTTCTCCACCAAGGTGCAAGTCCAGGATGCCACCCACATGGTGGACATCGTGGGCACGGGCGGCGACGGTGCCAACACCTTCAACATCTCCACCTGCTCCATGTTCGTGGCCGCCGCCGCAGGCGCCAAGGTCAGCAAGCACGGCGGGCGGGGCGTGTCGAGCAAGAGCGGCAGTGCCGACGTGATGGAGGCCCTGGGCATCCACATCAATCTCAAGCCCGAGCAGATTGCCCGTTGCATTGCCGAGGTGGGCATCGGCTTCATGTTCGCGCCCAACCACCACCCCGCCATGAAGAACGTGGCGCCCGTGCGCAAGGAGCTGGGCGTGCGCACCATTTTCAACATCCTCGGTCCGCTCACCAACCCGGCCGGTGCGCCCAACATCCTCATGGGCGTGTTCCACCCCGACCTCGTGGGCATCCAGGTGCGCGCGCTGCAGCGCCTGGGCGCCGAACACGCCCTGGTGGTGTACGGCCGCGACGGCATGGACGAGGTCAGCCTGGGCGCTGCCACGCTGGTGGGCGAGCTGAAGAACGGTGAAATCACCGAGTACGAAATCCACCCCGAAGACTTCGGCTTGCAGATGGCCAGCAACCGCGCCCTCAAGGTGGAAACGCCCGAGCAGTCGCGCGAGATGCTGCTGGCCGTGCTGAACGGCGACGCCGGCCCCGCGCGCGAGATCGTGTGCCTGAACGCCGGTGTGGCGCTCTACGCCGCCAACGTGGCTGCCAGCATCCCCGAGGGCATCGCCCAGGCGCGCGCCGCCATCGACTCGGGCGCGGCCAAGGCCAAGCTGGAGCAGCTCGTCACGCGCACGCATGCACTCGCTGCGTAATTCGGGGAACGGACCATGTGGCAAGACCCCGGCCTGTGGATCGCGCTGGGCATCTCGGCGCTGTTCATCGTCGTGGGGCTGGTCATGCACCGCGTGTTCGTCAAGATACTGAAACAGGGTTCTGCGGAACCTGACAAGGCACCTTCCCATGAGTGACATCCTGAACAAAATCGTCGCCGTCAAGCACGAAGAAGTGGCCGCCGCGCAAAAGCGCCTGCCCCTGGCCACCATCCGCCAGGACGCCGAGAGCCGTGTGCTCACGCGCGACTTCGAGGGCGCGCTGCGCGCAAAAATCGCCAAGGGCCAGGCGGCCGTGATCGCCGAGATCAAGAAGGCCAGCCCGAGCAAGGGCGTGATCCGCCAGGACTTCATTCCGGCCGACATCGCGCAGAGCTATGCCGAGGGCGACGGCCAGGTCAGCGCGGCCTGCCTGTCGGTGCTGACGGACAAGCAGTTCTTCCAGGGCAGCGTGGACTACCTCAAGCAGGCGCGCGCCAGCTGCCAGCTGCCCGTGCTGCGCAAGGACTTCCTGGTGGACCCGTACCAGGTGTACGAGGCCCGCGCCATGGGCGCCGACGCCATCCTGCTGATCGCCGCCTGCCTGGATGACGCGCAGATGGCGGACTTCGAGGCCATCGCCCGCGGCCTGGACATGGCCGTGCTCGTGGAGGTGCACGACCGCGCCGAGCTGGAGCGTGCCCTCAAGCTCAAGACCCCGCTGGTCGGCATCAACAACCGCAACCTGCGCACGTTCGAGGTCACGCTCGACACCACGCTGGGCATGCTCAAGGATGTGCCATCCGACCGCCTGCTGGTCACCGAGTCGGGCATCCTCAAGCCTGCGGACGTGAAGACCATGCGCGACGCCGGCGTGCACGCCTTCCTCGTCGGCGAGGCCTTCATGCGCGCCCCCGAGCCGGGCCTCGAGCTCGCCCAGCTGTTCGCCTGATTATCAAAATTGATAGCTACTCGCGCTTGTTGCATAAGTGCTAGAGGCCATTTTGACCATGAATGATCCGCAGAGCGCTCCCACGCAGCTTCAAAGCGCCGACCCGGCCGACTGGCCCGTGGCGCCGGGCTGGCAGCCGCTGGTGCAGGAGTTTTTCGCCAGCGCGGCCGGGCGCAAGCTGTTGGGCTTTCTGCAGGCGCGGCTCGATGCCGAGGCCACCATCTTCCCGCCACGCCCATTGCGCGCGCTGGAACTCACGCCGCCCGAAGCGGTGCGCGTGGTCATCCTGGGGCAGGACCCGTACCACGGCCGGGGCCAGGCCGAGGGGCTGGCGTTCTCGGTGGCGCCTGGCGTGCCGCTGCCGCCGTCGCTGCGCAACATCTTCAAGGAACTGCAGCGCGACCTGGGCACGCCGCCGCCCGCCTTTCCGCAGCCCGGCGGTAGCCTGGTGAAGTGGGCGACCAACGGCGTGCTGTTGCTCAACACCACGCTCACAGTGGAAGAGGGCCAGCCCGCCAGCCATGCCGGGCAGGGCTGGGAGCTGCTCACCGACGCCGTCATCCGCCATGTCGCCCAGGGCCAGCGGCCCGTGGTCTTCATGCTCTGGGGCTCGCACGCGCAAGCGAAGCGCGCCGTCATTCCGCAGGACCGGGGGCACCTGGTGCTCACGGCCAACCACCCCTCGCCGCTGTCGGCGCTGCGCCCGCCCGTGCCCTTCATCGGCTGCGGGCATTTCGGCCAGGCGCGGGCGTTCCGGCAGGCGCACGAGGCGCCAGATGCTATTGAATAAATAGCTGCTGGCGCTTGTCCGTCAAGGACTGAAGGCTATTTTTACTTCAAGTCCTGGCGTTCCAGCAGCATGGCATCGCCGTAGCTGAAAAAGCGGTACTGCTGCGCGATGGCGTGCTGGTATAGCGCCAGCACTGGCTCGTACCCCGCGAAGGCGCTCACCAGCATCATCAGCGTGCTCTTGGGCAGGTGGAAGTTGGTCAGCAGCAGGTCCACCACCTGGAAGCGGAAGCCCGGCGTGATGAAGATATTCGTGTCGCCGCTGGCCTGGCCTGAGCGCGCCCAGGATTCGAGCGTGCGCACCGTCGTCGTGCCCACGGCCACCACGCGGCCGCCGCGCTGGCGGCAGCGCTCCAGCGCGGCGAGCGTGGCCAGCGGCACTTCGTACCACTCGCTGTGCATCTGGTGCTCGGCCAGGTTTTCCGTCTTCACGGGCTGGAAGGTGCCCGCGCCCACGTGCAGCGTGACGCTGGCACGCTCGATGCCGCGCGCCGCCAGCTCGGCCAGCACGGCGTCGTCGAAGTGCAGCGCCGCCGTGGGCGCGGCCACGGCGCCGGGCGCGCGGGCGAACACGGTCTGGTAGCGCTGGCTGTCCTGGGCCGCGTCGGGGTCGTTGCCGCTGGCCTGCTGACGCTCGATGTAGGGCGGCAGCGGCAGGTGGCCGTGGCGCTCCATCAGCTCCCAGGGGCTCTCGCCGGCCGGGCCGTGCAGCGCGAAGCGGAACAGCGGGCCGTCTTCGTCGGGCCAGCGGCCCAGCAGCGTGGCGTCGAAGCCGCCGCCCTGGCGCCCGCCGGCCATGTGCACGGTATGGCCCGGCTGGGGCTTCTTGCTCACCTTCATGTGCGCCACCACCTCGTGGCCGGTGAGCACGCGCTCGATCAGCAGTTCGAGCTTGCCGCCGCTGGCCTTCTCGCCAAAGATGCGCGCTTTGACGACACGGGTGTCGTTGAACACCAGCAGGTCGCCCGCGCGCAGAAGGCTTGGCAGCTCGCGGAAGATGCGGTCGGTGGGGGGGAGTTGGCGGCCGTCCAGCAGGCGCGAGGCGCTGCGCTCGGGGGCGGGGTGCTGGGCAATGAGTTCGGGGGGCAGCGCGAAATCGAAGTCGCTGAGGGTGAAGGCGCGCGGCGCGCTGGCGGACAGATCGGTCATGGGGCTTGAGGGCCGGACGGGCCCGTTCCAAGAAAGCAGTGCGAAGGGTGCGATTGTGGCAAAACGCGAAGGCGCGGGCACGCAAAGGGGCTTATGCTGTGCATCCGCTGTGGCGTGCGGCAGGCTCCCATGGGGCCGCACACCAGGCACCACTCCCGGATCGCTGCCTATGGAAACCTTCGTCTGGAATCAATACTTCACTACCGGCCTTCCCGACGTGGATGCGCAGCACCATGCGCTGGTCGATGCATTCAATGACCTCAGCGAAGCCCTGCAGCGCAGCAATGCAGGCGATGAGGCGGGCCTGGCCGAGGTGTATGAGCGCATGGTGAACTTTGCCGAATTCCACTTTGCCGAAGAAGAATTGCTGATGCACAACCAGGGCGTGGACCCCCGGCACGTGCAGGCGCACACCGCGATGCACCGGCAGTTCATCGAGCAGGTGGTGGGCATCTGGCGCTCGCGGGCGGCCTTGAAGGATCCGGCGCAGAGCTTCGTCGGCTTCCTCACCTCGTGGCTGGGCCTGCACATTCTGGGTATTGACCAGTCCATGGCGCGCCAGCTCGCCTGCCTGGAGCTGGGCATGACGGCCCCGGAGGCGTACGAGCAGGAAATGGAGGTGCACGACCAGGGCACCCAGGCCATGATCCAGATGGTGGGGCGGCTGTACCAGGTGCTTTCGCAGCAGAACACCGAGCTGGCGCAGGCCAACCTGCACCTCGAAGAGCGCGTGCAGCTGCGCACGCAGGAACTGGCCCAGGCCAATGCAGAGCTGCAGCAGGCCAACGCCCGGCTGGAGGAGTTTTCACGCACCGATGGCCTGATGCAGATCGCCAACCGGGTCTGCTTCGACGACCGGCTGGCCCAAGCCTGCGCCAGTGCTTTCCGGCACGAGCGGCCGCTGGGCGTGCTGATGATCGATGTGGACCATTTCAAGCGCTACAACGATACCTATGGACACCCGGCGGGCGATGCCTGCCTGCAGGCGGTGGCGCGGGCGGTGCAGCAGGCCCTGCCCCGTGCCACGGACCTGGTGGCCCGCTATGGCGGCGAGGAACTGGCCGTCATCCTGCCCGACACCGATATCCAGGGGACCGGCACGGTGGCCCGGCGTGTGGTGGAGGCCGTGGCCGCGCTGGGCTTGCCGCACAGCACTTCAGGGGCGGCACCGCATGTCACGGTCAGTGTCGGTGCGGTGGCCCGGGTGCCCGACAACAAGGAAGCCTGCGACCGGCTGCTGGCCGAGGCCGACGCCGCGCTCTACCGCGCCAAGGAGGCCGGGCGCAACGGCTGGCGAATGTCCGGCGCGTAGCGCCTACCAAGGCTGGCCCGGCATGCCCGACCACAGCTCGTTGAGGTCCGGGAAGCGCCAACGCTCCGGGTCTTCGCGCGCCACGATCTTCTCGTGGCAGCCTGGCGCGGCCAGGTCCACCAGCTCGGGCGGAATACGCATGTCGGATTTGGTGGAGAAGAATGCCTTCACGCGCGGCGTCACGAGCGACTTGGGCGCCTGCTCCGTCACCACGCCGATGCGCCCGGTGGTCAGCCGTACCAGCGAGCCCACGGGGTAGATGCCGATGCTCTTGACGAAGGCCTGGAACAGGCGCGGATCGAAGTGATCGTGAGTCCATTCGGCCATGCGGCGGATGGCTTCGGACGGATCCCAGCCACGCTTGTAAGGCCGGTCGGAGGTGATGGCGTCGTACACATCGCACAGGGCCGTCATCCTGGCGATCAGGCTGATCTTGTCGCCCGCAAGTTTGCCGGGGTAGCCTGTGCCGTCCATTTTTTCATGGTGGTGCAGGCAGGCGTCGAGCACCGCAGCTTCCACTTTGCCGCTCTCCTTGAGCATGAGGTGACCCCGGGCGGAGTGGGTCTTGATCACGGCGAATTCTTCGTCGGTGAGCTTGCCGGGCTTGTTCAGCACCGCCAGCGGGATCGCCGCCTTGCCCAGGTCGTGCAGAAGCCCGGCCATGCCGGCGCTGCGCGTGTGGGCCTCGCTCAGGCCGATCTGACGCGCCAGCGCCACCATCAGTGCGCACACGGCGACCGAGTGCATATAGGTGTAATCGTCGGCGGTTTTCAGGCGGGCCAGGCTGATCAGCGCGCCCGGGTTGCGGGCCACTGAATCGGAGATCTCTTCCACCAGGCTGGAGGCGCTTTCTGCGTCCACGGCCTTGCCCATGCGGACCTCGTTGAACATGGACACCACGGCCTGCTTGGCCTGGCCGCAGATCGAGGCTGCGCGGCGCAGTTCACTCTGCATGCCGGCGGGCAGGCGGTTGCTGGCGGGCGGCGGCGGTGCGGGGGCAGGCGCCGCACTGGTTGGCTGCGCGTCCAGGCGGCTGAAATCGGTGTCTATGCGGGCATCGACCTCCTCGCGCGTCAGCGAAGCAGTGCCGACCGAAACATCCTTGCCACGCGAGACATCGATCCAGACTTCGCGAATGGCGGTGGCCCGGATGAGATCCAGGTCGTGGGGGTCGTCGAGCACGAACTGGGTGCGCCAGAATGGGTGTTCCATCCAGGATCCGCAGAATTCGTGCAGGTACATGCCCAGGGTGAGGTGCTTCACGTCGATGCGTTTGAGCATGGTGCGTATCCCGAGAAAAACGTAACAATCGGCAACCATGTTAGCCTTTTCCACCCACGATGGCTGACACATCCCGGAAGACCCCGCCCGCGCCCAGCGCCGCCCAGAAAGCCCTGCACAAGCTCGGTCTGGTGCGTGACATCGACCTGGCGCTGCACCTGCCGCTGCGTTACGAGGACGAGACCCGCATCGTGCCGCTGCGCAATGCCCGCGACGGCGACACGGTGCAGATCGAGGCCACGGTCACGTCCAGCGAAGTGCAGCTGCGCCCGCGCCGCATGCTCAAGGTGGCGGTGGATGACGGCACGGGCACCTGCGAGCTGACGTTCTTCAGCTTCTACCCCTCGCACCAGAAGACGCTGGCCGTGGGCGCACGCCTGCGCATCCGGGGCGAGGTCAAGGGCGGCTTCTGGGGGCGGCAGATGCTGCACCCGCAGTTTCGCGTGGCGGGCGGCGAGCTGCCCGCAGCGCTCACCCCTGTCTACCCCACCACGGCCGGTCTGCCCCAGCCCTACCTGCGCCGGGCCGTGGTGACCGCCCTGCAGCGCGCCGACCTGTCGGAAACGCTGCCGCCGGGCCTGGATCCCCCTGTGGGGCATTTTATGGGTCGAAATGGCCTGCAACGCCCGTGCAGTCTGCGCGAGGCGCTCACTTTTTTGCACCACCCCGCACCCGATGTGGCGCTGGCCACGCTGGAGGACCACAGCCACCCGGCCTGGCAGCGCCTCAAGGCCGAGGAACTGCTGGCGCAGCAGCTCTCGCAGCAGCAGTCGCGCCGCGCGCGCGACCAGCTGCGTGCCCCCGTGCTGCGTCCCTCCCAGGCCGCCGACGGGGCCTGGCCATTGCATGAGCAGCTCCTGGCCGTGCTGCCCTTTGGCCTTACGGCGGCCCAGCGCCGCGTGGGCGAGGAAATTGCCGCCGATCTGGCACGCTCCGTGCCCATGCACCGCCTGTTGCAGGGCGACGTGGGCTCGGGCAAAACCGTGGTGGCGGCGCTGGCGGCCTGCCGGGCCATGGATGCCGGCTGGCAGTGCGCACTGATGGCGCCCACCGAAATCCTGGCTGAACAGCATTTCACCAAGATGATCGGCTGGCTCGAACCCCTGCTGGCCGCCAGCGGCCGGCGCGTGGCCTGGCTGGTGGGTGGGCAGAAGAAGAAGGAGCGCGCCGCCATGCTGGCACTGGTGGAAAGCGGCGAGGCAGCCCTGGTGGTCGGCACGCACGCCGTCATCCAGGAGCAGGTGCGCTTCCAAAAACTGGCGCTGGCCATCATCGACGAGCAGCACCGCTTCGGCGTGGCGCAGCGCCTGGAACTGCGCCGCAAACTGGAGGCGCACGGCATGGAGCCGCACATGCTGATGATGAGCGCCACGCCCATCCCGCGCACGCTGGCCATGAGCTACTACGCCGACCTCGACGTGTCGGTCATCGACGAGCTGCCGCCGGGGCGCACGCCCATCGTCACCAAGCTGATTGCCGACAGCCGCAAGGACGAGGTGATCGAGCGCATCGGCGCCCAGGTGGCGGCGGGGCGGCAGGTGTACTGGGTGTGCCCGCTGATCGAGGAGAGCGAGGCACTGGACTTGTCCAACGCCACGGCCACGCACCAGGACCTGAGCGAGGCCCTGCCCGGCGTGGTGGTGGGCCTGCTGCATTCGCGCATGCCCGCCGCCGAGAAGAAGGCCGTGATGGCGCTTTTCTCCAGCGGGCAGATGGGCGTGCTGGTCAGCACCACGGTGATCGAGGTCGGCGTGGACGTGCCCAATGCCTCGCTCATGGTCATCGAGCATGCCGAGCGTTTCGGCCTCTCGCAGCTGCACCAGCTGCGCGGCCGCGTGGGGCGTGGCGCGGCGGCGTCGGCCTGCGTGCTGCTGTATGCCACCAACGACAGCGGCCGCGTGGGCGAAACGGCCAAGGAGCGCCTGCGCGCCATGGTCGAAACCAATGACGGCTTTGAGATCGCGCGGCGCGACCTGGAGATTCGCGGCCCGGGCGAGTTTCTGGGCGCGCGCCAGTCGGGCGATGCGCTGCTGCGCTTTGCCGACCTGGCCACCGACACCCACCTGCTCGAATGGGCGCGCGCCACGGCACCGCTGATGCTCGACCGCTACCCCGAATGGGCCGACCGCCATGTGGCGCGCTGGCTCGGCGGCCGCGCCGACTACCTCAAGGCGTAGAGCCGCTCTGGGCGGTCGGCGCCGGTGCTGCCAGGTGGGCAGCCTCCCATTCGTCGATGGGCACCGGGCGGCCCAGCAGGTAGCCCTGGCAGTATTGGCAGCCGTGCTCGATGAGGAAGGCGCGGTGGGCCGCCGTCTCGACGCCTTCGGCCACCACTTCCAGCCCCAGCGCTTCGCTCATCACGAGAATGGCGCGCACGATGGCGTTGCTGGTGTTGTCGGTCAGCATGTCGCGGATGAAGGCCTGGTCGATCTTGAGCTGGTCCAGGGGCAGGCGCTTGAGGTAGGACAGCGAGGAGTAGCCGGTGCCGAAGTCGTCCAGCGCGAAGCGGATGCCCAGCGCGCGCAACTGGTGCATGCGCTCGATGGTGGTGTCGATATCGCCCAGGATCACGCTCTCGGTCAGCTCCAGCTTCAGGCCCCCGGGGTCGATCTGGTGGCGTTCCAGCGCGGCGCGCAACTGGGCCACAAAGTCGGCCTGGTGGAACTGCCGCGCACTCACGTTGATGGCCAGGCTCAGGTGGCGGGTTTCGGGCCGGGCCTGCCACCGGGCCAACTGCCGACAGGCGGTGTCGAGCACCCACTGGCCCATGGGCACGATCAGGCCGGTTTCTTCGGCCAGTGGAATGAAATCGGCCGGAGACACCACCTTGCCATCGGCGCCGATCCAGCGGATCAGCGCCTCGGCGCCGACCACCGCACCGCGCTGGTCCACCTGCACCTGGTAGAAGAGCCGGAACGCCTGCACCTCGACTGCGTCGCGCAGGGCCATCTCCAGAGCGGCGCGGGCATCGACGGCCGCCTGCATGGGCGCATCAAAGAACAACAAGGCGTTGCCGCCTTCTTCCTTGGCGCGGTACAGCGCCACCTCGGCCTGCTTGAGCAGGCTGTCGGGCGAGGGCGAGCCGGCGCAGAACAAGGCAATGCCCATGCTGGTGGTGGCGTACAGCCGCCTGGCGTCCCCCAGGTCGTAGGGGGCGGCGAGGGTCTGGTGCACTTTCTGGGCGATGGTCTGCGCCCGATCGGAAGGGCCATCAATGTCGGGCACGATGACGCCGAAGGTGTTGCTGCCCAGGCGCGCCACGGTGTCAAGCGCCCCCGTGCAGCCCTGGATGCGCCGCGCCATCGTGCGCAGCAGCCAGTCGCCCGTGTCGTGACCGCGTGTGTCGTTGATCTGCTTGAAGCGGTCGATGTCGATCAGCAGCAGCAGCCCCTGCGCGGTGCCCTGTGCGCTGGCTTCGACGGCCTGCTGCAGGTGGTCGCGCAGCAGGGCGCGGTTGGGCAGGCCGGTCAGGGCGTCGTAGTAGGCCAGCTGGTGGACCAGCGCCTCCGACTGCTTGCGCTGCGTGATGTCCTCCTTGGTGGAGACATAGTGGGTGACCACGCCGTCTTCGTCAAAGATGGGGGCGATGGTCGCCAGCTCCACGTAGGTGCTGCCATCCTTGCGGGAGTTGACGAGCTCGCCGCGCCAAGGCTGCCCGGATTGGAGGGCGGCCCACATGGCGGTGTAGGTGGCGGGCGGTGTAAGACCCCGGTTCAGGATGCGCGGGTTCTTGCCCAGCACCTCCTCGCGTGTGTAGCCGGTGGACCGGACGAAGGCATCGTTCACGTACTCGATGCGGACGGCGGTGTCGGTGATGACAATGGCCTCGGGGCTCTGCTCCACGGCGGTGGACAGGCGGCGCAGATCCACATCGCGTTTTTGCAGTTCGCTGGCCATGTGGTTGATGCCCTGCTCCACCGCAAGGAGCTCCTGCACGCGAGAGAAACGCCGAATGCGTGTCTGCAGCCGTCCTGCCGCCACACTGTCAATGGCGCCCGTGATCTCGCGGGTCCAGGCCTCGATCAGGCCGTAGATGTAGTAGCGCGCCGTGAGGATCGACACCAGGGCAATCGCTGCCAGCAACAGGATGCGCCACCAGAATCCCTGGTCGATGCGGGCCACGGTGCGGTCCAGTGGTGCGCCAATGGCCACCAGCAGGGGCGTGCGGGAAAACTGTGGGGTGCCGATGCCGTACATCCGCCGGTTGCCGTCAAAGCCATCGAGTTCGCGCACCCGCTGGCCTGCCC
Organism: Burkholderiales bacterium RIFCSPLOWO2_12_FULL_65_40; assembly: GCA_001770955.1. Classification (GTDB taxonomy): domain Bacteria; phylum Pseudomonadota; class Gammaproteobacteria; order Burkholderiales; family Burkholderiaceae_C; genus Simplicispira. Next base: position 30,601 of record MESL01000002.1, on the reverse strand, counting down.
GCAGGGCCTGCAGGAACGGCGCTGCAGCATCGGGTGCTTTGCGCTGCGCTTCTTGCAGGTCGGCCGCCGGGTGGTAGGAGAGAACGTTGCCGGTTTCGCTGAGCAGGAACGCATTCCAGCCTTCGGGCAGCTTGAATTCGGTGATCAGCTTGTCGAACCAGCCGAGATGGATGGTTGCGAAAAGTACCGCAATGGTCTGGCCCTGGTCGTTGCGTACCGGATAGCCGAAGATCATGCCGGGCTGGAGCGAAATCCGGCCGATCAGGAATTCCCCGGTGGTGATGTCTTTGCCTGCCATCGCGTCCTGGAACCATTGGCGGTCGTTCACGGTCACGTCCTCAGGGAGCTTGCTGGCGCTGCAAAACACCCTGCCGTCGGGCCGGGCAGCGCCCAGGTTGGCGAAATCCTCCATGGACTGCAGCAGGCGCCGGGCCAGACCCGAGCAGTCTGCCGGGTCGAGCGATTGCAGGTTGTCGGCCCGGGCCATGATCTGGAAGGTCTGGCGCATGTTGCGCAGGGCCGCCTCTTCCGTCAGGCGGGCGGCGGTCAGCATGCGCGTGACTTCGTTCTCCAGGCCCGCGATGGCGTCCTGGCGCCGCTCGCGGTAGTCGAAGAACGCCATCAGGAACACCGGCAGGCTGGCCATGGCAATGACGACCCACAGGCGCAGGTGCAGAGACCGGGGGGTACGGAACGGCATGGTCTGTGCATCATAAGATGCGCGCACGTCCGCTGCACAGGGGGTGTGCCATAGGGACATGCTGGTGCCTTGGTGGCGGCGCGCTGCCCGGGTGCTTACACTGCCATCCTCATGACCCTTACCGAACTCAAATACATCGTGGCCGTGGCGCGCGAAAAGCATTTTGGCCGCGCAGCCGATGCCTGCTACGTGTCGCAGCCCACGCTGTCGGTGGCCGTCAAGAAGCTGGAAGAAGAACTCGATGTCAAGCTGTTCGAACGCAGCGCGAGCGAGGTCAGCGTCACGCCACTGGGCGAAGAGATCGTGCGCCAGGCGCAAAGCGTGCTGGAGCAGGCCGCCGCCATCAAGGAAATCGCCAAGCGCGGCAAGGACCCGCTGGCCGGTGCCCTGACGCTGGGCGTGATCTACACCATCGGCCCCTATCTGCTGCCCGACCTCGTGCGCAATTCCATCCGCAACACGCCGCAGATGCCGCTGATGCTGCAGGAGAACTTCACCGTCAAGCTGCTGGAGATGCTGCGCACGGGAGAGATCGACTGCGCCATCCTGGCCGAGCCCTTTCCCGACACCGGGCTGGCGATGGCCCCGCTGTACGACGAGCCTTTCATGGCGGCCCTGCCCAGTCACCATCCGCTGGCATCGCAGAAGTCGGTGTCGGCCGCAGAACTCAAAAGCGAGAACATGCTGCTGCTGGGGGCGGGCCACTGCTTTCGCGACCATGTGCTGGAGGTTTGCCCCGAGTTCGCGCGCTTTGCCAGCAACGCCGAGGGCATTCGCAAGACTTTCGAGGGTTCTTCGCTGGAGACCATCAAGCACATGGTGGCCGCAGGCATGGGGGTGACCCTGGTGCCGCGCCTGGCCGTGCCACGCGAGGCGCTCACGGTATCGGCGCGCCGGCGCAAGACGGACCAGCCGCACATCCGCTACCTGCCCATCCAGGAAACCGATGGCAGCGCGCCGCCCATGCGCCGCGTGGTGCTGGCCTGGCGCCGCAGCTTCACGCGCTATGAGGCCATTGCAGCGCTGCGCAACGCCATCTACGCCTGCGAGCTGCCGGGCGTCATGCGCCTGTCTTGAGATGAAACACCCCCTGAGTCGCCTCCAGCGCCTTCCCCCCGCTCTCGCAGCGCTGCGCGCTGCGGGCAGGGGGACGCTCCCAGCGCGGCGGGGCGGCTCTTGCACGGGAGCCCTGGCTTGGGGCGCGCCAGTTTCATGCGTCGCGGGCGGCCCTTGCACGGCGGCCTTGGCCAGGGGCGCGCCGGTTTCATGGGTTGCGGGTGCCGCGTTCGCAGAATGGACAGCTGAAGGGTCGGCTCCCGGCGCAGGGTTTTTGGCACTGGATGCATGGTGCCTGCGCTACAGTGTTTGCATGTCTGCGTGGCAGACATCTTGTATTCCCATTTCCCAGGAGAAGACCATGGCCAAAGCCTCCAAGACCACTGCGCCCAGCATCCACATCGGCATCAGCGACAAAGACCGCGCGGCCATTGCCCAGGGCCTCGCGCGCCTGCTGGCCGACACCTACACGCTGTACCTGACCACGCACAACTTCCACTGGAACGTGACGGGGCCGATGTTCAACTCGCTGCACGCCATGTTCATGGCGCAGTACACCGAATTGTGGAACGCCGTGGACCCGATTGCCGAGCGCATCCGCTCGCTGGGCCATGTGGCGCCGGGCTCGTATGCCGAATTCGGCAAGCTCGCCAGCGTGCCCGATGCGCCGGCCAAGCCACCCAAGGCGATGGACATGGTGCGCATCCTCGTCGAGGGCCATGAGGCCGTGGCGCGCACTGCGCGCAGCCTGTTCGCGGTGGTGGACAAGGCCAGCGACGAACCCACGGCCGACCTGCTGACCCAGCGCCTGACGGTGCACGAGCAGACCGCCTGGATGCTGCGTTCGCTGCTCGAAGAGTGATCGCTGCGGGCACCGCATGAGCACCAGCACCGATGCCGCCGCGCCGGGCCAGGGCGCAGAAATCGAGATCAAGCTGGCACTCCCGGCGGGTAGCGCCGGGCCGCTGCTGCGGCGCCTGTCCGCCGTGCCCGCGCTGGCGCGGCACCGGCCCGTGCACCAGCAGGTGCACAACCTCTACTACGACACCTCCGACCAGGCCCTGCGGCGCCAGCGCGCGGCGCTGCGCATCCGGCGCCTGGACGGTGCCGGTCCATCCCAGTGGCTGCAAACCCTCAAGACGGCCGATGCCGGCCTTTCGGCGCTGAGCCGGCGCGGCGAGTGGGAGGTGCCTGTGGACGGGCCCGCATTGCAGCAGGACGCCCTGCGCGAGGCGCCGCCCTGGCGGCGGCTGGACCCGGACGGGACGCTGTTTGCGGCCCTGAAACCCTGCTTTTCCACCGATTTCGAGCGCACCCGCTGGACCGTGCGGCTGCGCGGCGGCACCGCCATCGAGGTGGCGCTGGATGTGGGCCAGATCGTGGCCGATGGGCGCACCGCCCCGGTGTGCGAGCTGGAACTCGAACTGCTCTCGGGGCCGCCCGAGGCCTTGTTCCGTCTGGCAGGGCAAATCGCCCGCCGCGTGGCCGTGTTGCCCCTGTCGGCCAGCAAGGCCCAGCGCGGCTTTGCCCTGGCTCAGGGCGTGCTCGATGCTCCGCAGCGCGCCCGCCCGCCCGTGCCCCCGCGCCGTGCCAGCCTGCAGGCGCTGGCCGTACCGTTGCTGTCGGAAATGTTCGACCAGTTCACGGCCAACCTGCATGCGCTGCTGGGGGCGGACCACCCCGAACTGGTGCACCAGGCGCGTGTGGGCTGGCGCCGTTTTCGTTCTGCACTGCGCCTGCTGGGCCCCGGGCTGGCCGTGCCGCCGCCCGCTTGGCCGGGGCTGCAGCCGCTGTTGGACCTGCTGGGCGAACTGCGCGACCTGGATGTCGCCTGCACCCAGACGCTGCCGACGCTGCAACCCGCGTATGTCGCGGGCGACGCCCGGCGGGCGCTCACCTGGGCGGCTGTGGAGCAATCCTTCCGCGCCGCCGCCACGCTGCAGCGCAAGGCGGTGCGCCTGGCGCTGCAGGAGCCGCTCACGGGCCAGGCCCTGCTGGGCATCACGCACTGGCTGGAGGCGCTCGGCGCCGCGCCGCAGGTGCCCGCTGTGCCTGCGCGCCGCTGGGCACGCGAGCGCGTGGCACGGCTGCGCTTGCGCTGGAAGAAGGCCCGCCGGGATGCCGTGGACGCTGCCGGCCAGCACCGGGCGCGCCTGCTGGCCAAGCGCCTGCGCTACAACATCGAGGCACTGCGCCCGCTGCTGCCCGAACGCGCCGGGCGCTGGCACGAGCGCGCCAGCCAGCAGCAGGCCGATGTGGGGGCGCTGCGCGACACGGTGCAGGCGGGCGTGCTGGCCGCGCGCCTGGAGGCGCCGCCCGAGGTGCTGGCCTTTCTGCGCGGTGTGGCGGCGGGCCTGGAGCCGCCGGCGGTGCCGGACGATGGCGTATAAACCGGGTCGCGCCGTCCGGCGCCGCCCACCCAACGTCCTTTTCCTGTCCGCATGTCATCCCCGCACCGCAGCCGCCTTTCCCTGTACCTTGACCTGATCCGCTGGAACCGCCCCGCCGGCTGGCTGCTGCTGCTGTGGCCCACGCTCAGCGCGCTGTGGATCGCGGCGGGGGGATTCCCGGGCTGGCACCTGTTGGCAGTGTTCACGCTGGGCACCATCCTGATGCGCAGCGCGGGCTGCTGCGTGAACGATGTGGCCGACCGCGACTTCGACCGCCACGTCAAGCGCACGGCGCAGCGCCCCATCACCAGCGGCGCGGTGTCGGTGCGCGAGGCGCTGGGTGTGGGCGCGGCGCTGGCGCTGGTGGCCTTTGCGCTGGTGCTCACCACCAACACGCCCACCGTGGCCTGGTCGCTGCCGGCGCTGGCGGTGACCATCCTCTACCCCTTCACCAAGCGTTTCTTTTCCATGCCGCAGGCCGTGCTGGGCGTGGCCTTCAGCATGGGCATCCCCATGGCGTTCACCGCCGTGCAGGGCGAGGTGCCATGGCTGGCGCTGTGGCTGGTCCTGGGCAACCTGCTGTGGGTGCTGGCCTACGACACCGAATACGCCATGGTGGACCGCGACGACGACCTGAAGATCGGCATGAAGACCTCGGCCATCACGCTCGGGCGCTTTGATGTGGTGGCCATCGTGGCGTTCTACCTGGGTTTTGTGCTTTTTTGGGCTGTAGCCCTCGTCCCACTTGCGTTAGGCGCTCTTTTTTACATAGCGCTTGCCGCCGTGCTGGTACAGGTGGCCTGGCACTGGCACCTGATCCGGGGACGCACGCGCGAGGGGTGCTTTCGCGCGTTCCGCGAGAATCATTGGATCGGGTTCACCGTGTTCCTGGGCATTGCGGGCAGCTACGCCCTGCGCTGATTGCTTCCAAATTAATAGCTGTTAGCGCTTTCTGGATAAGCGCTAGAGGCCAAAAACACTTCAAGAACCAAACTCGTCGCCTAGCTCATGGGCACGCTGCTCTGCGGCCCGCATGGCGGCCTCAAAGCTGGCGCCCACGCCCGCTGCCTCCATGGACTGCAAGGCTGCGTAGGTCGTGCCGCCCTTGGACGTGACGCGCTGGCGCAGCAAGGCCGGGGGCTCGTCGGAGCGGCGGGCCAGCTCCGACGCACCCACAAACGTGCCCACGGCCAGCTGGTGCGCCTGCGGCTCGGTCAGGCCCATGCCGACACCAGCGCGCGTCATGGCCTCCAGGAAGTAGAAGACATAGGCCGGGCCCGAACCCGAGAGGGCGGTCACGGCGTCGAGCTGCTTTTCGCTCTCCACCCACAAAAATTCGCCCGTGGTGGCCATGATGGCCTCCACGCTCTGGCACTGCGCATTGCTCACGCCCGGGCGCGCGTACAGCGCGCTCATGCCCTTGCCCACCAGCGCGGGCGTGTTGGGCATGGTGCGCACGATGCATTCGCTGCCCAGCCACTGGGCGATGCTGTCGGAGCGGATGCCGGCGGCCACACTCAGGTGCAAGGCCCCCTGGGTGTGCTCGCGCGCCTGCGCGGCGGCATCCTTGAAGGTCTGCGGCTTGACGGCCCAGACCACGATGCCGGCGCGCGCCAGCTGGGGGCCGGGGGCGGGCAGGGCCTCGATGGCAAAGCTCTTGCGCAGTGCCGCGCGAGCCTCGTCCCAGGGCTCCACCACCTCGATCTGGCCGGCCGGGTGGCCCTGGCGGATCAGCCCGCCAATGATGGCGCTGGCCATGTTGCCGCCGCCGATGAAGGCGATCACGGGGAGCGGGGAGGAGGCGGTGGTAGGGCTCATGGTGCAGTGTGAAGGTGCAACGACAGGGGCCACGATGGTAGCGCCAACGGGCCGGCCTGCACCGGTCGGCTAGTCCAGTGTTGTCTGGCGTACCGCATGCTCCCAGCGGGCCATCAGCTCTTGCGCGCGGGCGGCGGGCAGGGTGGGCACGAAGCGGCGCTCGGCGCGCCACAGGCGAGAAAGCTCGTCGGTGCTGCCGTACACGCCGCACGACAGGCCGGCGAGGTAGGCGGCGCCCAGCGCCGTGGTTTCGATGACGGCCGGGCGCACCACGGGGATGCCCAGCAGGTCGGCCTGGAACTGCATCAGCAGGTCGTTGATGCAGGCGCCGCCGTCCACGCGCAGCTCGCTCACTGGCTGGCCGCCCGCGGCCACGGCGTCGCGGCTCATGGCCAGCAGCAATGCGGCGCTCTGGTAGGCGATGCTTTCGAGGGCGGCGCGCGCGATGTGCGCCAGCGTGGTGCCGCGCGTGAGGCCCGTGATGGTGCCGCGTGCGTCGGGCTTCCAGTAGGGCGCGCCCAGGCCGGTGAAGGCGGGCACCATCATCACACCGCCCGAGTCGGGCACCGAGAGTGCCAATGATTCGACCTCGCTACTCGTGGAGATGGCGCGCAGCCCGTCGCGCAGCCACTGCACCACGGCGCCGCCGACGAACACGCTGCCCTCCAGCGCGAATTCGGGCTGTTTCCCAGCTTGTGCTGCGCTCGTGGTGAGCAGGCCGTTGCGCGAGGTCTGGAAGTTCTGGCCGGTGTGCATGAGCATGAAGCAGCCCGTGCCATAGGTGTTCTTGGCCATACCTGCGCTGAAGCACGCCTGGCCGAACAGCGCGCTCTGCTGGTCGCCGGCCACGCCGCCGATGCGGATGGGGTGGCCCAGCAGGTCGGCCGCGATGTCGCCGAAATGGCTGCTCGACGGCAGCACCTCGGGCAGGAGTGCCTTGGGGATGCGCAAGAGTGCGAGCAGTTCATCGTCCCATTGGTTGGTGCGCACGTTGAAGAGCATGGTGCGCGAGGCGTTGCTGACGTCCGTCACATGCACCTGGCCGTGGGTGAGCTGCCAGATGAGCCAGCTGTCCACGGTGCCGAAGGCCAGCTCGCCGCGTTCGGCCGCATCGCGCGCGCCGGGCACATGGTCCAGCAGCCACTGCAGCTTGGTGCCTGAAAAATAGGCATCGATCAGCAGCCCGGTCTTGGCCTGGATGGTGTCGGCGTGCCCCTGCTCGCGCAGCAGGGCGCAGGCGGGTTCGGCGCGGCGGTCCTGCCAGACGATGGCGTGGTGCACGGGCTGGCCGGTCTGGCGGTTCCACAGCACCGTGGTCTCGCGCTGGTTCGTGATGCCGACGGCGCGCACGCTGCCCGCCGCGATGCCCGCCTGGGCCAGCGCTTCGCGCGCCGTGGCGAGCTGCGTGCGCCAGATCTCCATCGGGTCGTGCTCCACCCAGCCGGGCCGGGGATAGATCTGCGGCAGTTCGCGCTGGGCCTGGGCCACGATGTGGCCCCGTTCGTCAAACACGATGCTGCGCGAGCTGGAGGTGCCCTGGTCGAGTGCAAGCAGGTAAGTCATGGGAATGGGTCGAAAGAGGAGGTCAGTCTGTCGCCACCACCAACTGCACGTCGGCGTTCTCCAGCAGGGCCGGGAAAGGCTCGGGTGGCATTTCGTCGGTGAACAGCCGGTCGATCTGGTCGAGTGTGGCCAGTTGCACCATGGCTGGGCGGTTGAATTTGCTGTGGTCGGCCGCCAGCCAGACTTCACGTGCGTGCTCCACGATGGTCTGGGCCACCTTCACCTCGCGGTAGTCGAAATCGCGCAGCGAGCCATCGGCCTCGATGCCCGAGATGCCGATGATGGCGATGTCCACCCGGAACTGGCGGATGAAGTCCACCGCCGCTTCGCCCACGATGCCCCGGTCGCGCGAGCGCACCACGCCACCGACCACGATGACCTCGCAGTCCGGGTTGCCGCACAGGATGGCCGCCACATTGAGGTTGTTGGTGATGACGCGCAGGCCCTGGTGGTGCAGCAGCGCCTTGGCAATGGCCTCGGTGGTGGTGCCGATATTCAGGATCAACGAACAGTGGTTGGGCACCTGTCGGGCGACGGCCCGGGCGATCCGTGCCTTGCCTTCCGAATGCAGCGATTCGCGGTGGTTGTGGGCCAGGTTTTCCACGGTGGAGCTGGGGGCGCGCACGCCGCCATGGAAGCGCATCAGCAGCCCTTTTTCGGACAGGCGCTGCACGTCGCGCCGCACGGTCTGCAGCGTCACGCCCAGGGTTTCAGCCAGTTCTTCCACGGTGGCCGACTGGCGGGCACGCACGGCTTCGAGGATCAGGATTTGTCGGGGGTTCGTGTTCACGCGGGTTCCAGCGGAGCTTGTGGTGTCAATCACTGTAAGGCGAAATGTAAAACGAAAAAAAAGGAACGCATTAAGGGTTAACCTTGATACATTGCGAACAAAAAAGAACAAAAATGAAAAGATACGAAAATCGGCGCGCGGCCGCTGCAGCAGTGGCAGGCGGGTGTCGCCCGCAAGAAAGGTGGAGCAATGGAGCTGGTACTGGAGTGCATCAGCAAGAAGGTGGGAGCGCAGACATGGCTCCACGGCATGGACATGGCCTTGCACAGCAATGCCGTGACCGTATTGCTGGGCGCCACGCAGGCCGGCAAGACCAGCCTGATGCGCATCATGGCGGGGCTGGATGTACCCACGGGCGGCAAGGTGCGGGTCGACGGCCGGGATGTGACCGGCATGCCGGTGCGCGAGCGCAACGTGGCCATGGTGTACCAGCAGTTCATCAACTACCCGTCGCTCACGGTGGCGGACAACATCGCTTCGCCGCTGAAACTGCGCGGCGAGCCGAACATCGCAGCCCGCGTGCGGGAGCTGGCCGAGCGCCTGCACATCGACATGTTTCTTGACCGCCTGCCGGCGGAGCTTTCGGGCGGACAGCAGCAGCGCGTTGCGCTGGCACGGGCCCTGGCCAAGGGCGCGCCGCTGATGCTGCTCGACGAACCCCTGGTGAACCTCGACTACAAGCTGCGCGAGGAGCTGCGCGAAGAGCTCACGCAGCTGTTCGCCGCCGGGCAGTCCACCGTGGTCTATGCGACCACCGAGCCGGGCGAGGCTCTGCTGCTGGGCGGTTACACCGCCGTGCTCGACGAGGGGCGGCTGTTGCAATACGGCCCCACGGCCGAGGTGTTCCACGAGCCGTGCTCGCTGCGCGTGGCCCGGGCCTTCAGCGACCCTCCCATCAACCTGGTGCCGGCCGTGGCCACGCCGCAGGGCCTGCGTCTGCAAGGCGGCGTGGAACTGGCGCCGTGCCCGCCGTTGGCCGTGCCCGCGGCATCGGAACTGACCGTGGGCGTGCGCGCCAGCGCCCTGCGCGTACATGAGCGCCCGGGTGACGTGGCGGTGCGGGGCGAGGTCGAGCTGGCCGAGATTTCCGGCTCCGACACCTTCGTGCACGCTGCCACGCCGCTGGGCGAAGTGGTGGCGCAGGTCACCGGGGTGCATTACTTCGAGCTGGGGGCGACGGTGACGCTGTATTTCAGCCCGGCGCAGGTCTATGTGTTCGGCGGAGACGGCGGCCTGCTGCTGGCCCCGCAGCGTCCGGGAGGCTGCTGACCATGGCGCACATCACGCTCGACCTGGCGCATTCCTACAAGCCCGACCCGCGGCAGGACAGCGACTATGCGTTGTTGCCCCTGAAGATGGAGTTCGAGGACGGTGGCGCCTACGCGTTGCTCGGCCCCTCGGGCTGTGGCAAGACCACCATGCTCAACATCATGTCGGGCCTGCTCGTGCCCTCGCATGGCAAGGTGTTGTTCGACGGCCGCGATGTCACGCGCGCCACGCCGCAGGATCGCAACATTGCCCAGGTGTTCCAGTTTCCGGTGATCTACGACACCATGACGGTGGCCGAGAATCTGGCCTTCCCCCTGCGCAACCGCAAGGTGCCCGAGGAACAGATTCGCCAGCGTGTCGGCGTGATCGCCGAGATGCTGGAGATGAGCGGGCAGCTCAACCAGCGCGCCGCCGGCCTGTCGGCCGACGCCAAGCAGAAAATCTCGCTCGGCCGGGGCTTGGTGCGCTCGGACGTGTCGGCCGTGCTGTTCGACGAGCCGCTCACGGTGATCGACCCGCACCTCAAGTGGCAGCTGCGGCGCAAGCTCAAGCAGATCCACCACGAGCTCAAGCTCACGCTGATCTACGTGACGCACGACCAGGTCGAGGCCCTCACCTTCGCCGACCAGGTGGTGGTGATGACGCGCGGGCGTGCCGTGCAGGTCGGGTCGGCTGACGCGCTGTTCGAGCGACCGCAGCATGTATTTGTGGGTCATTTCATCGGCTCGCCTGGCATGAACTTCCTGCCCGCGCAATTGGAGGGTGACCGCCTTCAGGTGGCCGGCCATGCGCTGGAGCAGCCGGTGCCGCGCCGCCTGCCCGAAGGTGCCCTGCAGGTCGGCGTGCGCCCTGAATACCTGGTGCTGGCCCAGCCCGGGCAGCCCGGTGCGCTGCCGTGCACCGTGCAACGCGTGCAGGACATCGGCACCTATTTCATGCTGACCGCGCAGGTGGGCGAGTGCATCATCCGAACGCGTTTTGGCCCCGAACAGCGCTTGCCTTCCCAGGGTGATCCAGTCTGGCTGCAGGTGCTGGGTGAGCACACCTGCTACTACCAAAACGAGGAGTTGTTGCCATGAGCACGACCACCAAGCCGGTCAACCAGAAAGCCTGGTTCCTGATTCTGCCCGTGCTGCTGTGTGTGGCGTTCTCCGCCATCATTCCGCTGATGACGGTGGTGAACTATTCGGTGCAGGACATCATCTCGCCAGAGCGCCGGGTGTTCGTGGGCACCGAATGGTTTGCCGCCATCATGCGCGACGAGGAGTTGCATGCCGCCCTGTGGCGACAGATCACGTTCTCGCTGGCGGTGCTGGCCGTCGAAATTCCGCTGGGCATTGCGCTGGCGCTGTCCATGCCGGCGCAGGGCTGGAAGTCGTCCGCTGTGCTGGTGATCGTGGCGCTGTCGTTGCTGATCCCCTGGAATGTGGTGGGCACCATCTGGCAGATCTATGGACGGGCCGATATCGGCCTGATGGGCCGCATGTTGCAGGTGGCAGGAATCGAATACAGCTACACCGGAAATTCGACACATGCCTGGCTCACGGTCCTGCTCATGGATGTGTGGCATTGGACGCCGTTGGTGGCATTGCTGGCTTTCGCCGGGCTGCGTTCGATTCCCGACGCCTACTACCAGGCCGCACGCATCGACGGGGCCAGCAAGCTGGCGGTGTTCCGCTACATCCAGCTGCCGAAGATGCGGGGTGTGTTGATGATCGCCGTGCTGCTGCGCTTCATGGACAGTTTCATGATCTACACCGAGCCGTTCGTGCTCACCGGCGGCGGCCCGGGCAATGCCACGACGTTCCTGAGCCAGTACCTGACCACGAAGGCGGTGGGTCAATTCGACCTGGGGCCCGCAGCAGCGTTCTCCCTGATCTATTTCCTCATCATCCTGCTGCTGTGCTTCATTCTCTACAACTGGATGCAGCGGGTCGGAACGGCACGCCAGGAAGGAGCTGGCCATGAATGAAAAGCGCTTTCACAAGCGATCGCTCTTTCTGATCGCGTACCTGGTCTTCGCCGTGCTGCCCATCTACTGGATGGTGAACATGAGCTTCAAGACGAACGAGGAAATTCTGTCGAGTTTCTCGTTCTTCCCGCAGCATTTCACGTGGGCCAACTACCACACCATTTTCACGGACCCTTCCTGGTATTCGGGCTACATCAACAGTCTGATCTACGTCGCCATCAACACGGTGATCTCGCTCACCGTGGCACTGCCGGCGGCCTATGCTTTTTCGCGCTACCAGTTCCTGGGCGACAAGCATGTGTTCTTCTGGCTGCTGACCAACCGCATGACGCCGCCCGCGGTGTTCCTGCTGCCGTTCTTCCAGCTCTATACCACCGTGGGGCTCATGGACACGCACATCGCCGTGGCGCTGGCGCACCTGCTGTTCAACGTGCCGCTGGCCGTCTGGATCCTGGAGGGCTTCATGAGCGGTATCCCGCGCGAGATCGACGAGACGGCCTACATCGACGGCTACTCGTTTCCGCGCTTCTTTCTCACGATCTTCCTGCCTCTCATCAAGGCGGGCGTGGGCGTCGCGGCGTTCTTCTGCTTCATGTTCAGCTGGGTTGAGTTGTTGCTGGCGCGCACGCTCACCAGCGTGAATGCCAAGCCCATCGTGGCGACGATGACGCGCACGGTGTCGGCCTCGGGCATGGACTGGGCCACGCTGGCGGCGGCGGGCGTGCTGACCATCGTGCCGGGCGCCATCGTCATCTGGTTCGTGCGGCACTACATCGCGAAGGGTTTCGCGATGGGTCGCGTCTGAGGAGGTACTTTCCATGTTCGAGTGGATGGCGTGGACCACGCCGGTGGCTGTTTTCTTCGTCTGCATCGTGCTCATGCTGATCGGCATGACGGTGTGGGAGGTCAAGTCTCCCACCGTGCTGCGCAAGGGCTTCCTGCCTATCGAGACGACGCGCGGGGACCGGCTTTTCATCGGCCTGCTGACGGCGGCCTACATCAACCTGGCTTGGGTGGGACTGGGCGAACGGATGGCGCAGTGGTTCCAGCTGGAGGCTGCGCCCTCGGTGTGGATCAGTCTGTTCCTGTCGATGGCGGCGCTTGCATTTGTCATGCGCAAGGCCTGAAGGTTTCCTAAAACCGGCCCGTTCCTCCCCCGCGGCCGGGGTTCATTTTGACAAGGGGAGGCCCAATGAGGAGACAAATGATGAAGGTTCAACTGAAGGCGGTCGCATTTGCTGCAGCCGCACTGGCCCTGGGCCATGCTGCCTGGGCCGGGGAGGCAGAAGCCAAGAAATGGATCGACAGCGAGTTCCAGCCGTCCACGCTGAGCAAGGACCAGCAGATGGCGGAGATGAAATGGTTCATTGATGCGGCCAAGAAGCTGCAAGGCAAGGGCGTGAAGGAAGTCTCGGTCGTGTCGGAGACCATCACCACCCATGAATACGAATCCAAGACCCTGGCCAAGGCGTTTGAGGAGATCACGGGTATCAAGGTCAAGCATGATCTGATCCAGGAAGGCGACGTGGTCGAGAAGCTGCAGACCTCGATGCAGTCGGGCAAGAGCATTTATGACGGCTGGATTTCCGACTCCGACCTGATCGGCACGCACTACCGCTACGGCAAGATCATGAGCCTGACCGACTACATGGCTGGTGCTGGCAAGGAATACACCAACCCGGGCCTGGATCTGAAGGATTTCATCGGCACCAAGTTCACTACCGGCCCGGACGGCAAGCTGTACCAGCTGCCCGACCAGCAGTTCGCCAACCTGTACTGGTTCCGTGCCGACCTGTTCGACCGCAAGGACATCAAGGACAAGTTCAAGGCCAAGTACGGCTACGACCTGGGCGTGCCGCTGAACTGGAGCGCTTACGAAGACATCGCCGAGTTCTTCACCAACGATATCAAGCAAATTGACGGCAAGGCCATCTATGGCCACATGGACTACGGCAAGAAGGATCCGTCGCTGGGCTGGCGCTTCACCGATGCCTGGCTTTCGATGGCTGGCACGGCCGACATCGGTGCGCCCAATGGACTGCCTATCGACGAGTGGGGCATCCGCGTGGCCGACGACAAGTGCACCCCCGTGGGTGCCTCGGTGGCCCGTGGTGGCGCCACCAATTCCCCGGCTGCCGTCTATGCACTCACCAAGTACGTGGACTGGATGAAAAAATACGCGCCCAAGGAAGCCACGGGCATGACCTTCGGCGAAGCCGGCCCCGTGCCTGCCCAGGGCCAGATCGCCCAGCAGATCTTCTGGTACACCGCCTTCACCGCCGACATGAACAAACCCGGCCTGCCCGTGGTGAATGCCGACGGCACGCCCAAGTGGCGCATGGCCCCTGGCCCCAACGGCCCGTATTGGAAGCAGGGCATGCAGAATGGCTACCAGGACGTCGGTTCGTGGACCTTCTTCAAGAACCACGATGCTGACAAGACGGCCGCCGCCTGGCTTTACGCCCAGTTCGTGACCGCCAAGACGACCTCGTTGAAGAAGACCGTGGTGGGCCTGACCCCGATCCGCGAGTCCGATATCCAGTCCAAGGCCATGACCGACATGGCGCCCAAGCTCGGCGGCCTGGTCGAGTTCTACCGCAGCCCGGCCCGTGTGGCATGGTCGCCCACCGGCACCAATGTGCCCGACTACCCCAAGCTGGCACAGCTGTGGTGGAAGAACGTGGCCCAGGCCGTCACGGGCGAGAAGACGCCACAGGGCGCCATGGACACGCTGGCCGACGAAATGGACCAGGTCATGGCGCGTCTGGAGCGTGCCGGCATGGAGCGTTGCGCACCCAAGCTCAACAAGAAGGAAGACCCGAGCAAGTGGTTGAGCGACAAGAAGGCGCCGTGGGCCAAGTTGGCCAACGAGAAGCCCAAGGGTGAGACCATTGCCTACGACAAGCTGTTGCAGGCCTGGAAGGACGGCAAGGTGCGCTGAGCTCCCGGTCGTCACCTGTTGTCAAGCCAACCCGGCATCCCACGGGGTGTCGGGGTTCAGAAGAGGGTGGTGAGTGGCATCGTTCCGTGGTTCGGATCAAGAACCTGAATCCGATCAAAAGCCATCCCTCTTTTTTTCCTGATACTTTCGACGCGCATGGACGTTTCGAACCCATGACTACTTCCACCACACCCTTGCCGACCCAGCGCTCCGAGTTGATCAAGCGCCTGAGCGAGCCGCGTATTTACGATCTGGTCATCATCGGTGGCGGTGCAACGGGTCTGGGGGTGGCACTCGATGCTGCTGCGCGTGGTTTCAGCGTCGCGCTGGTGGAATCGCATGATTTCGCCAAGGGAACCTCGTCGCGAGCCACCAAGCTGGTGCATGGGGGGGTTCGCTACCTGGCGCAGGGCAACATCGCTCTGGTGCGCGAGGCGCTGCATGAGCGGACCACCCTGATGAACAATGCGCCCCATCTGGCGCAGCCGTTGGCCTTTGTCATGCCGTCCTATCACTGCTGGGAATCGCCGTTCTACGGCATCGGGCTGAAGATGTACGACGCCCTGGCAGGAAAGGCCGGGCTGGGAGCCACCGAATTTCTGGGGGTGGAGCGCACTTTGAAGTGCTTGCCCACCGTGCGGCCCCAAGGGCTCAAGGGCGGCGTCAAATATTGGGACGGACAGTTTGACGATGCCCGTCTGGCGCTGGCGCTGGCCCGAACGGCCGCCAGCCGGGGGGCTGTACTGGTGAATTACTGTGCTGCGCGGGCACTGGTGCATGAACAGGGGCGCGTCAGTGGCGTTGTCTGCGAAGACACGGAAACGGGCCACCGCCTCACGCTGCGCGCGCGTTGTGTGGTGAACGCCACGGGCGTCTGGGTGGATGCCTTGCGCCAGCAGGACGGCGAAGCGACCCACCGCCCCGTCAAGCCCATTGTGGCGCCCAGCCAGGGGGTGCATGTGGTGGTGGACCGTGAATTCCTCGCTTCGGATCACGCCCTGATGGTCCCCAAGACCGCCGATGGCCGGGTGCTTTTTGCGGTGCCGTGGCTGGGCAAGGTCATTCTGGGAACGACCGACAGCCCGCGCCATGATCTGGAACGCGAGCCTGAAGCGTTTCCGGAGGAGCTGGCGTTCATCCTGCGTGAGTCGGCTCGCTATCTGAACCGGGCGCCCACGCCGGAAGACATCCGCAGTATCTGGGTCGGTCTGCGGCCACTGGTCAAGCCCCAGGACGATGACGGGAACGACACCAAGAGTCTGAGCCGTGAGCACACGGTGTTGTCCAGCCGCAGCGGGCTCATCACGGTGACAGGGGGCAAGTGGACCACCTACCGGGCGATGGCCGAGGATGTGTTGCAAAAATGCTTCACGGCGGGGCTTCTGGAGGCCCGATCGGGCGGTGTCACGACCCATCTGCCGCTGGTGGGGGCGCCTGAAGGCGCCGTACGCCACCGCATGTGCGACGCCCAGGGGTGGCACTCCTATGGCTCGGAGACGGATTTTGTGCGCGGGTGCGCTGGTGCTTCCAACGACCTGGGCGGAGGCGTCACCGAGGCCATGGTGCGGTTTGCGGCCCAGCATGAATATGCACGGACTGTCGAAGACGTGCTGGCTCGGCGCTGTCGCATGCTGTTCCTGGATGCGCGCAAGGCCGCCCGGGTGGCCCGGGGGGTGGCCGAGGTGCTTCAGCAGGAAACGGGACGTGACCCGCAGCTGCCCGCCTTCCTGGAGCTGACGGAGCAGTATTTGCGCCTGCCTGTTTGAGCATGTTGCGGAAAAGTGCTTGACGCGGTTGTGATGTTTTGCGACAATCGCAGGCTTCGCTATGAAAAGAGCGAAATTCTGCCCAGGAAAACCCTGCAAATGGTTTGCAGTGTGGACGACGGGCCCAAGACTGACTGGCTGATTGGCGGTGTCCGAGAGGGTCTCGGGTGCTGGCGGTCTTCTGGTGCAAGTTGGGAATATTGAAATGATCCAGACAGAAACTCGGTTAGACGTTGCCGACAATACCGGCGCGAAGTCCGTCCTGTGCATCAAGGTGCTGGGCGGTTCCAAGCGTCGTTATGCCAGCGTGGGTGACATCATCAAGGTCAGCGTCAAAGAGGCGGCTCCGCGTGGCCGCGTCAAAAAAGGCGAGATTTACAGTGCCGTGGTGGTTCGTACCGCCAAGGGCATTCGCCGTGGCGATGGCTCTCTCGTGAAATTCGACGGCAATGCTGCGGTGTTGCTGAATGCAAAGCTGGAGCCCATCGGCACCCGCATCTTTGGACCCGTCACGCGTGAACTGCGTAGCGAGAAGTTCATGAAGATCGTGTCTCTGGCTCCTGAAGTTCTCTAAGGACAGCGCGATGAACAAGATTCGCAAGGGCGACGAAATCGTCGTGCTCACCGGGCGCGACAAAGGCAAGCGCGGCACGGTTTCGCTGCGCAAAGACGACTCGCATGTGGTCGTTGAAGGCATCAACCTCGTCAAGAAGCATGTCAAGCCGAACCCCATGAAGGGTACGACAGGCGGCATCGTCGAGAAGGCCATGCCGATCCACCAGTCCAACGTGGCAATCTACAACGCTGCCACTGGCAAGGCTGACCGCGTCGGCATCAAGCTCCAGGCGGATGGAACGCGTGTTCGCGTGTTCAAGTCCAGCGGTGCTGAAATCAAGGCCTAAGGGGTAAACAATGGCACGACTCCAACAACACTACCGCGAAAAAGTCGCCCCCGAATTGATGAAGCAGTTCGGTTACACCTCGCCCATGCAGGTTCCGCGTCTGACCAAGATCACGCTCAACATGGGTGTGAGCGAGGCAGTTGCCGACAAGAAGGTCATGGACAACGCCGTGGGCGACCTGTCCAAGATTGCAGGCCAGAAGCCTGTGGTGACCAAGGCCAAGAAGGCCATCGCCGGATTCAAGATCCGCGAGATGCAAGCCATTGGTTGCATGGTCACCCTGCGTGGCGTTCAGATGTATGAGTTCCTGGATCGTTTCGTCACCGTGGCTCTGCCCCGTGTGCGTGACTTCCGGGGTATCTCTGGTCGCGCTTTTGATGGCCGTGGTAACTACAACATCGGCGTCAAGGAACAGATCATTTTCCCTGAGATCGAGTACGACAAGGTCGACGCACTGCGTGGTCTCAATATCAGCATCACCACGACGGCAAAAACCGATGAAGAGTGCAAGGCACTGCTCGCGGGTTTCCGTTTTCCGTTCAAGAACTGAGGCGGCGTATGGCTAAAGTAGCTCTGATCCAGCGCGAACTCAAGCGCGAAAAACTGGCGGCAAAGTATGCAGCGAAATACGCTGAACTGAAGGCTGCTGCATCCGATGTCAAGCGCAGCGAAGAAGAGCGTGAAGCAGCCCGTCTGGGTCTGCAGAAGCTCCCACGCAATGCGAATCCGACACGCCAGCGCAATCGTTGCGCCATCACGGGTCGTCCCCGCGGTACCTTCCGCCAATTCGGTCTGGCCCGCGCCAAGATCCGTGAACTGGTCTTTGCAGGCGACATCCCCGGTGTCACCAAGGCCAGCTGGTAAGCAGGCAGGAGAGATTAAACATGAGCATGAGTGATCCCATCGCTGACTTGCTGACCCGCATCCGCAATGCCCAAATGGTCGCCAAGGCCTCTGTCGTGGTACCCGCTTCCAAAGTGAAGGTGGCTATCGCCCAGGTCCTGAAGGACGAGGGTTACATTGACGGATTCCAGGTCAAGACCGAAGGCGGCAAGTCTGAAATCGAAATCGCCCTGAAGTACTACGCCGGACGTCCTGTCATCGAGCGTATCGAGCGCGTCAGCCGTCCTGGCCTGCGTGTGTACAAAGGCCGTGATTCCATCCCACAAGTCATGAACGGTCTGGGTGTGGCCATTGTCACCACCCCCAAGGGCGTTATGACCGATCGCAAAGCGCGTGCTACCGGTGTCGGTGGCGAAGTGCTGTGCTATGTGGCCTAACCCGCGGCATTGAGGAGAAACTGAAATGTCCCGAGTAGGAAAAATGCCCGTGACCATCCCCGCTGGCGTGGATGTGTCCGTCAAAGAAGACCAAATCAGCGTCAAGGGCGCTGGTGGTGTCCTGTCACTGGCTCAAAACGTGCTGGTCAAGGTTTCCAGCAACGACGGCAAGCTGAGCTTCGTTCCTGTGAACGACTCCCGCGAAGCCAATGCCATGAGCGGAACGATCCGCCAGCTGGTCAACAACATGGTTGTTGGCGTCAGCAAGGGCTTTGAAAAGAAGCTCAGTCTGGTGGGCGTGGGTTACAAAGCTGCAGCGACCGGTTCCAAGCTGAATCTGGCTGTCGGTTACTCGCACCCCGTCAATTTCGACATGCCTGCCGGCATCACGGTGACGACCCCCACCCCCACGGAAGTGGTTGTGAAGGGCGCCGACCGCCAGCGCGTGGGTCAGATTGCCGCCGAGATTCGTGCTGTTCGTCCGCCCGAGCCCTACAAGGGCAAGGGTATCCGCTATGCGGACGAAAAGATCACGATCAAAGAGACCAAGAAGAAATAAGGAGCTGCAACATGTTGACCAAGAAAGAGCAGCGTCTTCGTCGGGCCCGCCAGACACGTATCCGCATTGCACAGCAAGGCATTGCGCGTCTGACGGTGAATCGCACGAATCTCCATATCTATGCAACCGTGATCTCTGGCGACGGCAGCAAAGTGCTGGCCAGCGCCTCTACCGCAGAAGCCGATGTGCGCGCAGCGCTCGGTGGCTCTGGCAAGGGTGGCAACGCGGCTGCGGCCCAGGCGATTGGCAAGCGTATTGCCGAGAAGGCCAAGGCTGCTGGCGTGGAGAAGGTGGCATTTGATCGCGCAGGTTTTGCCTATCACGGCCGCGTCAAGGCTCTGGCCGACGCCGCACGCGAAGCGGGCCTGCAGTTCTAAGCGGAACGGAATAAAAAATGGCTAAATTTCAACCCCGAGTGCAAGACGAAGGTCGCGACGACGGCATGCGCGAGAAGATGATCGCGGTGAATCGCGTCACCAAGGTCGTGAAGGGCGGTCGTATCCTCGGTTTCGCCGCTTTGACCGTTGTTGGTGATGGCGATGGCCGTGTCGGCATGGGCAAGGGCAAGTCCAAGGAAGTGCCTGCTGCAGTGCAGAAGGCCATGGAAGAAGCGCGTCGCAACATGGTGAAGGTGTCGTTGAAGAACGGCACCATCCATCACCAGGTGACGGGCCACCATGGCGCAGCCTTTGTAATGATGGCTCCGGCCCCTAAGGGTACCGGCATCATCGCTGGCGGCCCCATGCGCGCCGTGTTCGAAGTGATGGGAATGACCGATATCGTGGCCAAGAGCCATGGTTCGTCCAACCCGTACAACATGGTTCGTGCGACGTTTGACGCACTGACCAATTCCACCACGCCGTCGGAAGTGGCGTCCAAGCGCGGCAAGACGGTCGAAGACCTCTTCGCCTGACAGGAGTCCAGACAATGTCTACACAACAAACCGTGAAGATTCAGCTGGTACGCAGCCCGATCGGGACCAAGGTGTCCCATCGCGCCACCGTGCGTGGCCTGGGTCTGCGCAAGCTGAACAGTGTCAGCGAACTGCAGGATACCCCTGCCGTGCGCGGCATGATCAACAAGATCAGTTATCTGGTCAAAGTCCTCTGAGAGGTAGATGATGGAACTCAATAACATCAAGCCTGCGGATGGTTCTAAGCACGCCAAGCGTCGCGTCGGTCGGGGTATTGGCTCCGGCTTGGGCAAGACGGCAGGTCGTGGTCACAAGGGCCAGAAGTCGCGTGCTGGTGGCTACCACAAAGTTGGTTTCGAAGGCGGTCAGATGCCGCTGCAGCGCCGTCTGCCCAAGCGTGGTTTCAAGTCGCAAACGCTGAAGTACAACGCGGAAGTGACGCTGACGGCTCTGTCCCAACTGGGACTGGCCGAGGTCGACATGCTGGCTCTCAAGCAGGCAGGCCTTGTGGGTCAGAACGCCAAGGTGGTCAAGGTCATCAATACGGGTGCCATCACCTCGGCTGTCAAGCTGAGCGGAATCGGTGCAACAGCAGGTGCCAAGGCAGCCATCGAAGCCGCCGGCGGTGCTCTCGCTTAAGCCTGTCTTGAAGGGATGCACTTGTGGCAACTAGCGCAGCACCAATAGCAAAAACCGGCAAGTACGGCGATTTGCGTCGCCGTCTGGTTTTTCTGTTGCTGGCGCTGGTCGTATATCGGGTTGGGGCTCATATCCCCGTTCCAGGTATCGATCCGGCTCAGCTTCAACAGCTGTTCAGCGGCCAGCAAGGCATATTGAACCTGTTCAATATGTTCTCGGGTGGCGCCCTTTCGCGCTTTACCGTGTTTGCGTTGGGGATCATGCCGTATATCTCGGCATCGATCATCATGCAGCTCATGACGTATGCTGTGCCGACTTTCGAGCAATTGAAGAAAGAAGGCGAGGCAGGGCGTCGAAAGATCACCCAGTACACCCGCTACGGCACCTTGGGACTGGCCATTTTTCAGTCGCTGGGCATTGCTGTTGCGCTGGAAAGTTCGGCTGGATTGGTGCTGGCACCTGGATTCGGATTCCGAATGACCGCTGTGGTGAGCTTGACCGCAGGAACAATGTTCCTGATGTGGTTGGGTGAGCAGATCACCGAGCGTGGGTTGGGCAATGGCATTTCCATTCTGATCTTTGCGGGTATTGCGGCCGGGCTGCCCAGTTCCATCGGCGGGCTTCTGGAGTTGGTACGCACGGGTGCCATGAGCATCATTGCCGCCATCTTCATTGTGCTGGTGGTGTGTCTGGTGACCTACTTTGTCGTGTTTGTCGAGCGCGGTCAGCGTAAGATTCTAGTCAATTACGCACGGCGCCAGGTTGGTAACAAGGTTTACGGTGGACAGTCTTCGCACTTGCCACTGAAGCTGAACATGGCCGGTGTGATCCCTCCAATCTTTGCATCGTCCATCATTCTGTTGCCCGCCACGGTAGTGAACTGGTTCAGCACCGGGGACTCGATGCGCTGGTTGAAGGATATTTCCGGTGCATTGACGCCAGGCCAGCCGGTCTACGTTATGTTCTATGCAGCGGCCATTGTTTTCTTCTGTTTTTTCTATACCGCTCTGGTGTTCAACAGCAGGGAAACGGCAGACAACCTGAAGAAGAGTGGTGCGTTCATACCTGGTATCCGGCCAGGCGATCAGACCGCCCGCTACATTGATAAAATCTTGCTTCGACTCACCCTTGTGGGGGCCATCTACATCACCTTTGTGTGTTTGCTCCCTGAGTTCTTGATCATCAAGTACAACGTGCCTTTCTATTTTGGTGGCACGTCACTGCTGATCATCGTCGTGGTAACGATGGACTTCATGGCCCAGGTGCAGAACTACATGATGTCCCAGCAGTACGACTCGCTGCTGAAGAAGGCCAATTTCAAGTCGGGCGCAGGATCTTGATGAATTGAAAAATTCATTGACCTTCTGAGTGAATGGTGTGCCAGGCGTGATGACTGGTGCTGTTTAAGTTAAGAGCCTGGCGTTGTTTCGCAGGCGCATAAAGTGTTTCAGGCAGATTGCCCGGGCGCTAGATCTGGTTTTAGGAGAATGAAATGAGAGTTTCGGCTTCGGTCAAAAAAATCTGCCGCAACTGCAAGATCATCCGCCGCAAGGGTGTGGTGCGCGTGATCTGCACGGACCTGCGTCACAAGCAGCGTCAGGGTTGATTAGGAAAGCATTAGAGGACGCAAATGGCACGTATCGCTGGTATCAATATTCCACCGCACAAGCATGCTGAAATTGGCCTGACCGCCATTTACGGCATCGGTCGCACTCGCGCACGCAAGATCTGCGAAGCATGCGAAATCGATTATTCGAAGAAGATCAAGGATCTGACGGATAGCGATCTCGAAAAAATTCGTGATCAGATCGAGAAGTTCACCATTGAAGGTGACCTGCGCCGCGAAACCACAATGAACATCAAGCGCTTGATGGACATTGGTTGCTATCGGGGTTTCCGTCATCGCCGCGGTCTGCCGATGCGTGGTCAGCGCACGCGCACCAATGCCCGTACCCGCAAGGGTCCGCGCAAGGGCGCAGCAGCACTGAAGAAATAAAGAGATTGAAAGATCAATATGGCCAAGTCTCCTGCCAATAACGCAGCACAGCGTGTTCGTAAGAAGGTTCGCAAGAACGTGTCGGACGGCGTCGCACACGTGCACGCATCGTTCAACAACACCATCATCACCATCACCGATCGCCAGGGCAATGCACTGTCGTGGGCTTCGTCGGGTGGTCAGGGTTTCAAGGGTTCGCGTAAATCCACGCCGTTCGCTGCCCAGGTGGCTTCCGAAATGGCCGGTCGCGCCGCCATCGAACAAGGTATCAAGAACCTTGACGTCGAAATCAAGGGCCCAGGCCCAGGACGTGAATCGTCGGTGCGTGCACTGGGTGCACTGGGCATCCGCATCACGTCCATCTCCGATGTGACACCGGTTCCGCACAACGGCTGCCGTCCGCAAAAACGCCGTCGTATCTGATTTTCAACAAGCCCACCGCCGCCTGCGCCCGTATCAACGCCGCAGGCGGCTCCCGCAATGGTTTGCGGTAGCTGACATAGAAGGATATTCAAGTGGCACGTTATCTCGGCCCCAAGGCCAAACTTTCCCGCCGTGAAGGCACTGACTTGTTCCTTAAGAGCGCACGTCGCTCAATCGCCGACAAGTCGAAATTTGATTCCAAGCCTGGTCAACATGGCCGGACCTCTGGCGCTCGCACGTCTGACTACGGGCTCCAACTGCGTGAAAAGCAGAAGGTCAAGCGCATGTACGGCATTCTGGAAAAGCAGTTCCGCCGCTACTTCGAAGCCGCCGACCGCCGCAAGGGCAACACGGGTGCCAACCTGCTGTCGCTGCTCGAATGCCGTCTGGACAACGTCGTGTACCGCATGGGCTTCGGCTCGACGCGTGCCGAGGCACGTCAGCTGGTGTCGCACAAGGCGATCACCGTGAACGGCGTGTCCGTCAACATTCCTTCGTATCTTGTCAAGACGGGTGACCTTGTCGCCGTTCGTGAAAAGTCGAAGAAGCAAGGCCGTATTGCTGAAGCACTCCAGCTGGCACAGCAAGTTGGCATGCCTGCGTGGGTCGAAGTCGACGCAGCCAAGGCCGAGGGCGTATTCAAGAAGGTGCCTGACCGCGACGAATTCGGTGCAGACATCAACGAATCCCTGATCGTTGAGTTGTACTCGCGCTAAGCCCTGGATTCACAGTAGAAAAATCGTTCCTGTACCGCGAGGCATCGCGGTATGGGCGCTTCACCAGCCTTACCGGTGTAACGAGCTGGGGGTATTGAGAGGAAGTCTGCATGCAAACAAATCTGCTGAAACCCAAGGCTATCAATGTCGAACAGCTTGGTCACAACCGGGCCAAGGTCGCACTGGAGCCGTTCGAGCGTGGGTATGGCCACACGTTGGGCAACGCCATCCGGCGCGTCCTGCTCTCGTCCATGGTGGGTTACGCAGCGACCGAAGTGACGATCGCAGGGGTTCTCCACGAGTACTCTTCCATTGATGGCGTGCAGGAAGATGTGGTCAACATTCTTCTGAATCTCAAAGGTGTGGTCTTCAAGCTCCACAACCGCGACGAGGTCACGCTCAGCCTGCGCAAGGACGGTGAGGGTATTGTCACGGCGCGTGACATTCAAACACCCCACGACGTGGAAATCGTGAATCCTGATCATGTCATTGCCCATTTGTCGCAAGGCGGCAAGCTGGACATGCAGATCAAGGTTGAAAAGGGCCGTGGCTATGTGCCTGGCAACCAGCGTCGCTTTGCGGATGAAACTACCAAATCGATTGGCCGTATTGTTCTGGACGCATCGTTCTCGCCGGTCAAGCGTGTGAGCTACACGGTGGAAAGCGCCCGCGTCGAGCAGCGCACCGATCTGGACAAGCTCGTTGTCGAGATCGAAACCAACGGTGCTATCACCGCAGAAGATGCTGTGCGTGCCTCTGCCAAGATTCTTGTTGAACAACTGGCAGTATTCGCGCAGCTCGATGGCGGTGAAATTCCGACGTTCGAGTCGCCATCCGGCGGACGTTCCACCAATGCCACGTTCGATCCGATCCTGCTGCGTCCGGTGGATGAACTGGAACTCACGGTCCGTTCTGCCAACTGCCTCAAGGCAGAGAACATCTATTACATCGGTGACCTGATCCAGCGCACCGAGAACGAATTGCTCAAGACCCCGAATCTGGGTCGCAAGTCGCTCAATGAGATCAAGGAAGTGCTTGCTTCCCGCGGTCTCACGCTGGGAATGAAGCTTGAAAACTGGCCGCCAGCCGGTCTTGACAAGCGTTAAGCTATAATCTTGGGTTCCCTTTTTCGGGAACAGTGCCTCGGGCAGTACCTGATACGGCTGCCTGATTTAATTATTCAAAGGAAAGCACCATGCGCCACGGACACGGCCTCCGCAAACTGAACCGCACCAGCTCGCACCGCCTTGCGATGCTGCAGAACATGATGAACTCGCTCATCGAGCATGAGGCCATCAAGACCACGCTGCCCAAGGCCAAAGAACTGCGCCGCGTCATCGAGCCCATGATCACCCTGGCCAAGGAAGACTCCGTGGCCAACCGCCGTCTGGCATTCAACCGCCTGCGTGACCGCGACAGCGTGACCAAACTGTTCAACGACCTGGGCCCCCGCTTCAAGGCCCGTCCCGGTGGCTACACCCGCATCCTGAAGATGGGTTACCGCGTGGGTGACAACGCGCCCATGGCCTTCGTGGAACTCGTCGAGCGCGCCGCAGAATCTACAGAATCTGCAAATGCCGACGCAGCAGCCTAAAAATAGGTTATAATTTATCTCTTGCCGCGCGATGGAGCAGTCTGGTAGCTCGTTGGGCTCATAACCCAAAGGTCGGAGGTTCAAATCCTTCTCGCGCAACCAATAAAATCAAGCACTTAGCTTGTCTTCAAGGCCCACTTCGGTGGGCCTTTTTGTTTTGTGTCGAGGTTTGTGACGAGGTCGGTGTCGTCACAGTTTCAGGCCTCAGCGCTAGTGACCATTGGGTATGCGTCGAGTTTCTGGAATCAATAAAACGTATTGTTCTTTGGAACTCGAGTCAAGAGGTCGAGAGTGGCGGATCTTCGCATGCGCTGCTCAACATAGCTGCAGCTCCGCTGGCCTCAATGTAGGACCACCGCATCGACTTCGGCATTGCAGCGTTTTGAGACATCGAATGTAGTATCTGTATGACAGCTTAGGGGTTGATTCGGTCCTTAATCGCTCCGAGTATCGCTGCGGTCAAATAGGTTGCTCAGTGACCACGCCCTGCTGATACGGGCGTTCCTCAGACTAGCAGTTGGATGTACTTCAGCGCAGCTTCAGGGTTGGACACGACGGTACAGCCATAGAGTATGTCTAAACCCAGGTCGCTTCGCGTCAATACGTTGGCAAGTGATCTCTCTGTGAAAAAGGCATCGCAGTATCCCACCGCTGCGCCTGCGTGTTGGATGTCGAAGAAGTCGTTAGCTTTGAACTTCTGTCCCTTATTCCAACGAAGGGCCGCATATATAGACGTTTCGATGTGCAACGTTCGCAGCGTGGCCTTACCCTTGTCGGTGTTCATGGCGCCCACCAGCAAGCTGAGGCAGTGCCGTTCGATGGCTTTGTACCCACCGGTTTTTTTTGCCGGGCGTGGTCCCAGCGAAGGTGGGGCCATATCGCACAAGATGTCTGCGGCTCGACCAGCGTAGAGGTCCATCACGCCGACGAGCTCATGTTCGTAGACTTGTTTGAAGCTTTTGATACCTGGCGCGTGTTCTGCAATGCCTTGGTTCAAGGTATGAGCCAGGCGCTCATGGCGTCCAGAATCTTGGGTGTAATTAGCTTCCCCGATGCACTGTTCAATCTCGACCAAGGGGATGGTCCACATGTGATCGAAGAACGCCTTCTCGATCGCTCTGTCGTCGAGTTCGTCGAACATGCAGATGCGCGGGCTGAAGTAGCCCAGCGCATAGCTGAGCTTGGTCCAGACGAGCTGATCCAATGGGTAGACCTGCTCTGGCGTGAGTCCTGCATGCAGCAGATGAGCAATCTCGGTCCCGATGCGGAGATCGAACGCAATGATCGTGACGCCTAAACTCAGTTCATCGATCAGCGCTGCTGTCCTCTGGCGCGTGTTCGCGTCCGTTTGCTTGAAGACTTCGAGGAAGCAACTGTCCGATATTGGGCAGAACGCACGGCCATCGGCCACAGATTTTTGGAGCGCGGTCAACAGGGGGGTGTAGGGATGAGGTGTGTGGCCGGCGGCCTGTGCGTCTCTAATGCCGATCCAGAACTTGAGATCCAGGTAGATGGATCGTCGTCCCTTCAGGCTCGTTGCCAGTTCGACCTGCCTGTTTCGGCTGTGCTTTCTCAGATCGACTTCCGGACGAGCCAGATGGGCATCAATTGAGGCACCGATTCCTGAATGGAATGATTGCATTATTGCGTTCCTGTCCGCTGGGGTATTGGTCGTCGTAGCTATTAGGTGATGTGTGGGTCACTGAAGCAGTCGCCCAATACTAGTGGGTTCAAGGTGAAAAGGTCCAGGACATGGTCCATCGCTTTTCGCCCACGACACGACAGCCGCCGCATGGTGGGTCCTTTGGCCTCAATTCCATCAACACGCCTGTGTGCATTGGCTAAGGCTCCACATGATCTGTACATGTAACATTCGTCTGATTTTCGGGATGGCTCGAAGAACGACATACCACGGCCACTGGTAAACAGAGGCGTACCTTGCCCTGGGAGTTGGGGAACGGAGGAAGCTGATCATGAGCGAAGACGAAGTCGACTCAGTGTCAATAAAGATCGACAAAGTCCGAGCATCAAAGGCGGGCCATGCCTTTCATGAAGCTTGGGCCGCACGCTCCGCTCTTGAGCTCCTGCCGCCGTCGACAGACCTTACTGCGATCACGCTCGAGGGGTTCGATGAACGAGACGAGCAGAGCTTGGGAACGGGTGCGGTCGAGATTGCCGATCTCGTCCGGTACCACGGCGCCACCGATGTTGCCCGAGCGCATCGAGTCACGGTCGTTCAGTTCAAATACTCGATTGCAAGCGCCGACACGGCAGTTAGAGCTGCTGACCTGGCATCAACTCTTGCCAAGTTTGCAGCGACCGATGCCGAGCTTCGGGCGACTCATGGCGACGATCATGTTCTCGCCGTGGTCCGCTATGAATTTGCGACGAACAGGCCCATCCACGAGAACCTAGGGAAGGCGATCTCAGCGGTCGTCGCGGGTACGCAAGAAACCGGTGATGTTGCCCGCCAAGCAGGCCAGATCGCACAAGCCCTGAAGGACTATCCCCATCCCTCTGCTGACCTGCTGCGGCGATTGGAGTTGGTCGGCAGCAAGGGAAGTTTGACCGAGGCTGAGCGTGCGATTTCAACAACTCTCGCCGCATGGAGCGAACCAGGCGATCCGGATGCGGAGAAACGCCTGCTCAAGTTGCGGAATCTCATCAGGATCAAGGCCGGTCCGGGTAGCGAGACGGACAAGCGAGTTGATCGGGTAGCGGTTTTGGCTGAGCTGGAGGTGGAGCACGAGGACCGTCTGTATCCCACGCCTGACGCGTTCCCCGAGGTTGAGGTCGTCATTCAGCGCGACGTTCTTGGCGGCATTGCAACCCTCGCCCGTGAAATTGGCTTTCCGCTCGTTGTCCATGCTGCGGGCGGGATGGGCAAGACTGTCTTGATGCAAGGCCTCGCGGACCGATTGCGAGCCGATGGACCTGTGGTGCTCTTCGATGGCTTCGGCGCCGGTCGCTGGCGGGATCCCGCCGACGGTCGGCACCTCCCGGAAAGGACGCTTGTCCACCTTGCCAATCTCATGGCCGGGCAAGGACTGTGCGATATCCTGTTGCCACTGGCGGACGTAACGGGCTTGCTGAGGGCGTTCCGCCGACGGCTCGCCCAATCGGTGGAGACCGCTCGGCGAACTCGCAGCGATGCATGTGTCTCACTGGTGCTCGATGCAATCGACCACGCCGGGCTTGCCGCGCAGGACACCGCGACATCATCGTTCGCACATCTTCTCATGCGCAGCATCAGCGTCGATCCAATCGACGGCGTTCGCATCGTCGCATCGTGCCGAACCGAACGGCTCGCGCTGGCGACCGGCGGTGCCTCGCACCGTTCTTTCACGGTTCCACTGTTCACCGACGCGGAAGTACGTGCCCTCATCGAGCGGCGCGTGCCGGATGCTTCGGCCGACGAGATCGCCGCTTTGCTGACTCGGTCAGGTCGAAATCCACGCTGTCTTGACAACCTGATTGCGACAGGACGGCCGTTTGATCCCGTGTCATTCCCTGACACCCCCGGAGAGCCGCAAGATCTGCTCGACGTGCTGCTTCGCAAGCGTCTCACCGAAGCGCGCGAAACCGCACGCGCTCGTGGTGCAAGCGATGCGGAGATTGACCTCCTGCTCACAGGCATCGCCTTGCTGGCGCCCCCAGTTCCCATTGAAGAGCTTGCTGCGGCTCACGGCTTGATCGCGGAGCAGGTTGAGAGCTTTGCGGCCGACCTCGCCCCCTTGCTTGAACGAACGCCACACGGCCTGATGTTCCGAGATGAACCGACCGAGACCCTGATCCGATCGAGCTACGGAGCGAGCCAGGCCGGTCGAGATCGCGTTATCGCCGCTCTCCAAGAACGCCAGCTCATCTCAAACTATGCAGCCCGGGCACTGCCCGCGTTGCTCACCTCGCTACGTGATGCCGATCAGCTCATTCAACTGGCCTACGACTTGCGTGTTCCCCGAGGCGCTTCACAGGTAAGCGCACGCGACATCCGTCTGTCGCGGATCACTGCCGCGATAGCGCTGGTGGGAGAGCTGAACCGGCGCGACGATCTTCTGCGGCTGCTGCTGGAAGCGTCGCTCGTTGCCGCGGGTCATGAGCGATCCGACCGCTTCCTATACGAGCATCCTGATCTCACCGCAGTAGCCGGTGACCCCGAAGCCTTGCGACGGCTTTCCGCGACCACTGTTGGCTGGCCGGGGGGGAAACACGCCGCGCTCGCGCTTGCGAACGCCTTCGCCGGCGAGCGAGACGAGGCCCGTCGTCACGCTCGGCGATCAATCGATTGGCACAATTGGGCCGCGCATGCCAAACGCAGCGCGCGCTTTGGCGAATCAAGAACCTCAAGGCAGTGGGACGATATTGGCTTCGCCTATGTCGAGATGCTGGCGGGCAATGACGTGCGCGTCGCAGAGTTCTTCGCCCGTCGAGACGAAGACGTGGCCTTCGCCAAGTTTCGGGACTTGTTTGAGCTTCTGGATCGACACCAGCGTTCGGCGCATCCGCCCAAGTCGCGCATCGCAACGCGGTTGTTACGTTGTCGACTGCCATCCCGCGCACTCTACGCCGCCGCGCTTCCATTCGTCGGTCGTGACCCATCCCACGCCAGAGGACTTGTCGCTGCACTTGCTGCCGCATCTTCTGCGAATGGCAAAAATTCTGCGAGTGGCAAAAGCGAAGGCTTGGCGATGGCCAGCGTGCTCGCATCGGTCATGGCGATAGAGCTCGGCATGGAGAAAGAGGCAGGAAGCATCCTCGCTGGAACGGCACTTACACCACCAAGCGTTTATGACTATTCCAGTGACTACCCGAGCGACCGCGCGATCAACGTGACCGTACTGGCCGCCGGTGTTCGAGCCGCCTTGAGCCGGAAGCGCGCAGCCTTGATTGACATGGCGCCGGCGGAATTCATTGGATTGGTCCCTGCAGGAGCTCGATCGCGGGGCGCAGCGAGCTTCAGTCGGGTACTCAACCAGAAACTGGCCGCTCCGAAATTCGATGGCACTCGGCACTGGCGGAAGAGGCGTGGTGGACTCGATGAGGAGAAGCGATCGGACTATTCGCGTGTGCTTAGCAGCCGGATCTTGCCGTTGCTGAACTATGCGCAGGATGTCGCCGACATCATTCGTCCGCCGAGTGGAAAGGTACGGGACGAGATGGTGGCCGCGGCGTTTGACCGACTGGTCCGTGATGTCGAGCAGTCATCCAACTATCCGTATCGGGACTGTTGATTTCCATCCAGAAGTGACCCACTAACCCCCAGGATTTCCATCTAAAACTGATCCACGTACTAACCCTAGCCTGCTGCTTTGTT
>MESL01000001.1 GCA_001770955.1 Burkholderiales bacterium RIFCSPLOWO2_12_FULL_65_40 | reverse complement strand
TGGAGGTCCTGGCGCTGGTGCTGCACCACGATGAACAGGCCGTGCTCTCGGCGGTGGAACTGGCCCTGGAGTCAGGCGCTGCCAGCAAGACGCACATCCTGAACGTGCTGCACCGGCTGCTGGATGGCAAGCCCGCTCCAGCACCGGTCACCTCGCCGCAGGCCCTCAAGCTGGCGGTAGAACCCCAGGCCAATGTGCTTCGCTACGACCAATTGAGGGAGGTGCGCTATGCGTCATGACCCTGCCATCGCTTCCATCGTGATCATGCTGCGCGAGCTCAAGATGCACGGCATGGCCCAGGCGGTTGCGGAACTGGCCGAGCAAGGTGCGCCGGCCTTCGATGCGGCGCAGCCCATCCTGTCCCAACTGCTCAAGGCCGAGACCGCCGAGCGCGAAGTGCGCTCTGTGGCCTACCAGCTCAAGGTGGCCAGGTTCCCGGCGTACCGGGACCTGGCGGGCTTTGACTTCAGCCACAGCGAGGTGAACGAGGCCCTGGTGCGCCAGTTGCATCGTTGCGAGTTCCTGGAGGATGCCAACAACGTGGTGCTCGTGGGCGGCCCTGGCACCGGCAAGACCCACATTGCCACGGCCCTCGGTGTGCAAGCCATCGAGCACCATCACCGCAGGGTACGGTTCTTCTCCACGGTGGAACTGGTCAATGCATTGGAGGAGGAGAAGGCCAGCGGCAAGGCCGGACAGTTGGCCCACCGGCTGGCTTATGCCGATCTGGTGATTTTGGATGAGCTGGGTTACCTGCCGTTCAGCGCTTCAGGAGGAGCGTTGCTGTTCCACCTGCTGTCCAAGCTTTACGAGCGTACCAGTGTCGTGATCACCACCAACCTGAGCTTCAGCGAATGGGCCAGCGTATTCGGAGATGCCAAGATGACCACGGCGCTGCTGGACCGGCTCACGCATCACTGCCATATTCTGGAAACCGGCAACGACAGCTACAGATTCAAGAACAGCTCTGCACAGCAACCACCACAGACCACCAAGAAGGAGAAGACAGCCAAGAACTTATCCACAACGTGAGCGTGAAGTTCACGAACCGGGGTGGGTCAGATCGAGATGGAAATGGTGGGTCAGGTTTGCATGGAAATCAACAAGTACGGGTAATAATTAGAAAATGGACGATGCCGTATGGAGTCGCATTGACGTACATCAATCGCCACGACAGCTCTTGAATCGCCTGCATGGTCCGCCCAAGGAGAGCAAGCTAAAGGGTTTGCTGCCGTGCATCCGGGCTGTTGGCGCAGTGGCTGCTGCTGCCCATGATCGCTATTCGCGGCTGCCCACGTGACGAGGGGCGGACGATGCCATCTCCGGTTTTGAACTGACCCCCAGATGTAGTACCAGTCGCTGGCGTCTTGTCGTTGCTGAAGTTAGAACGACTGGAAAGCGACCTCGACCGTGTATTCACGAGATCAGTCGCGACTGACCGCAGCCGCTGCAATGCCGAAGTCGATGCGGCGGTCCTACATTGAGGCCAGCGGAGCTGCAGCTATATTGAGCAGCATGCGGAGATCCGCCACTCTCGACCTCTTGACTCGAGTTCCAAAGAACAATACGTTTTATTGATTCCAGAAACTCGACGCATACCCAATGGTCGCTAGCGCTGAGGCCTGAAACTGTGACGACACCGACCTCGTCACAAACCTCGACACAAAACAAAAAGGCCCACCGAAGTGGGCCTTGAAGACAAGCTAAGAGCTTGATTTTATTGGTTGCGCGAGAAGGATTTGAACCTCCGATGGGTTATGAGCCGACGAAAACCATTGCATACCTGCAATGGTCTTGGATGTGGGCATCAGGTGTAAAACGACAAAAAACAATGTGAATCAACACCTTAACTCGTGACATCCTCCATCACTTAAGCCCTACATAGGTCGCCGTTGTCACAGGAGTGCTCCAAAAGCTTGCTCCGGCCCTCAACACTTTCCGACCATTGGGCTTCAGTGATATGGGAACGCTACCCCTGTGGGAACAGGACGATGATGGCTTGAAAGCTGGCACTCCCCAGCTCATCGTGCGCGGCAGCCACGTCACTCAATTACCAAGCCGCCCTACGGGCCCCACACCTGCCGAAAAGTGTCGTAGCATGTCAACTGTGTGACTTGTCCATGGATGAGTCGTAAGCAGCCAAGAAGACATTCTTACTGCTTATTCCTTAGATTCTAGGGAGCGCGCCGAGCTGACGGTCAATTCAGCGGTCATTCACCAGTGCGAGAACACGTTCCAGCGCTGGTTTGTTCACGCCCTCGCCAGCTAGGGCTACCGCGTCACTGCGGTAATTTAATTGGCACATCCCCAGTGTCAACTTCATAACTCGCTTTGCCACACGGCCTAGCGCGAAAGCCTGTATTGCAGGTTTCTCAACGCCCTTCACGGCGATGCGTTGTACGCCTACAGCGCTAATCCCATTTCACGCGGTCCTGGCCCCGCCGAGCATCCCATTGGCCAATCAACCCTGACTGCCCAGGCGTGGGCGGATCGTTTTCGTGCGCTTTTTTTTTTGAGGAGAAGGCCCCATGACCACTCTAATCTGTTCCGAGCTGGAGCCGATGGCTCGACTGCGCTCGGTTATCCCCGAATCCAGCCAGGAAATGCTCGAACTACTCCTTGGCATGTTGTCACAGCCCGCGGATCAACCTGCACCCGCAACCATGATCACTACCTTGGCCAAGTGCCTGGTGGAGTATGCAGAGAGCATCAATAATGCGCGTCCATTTTTCTTGGAATGGGTCGGTGCCGCGCAATTGATTTACCACTGCGCCTCAACCCACATCGAGGTCATCCAGGGCTTGATGCCGGCCGTTCCATTGGCAGGTCGGCTCTCCGAATATCCGGCATTGGCCTTGCTGTTTGCTCTCAAAGAGGAACACCTGCCGCTCAGGGTCGCGCTAGGCGCCGAAGTTGCCCGTTGTCTGCTGGAAAGGACTCTGCTTAAGCTTGATTACTGCGTCGCTTTGCGTCGCGACACGGTCAAGTATGGGCGTCCTCAGCCTGGCGAACATCGCATGCTGGATGACTTGGCTGATTTGGGATTCGGGCGCGGCTGGCTGGTGCGATTCCAAAAAGTTGATCTGCAGGTGCGCCGCCGTGTTGAACTGGACGAGCTTGGCCCGCGCCGCCCTCTTCATGCTCGCCAGCACCACGTACTAGACCTGCTTGCCAGACTTCGCTGGCGCATCGACTACCCGAACCCGAAACACCGTCAAGCAGCGTTCGACGATAGCCATCTACCAGTGGCGCAATACCGGCGTGTCGCAACACTGCTTCGGACGCGAGTCGAAGCTGGTGACGGCAAGGCGGTAATTCAGTCGCTATGCCTATTCGTAAATTTGCCTCCACGCCTGTTGTTAAGCCTGCCGTTGGTGACGGTGTACCGCCCCCTGAACATGCTCGGAATCTGCGCCCGATCCGGGTGCCTGAAGCTCAACTTGCGTGCACTGTTTCCGAATCGAGCGCGTCCCTCCGACGCAACAGCCAGCCTTTTCCACTTCAGCGGCGACACCATTGTTGTGCCCCTGCCAGTTTTTCTAGTGCAGGAAATCCAGCGACGCAGCCAAGCCTATCCACAGGCGGCTCTGCTCGGAGACTTGGTGGACTGGGTCCAGGTGAGCCCGCGAGATTCATTGATTCTCAATGAGTCCTGCAAGCTCCAGGCATCCCTGGCCCGTGCCGAAAAATCCACAGGCGCCATCTCACTGGCCCTGGGCAACGACCGGCTCGTGTCTGCTTGCATCTGCGCGGATTTTTCTCTGATCGGCTCAGCACGGATGTACTACGCGCGGCTCACTGGTCACGACATTTACGCTGGCTGCGCAAGGCTCTATGAAGGGATTGGTTGGGGCGCGCCAATCATGGATGCGGAACATATACCATGCGTTGGCTCACACGCAACGCTACACCTCGATGGTGCCCAGCATCTGTTTGCAACGCTCGCTAGTGCAGTCATCTCATCTCTGCCAGGACGCAATGCACATGCAGTTCGCCTGCTAAATCACCATGCCCACTTCGTGCGCTACTGCGTTGCACTGATCAGCTTTTGCGCTGGTCTGCGTGAGGTCCAGTGTTATCGCCTGCTGGCAGAAGAACTGTTGGATGGGCAGAATCAGGTTGTGGTGCACGACAAGCAGGGAGGCAATCCGCTGATGGCCCAGCCAGCCCTGCTGAACTCGCTGATCAAAGAGCAAATCCGCCTTTATGCAGCACACGCCAGGGCTCTTGTACAACGTCTGCAGCGACTAGATGACCGCCACGGACTCTTGCTCGCACAGAGGCTGCGTGCCTCCCTGGACGGTGAAGGCCCCCTCTTTCTGACAGTCAGCTCCAGCGGAACTGTCCACGCGGCAGGCGCACATTTCACCTGGCGTGAAGTGCCAGAGTCCATCAGGGTGCTACCCAATGCTGGCCGGCATTTCTGGCAAAACGTGCTACGTGAACGCGGGCTGAGATCAAGGGACATTGATAGTTTCATGCGACATCGTGTCGTAGGCCTAGAAAGGAATACCAATTCCCAGGTCAGCATCCCCCGCGATACCCTTGATCGTATTGAAGCGATTCAGCTGATGGTCTTGAGAGAACTCGGCATCCAATCCCTGCCGGGGCTACGCAAGGAGTGATGATGAATCACAAAAAAAGGCCTGATCGTTCATCCCTCAAGCATTCACTTTTCACCCCCGATCCAAGCCGGCGGATGCATTTCCTGCACCTCAAGAATCTCGGCACCAGCATCCAGCAGTTTGAGGAGTTTCAGCACTGGTTGACATCCGCCGGCGTGCAAAATTTGAGACCGTCAAGCCTGACACTGGCATGCCTGATTGCCTTTGATGGAATCGCCACCGACACAGAACTGAAAGCCGCGTACTCCTCTTGCCCTCAAGTCAGCAGATGCGAGACAGCAGTGCGGTTGGACTGGAAAATTGGCTCCCGCCTTGATGCTCGCCACCTGAGCGTCTGGACAACCCTGGCGCTGGCCCGAGTGAAGGAGTGGGAACCATATGACCTGGTTTGCAAACATCTCGTAGACACGCTGTGCGCCCGCACTTTCAAGATCAGCATCGCCTCAACCGCTGACTCAGTCTGGGAACACCTCCTCAAAACCGCCATGGGTTGGTTGCAAATCCACCTGCCACCAGTTCTGTACGGCCACGTAAGCGGTGCAGCAGCCTTGAGCGCTATGCCGCGCAGCGCGTGGGCACGGGCGCAAAC
This sequence comes from Burkholderiales bacterium RIFCSPLOWO2_12_FULL_65_40, assembly GCA_001770955.1. GTDB lineage: Bacteria > Pseudomonadota > Gammaproteobacteria > Burkholderiales > Burkholderiaceae_C > Simplicispira. The sequence continues at coordinate 60,037 of MESL01000001.1, read as the reverse complement.
AGGGCAGGCGCTGTTACCCGAAGCAGCAGATCCGGTGCCACAGGGCACGCTCTCACACCCAGTGTACGAACGTGCCTTTGAAACCGCCCTCCTTGGGCGTCCTGCCTCGATTCGCAGCGGCGCCGCTTTCATTCGCCAACTTCTTGCGGCACTGCGTCCCCCCACCAAAGGATCGAATGCCAGCAAGCGTGACGAGATCCTGCATCGGCTGCAATCACTGGCAGCCAGCCTGGACGCTGCCGACGAAGCATCCGCCATCCTGTATGCGTTTGCACTGGATCTCGTCGAGAACGGCACCAAGCGCAAGAAGAGTCTTGCGCCCACCACACCATCAGACTATCTGAACTCAGTGGCGGAAGATTTTCATGTGGCACTCGATGGCGTTCGGCTGTATGGCATCAACGAGACAACTTACGCTGGCATTTTTCGTAAGTTGGCGGACGGCAGCGCAACCATGGGACCCGCCCGCATCGCATCGCTGAAGGCACTTCACCAATTCCTGCGCGCCTGGTGGCAAGTGCCGCCACTACCCACCGACCTGCTCCAGGTCGAGGTGGAAACCAACGTTCGTGCCAATCTGATCTGGCCGCACGAAGAAGAGCGGCTGCGGGAATGGCTAGCCAGAGATGCTCAAGCAGACCGCTTCGTCGCTCAGTTGGGTGCAGCTCTGGAAATTGTCGGCAATGCGCCTGTGCGGATTGGTGAACTCTTGGTGCTGCGCATCGGCAATGTTCTCGATGAGGGAGACCATCTGGTGGTAGAAATCGCACGCGAGCTGCGTGACGGTCGAGAGAAGTCACATGAGGGCCGGCGCCGCGTGATGGTCTGCGACACCACTGCGATGGCGATCGTAAGAACTTGGCTCGCTCGACGCGCAGCGGAACTTGCCATCGATCAAGACTATCTCTTTGGGCAACCAGATCGGCCAACGGAATTGGCGCACGCCGGCAAGATGTATTTCTGGCTAAACCGCCTATTGAAGACAGTCACTGGTGATGAGAACATCAGTCTTCATTCATTCCGCCATACTCATGCCAGCCAACGCCTGGCGGCGATGCTTCTTCAAGACAATGACGACGAGGTCAATCCGCTAGATCGGCTGGCCAACGAGATGGGGCACATTGGTGGGCACGTGACTGCTGTGCATTACTGCCACATCTATGAGACTGGCCTCAGGAATGCCATCAACGTGGCGCTAACGCGCCTGCATTTGGATTACGCTGGGACATCGGCCTGGACGGGGCTGGCACCCGAAACGCTTCGCCAGCGTGCGAGCCGCGCAACCAAGCACGGCGGATCTGCTGCGGAAATGCTGCGAATGTCACTGAGCGACGCAGCCCAGCGCGTTCCTCTGCAGCCGATCAGCGAAGCAATCGCCATGGCGATACCCACCAGTCCACTGCCATCGACGCAACCGCATGCGCTTGCCTACAGTCAGGTTGTAGGAGTGCTTCGTGAAACAGCGTCAGGACTTTCAACAAAGCAAGTTTCGTTACGCCATGGAGTGCCAGAGTCGCAGGTTGTTCTGATTGTGGAAGCAGTGGGCGATTTTGCAGAGCGCCACGTCAGAACATCCTCGTCGATGCTCGATGCCCACAGCCACGGCGTACAAGCGCTGCGAGATTCTTCTGGCCACCTGCTGGGAGTGCGAGCGGACTTTGACAGGCTGTCGCAGCGACGCTGGCGTCAACTGACGGAGGCAATTGAAAAGGTCGAGTTGCTGCGCCTGCGAAAAGCAGCCGACTACTGGGATCGTGCCGCCCATGGTCGCCATCTGGCCGTGCGCTCTGGATCGGGGTGGGACAGCTTCATCTGGCTGCTCTCTAACTCCGGCATTAATCGCAGCCTCATGTCGATACATTGGTCATCCAGCGAAAAGCGGTTCGATGAAGTTCTTGAAGCGCTCGCGCGCGCCCAAGTCTCCGTGCGATACCGGCTGGGCACTTCGCTTACGCAGGTACGCCGCACTCATCGCCATGGCCGCCCTCCTCTGTGGCTCGTGATCAGTTCGGACGCCGCAATAGGCAATGCGAACGGCAGTGCGCACTCGATCACCGGGCTGCACGGCGCCTTCCTGGCCGCGTGGGTTTGGTTACACGTCGCCCACTCTCAACGGAACGAACATCAATGAACCCTTTGATCACGATAAGAGTGATGGAGTTGGAGATCCGTGGGTTGCCCGAATTCTTTGAAGAGAGGGAGTTGCGGCACCGAGCCCAAGCCGTGGTTTCAGACCTTACCAGGCTACTTGCAGTGGAAAGATTGCTGAAATTCACGACACTAACGTACCGCTATCGGTTGCGCAGCGACGAGACTGGATCACCATCTATCGTTCTGGCACTTGAACTCACACATCGACCTCAGCGACTGCTGAACTTTCAAGGTGACGACACCACTCCAGGCAATCTGGAGAGAAACCTGCTTGAAGACAGGCAACGCCTGAGGCATGCATGCGAGGAACTTCCGGTCCAAAATTCCCACGCAACCATTGCACTTGCGCAGCGGCTGCATGCAGCATTTCTGGATTCGCCAGATGAGGCACTCGCGCACGAAACGGAAAGGCAACTGACCGCGCTGATCAGTTCACGCCACCGACGATGGTGCGGACACCTTTCAGAAGGCCATCCTTGGCAAATGGAACTCCCCGCTCTTCCACGCTATGAATGGGTTGGTACCCCAATCCGCATCCGCACCCAGCTCTTACGCGAACAACGGGGATTTACGTTGAAGCTGTTGCAACGCGCACAATTGCCGGCGTCTTTGCATTCAGTCAAACGTCTTCGCATGCACGATCGGCCCCCAACGCTTGAGGACGCTACCGCATTGGACAGAGCCGAGTACACAGGCACTCCGATAGAACTGATTGTTCGCATCGGAAGCGTGATCGGCAGTGACGACATCAGCGTGGCAGACTTCGTGCGAATTGCCTAGACGCTCTTGGCAATACAAGCTCTGCGCAATCGCACTGTCTGGCAGCGGTCGGGAGCGCCTATCCACTCCTATACTGAAACTGCCTTTATGGAAATTTCCGATGGATGCCGTTCTTGTCTATGGGGTCCTTGTGACTCTCTTCATCTTGATCTGCATCCCGTTCATCAAAATGACGAATGACGCCACTGAACGCCACAAACAATGGCTGAGGCAACGGCGCCAGGACGTGGCCTAGTCGACATCTCCCGTCTACCATGGGCCGAAGCTGAACGCCTTTAGGCTCAACTGGTTTTTCCGATCCATCTCACGCGTGCCGCGCTTACCCTGGCCTGCCCTACTCAAGGCTTGCACAGCCCGTTCACGTGCCATACGCAGCAGAGCGTCTGTGGATCAGCGGACGAGTGATCACAGTGTGTGGGCGAAGGATCTCGTGTGTGCTCCGCTATTAGCGATTCACCCAAGAAATTCGTGAAGGGCCTTGCACTACGCCTCAGTCAGTTGCAAGATCACCGCGGACAGAGGCAGCCCAACTTGTCAGTCCTCATACCAAGATCCCAATGAAAAAGATCATCGCTCTGGATGCAGATGGTGTGCTCCTCGACTACGGCACGGCGTATGGACGTGCATGGGCCCGGTATTCAGGAAGCGATCCTGTTGAGCGCGACCCGCAGGCCTATTGGCCCATGCAGCGCTGGGCGGTTCCGAGGCTGTCCGGGCAAGACCTGGAGGATTTCCGCAGGCAGTTCGACCAGGATTTCTGGAGTTCCATTCCTGCCATGCCGGGCGCACTGCAGGCATGCCAGCTTCTGGTGGAGAATGGCCACGAATTGCTCTGTGTCACGGCGCTGGATGAGCAATTTGGTCAGGCGCGCCAGCGCAACCTCCAGTCCCTTGGATTTCCGATCGCACGAGTGATCACCACAAGCATGGAGGCGCTGCACGAAAGCCCGAAGGCACCCGTGCTGAGAGCATTACAGCCTTTGGCCTTTGTCGACGATTTCGGGCCTTACTTCACCGGCGTGGGTCCGGGTATCCATAAGGCCTTGGTGATACGAGATCCCAATGGAAGCCCGAACACCAACGAAGTATTGGCACGCGTGGACTCGAGCCATCAAGATCTGCTTGGATTTGCCCGATGGTGGATTGAATGCTGATTGGCTGGCATCCAGTCTTGGCGATCGATGACTAAGATTTTCTCCGAGGACGATGGATCGCCCGCCATACCCATACCAAGGGAGCAAAGTAGTTCCGAGCTGACTGTTTGGCAAGCTGACAAATGTTCATGCTGCCAGCGTACCTTTGCCTACGTCGATCCGCAACAAAATCTCAACAGGCAAGGGAGTCCAACCTCTGGCTTCAGCCGCCGGGCGTGTCCGAATTTTTGTGTAAACGGTTCGGACTTTAGTTGACGGAGATGCGGTCTCCGAACTGAAAGGTAAAGCGCGTCAGCGCGGCCTTCCAATCCTGGATGGGCATGGTCCACTTCTGACTGATGTTGCGCGGGCCAGGTAGAACAGCTTGGTCAGCGCCTCATCGCTGGGGAACGAGCCCCGGTTCTTGCTCAGCTTCCTCAGGCCCATGTTCACCGACTCGATGGCGTTGGATGTGTAGATGACCTTTCGGATTTCTGCCGGGTAGTCAAAGAACGGCGTCAGCCGGTTCCAGTTCCTGCGCCAGGCCTGGCCAATGGGCAGGTAGTGACCTTGCCCTTGTTTCGTGGAGTTCATAACCCACGGTTCACGCGGCCTTTTTGCGCTGTGCCTCGTACCAGCGTTGTTCGTACTGCGTCGGGCTGAGGTAGCCCAATGTCGAATGCAGCCTGCGGTGATTGTAGAAGGCCATCCAGTCCATCACCGCCCGCCTGGCCTGCTCACGTGTGGCGAATTTGTGCCCATGCACGCTGGCCGTTTTTAGACGACCCCAGAAGCTCTCCGTTGGTGCATTGTCCCAACAGTTCCCCTTGCGGCTCATCGATGAACGCATGCCGCATTTCTTCAGAGCCTGCTGGAACTGTGCACTGCAATACTTCACTGGCCACGAGTGGCAGACCTTCCTGCGCGACCACAACCTGCTCAGCAGCATGAGCCGGCGTGGCAACTGCCACGACAACGCTGTGGCCGAGAGCTTCTTCCAACTGCTCAAGCGCTAAGGCAATGCTGATCAAGTAGCGTCAACTCCATTGCACAGCCATTTGAATGCCAAATGGCCCGCAAAGATGCCGGACTTTGCCCCACAGGGCCTGTTTCGGGAGCCTTTGAGCCCCCTTCAGACCCTTACGGGCGCACCTGTCCCTGCAGGCGCCCTCGGGCAAGGTAGATGTTGGCCAGCGCCAAGGCCGTGAACGCGCGCGTGGCGTTCTTTTGCAGCCCGCGATAGCGCACCTTGCCAAAGCCCCACAGCCGCTTGACCACCCCGAATAGATGCTCTACGCGAGCGCGGATGCGGGACTTGTTGCGGTTCTTGGACCGCTGCGTCTGGTCGACCACCCCGCACCTGCGTGTGCGCTGGTTGGTGAAGTCTTTGGCTTGGGGCGCCTTGCCCCGGATCAGAGCCTTCTGGCTGGCGTAGGCCGAGTCGCCGTACACGCGCTGCTCGTTGCCATGCAGCAGATCGGGCAGCGGGTGTTTGTCATGCACGTTGGCCGCCGTCACCACGGCGCTGTGCGCCAGCCCGCTTTGGCTGTCCACGCCAATGTGCAGCTTCATGCCGAAATACCATTGCTGGCCTTTGCGGGTCTGGTGCATGTCGGGGTCGCGCGCCTTGTCGGCGTTCTTGGTAGAACTGGGCGCGGCGATGATGGTGGCATCCACGATGGTGCCGGTGTTGACCTTGAAGCCGCGCTCTTGCAGTTGCTGGCCTACCTGGGCAAACAGGGCTTCACCCAGTTTGTGCTCATTGAGCAGCTTGCGAAACTTCAGCAGCGTGGTGGCATCGGGCACGCGCTCGCGGCCCAGGTCAATGCCCACAAAGCGGCGCAGGCTGGCACTGTCGTACAGGGCCTCTTCGCACGCCAGATCGGCCAGGTTGAACCAGTGCTGCAGGAAGTGGATGCGCAGCATGCGCTCAAGGCCAATGGGCGGGCGGCCGTTGCCTGCTTTGGGGTAGTGCGGCTCTATCACCTGGCACAGAGCGGCCCATGGCACTATTGTCTCCATGGTCCGCAAGAACTCTTCGCGTCGGGTGGGTTTGCGCGAATGCTCGAATCCGTTGTCTTGATCTGCGGCCATTGCCAAGGTCTGCTGCTTCATCTGCGGATAACGTTTGACCCCTCTCAATGGTGGACCTTAATCAGCGTTGCCTTAACGTAAAAATGACCGGACCACCAACATACTCTGCGAAGCCGCTACTTGGTGTTGTAGGTCCGAGTCGATTGGCATGTTAAGGGGAGGTACCGCAGACACAGCGCACCTCCCGGATGTTTCGTCGCTGATCCTCCCCTATAAATGGATTCAGCAGAGTCTTTTCAACACGAAACGACAAAGGGACACATTTCGCCTTACATGCCTCCGAAAAACTCACCCGCAGCCCGCGGTTCTCGACAACATACCAGCAAGCATAGACAGAGCAAGCTACGCAGAATACGAAGACTGCGCGAACTGCCGGCGTTGCGCGTCGCCAGTTATCGAGGTTGAATTTGGCAACGTTAGTAAGGCCCGCCCATGCCACTTGGAAACGGGCTTTGGTGAGTGGCGACATCGCTTTCTGCGCCTTAACGAATGAAAGGGACTTCCCCGTCCCGAGAGAACCGCGCAGTTGCGGGATAAGGCTTCCAAGTGCCACGATGGGAAGTTCGATCTCTCATCAACGCACTCGTTTGTTGGAAGGGGATGTCCATGTCTGCCATTGTCACCATCGGAATCGATCTGGCAAAGAATGTCTTTGCTGTGCATGGCGTTGATGCCACAGGCAAACCTGTACTTTTACGTCCCAGTGTGCCGCGTGCCAAGCTGCTCGAACTCATCGCCGCGCTGCCGCCGTGTCTCATTGGCATGGAAGCCTGCTCTGGTGCCCACCACTGGGCCCGCGAATTCCAGAGGTTCGGTCACACCGTACGCCTGATGGCACCCAAGTTCGTCATTCCCTACCGCTTCTCATGCAAGCGTGGCAAGAACGATGCAGCGGATGCCGCTGCCATCTGTGAAGCCGTCATCCGGCCGAATATGCGCTTTGTGCATCACTTCGGGTCGAAACCAGCACCCACAACCGATTTTTGCCGCATCTGCCCCTTCGTCCGCGGTGCTCCGCACGCATCAGAGACAGCAAAGCGATCGTCAATGAGCTATTGAATAGATAGCTGTCAGCGCTTATCGGTCATGCCTTGGAGGCCGTTTTCATTCAAAAATGGTGATGGCGCGCCACAGGTGCACATCGAGCCCAGTCCCATCCATCCACCACCCTCAATACACCAGCCGCTCCGGCCGGATTTCCTGCAGGATGGTCGTGGCGATTTCTTCGATGGACTTGGTGGTGGACGACAACCAGCGGATGCCTGCGCGGCGCATCATCGCCTCGGCTTCGGCCACTTCGTGGCGGCAGTTCTGCAGGCTGGCGTAGCGGGAGTCGGGGCGGCGTTCGCTGCGTATTTCGGACAGGCGCTCGGGGCTGATGGTCAGGCCGAAGATCTTCTTGCGGTGCGGCACCAGGGCGGGCGGCAGTTGGCGGCGGTCGAAGTCTTCGGGGATCAGCGGGTAGTTGGCCGCCTTCAGGCCGTGCTGCATGGCCAGGTAGAGGCTGGTGGGGGTCTTGCCGCTGCGGCTCACGCCGACCAGGATCACGTCGGCACCTTCGAGGTCGTGGTGGGTCTGGCCGTCGTCGTGCGCCAGGCTGAAGTTGATGGCTTCGATGCGGTCGTGGTATTCCTTGCTTTTGCTGATGTCCGAGAAGCGCCCCACGCGGTGGTGCGACTTGATGCCCAGCTCCACCTCCAGCGGGTGCACGAAGGTGCCGAACATGTCCAGCAGCATGCCCTTGCAGCCTTCCTGGATGACCTTGAGCACCTCCATGTTCACCAGGGTGGTGAAGACGATGCACTTGCGCCCCTCCAGCTCGGCCGTGTGGTTGATCTGGCGCACGGCCTGGTGCGCCTTGTCCACGGTGTCGATGAAGGGCAGGCGCACGTGCCGGGGCACGATCTCGAACTGCGCCAGGATGGCGTTGCCGAAAGTCTCGGCGGTGATGCCGGTGCCGTCGGAGACAAAAAACACGGTGCGTGTGTGCATGCGGGGCCTTATGGAATACGTCAGCCCGCTGCCAGAAGCGCGGGCCTACAATTGCGCCCATTATCCAAATTCTCACCATGCGCGCTGTCGGCCCACAAGCACAACAACAAAGCCGAGTCCCGCGCCTGGTTGCTCGCCCACTGCTCCTCCAGGGCATGGGCGCAGACCCGGTTTCAACTTCTGGAGCTTTCCCATGTCTGCACTGTTCAACGCGACCGCCCTGGTCGTTCCGTTTGAAAAACTGAGAATGACCGACGTCGAGTCGGTCGGCGGTAAAAACGCCAGTCTCGGCGAGATGATCTCCCAACTGCCCGAAGGCGTGCGTGTGCCCACGGGCTTCGCCACCACGGCCCATGCCTTCCGCGAATTCCTGGCCTACGACGGCCTGGCCGACCGCATCAGCCAGAAGCTCGCGGCCCTCGACACCGAGGACGTGCGCGCGCTCGCCCAGGTGGGCGCCGAAATCCGCACCATGGTTGAGGCCCAGCCTTTCCCGGCCGATCTGGAGCAGGCCATCCGCGACGAGTTCGCGCGCCTGTCCGCCGGCAACCCGCACGCCAGCTTCGCCGTGCGCTCGTCCGCCACGGCCGAAGACCTGCCTGACGCTTCGTTTGCCGGCCAGCAGGAAACCTTTTTGAATGTGCATGGCATCGAGGAGGTGCTGCACAAGATGAAGGAGGTGTTTGCCTCCCTCTACAACGACCGTGCCATCAGCTACCGCGTGCACAAGGGCTTCGCGCACGATGTGGTGGCCCTGTCGGCCGGTGTGCAGCGCATGGTGCGCTCCGATCTGGGCGCTGCCGGTGTCATGTTCACCATCGACACCGAAAGCGGCTTTGAAGACGTGGTGTTCATCACCAGCAGCTACGGCCTGGGCGAGACGGTGGTGCAGGGCGCCGTGAACCCCGACGAGTTCTATGTGCACAAGCCCATGCTCAAGGCCGGCAAGCAGGCCGTGATCCGCCGCAACCTGGGCAGCAAGCTGATCGAGATGGTGTTCTCTTCGCCCGAAGAGAAGGCGCAGACGGGCAAGCTCGTCAAGACGGTGGATGTGCCGGCCGAGCTGCGCAACCGCTACTCGCTCACCGATGCCGACGTGCAGCAACTGGCGCACTATGCGCTGGTGATCGAGCAGCACTACGGCCGCCCGATGGACATCGAGTGGGGCAAGGACGGCGAAGACGGCCTGCTCTACATCCTGCAGGCGCGCCCCGAGACGGTGAAGAGCCAGGTCCAGGGCCAGGCCGAGCTGCGCTACAAGCTCAAGGGCACCGGCACCGTGCTGGCCGAGGGCCGTGCCATCGGCCAGAAGATCGGCACCGGCCCAGTGCGCCTGGTGCACAACATCAGCGAGATGGACAAGGTGCAGCCCGGCGACGTGCTCGTCACCGACATGACCGACCCGAACTGGGAGCCCGTGATGAAGCGCGCCAGCGCCATCGTCACCAACCGGGGTGGCCGCACATGCCACGCCGCCATCATTGCGCGCGAGCTGGGCATTCCGGCGGTGGTGGGCTGCGGCAACGCCACCGACAAGCTGCTGGACGGCACCCTGGTGACCGTGAGCTGCGCCGAGGGCGACACCGGCCACATCTACGACGGCCTTCTCGAGACGGAAGTGACCGAGGTGCAACGCGGCGCCATGCCCCCCATCAAGACCAAGATCATGATGAACGTGGGCAACCCGCAACTGGCCTTCGACTTCTGCCAGCTGCCCAACGAGGGCGTGGGCTTGGCGCGGCTCGAATTCATCATCAACAACAACATTGGCGTGCACCCCAAGGCCATCCTCGACTACCCACAGATCGATGCCGACCTGAAGAAGGCCGTGGAATCGGTGGCGCGCGGCCATGCCAGCCCGCGTGCCTTCTATGTGGACAAGGTGGCCGAGGGCGTGGCCACCATCGCGGCGGCCTTCTGGCCCAAGCCGGTCATCGTGCGTCTGTCGGACTTCAAGAGCAACGAATACCGCAAGCTCATCGGCGGCAGCCGCTACGAGCCCGAGGAAGAGAACCCCATGCTGGGCTTCCGGGGCGCGGCGCGCTATGTGAGTGAAGAGTTCGGCGAAGCCTTCGCCATGGAATGCGAGGCCCTCAAGCGCGTGCGCAACGACATGGGCCTGACCAACGTGCAGGTGATGGTGCCCTTTGTGCGCACGCTGCGCCAGGCCGAGCGCGTCACGCAGTTGCTGGCGCAGCATGGCCTCAAGCGCGGCGATAACGAGCTCAAGCTCATCATGATGTGCGAGATCCCGAGCAACGCCATCCTGGCCGAGCAGTTCCTCGCGTTCTTCGATGGCTTCTCCATCGGCTCGAACGACCTGACCCAGCTCACGCTGGGGCTGGACCGCGACTCGGGCCTGGAGCTGCTGGCGCAGGACTTTGACGAGCGCGATCCGGCCGTCGAGGCGCTGATCCACATGGCCATCAAGGCCTGCCTGGCGCAGGGCAAGTACATCGGCATCTGCGGCCAGGGCCCCAGCGACCACCCCGACTTTGCCCAGTGGCTGGCGCGCGAGGGCATCACGTCCATCTCGCTCAACCCCGACAGCGTGATTGCTACCTGGCAACAACTGGCAGGGTGAAGTGATCCACCCCCCTGAGTCGCCTACGGCGCCTTCCCCCCGCTCTCGCAGCGCTGCGCGCTGCGGGCAGGGGGACGCTCCCGGCGCGGCGGGGCGGCCCTTGCGCGGGAGCCCTGGCTTTTGGGTGGCGCCAGTTTCATGCAGCGCCATGGAAACCGGGACCGCATGAAAGGCTGACATGCTCCGCACCCCGCCCACCATGCAGCCACTGCAGCAAGACCCGAGTCAGGAGCAGGCCCACCTGTTTCCGCCGGACCTGCACGATGTGCGGCACCTCTGGCTCAAGGCCGGGCTGCTGCTGCTGTGGGCGCTGGTGTCGTTTGTGGCCATGTACTTTGCCCGCGACCTCCAGGCTCTCGTGGTGGGATGGTGGCCGCTGGGCTACTGGGTGGCCGCGCAGGGCGGGGTGCTGGTGTTCATCGCCATCGTCGTGGCGTATGGCTGGGCCATGAACCGCTTTGAAAGGCAGGACGCGCAGCGCAGCGACGGCGCTGGCGGCGCGACTGCATCCTCGCCGGCTCCCACCCACCGCTCCCATGGCTGAGCGCAGCGAGGCAGCGCAGGAGCGGGCCTATCTGTGGCGCTTGCACCGCATTCTGGCGCTGTATGTGGCCGGTCTGCTGGGCTTCCTGGCACTGATGACCTGGGCCGAGGCGCAGGGCCTGTCGCGCCACTGGATCGGCCCGATCTTCCTGTTCCTCTCGGTCATGGTGTATGCGGGTATCGGGGTGTATGGCCGCACCACCGATGCCGAGGAATACTACGTTGCGGGACGGCGCATTCCGCCCATGTACAACGGCATGGCCGCTGCCGCCGACTGGATGAGCGCGGCCTCGTTCATCAGTCTGTCGGGTGCGCTGTACCTGCAAGGCTTTTCGGGCACGCCGGGGCATGCCGGCGGCCTGGCCTACCTGCTGGGGTGGACGGGGGGCTTCTGCCTGGTGGCCATTCTGGTGGCGCCGCACCTGCGCGCCATGGGCCTGTACACCGTGCCCGATTTCTTCCATGTGCGCTTTGGCGGACGCTGGCCGCGCGTGATTGCCGCTCTGGCGGCCGTGGTGTGTTCGTTCACCTATGTGGTGGCACAGATTTACGGGGTGGGCCTGATCGCCTCGCGCCTGACCGGCGTGCAGTTCGAGATCGGCATCATGCTGGGCCTGGGCGGAGTGCTGCTGTGTTCGTTTCTGGGCGGCATGCGCGCCATCACCTGGACACAGGTGGCGCAATACGTGGTGTTGCTGCTGGCCTTCCTGATTCCGGTCTCGTGGCTGGCCTACAAGCAACTGGGCAATCCGGTGGCGCCGCTGGTGTATGGCAAGCAGATCGCCAAGATCGCCGACCTGGAGGCGCAGCTGCTGGCCTCGCCCGCCGAGTACCAGGTGATTGCAGCCTACCTGGAGCGCGCGCGCGACTACGAGGCCCGCCTGCAAAATGTCGAGGTAGCGCTGGAGGACGAGCGCACGGCGATCCAGGACAAGGTCCGCCGCCTGCGTGCCCAGAACGCCGATGTGGGCCTGATCGTCGCGGCCAGCCGCGAACTGGCGGGTCTGCCGCGCGATGCCGAGGCGGCGCGCGAGCGCTGGACCCGCCTGATGCGTGAAAACTACGAGCGGGCGCAGCCCCTGGGTGGCTTGCCGCAGCACAGTCAGGCCTTTGCGGGCTACCCCGACGGCACCCCCGAAGAGCAGGTGATGTATACCGAGTCGCGGCGCAACTTTCTGGCGCTGATGTTCTGCCTGATGGTGGGCACGGCGGGCCTGCCGCACCTGCTCACGCGCTATTACACGTCCCCCACCGTGGCCGGCGCGCGCGCTTCGGTGGCGTGGTCGCTGTTCTTCATTGCGCTGCTGTACCTCAGCGCGCCTGCGCTGGCGGTGCTGGTCAAGTTCGAGGTCATGAACAACCTGGTGGGCAGCAGTTTCGACCAGCTTCCCAACTGGATGGCGCAGTGGGCGCGGGTCGATGCCTCGCTGCTGTCCATCGAGGACATGAATGGCGACGGATTCGTGCAGTTTGGCGAGATCCGGCTCGGCGCCGACCTCATCATGCTGGCCACGCCCGAACTGGGCGGTTTGCCCTATGTGGTGTCCGGCCTGGTGGCCGCAGGCGGGCTGGCGGCGGCACTGTCCACAGCCGACGGATTGCTGCTGACCATCAGCAACGCGCTGGTGCGCGACCTGTATTTTCAGAGCAAGCCGCGCAATGCCTCGCCCGAGCAGCGCGTGATCCTGACCAAGTTCACCCTGCTGGCCGTGGCGCTGGCGGCAGCGTTCGTGGCGGCGCTCAAGCCTTCGGATATTTTGCCGCTGGTGACAGCCTCGTTTTCGCTGGCGGCTTCGGCGTTTGTGCCGGTGATGGTGCTGGGCATTTTCTGGCGGGGTACCACGCGCCAGGGGGCGGTGGCCGGCATGCTGTGTGGCCTGGGCCTGGCGGCGTACTACATGCTCTCGCATGTGCCCGGGGTGCGCGCCGTGCTGCCGCACTGGCTGCTGGCCGATGGGCACCTGTGGTTCGGTATTCAGCCCATCTCGGCCGGGGTGTTCGGGGTGCCGGCCGGGCTGCTGTCGGCCCTGCTGGTGAGCTGGGTGACCCGGCCTGCACCGCCGCGGCCTCCCGTGCGCCTGGAGATGTAGCGCACGTGGGAGGTAGCGCGTTCAGCGCCCGATGTTCAGCAGTTCGACATCAAACTTCAGCGTGGCGTTGGGCGGAATCACGCCGCCCGCACCGCGTGCGCCGTAGCCCAGGGCGGCCGGAATGATGAGCGTGCGCTGGCCGCCCACCTTCATGCCCTGCACGCCTTCATCCCAGCCCTTGATGACCATGCCGGCGCCCAGGCCGAAGATGAACGGGTCGTTGCGGTCGCGGCTGGAATCGAACTTGGCACCCTGGACGCCGTCGTTGTACAGCCAGCCGGTGTAGTGCACGGCGACCTGCTGGCCCTTGGCGGCTTCGGCGCCGTCGCCCACGGTGGTGTCTTCGTATTGCAGGCCGGATGCAGTGGTGGTGAATGCCATGGCGGTTTTCCTTTGGTTTGCTATAAAAATAATAGCTTCCAGCGCTTGATGGTATTGCGCTGGAAGCCAATTTTCCTCAAAGATTGTCCCTGCCCGGCAGGGCAGGGTGTGCGGTCTATTTCTTGGCGCGGTTGGCGGCCCAGCGGTTGGCGAAGGCCTGCACATCGTTCAGACGCTTGAGCAGGTCGCTGCCCGAGGCGGTGACGATGTAGCCATCGCTGCCGTGGTCGATCAGGCCGACCTCGCGCAGTTCCTTGATGCGGGTGTTCAGCGTGTTGGGGGTGATGCCGCCCACGCTGTCCTGCAGCAGCCGGAAGGTTTGTGGATGGCCATCGCGCAGCGCCCAGAGCACACGCAGGGCATACCGGCACTCAAGCCTCTCGAACAACTGGTGGATGGCGGCGTTATCTTTGGAGCTCATCAAGCTTCTCCTTGCGCATTGGGAATGGTGCGGTGGTTCGGCCACAGAGGCCCGGCGCCAGGGGCGCGCGTGACGGACTATAGCGCTGAACCGGTTTTGCTACAAGTTTAATAGCTCCAAACGCATACCAGTAGTGCCCGAATCTGACAAAAATGGCGGAATGCTGCAAAGTGTTGCAACATCGCCACGGATTGCTCTGGCATCATCCGCACGCCCTGGGCCAATCGGCCTTGGGTTTGCCGCTGCCTGTTTCCACTGCCTGCACGAGCCTGCCTCCATGACTGCGACCGTTCCCGTCCCTCCATCCCCCCCCTCTGTGGTGCCGTCGGCACCCGGCCCTCTGCCCCTGACCGGTCTGCGCGTGGTGGAGTTCTCGCACATGGTCATGGGCCCCACCTGCGGCATGGTGTTGGCCGACCTGGGCGCCGAGGTCATCAAGGTCGAGCCCATCGAGGGTGACCGCACGCGCCACCTGCTGGGCGCGGGGGCGGGCTTCTTCCCGCTGTTCAATCGCAACAAGAAAAGCATCGCCATCGACCTGCGCCATGCGCAGGGCATGGCCGTGGCGCAAAAGCTCGCCGCGTCGGCCGATGTGGTGCTGCAGAACTTCAAGCCCGGTGCGCTGGCCAAGTACGGGCTGGACTACGCCGCGCTCAAGGAAGTCAACCCGCGTCTCATCTACGTCAACCACACCGGTTTTCTGCCCGGCCCCTACGAGCACCGCACCGCGCTCGATGAAGTGGTGCAGATGATGGGCGGGCTGGCCTACATGACGGGCCGCCCGGGCGACCCGCTGCGCGCGGGCTCCAGCGTGAACGACATCATGGGCGGCATGTTCGGCGCCATCGGCGCCATGGCGGCGCTGATGCAGCGGGGCATCACCGGGCGTGGGCAGGAAATCGATTCGGCGCTGTTCGAGAACAACGTCTTCCTCGTCGGCCAGCACATGCTGCAGTACGCCGTGACCGGGCAACCCGCTGCGCCCATGCCCGAGCGCATCTCGTCCTGGGGCCTGTATGACGTGTTCAGCGTGAAGGATGGCGAGCAGATCTTCCTCGCCGCCGTGAGCGACGCGCAGTGGGTCACCTTCTGCGATGCCCTGGGCTTCGCCGACCTGAAGGCCGACCCGCTGCTGGCCACCAACAACGACCGGGTGCGCCAGCGCGCCACCATGCTGCCCGAGCTGCGCCAGCGCCTGGCCTCGCGCTCGGCGGCCGAGCTCTCCGAACTGTTCGAGCGCAACGGGCTGCCGTATGCCCCCATCCTGCGGCCCGAGCAGCTCTACGACGACCCGCACCTCAACGCCACCGGGGGCCTGGCCGAGATCACCCTGCCCGATGGCGAGCGCGCCGGCCAGACGGCGCGCACCACACTGTTCCCGCTGCGCATGGACGGGCAGCGCCTGGGCGTACGCCTGCAGCCACCCGTGCTGGGGCAGCACACGCAGGAACTGCTGGCGCAACTGGGCTATGCGCCGCAGGAGGTGGATGCGCTGCTGGAGGCTTCGGCGGTGCGTTGACAGCGTCTATTTCGCTATCAATACAATAGCTATTGACGCTTTATGGACAAGCGCCAGGGGCGAAAAAACCTGATATTCCATGAAAAAGCGCCTGCCTCCTTGCGGAGACAGGCGCTGTGGTCAGGCCGAAGTGCTTACAGCGAATCGATGAAGCTGCGCAGCTTGTCGCTGCGGCTGGGGTGCTTGAGCTTGCGCAGTGCCTTGGCTTCGATCTGGCGGATGCGCTCGCGCGTCACGTCAAACTGCTTGCCCACTTCTTCCAGCGTGTGGTCGGTGGACATCTCGATGCCGAAGCGCATGCGCAGCACCTTGGCTTCGCGCGGGGTGAGGCCGTCGAGGATGTCCTTGACGACATCGCGCAGGCCCGCCTGCATGGCCGCTTCGATGGGGGCGGTGTTGGCACCGTCCTCGATGAAGTCGCCCAGGTGGCTGTCGTCGTCGTCGCCGATGGGGGTTTCCATCGAGATCGGCTCCTTGGCGATCTTCATGATCTTGCGGATCTTGTCCTCGGGGATCTCCATCTTCTCGGCCAGCACGGAGGCATCGGGCTCGAAGCCGAACTCCTGCAGGTGCTGGCGCGAGATGCGGTTCATCTTGTTGATGGTCTCGATCATGTGCACCGGAATGCGGATGGTGCGCGCCTGGTCCGCGATGCTCCTTGTGATGGCCTGGCGGATCCACCACGTGGCGTAGGTCGAGAACTTGTAGCCACGGCGGTATTCGAACTTGTCCACCGCCTTCATCAGGCCGATGTTGCCTTCCTGGATCAGGTCGAGGAACTGCAGGCCGCGGTTGGTGTACTTCTTGGCAATCGAGATCACGAGGCGCAGGTTGGCCTCGATCATTTCCTTCTTGGCGTCGCGCGAAGTGGCTTCGCCCTCGTTCATGCGCTTGTTGATGCCCTTGAGCTCGGCCAGCGGCACGACCACGCGCGCCTGCAGGTCCATCAGCTTTTGCTGCAGGTCCTGGATGGGCGGAATGTTGCGCGCCATCACCGCGCTCCAGGGCTTGCCGGCCTGGGCCTGCTTCTCGACCCATTTGAGGTTGAGCAGGTTGAGGGGGAAGTCCTTGATGAAGGTTTCCTGCGGCATGCCGCACTTGTCCACGATGATGCGGCGCAGCTCGCGCTCTTTCTTGCGCACATCATCGACCTGGCCGCGCACCATGTCGCACAGCTTTTCAATCGTCTTGGCGGTGAAGCGGATGGTCATCAGCTCGGCCGACAGGGCGTTCTGCGCCTTCATGTAGGCGGGCGTGCCGTAGCCTTCCTTGTCGTAGACCTTGTGCACCTTCTCGAACAGGTCGCGGATGCGGTCGAAGCGGCGCAGGGCCTCGTTCTTGAGTTCTTCGAGCTTCTTGGTCAGGGCCTTGCTGCCGCCCTTGCCGTCGTCGTCGTCGTCTTCGTCGAATTCGTCGAAGTCTTCCTCGGCCACGTAATCGTCGGCTTCATTGGGGTTGGAGAAACCATCCACGATGGTGGAGATGACCACCTTGCCCTCGCGGATTTCCTCGCCCATGTTGAGGATCTCGGCGATGGTCGCGGGCGATGCGCTGATCGCCTCCATCATGGCCATCAGGCCGCCTTCGATGCGCTTGGCGATCTCGATTTCGCCTTCGCGCGTGAGCAGCTCGACGGTGCCCATCTCGCGCATGTACATGCGCACGGGGTCGGTGGTGCGGCCGAATTCGCTGTCCACGGTGGACAGGGCGGCTTCAGCGGCTTCTTCGGCTTCTTCCTCGGTGGCGGCCGTCTGCGCGGTGTTGGTCACCAGCAGGGTCTCGGCGTCGGGGGTCTGCTCGTACACCGCCACGCCCAGGTCGTTGAGCATGGAGATCACGACATCCAGCGTTTCAGCGTCGATCAGCTTGTCGGGCAGGTGGTCGGAGATTTCGCCGTGCGTGAGGTAGCCGCGCGTCTTGCCCAGCTTGATCAGGGTCTTGAGGCGCGAGCGGCGCTTGGCCATGTCTTCCTCGGACAGGACGGTTTCGTCCAGGCCGAATTCCTTCATCAAGGCGCGTTCCTTCGCCTTGCTGATCTTCATGCGCAGGGGCTTGACCTTCTCGACCGTGGCCGCAGCCTCGGTGGTTTCTTCCACTTCGCCTTCCAGGTCGGCCTCGATGTCGGACAGGTCGGTGTCGTCGGTGTCAGCGGTTTCGGCGCCGGCCTTGGGCTTGCGGCCGCGCTTGGCGGGGGTCTTGGCCGCAGCCGTGCCTGCGGCCTTGGCAGGGCGTCCGGGGCGTTTCTTGGGCGCTTCGGTGGTTTCGGCTTCGGCGGTGGCCTTGGCGCGAGTGGTCTTGGTTTCTTCGGCGGCGGTTGTCTTGGCGGCAGGCTTGGTCACGGGCACAGTTGGGGCTTTCTTGGCCACCGGGGCGGCTGCGGCGCTCTTTTTGGCGGGCGTTGCAGCTTTGGCGGATGGTTTCTTGGCAGTTGCGGAAGCGGCCTTGGCGGCGGTGCCGGGGGCGGACTTGGGCAACTTCGCGGTCTTTTGAGCGGGCATGGACAACCTCAGATTCAAAAAGGAAACAAAGAAAACGCAAGCGCCACGGATCCCGGCGCGGGAGGCACGGCAAAGGCAGGGCCTTCGCGGTTCGAGGGGTCAACCCTCAGGGCAAGATGTCTGGGCGAACATTTGGTGTGCAGTCCTTGCGGTGAGGTGGGCAGTTGTGCGTGTGTGTCACGGTGGCCCGGCCCGGAGGTGCTGCTGTCGCTCTTGCCGACAAACCTTACATTATACCGACTGCGGGTGATTTCAAGCGGTTCCGCTCGCAATGACTTGCAGGGCGTTGCGTTTCTGTTCCAGCGCACGGTAGCGCTCCAGGGCTGTCGGGTCGTGGGGGGCCATTGCGATCAGGGCCTTTTGCTGGGCCTTGATGTCCTCGATCAGCATGCGGTTGAGCAGGTCGCGCAGTTCCAGGCGCAGTTCGTGCAGGTCGCCCTCGGTCTGGGCGTGCGAGCCGGTCATCACCTTCAGCGCCAGGGCTTCGCAGGCATGGTCGCGCAGGCTCTCGCGCAGCACGGCCCAGGGCAGCGCGCCCTGCTCATGGAACTGGCTCTCCAGCCAGGCGAAGAGGGGGCCATGGGGGGCGGGCTGGGCGCACAGCACGGCGTGGTCGTCGTGCGAAAGGTGCTCCAGAAACGCCATGTGTGACAGCAGCAGGCGCGCCGCATGGTCGATGCGGCCCGTCGCAGGGGTGCGTGGCAGGCGCGGTTGCGGCGGCCAGGGGCTGGCGTCCTTTTTGTTCCATCGGCCGTTTTTCCATTCACCGCCCTTGCGCTGCGCGGGCTTGCCGTACCCGCCCGGGGCGGGTTCGCCCTGCGGGGGCCAGCCGGCATCGGGTGCGTTGCTGCCCCAGGGGGGGGCTTCGTGGGCGGGTGCGTGGCGCGTGGCATCCCGGACGCCGGCCTGCTGCCACAGGTCGGACAGATCGCGGGCATCGAGCTGCGCCAGCTCGGCCAGCTCGCCCAGCAACTGGCGTTTGAGTACGCCATCGTGCAGGGCACCCCACAGCGGCCGGGCGTTGCTGGCCATGTGGGCCCGGCCCTCGGGGGTGCCCAGGTCGCATTGTTCGCTGGCAGCGTCCACCAGAAAGCGGCTCAGGGGCACGGCGTCGGCAATCATGCGGGCGAAAGCGTCGCTGCCATGCGCGCGGACGAAACTGTCGGGGTCGTGTTCGGGCGGCAGAAACAGAAATTTGATGCTACGCGTGTCGGTGGCGTGGGGCAGGGCGCCGTCGAGCGCCTTGCGCGCCGCGCGGCGGCCGGCGCTGTCGCCGTCAAAGCTGAACACCACCGCATCCGTGAAGCGCAGCAGTTTCTGCACATGGTCGGGTGTGCAGGCCGTGCCCAGCGTGGCCACCGCATTCGGAAAGCCCAGCTGCGCCAGCGCCACCACGTCCATGTAGCCTTCGGTGACCAGCGCGTAGCCCTGCTCGCGGATGGCGGTGCGTGCCTCGAACAGGCCGTACAGCTCCCGGCCCTTGTGGAACACCGGGGTTTCGGGGGAATTGAGGTATTTGGGCTTGTCGTCGCCCAGCACGCGGCCGCCAAAACCGATGCATTCGCCCTTGACGTTGCGGATCGGGAACATCACCCGGTCGCGGAAACGGTCGTAGCGCTTGCCGCCGTCGTCGTCGCTGACGATGACCAGCCCGCTTTCTTCCAGCAAGGGGTCGTCGTACTGGGGGAACACGCTGGCCAGGTTGCGCCAGCCTTCGGGGGCATAGCCCAGCCCATAGCGTTTGGCCACGGCGCCGGAGACCCCCCGGCCTTTGAAGTAGGCAATGGCCCTCTGTGAATCGCGCAACTGGCGCCGGTAGGCCTCGGCGGCCTTTTCCAGCACGTCGGTCAGCGTGGCCTGTCGCTGCCGCGCGGCCGCGGCGCGCTCTTTCTCGTGGGGGGAAATGTCGTCGTCAGGCACCTGCAGGCCCACCTGCTGGGCCAGGTCCTGCACGGCATCGACAAAACCCATGCCGACGTGGTCCATGAGAAAGCCGATGGCGTTGCCGTTTTTGCCACAGCCAAAGCAGTGGTAGAACTGCTTGGAGGGGCTGACGCTGAACGAGGGCGACTTTTCCCCATGGAAAGGACACAGCCCCATGAAGTTGGCGCCGCCTTTCTTCAGGGGCACGTAGCGGCCGACGATATCGACCACGTCCACGCGCGCGAGCAGTTCCTGAATGAAAGACTGGGGGATCGTCACCCGGGTATTGTCCGCGTAAACTGCCAGTTACTTGTCGTTGCACCACAGAGAGGGGTAGATGCTCAACACGATCCAGGCGCCTGTCCATGGCTGCCGCGTGCAGCGCGTGCGTCGGTGGCTGCCCTTGCTGGCTCTGGCTTGCTGGGCGCTGGCGTCGTCGGCACTGGCCGCCCCTGCGGTGCTGCGGGTGCTGGCATGGCCAGGCTATGCCGACCCGGATCTGGTGGCGGTGTTTGAAAAACGCCATGGCGTGCGGGTCGAAGTCACCACCGTGGGATCGGACGACATCCTGCGCAGCAAGCTGACCGACCTGAAAGGCCCGGTGTACGACGTTGTGGCGGCCAACACGGTGGAGATATCCCAGTTCGTCGCTCAGCAGCAACTGGTACCCCTGTCCTTGGGCGACATTCCCAATGTCACCCGCCAATTGCCGCGTTTCAGGCAGCTCGATGCGATTGCGGGCATTGCCCACCAGGGGCGGGTGTACGCCGTGCCCTACACCTATTCGGAAATGGGCCTGATCTATGACCGCAAGGCCTTCGGGGCACCCCCCGAATCGCTGGAGGTGCTTTGGGACCCGCGCTGGCGCGGGCGGGTGCTGGCGTTCGATGGCAGCAGCCACGGTTTTTCGCTGGCGTCCATGCACCTGGGCCAGTCCCCCTTTCGCATTGCCGAGGATCAGTTCGGCGCCGTGGCGCGGCACCTGGTGGCGCTGCGCCGCAATCTGCTGTCGTTCTACAACCTGCCTGAAGAGTCGCTGGAGCTGTTCCGTAGGCACGGGGTGGCTGTGATGCATGCCAACTACGGGCAGCAGCAGCTCAAGCAGTTCCTGGATGCCGGGCTGGACGTGGGGTATGTCGTGCCGCGCGAGGGGGCCCTGGCCTGGCTGGACTGCTGGGCCATTTCCAGCCGCTCGACCCAGGTGGCGCTGGCCACGCAGTGGATCAACTACATGCTCGAACCCCAGGTGAACCGCGAACTGACGCAGCGCCAGGGCTTGGCCAATACCCTGGAGGAGCCCGCCGGGCTGGTGGGGGGCGTGGTCAAGGGCTCCATCGTCTGGCTGGAGCCGGTGGAAGATGGCGCGCGCCGCAGCCGTCTGTGGCAACGCATCGTTTCGGGCGACCGGCCCGAGAGATTCTGACCATGAAGTGGAGCATCGGTTTCCGCCTCGGGTTCTTGCTGGCCTGCTTCAGCGTTCTGGCGGCCATGCTGGTGGGGTATTTCACGTTCGTGTCCGGGCGCGACATGCTCAACGACCGTGCGCAACGTGCCCTGCTGGCCACCACGCAAATCCTGACGCAGCACATGCAGGCCGGGTTTGCCACCGTGGCCCGGGACACCACCATGCTGGCAGCGCTGGTGGCCGAAACGCAGGCTGCCCAAGCGCAGGCCACCCCTGCCGTGCACGCCCATGACCGGGAGATGCTGGCCAACGTGTTCAAGGCCACGCTGTCGGCCCGCCCGGCCTACCAGCAAATCCGGCTGATCAGTGCGGGCGACCATGGCCTGGAGCTGGTGCGGGTCGAGCGCTCGGGCCGGGGCATGGTCCGCGTCGAGGGGGATGCGCTGCAGGAGAAGGCCCATTTCCCGTTCGTGTTCGAAACCCTCAAGCTGGGTGCGGGCGCGGTGTATGTCTCTGAATTCGGCATCAACCACGAGGGCATTCCCGATCAGGGCGGCGAACTGCCCGTGTTCAACATGGCGGCGAGCATTGTGCAGGGCGGGCAGCTGGTGGGGGTCATCGTGATCCGTGTGACGGCCGATGCTTTTTTTGCCAATCTCAGCGCCGGTCTGCCCGCACCCTACGGGTTTTATCTGCTCAACCGCTGGGGGGATTTTCTGGTGCATTCGGACCGCAGCCAGACCTATGGTTTTGACCGGGGCCAGCGCATCCTGGCGCAGGACAGTCTGCCCCCGGTAGGCCA
Source organism: Burkholderiales bacterium RIFCSPLOWO2_12_FULL_65_40 (assembly GCA_001770955.1). Taxonomy (GTDB): domain Bacteria; phylum Pseudomonadota; class Gammaproteobacteria; order Burkholderiales; family Burkholderiaceae_C; genus Simplicispira. Next base: position 37,721 of record MESL01000001.1, on the reverse strand, counting down.
GATCATTCAAGGACAAAGCCGCCAGGTGGTGATGACGCACCAGGGCAGCGATGGCAACCCGCAGGTGCTGGCCTTTGTGCGCATGCCGCTGGGCTTTCAGGACGACGGGCGGTTCATGGTGGTGGGGCTTTCGCAGCCGATGGCCGTGGTACGGGGCGAGGTCGTCGAGCTGGGGCGCAGCATTGGCAAGATCCTGCTGGCGCTGTGTCTGGGCGGCATCGTGCTGGCGGCCTGGGTGTCCCGGGTGGTTACCGGGCCGCTGCATGAAATGGTGCGGGCCACACAGGCGTTTTCGCAGGGGCAGGCGCATGGCGCGCTGCCCGTGAAGCGGCAGGACGAGCTCGGCGAACTGGCCCGCAGTTTCAGCGACATGGAGCAGCAGATCCGCCTGCAGATGACCGAACTCAATGCCAGCCGCGATGCCATGACGCATCTGGCACACCATGATGCCCTGACGGGGTTGCCCAACCGGCGGATGTTCGAGCAGCGCCTGGCGCAGGCGCTGGAGATGTCGCGGCGCAGTGGCCGGCCTTGCGCCCTGCTGTTTGTGGATCTGGACGAGTTCAAGTCCATCAATGACAGCCTGGGCCATGCCATGGGGGACGCCGTGCTCAAGGCTACCGCACAAGTCATTCAGGGTGCCGTGCGCCAGGTGGACACCGTGGCCCGGCTGGCCGGGGACGAGTTCACCGTGCTGTGCGAAAACGTAGACTCCGAAGAGGCCGCGCAGCAGATTGTTGCCAAACTGCAGCAGGCCTTCGAGCAGCCGCTGGACATCCAGGGCAAGCCTTACCCCTTGCGCGCCAGCATCGGTCTGAGCCTGTTCCCGCGCGATGCGCAAGATGCCCACAACCTGCTGGCCAGCGCGGATGCAGCGATGTACCGCGCCAAGCTGAACCGGCGCACCAGCACTTTCTAACTTTCCTACCGTATTTGCCCATGACGTCGATCTTCGATCAGAACCTGCCACGCACCGCTGCCAACTTTGCCCCGCTGTCGCCGCTGGGCTTCATCGAGCGCACCGCCGAGGTCTACCCCGACCGTCTGGCCATCGTGCACGGCAGCCTGCGCCAGACCTGGGCGCAGACCTACGCGCGCTGCCGTCAGCTCGCCAGCAGCCTGCGCCGCGCCGGCATAGCCAAGAACGACACCGTGGCCGTGATGCTGCCCAACACGCCGCCCATGGTGGAGGCGCACTTTGGCGTGCCCATGGCGGGCGCCGTGCTCAACGCGCTGAACACCCGGCTGGACCCCGAGGCCATTGCCTTCATGCTGGACCACGGCGAGGCCAAGGCCGTGATCGTGGACCCCGAGTTCGCGCCCACCCTGGCCAAGGCGCTGGCGCTGCGCCAATCCACCACGCCGCTGCTGCTGATCGACGTGGAGGACGCTGTCTATGGCCCCGCCAGCCAGACGGTCGGCAGCACCACCTACGAGGCCTTCGTGGCCGGCGGTGACCCGCAGTTCGCCTGGGAGCTGCCTGAAGACGAGTGGGACGCTATCGCGCTGAACTACACCAGCGGCACCACCGGCAACCCCAAGGGCGTGGTCTACCACCACCGGGGTGCCTATACCAACGCCATCAGCAACGTGCTGGAGTGGGACATGCCCAAGCACGCGGTGTACCTGTGGACGCTGCCCATGTTCCACTGCAACGGCTGGTGCTTTCCCTGGACGGTGGCGGCGCGCGCGGGCGTCAACGTGTGCCTGCGCCGCGTGGAGGCGCAGGCCATCTTCGACGCCATCCGCAACCACGGCGTCACGCACTACTGCGGCGCGCCCATCGTGCACGGCCTGCTGGTCAACGCCCCGGCCGCGATGAAAGTGGGTGTGCCCGCGGGCGTCAAGGCCATGGTGGCGGGCGCCGCGCCGCCGGCCTCGATGATCGAGGGCATGGAGACGATGGGGTTCGACCTGACCCATGTCTACGGCCTGACCGAGGTGTACGGCCCGGCCACGGTGTGCGCCAAGCACGAGGCCTGGGACGGCCTGGACATTGGCGAGCGCGCGCGGCTCAACGCGCGCCAGGGCGTGCGCTACCACCTGGAGCGCGACGTGCGCGTGCTCGACCCCGAAACGATGTTGCCCGTGCCGCAGGACGGCGAGACCATGGGTGAGATCATGTTCAAGGGCAACATTGCCATGAAGGGCTACCTGAAGAATCCCAAGGCCACCGAGGAAGCCTTCGCCGGTGGCTGGTTCCACAGTGGTGACCTGGCCGTGCAATACCCCGACGGCTACATCAAGATCAAGGACCGCAGCAAGGACATCATCATCTCGGGCGGCGAGAACATCTCGTCCATCGAGGTCGAAGACGTGCTCTACCGCCACCCTGACGTGCTCGCTGCCGCCGTGGTGGCCAAGCCCGACGCCAAATGGGGCGAGACGCCGTGCGCCTTCGTGGAACTCAAGGCGGGTGCCACGACGACGCCCGAGGACATCGTGGCGCACTGCAAGCAGCACCTGGCCGGCTTCAAGGTGCCGCGCGCCGTGGTGTTTGGTGAGCTGCCCAAGACCAGCACGGGGAAGATCCAGAAGTTCGAGCTGCGCAAGCAGGCGGGCTCTGCGGACGCGATCGATGTGTAAGTCGCGCGCTTGCACAGCGCAGGGCCGCCGTGGTTGAGGGGGCGGTGACTGCGGCGCCTTCGCCGCTGCTGATGGGGGTGTCGCTGCTGGGCGGCATTGGCCTGTTCCTGCTCGGCATGACCATGCTCACCGATGGCCTGAAGCTGGCTGCGGGCCGGGCGCTGGAACGCATTCTGGCCGCATGGACGCGCACGCGGCTGCACGGACTGGTCACCGGTGTGCTGCTCACGGCGCTGGTGCAGTCGTCCACGGCCATGACGGTGGCCGCGATCGGCTTCGTCAACGCCGGGCTGCTGAGCTTCACCTCGGCCCTGTGGGTGGTGTTCGGCTCCAACGTGGGGTCTTCGGTGACGGGCTGGCTGGTGGCGTGGATCGGCTTCAAGATGAAGATCGACGCTTTTGCGCTGCCGTTCATCGGCATCGGCATGGCGCTCAAGCTCACGGGTGAGGGCACGCGCCGCAGCGGGCTGGGCATGGCACTGGCGGGGTTTGGCGTGCTTTTTCTGGGCATTGACCTGCTCAAGGATGGTTTTGAGGGCCTGGGGCCGCAGGCCTTGCCGACGCTGGAAAGCACCGTCTCCGGGGTGGCATTGGCAGGTCTGCTCGGCGTGGGCATCACGATATTGCTGCAGGCCTCGGCGGCGACCTTCGCGCTGGTGCTGACGGCCGTGGCCGGGGGCATGATGCCGGTCGAGGTGGGGGCCGGCATGGTGATTGGCGCCAATATCGGCACCACACTCACCGGCATTCTGGCCGCCATCGGCGCCACCTCCAATGCCCGCCGGCTGGCGGCGGCCCATGTGCTGTTCAATGTGGTCACGGCCCTGGTGGCCATGGCGCTGCTGTCTCCTTTGCTGGCGCTGATCCATGCCGTGGGAATCTGGCTCATGGGCAGCGGCGATGTGGTGACCCAGCTCGTGATCTTCCACACCCTGTTCAATCTGCTCGGCGTTGCTCTGATGTGGCCCTTGTCGGGGCCGCTGGTGCGCTTTCTCCTGGCCCGGTTTGGCTCGACCGATGAGGACGCCGCCCGGCCGCGCTACCTTGATCGCAACGTGGCGGCCGTGCCGGCGCTGGCGCTGCAGGCGCTGCGCCGCGAAATGGCGCGCATGGGGCACTTGGCCATGCAGCTGGCAGGCGAGGCCGTGCGCCAGAACCCGCTGGCCTTGCCGTGGGCGGCGCCGGTGCCCCAGGCCGACGTGCGCCTGGCGCGCCAACTGGAGACGGTGGAGCACTTGCAAAAGGAGATTGGCCGGTTTGTCAGCGAGGTCAGCCGCAACCCCATGCACCAGGATGTGGCGAGCCAGTTGCCCGAGCTGCTGCGGATTGCCACGCACTTCGACACCCTGGCCCGGGTGATGCACCATGTGGGGGTGCAGGGCAGCCACACGCCCCGGGCGAGCGGGGGCAGCCCGTCCGTGCTATCGGGCTTGATCCTGCCAGGCATGCCTGACAACCCTTCCGCCGAAGCGGGAGCAGCCAGCCCGGACATCGTGGTTTGCGTGGTGCCGGTGTTCACGGCGGCCCAAAGCTTTTTTGCATCGGCCGACCCGGAAGGTCCGCACCAGGGCCCGGGCGGCGAGTGGGTGGTGGGCGAAGCGCGCACGGCCTTCGAGGAGGCCTACCAGACGGCCAAGGCCGGGTTGCTGCATGCGGGCGCGGGCGGTGCCGTGGATGTCAATGCCGTGTACGAGTGGCTGTCGCGCCTGAGCGATCTGCGCCGGGCGGTCGAGCAGGGGTTCAAGGCCATTCAGCGTCTGGCGGCGCTGCCCGAGCTGTCGGCGCAGGTCGATGGCGGGCCTGCCGGGGGCCGCACGGCGGACGGCGAGTCCGCCGATTGAATCTGATTTGCTACTTATTTGATAGCTGTTAGCGCCCGTGCAACGGGCGCTAGAGGCATTTTTTATTCTTAGTCACCCATGACGACGCCCTCGCGGCGCGGGTCGGCACCACCGAACCAGACGGGCTGGCCGTGCGCCTGGCCGCGCGTGAGGGCTTGCAGGCCGCTGGTCATGTTCATCTCGCGCACCTCGGCGCCCCGGGTGCGCAGCTGCTCCACCGTGGCGGGCGGAAAGCGCTTTTCCTCGAGCAGCGAGGGGCCGTTGAGCGAACCGAAGTTGGGCAGGTTGATGGCCTGCTGCGGCATCAGACCCCACTGCAGCGTGCCGTAGAGCACCTTGGCCGTGTAGTGGATGATGAGCGCGCCGCCCGGGCTGCCGCCGCTCATCAGCACCTGGCCGCTGGCCTTGTCAAGCACCAGCGTGGGCGCCATGGACGAGCGGGGGCGCTTGCCCGGCTGCACGCGGTTGGCTATTGAAGCGCCTTGCGCATCGGCGGGGACAAAGCTGAAATCGGTCAGTTCGTTGTTCAGCAAAAAGCCTTTGACCATCTGGCGCGCGCCAAACGCATCCTCGATGGTGGTGGTCATGGCCAGGGCGTTGCCCTGGGCATCGACGATGCTGATGTGGCTGGTGCCGTATTCGGGCTGGTCTGGCATGGGGGCCAGGCTGGTCCTGGTGCCAGCGGGGTTGCCGGGCTGGGCTGTCTTCATGCTCTGCGCACCAATCAGCTGCGCGCGGCTGGCGAGGTAGCCTGGGTCGATCAGGCTCATCCAGCTGCCGCCGGGGGGCTGCACGAAATCGGGGTCGGCCACATAGAGGGCGCGGTCGGCAAAGGCCAGGCGCGCGGCCTCGGTGTAGAGGTGCAGCCATTCGGCCGAGGGCAGGCCGTCCTGCAGCGGCAGGCTGGCGGCGTTGGTGTGGTTCAGGATGCCCAGGATCTGGCCCACGGCGATGGCGCCCGAGCTGGGCGGCGGGAAGCCGCAGAGGCGGTAGTCCTGCGCGCGGGCGCGGTAGTCGGTGCACAGCGCCTCGCGTTTTCTGGGCTGGTAGGAGGCCAGGTCAGCCAGGCTCAGGCGGCCGGGGTTGGTGGGGTGCTGGCGCACCTTGTCCACGATGGCCTCGGCCACCGGGCCTTCGTGCAGGGCACGGCTGCCCTCGGTGGCGATCTGGCGCAGCACGTCAGCCAGTTCGGGGTTTTTCAGCAGATGGCCCACGGGCCAGGGTTTGCCTGCGGCGTCATAGAAGTAGGCGGCCGCCACCGGGTCTTTGGCCAGAAATTTTTCGTTGGCCAGCAGGGTGTGCAGCCGCGCGCTGACCTTGAAGCCGCCCTCGGCCAGTTGAATGGCGGGCTGGAACAGCGCCGCCCAGGGCAGCCTGCCGTGCTGGCGGTGCGCCATCTCCAGCATGCGCACGGTGCCCGGCACGCCGACCGAGCGGCCTCCGACCACGCCGTCATGGAATGCCAGGGGCTTGCCGCTGGCGTCGAGAAAGAGCTTTTCGTCAGCGGCAGCGGGCGCGGTCTCGCGCCCGTCATAGGCCTCCACCTGGCCGCCGCGCGCGTGCAGCAGGAAGGCGCCGCCCCCGATGCCGCTGGACTGGGGTTCGACCAGCGTCAGCACCATCTGCACCGCGATGGCCGCATCCACGGCCGAGCCGCCGGCCTTGAGCACCTGGTAGCCCGCGTCGGTGGCCAGCGGGTTGGCGGCAGCCACGGCGAACTGCGTGGTGGCCCAGCCCGGCTTTTCGGTGTAGCCGGATGCCCCTTCGGGCTGGCTGGGCACGGTGTAGCTGAAGCGCGGGGTGCTGCTGCAGGCGGCCAGCAGGGCAGCTGTGGCCAGAAGTCCCAGGTGACGGAAAGGGCTGCGGTGCATGGCGTTCTCCTGTAGGGTGGGCGCCCATCGTAGATCGACCATCGGCAGGGTGTGCACGCAGGGTCGAAAACCCCCTGTTTAGGGTAAAAATAGAGGCGGGCGGATTCAAGTACGAAGTGCAACGCAAGTAAACCGAGTTGGGCCAAGAGTGCATAGGATGCATTTTTGTGACCGGCCAGTCCCAAACGTTGCACCATGACCTATACCCACTTGACCCGAGAAGAACGATACCAAATCCACGCACTGCGTCGTCAAAACATAAGCCCGGCAGTGATAGCCGCACAGCTCAATCGAAGCCGCTCGACCATCACCCGCGAGCTCAATCGCAACGCTGGAGCCCAAGGCTACAAACCCGCCCGCGCTCATGAGCGAGCCCGTGCCCGCCAAAGGGCACGGCGCAATGCACGCCAGTTCAATGCGCGGCAGTGGAGCCAGGTGCACAGCTATCTGCGCCTGGAGCTTTCTCCCGAGCAGGTCAGCGGACGGCTGCGGCTGGAGGGCGTGCTGACCATCAGCCACGAATGCATCTACCAGCACATCTATGACGACAAACGCAAAGGCGGTGAGCTAATCAAACACCTGCGCTGCCAGAAGGTGCGACGCAAGCGCTACGGCAGCGGACAAGAGCGGCGCGGCACACTCAAAGATCGGCTCTGCATAGAGCAGCGCCCCGCCATCGTTGACGCACGCAGCCGCATGGGTGACTGGGAGGGTGACACCGTGGTCGGCAAGGGCCACCAAGGGGTACTGGTGACCTTGGTGGAGCGCAAGTCCCGCTACACACTGGCGCAGCAACTGGACTCGCGCCACAGCGCAGGGGTGACCGAGGCTGTGATCGCACTGCTGCGACCTCACAAACACTTGTGCGAAACGATCACGTTCGACAATGGCAAGGAGTTTGCTGAGCATGCATTCATCGCCGCCAGTCTGGGGGCGGATGTGTACTTCGCGCATCCCTACCACTCATGGGAGCGTGGGCTCAACGAGAACACCAATGGCCTGCTGCGCCAGTACTTCCCCAAGTGCACCAACCTGCGCCGGGTCTCGCAGCACGAAGTTGACGATGCGCTCTACCGGCTCAACCACCGACCCCGCAAGTGCCTCAACTACCGCACTCCCCACGAGGTGTTCATTGGCTTGGAGACTCGTCCGTTACACTGAAATTCGGTGCACTTTGTAGTTGAATCTGCGGCGTTTTATGCCTCTGGCGCTTTATGGGTATGCGCTGGCAGCTATTCATATGAGAGCAAACGAAGCGGCGGTGCACCTGTCGCCCTGGGCCCGCCCGGGGGGGAAGGCCGTCGATCAGGCGGGCATCACGCGGTTTTTGCCGGCGCGTTTGGCCAGGTACATGCCCTGGTCGGCGCGGCGAATGGCCTCGGTGCTGGTTTCGGTGGTGGAGAGCTGGGCCACCCCGGCGCTGAAGGTGATGAGCAGCTTTTCGTTGTTGCGCAGAAAAAACCGTGTGGTCAGCTCACGCTGCAGGCGCTGCATGGCCTCCACGCCCTGGGGCAGGGCGGTGTCGGGGAGAACCACGACGAATTCTTCGCCGCCGTAGCGCGCCAGCATGTCCTGCGGGCGCAGCACCTCGCGCACCACGGTGGCCAGGTGCACCAGCGCGGCGTCGCCGGACTCGTGGCCCAGGCGGTCGTTGATCTGCTTGAAGTTGTCCACGTCGAGCAAGGCCACGCACAGCGGCGTTTCGGAGCGCCGGGCGCGGGCGATCTCGCGCTCGATCACCTCGTCCAGCCCTTTGCGGTTGAGCGAGCCGGTCAGCGGGTCGTGGCGTGCCTGGGCGCTGGCCTTGTCCAGTTCGTTTTGCAGGCGTGTCATTTCGGCCTGTTTCAGCGCGGTGCGTTCGCGCAGGTCGACCAGTTCGTCGCGCACCACGCGGCTGTCCAGGGCCATGGTGCGCGTGGCGCCCACCACCTCCTTGAGCACAGGGGTGATTTCTTCCAGCGTGCTGGCCTGGGCAATCTGCTCGGCGTAGTGCTCCATCCGGTCCTGGTAGCCGCTGCTGGCCTGGGTCATGGTCGAGAGGCGTTCGATGAAGGTGGCGAGCATCTCCTTCATCTGCTCCTGGGCTTCGACCATGCGGCCCTTGGCTTCGGTCTGCTTGAAGATCACGTCCTTCAGGCGGCGCTGCACATCGTCCAGGCGCCGCAGCGTGAGGGGTTGCGCGGTGGCGGCCACCAGGGCCTCGGCCTGGCCATGCAGCCAGCGGTCGTCCAGGCTCAGGGAGGCGATGTTGGTGAACACCATGTGCAGCAGTTCGAGCAGCATGGCACGGACGGCGGCCTGGTCTTCCGTGGCAAACGACAGGCGGAAACTGAAATTCGACAGCATCAGCTGCAGGGTGCTGGCGGGCGGCTCGGGCTGGCGCAGGAACTGCACCAGTTGCTCGCCCAGCAGGTGAACGCGGGCATCGTCGCTGCTCAAGCCATGCAGGGTGTGTTCCACCAGCCGCGCCATTTGTTCGGCCAGTTCGGCGGGAACAACGAAGGGGGCAGGGGCGGTGGCGGGCAGGGCAGCGGAGAGCGAGAGGGCTGGCGGCGCGCTGGAGGCGGCATCGATGCTCGCCACGGAGGTTCCGGCACCGAGCTTGGCGTAGCCCACCAGCGTGCTTTGCAGGGCAGACCAGTCGTGCTGCGCCACGGCGGCCTCGAACTGGTCGAGCAGGCGCTTCTGGACCGGTGTCTGGCCGGGAATCACCCGAAGGATCTGGCGCAAAGAGCCTTCCGGAAAAGGCGGAGGCGTGATGTTGCCCGAGATCTCGTCGTACAGCGAACGGTAGTTGTCGGGGGTGGGCGCCAGCCGGCGCAGGGCCAGCTGCTTGAGGGTTTCGCGCGCAATCTCCGAAGGAAGTTTCTCGGCCATGAAAAGCCACCAGGGCAGTAGATGCAGGAAGCATCAAGTGTGACAGAGGCTCTGGGGCTTGAACAGGTTCAGGCCACAAGGCGCGTCATGCCGGTGAATGAGATGATGGTTGACGCGCTGCCTCCAGTTGGTGGGCTGGCATGGGGCGGGCAAAGGCATAGCCCTGGAGCACATCGCAGCCCTGCTGCGCCAGGTAGTCTGCCTGTTCCAGGGTTTCCACGCCTTCGGCCGTCACCGCCAGGCCCAGCCCATGGGCAAGGTGAACGATGGCGGCCACGATGGTGCGGCTGTGTTCTTGCTGGGGGAGGTCGCGTACAAAGCTGCGATCGATCTTGATACGCTTCATCGGCAGTTGCCGCAGGTAGGCCAGGGACGAGTAGCCGGTGCCAAAGTCGTCGATGGCCAGTTGCACGCCGAGCTGACCCAGGCGGTGCAGGATGTGCGCACCTGCATCCATGTTGTCCATCAGAACGGTTTCGGTCAGCTCGATCTCCAGCAGCTGGGGTGTCAGGCCGGTCTCGCGCAGGATGTCCATGACGGTGCTCAGGAACCGAGTGTCATGCAGCTGGCGGGCCGACACATTGACGGCCACGGCCAGGGGGGCTGTGTGCTGCCATCGGGCGGCGTCGGTGCAGGCCGTGCGCAGAACCCAGTAGCCTAGGGCCTCGATCAGCCCCGTATCCTCGGCCACTGCCACGGCTTCCAGGGGCGGAACGACACCCAGAACCGGGCAGGTCCAGCGCAGCAGTGCCTCGGCTCCCACCATGGAACGGTCCTGGGCAGAAAACACGGGCTGATAGTGCAATGCCAGTCCTTCTCCGTCGTGCAGGGCCTTGCGCAGTTCCTTTTCCACGGCCAGGCGTCGCAGCAGCGCCTGGTTCATGGTCGGGTCGAAGCGCTGACAACGGTTCTTGCCCAGGTCCTTGGCACGGTACATGGCGGTATCGGCATGGCGCACCAGGCTGTCAAAGTCCTGGGCGTCCTGCGGGTAGCTGGCAATGCCCGCGCTGCCCGTCACCTGCAAGGATTGCCCTTCATCCGTAAAGGGGGTCTGGAAGGTGGCGATGATGCGCTGGCCATAGCGTTCAAGCAGGGGGTCGTCAAAACTGCCGGCCAGGATGATGGCGAACTCATCTCCCCCCATGCGACAAACCGTGTCGCCGCTGCGCATCGCGGTTTGCAGGCGTTGGGCCACCTGGCTCAGCAACGCATCGCCGGCCGCGTGGCCGTGCGTGTCGTTCATGGTCTTGAAATTGTCCAGGTCGATCAGGACCAGGGCCACATTGCCGCCGGTTTGCCGGGCATGTGCGATGTAGGTGGCCAGCCGCTCATTGAAGGCATGGCGGTTGCCGACGCGGGTGACAGGATCGGTGTGGGCGAGCACGTCCAGCCGGTTCTCGGCGTCCCGAACTGCAGCGCGGCTGCGCAGCACCAGCAAGGAGGCCAGCCCCATGGCACCCAGCGCGATCAAGAGGGCGCCGAAGAAATGAACCGCCAGACGCTTGTAGGCCTCCTGCATGGACTTGCGAACGTAGACCCAGCCCCCGGGCTGGTGTTTCGGACCAATCGGGTGGATCAGCCGCAGTTCTCTGAAGTCGGACTGCTCCGGCGGGCCCGTCAACGTTTCGGATGGCAAGCTCATGGCCAATGGTGGTTGGCCATCGCGCTGAAAGCCGGCGAACAGAGCCCCGTTGGCGCGGTAGACGCCGACAGTCAGCACCATGGGAGAGGCGTGCAGTGCCTGCAGCATTTCACGCGCGGCGCGGTCGTCGTTGAATACCAGGGATGCCGAAACGTTGTCGGCCACGATGGCAGCCTCCACATGACTGTCCTGCAGCATGGTGTGACGGATGCTCCAGTATTCAAACACCGTCAGCAGCAGCACGACCAACAACAACGCAAGGCCGGTGGCGGTCATGCCGCTCAGCACCAGCCGGGAGGTGAGGCTGGCGGGAGCGCTGGCGGTGCCGGGGGGCTTTTTCATCGCACGCTCCGTGCCAGCCGCAGTAGCCGGGAACTGATCACCAGCCCGGCCTTGCCGGCGGCGGCGTTGTTTACGTCGAAAACGATGCGACCGCGCTGTTCGGCGAGCGCGATCATGACCCCGATGTGCAGGGCGGCAGGGTCGTCCGAGAGCGTGAGCATGCCATGTCGGCCGAGCAGGGGTTCTTGGGCGAGGTGCTCCAGGTCGGCCCCCTGCAGCACCAGCACACGGCACTCCAGGGCGCTGCCAGGGTCGAACAGACGCACGCGCACGTGCTGGCCGTTGGGCAGTTTCTTGCCGTCCAGAGCATGGAGTGGACGCACCAGGGGGCTGAAGGCCGAGACGCAGAGGCTCCAGTCCTTTGTGCCGCCCGGGCTGTTGATGGGCCAATCCACAAACTGAATGAAGTTAAGGATGTAGGCCGCCTTCATATCGTGTTCTGCCACGGGCGACTGCGCCCGTGCCGGGCTTTGCCATGCCAGTGCGCATGCCATTGCCGACAGTAGCCACCAGGACAGACGGAGCAGGTGCATGGCTCAGAACCTGTGCGTGAGTTTCACGCGCAGGCTGCGTCCGTCTTGCAGAAGGGAGTGGCCACGGATCTCGAACGATGCCGGGTCGGCATAGCGTCGGTCGAACAGATTGCGGACGCTGAAGGAAAGCTGGGTGCCGCTGGACAGGGTGGCGCTGTAGGTGAGGTGGGCCAGTACATGACCGGCGACCCGGGAACTGGGGCTCAGGCGTGAGCTGACGCCGATGAGCTCCAAGCCCAGGCGCCCATGGGTCCAGGTAGCGCCCGGGAAGTTGCCAAACGGGCCGGACCATTGAATCTTGGCCAGATGGCGCGGGGCATTGACCAACGGTTCGCCTGTCCAGGCGTTGTTCGCCTGTTGCCAGCCGTAGGCCGCCTTGAGGCGCAGGCCTTGGCCCCAGCGATGTTCAACTTCGGCCTCTACGCCACGTACCCTTGCACCGGTGATGTTGCTGAATGTCAACCGCTCCAGAGTGGGGATTTCTCCGAGCGTGATCAGGTTGCGCACCTCGGATCGAAAGGCTGTGAGCAACATGCGCGTGGCATTGCTGGGGGCGTGCTCGATCGCCAGCTCGGTGGTGCGCACGCGTTCCGGGCGCAGGGGGGAGCCTGAATCCACCACGCCGCCCGGCTGGTCTACCCGGTAATCCTGCTCATAGGCATTGGGAGGTCGGTAGGCGGTGCCGTGCAGCAGCTTGAGCGTGGTTGACGGCGTCATCCAGTGGACCAGCCCCAGCCGGGGGTGGATGCTGCCGCCATTGCCTTCATGGTGGTCGTAGCGCAGGCCCGTGTGCAGCGCCAGGTCGGGGCGCAAGGCCCATTCATCCTGGATGTAGGCGGCCGGCACCTGGTTTTTCCGGTGGGTGTCGAGGTAGATCGCGGCAGGCGCAAGGTCGGCATTCGACTGGGCGATGCGCGTATCGCGCCGGTAGTCGATGCCCCACACGATCTTGTGTCGGGCGAGGGCGGTGCTTACCCATTGCAGTTCGGCACCCCACCACTGGCCTTGGGCCGTATCGTGGTTGACTGTGACGGGTGGGTAGTCGTAGACGTAGTCGCCTGCATAGCGGTACCGGCCTGCATGCAGCCGGGTCGTCAGATCGATGCCCGGGGCCAGTCTGGTCGTGTATTCGGCAGCCAGGCGGGTGCTTTCGTCGAGCGTGTGTGAACGCGGGTCGTTGAACAGCTGGGAAAAAGCGGCCGTAGGAATGCCCTTGCGGCGCTCGCCGTGTGACAGGGACAGTGAGAGCCCTTCATGCCGCATCCGGGCGAACAGGGACGTACTGCGGTCATAGTCCAGCCCTTGGGCCACTCCCTGGTTGTCCTGCGGCGTGTCATACAGTGGAAAGTAGAGGTCTTGGCCGCGCTCATGGGAGCGGGTGACCGACACCAGCCAGCTAGCCCCTTTCGCGTCCACACTGCCCCAACTGCCCTGGAGCCGGGCGCGGCCCTTGCTGCCCACCTCGAGGCTCGCGCGTGTGCCTGCGAGCTGGGCCCCGTCCTTGGTGATGACGTTGATCACGCCAAAGAAGGCGTTGGCGCCGTAGATGGCAGAACCTGGGCCGGGCAGGAATTCCACGCGCTCGATCAGGTCGACATCGATGGTGAAGTCGGTGCCGATGGCCGCCTGGTCGAAAACGTTATCGTTGGTGCGGACTCCATCCACCAGCAGCAGCACGCGGGTGTTGTAGTCGCCGGGCGTGGCGAAGCCGCGCGTACCCAGGTAGTGATAACTGCGGTCATAGCTGGTGTAGAGCCCGCGCATGCCGTTCAGAATGTCCGCCAGTGAGCGGTAGCCGAAAGTGCGGATGTCTTCTGCGGTCACCACGCTCATGGCCGCTGGGGCCTCCAGCAGGGTCTGGGCGTAGCGGCTTGCGGTGTGCACCTCCATCTGCATGAGCGCTTCCAGTGGCAGGGAGGCGATGTCATCGCCATGGGCGCCCCGGGCGCCAGTGCTGCAAAGGAGGGCGCCGGTCAGCAGAGCCAGGGACAGAGGGCGTCGAGGCCTGCAGAAGGAGAGGTCAGCTGGGGACCGTCGCGTGAGATGCATCGGAAGAGCGCAATCGTGGCATGGTGCGTCGGTGCCATGGTTGGCTCCGTGGGTCCCTGCCATGTGAATATAGGTTGCATGTAAAAAATTGCAACGATTGCAGCATCATAGCTGTCCGGCCATCCGAAACGGATGGGGAAAATCCTACCCCCGGCGTGCACGCAGTGAATGGGCACTGCACCGGGATGGCGCAGTGCCAGAGTCCGGAACTCAGTTCACCATGACCAGCTTGCCCTGCACGCTGCGCGAGCCCATGCGGGCGTAGGCGGCGGGCAGCTCGGCCATGGGCATGGTGCGGTCGATCACGGGCTTGATCTTGCCCTGGGCGTACCACTGCGCCAGTTCCATCATCATGGCGGCGTTGGCCTTGGGTTCGCGCTTGGAGAATTCGCCCCAGAAAACACCCACGATGGAGGCACCCTTGAGCAGCGGCAGGTTCAGTGGCAGCGCCGGGATGGGACCCGAGGCGAAGCCCACCACGAGGTAGCGGCCGCGCCAGGCGATGGAGCGGAAGGCTGGCTCGGCGAAGTCGCCGCCCACGGGGTCGTAAATGACATCGGGGCCCTTGCCATCGGTCAGGCGCTTGATTGACTCGCGCAGGTCTTCCTTGGCGTAGTTGATGGTGGCGTCGGCGCCCAGCGAGGTGCACAGGGCGCATTTTTCATCGGTGGAAGCGGCGGCGATCACCTTGGCTCCCATGGCCTTAGCGATCTGGATGGCCGCTGTGCCCACGCCGCCAGCTGCGCCCAGCACGAGCACGGTTTCGCCGGCCTTGAGCTGCGCGCGGTCCACCAGCGCGTGGTGCGAGGTGGCGTAGATCATGATGAAGGCCGCCGCGTCCACATGCGGAAAGCCGGGGGGCAGAGGCATGCACAGTGCCGCGGGGGCGATGGTGTGGGTGCCGAAGCCACCGGTGCCCGACAGGCAGGCCACGTTCTGGCCGGGCTGCAGGTGGGTGACACCCTCACCCACGGCCTGCACCACGCCAGCGTATTCCGAGCCCGGCACGAAGGGCAGCGGTGGCTTGATCTGGTACTTGTTCTGCACGATCAGCAGATCAGGGAAGTTCAGGCTCGCAGCCTTGATCTCCACCAGCACTTCGCCCGCCTTGGGGGAGGGTGTGGGCAGTTCGGTCCAGGTCAGGGCTTCGACGCCCGTGGGGTTGGTGCATAGCCAAGCGTGCATGGGATGTGTCTCCGGTCGTTGGGAGGCGGAATGATAGGGCTGTGGCGCCGATGCCCCATGTCCCACGAGCGACGCAGCGGTGCGGGCAGGGCGGCGCCTACAATCCGTTGCACACTGCCCCGCACCATGAAAATTCTTATTTGCAATGACGACGGCTACCAGGCGCCCGGCATCGTGGCGCTGCATGCGGCGCTGTCCAGGGTGGCCGACGTGGAAGTGGTGGCGCCCGAGCACAACAACAGTGCCAAATCCAATGCGCTGACGCTGCATTCGCCGCTGTACGTGCACCAAGCCCACAACGGCTTTCGCTATATCAATGGCACCCCGGCCGATTGCGTGCATATCGCGCTGACCGGGCTGCTGGGTTACCGGCCGGACCTGGTGGTTTCGGGTATCAACAACGGTGCCAACATGGGCGACGACACCATTTATTCAGGCACCGTGGGAGCTGCGATGGAGGGCTACCTGTTCGGCATTCCGTCGATTGCCTTCTCTCAGGTGGATAAGGGCTGGGGCGAGATCGAGGCGGCCGCCCAGATGGCCGCCGACATCGTGCGCCAGATGGCCGCGCAGGACCTGGTGGGTCAGGCGCCCTGGCTGCTCAATGTGAACATTCCCAACTTGCCTTTGCACGCCCTGCGGCCCATGAAGCTGTGTCGCCTGGGAAGGCGCCATGCGGCAGAACGTGTGATCACCCAGGAAAGCCCGCGCGGCGAGACCATGTACTGGATCGGTGGCGCTGGAGCCGCCAAGGACGATGCCGAGGGCACGGATTTCCATGCCACGGCGCAAGGCCATGTGGCCGTGACGCCGCTCAAGGTGGACCTCACCGATCACCAGAATCTGGGCTACTGGGCGCAAACGGCGGCGCGTCTGTCTGCTGGCCTCGGAACGCAGTCCGCGGTGGCTGCGACAAAGGCCCATTGATGCAGCAGCGCCGTCCAGGGTTCCCCGCGCGGATCTCGTTGCCGACGCCCGGCCAGCGACCAGTCTCCGGCACGACAACGCGGTCAGGTAGCTTGCCCGGTGTGCCCGTTCCGGCCGGGCTGGGGCTGGACTCGGCCGCAGTGCGAACGCGCATGGTGCAGCGGCTCTCGGCCATGGGAGTGACGGCGCCCCAGGTGCTCCAGGCCATGGGGGCAGTGGAGCGGCACCGCTTCGTCGATACAGGCCTGGTCAACCAGGCGTATGAGGACACCAGCTTGCCCATCGGGCTTGGACAGACCATTTCCAAGCCCAGCATCGTGGCACG
Organism: Burkholderiales bacterium RIFCSPLOWO2_12_FULL_65_40; assembly: GCA_001770955.1. Taxonomy (GTDB): domain Bacteria; phylum Pseudomonadota; class Gammaproteobacteria; order Burkholderiales; family Burkholderiaceae_C; genus Simplicispira. The sequence goes on along the minus strand of MESL01000001.1, from coordinate 21,543 downwards.
AATGGCCGAACTGCTGCTGGGGGCCGAGATCGCCCGCTCGACCGGAGGTCTCGGTCGCGTGCTGGAAATCGGCACGGGTTGTGGTTACCAGGCGGCTGTGCTCAGCAAGCTGGCGCGCGAGGTCTACAGCATGGAACGATTGCGAGGCCTGCACGACAAGGCGAGGGACAATCTGCGGCCCTTGCGCTTGGCCAATGTGCATCTGCTGTTTGGCGATGGCATGGCCGGATTTTCCAAAGGCGCGCCGTATGCCGCCATTGTGTCCGCTGCCGGTGGATCCCCCCTTCCGGCAGCTTGGTGCGAGCAACTGGCTGTGGGGGGGCGTCTGGTGGCGCCGTTTGCGCGGGCAGATGGGCAGCAGGTGTTGCTGGTCGTGGACAAGACAGCGCACGGATTGAAACAAACTGTGCTCGAGGCAGTGCATTTTGTCCCCCTAAAATCGGGTGTTGCCTGAAGGAAATTGCTTATGTTCGTATCGCGTGGTCGTGGTCTCTGGGTTTCTATGGCGCTGGCAAGCCTTGTGCTGGCTGGCTGTGGCACCCGCATGACCAGGGCTCCAGTGGAAGATCGGGGAACCGCCGTAGGGGCTCAGTCGGGCGAAGTGGTGGCACCTGCTGCCAAGCCGTTGCCTGGTGCAGAGAACGCGGGCAAGCCGGGCTACTACACCGTCAAGCCTGGGGATACCCTGATTCGTATCGGGCTGGATACGGGGCAGAGCTGGAAGGATATTGCGCGCTGGAACAACATGGACAACCCCAATCTGATCGAAGTGGGTCAGGTATTGCGGGTGGCTCCCCCGGTGGTTGCGGCTGCGGCCCCGGTGGCGCAGGACGGTGGTGGCGTTGTCACCCGGCCCGTCTCGGCGCCCAGCGTGGCCCCCGTCTCCGTGGCGTCTGCGCCCCGGGCGCCCGCTTCGAACGGTGCCGTGGCGGCTGCGCCGGCTGCGGCAGTGGCGCCCTCTCCCGCGCCTGAACCCAGGCCGGCTGCCGCAACCGGCGAGGACGATATCGGGTTCATCTGGCCCGCGTCGGGTCCGTTGCTCGCGGGTTTTGACGAGGCGCGCAACAAGGGCTATGACATTGGTGGCAAAGCGGGAGATCCGGTTCTGGCGGCAGCCGATGGACGGGTGGTCTACGCCGGTGCGGGGCTGCGTGGGTATGGCAACCTGATCATCCTCAAACACAACAATACCTTCCTGACGGCCTACGCGCACAACCAGACATTGCTGGTCAAGGAAGATCAGGCAGTGCGCAAGGGTCAGAAAATAGCTGAAATGGGCAGCACCGATGCGGATCGGGTGAAATTGCATTTCGAGATTCGCCGACAGGGCAAACCGGTCGATCCGGTGCGGTTTCTTCCATCCCGCTAAGGCAGCACATGGCTGTCACCGTGCCTGAAGGGCTGAAACCAGACCCGGAGGGCGAGGCGCTGATGGAGGATCTGACAGAGGCCGAATCCGCGTCGCTGTCAGAGACGGAGCTTCGGGCCATTGGCATGGGCGTGGCCCAGCATGGGGAGAGGCTGGATCGGGCACTTGCCGACACGGTTCCTGAGTTTTCCCGCAGCTATCTGCAGCAGTTGCTGGCACATGGTGCCGTACGCCTCAATGGCCAGCCGGTCTCCAAAGCGGCGCATCGCGTCAAGGCCGGTGATCAGGTGGTGGTGGAGATGCGGCCGACACTCGAGAGCCAGGCGTTTCGACCCGAAGCGATGGACCTTGATGTCGTTCACGAGGACGCGCACCTGCTGGTGGTGAACAAGCCAGCCGGGCTGGTGGTCCATCCTGCGCCGGGCAATTGGAGCGGAACACTGCTCAATGGCCTCATGGCGCGTGATCCTCAGTGTGCCCAAGTGCCTCGTGCGGGCATCGTTCATCGACTGGACAAGGACACCAGCGGACTCATGGTGGTGGCCCGGACCCGCTCGGCCATGGATGCGCTGGTGCACATGATTGCGCGGCGGGAGGTGCATCGCGAATACCTGGCATTGGCCCACCGCCCCTGGCATGGTGCCGCCAAACTCAGCCTGGAGGGAGCGATTGGCCGGGATCCCCGCAACCGTTTGCGCATGGCAGAGGTCAATTTGGCGCTCCATGCCGGCAAGACCGCCCGCACGGATGTGGAATTGCTGGCCTCCTGTGAGCGCGGCTGTTGGGTGCGGTGTACCTTGCATACGGGACGTACCCATCAGATCCGTGTGCACATGGCCACCGCAGGGCATCCGCTGGTGGGTGATGTGCTGTACGGTGGGGCCATGGAAGCAGGCATGCAGCGCCAGGCTCTGCATGCCTTTCGGCTGGCGTTCGTGCACCCGGTCAGTGGCGAGGCAATGGAGTTCCTGGCGCCCTTGCCGCAGGATATGCGCTCGGCCCTTGGCGAATGGGGGCTGGGCTACAATGGTCTCTGAATGGTCATTATTTTGACCCAGCACGCCTGACAGCGGATACCCGCCAGGCACTGGTGTGGTTCTGCAACTGCGCCCTATTTGCCCCCATTGATTGATTTCTTCGGTTGGTTTGACGTCCCACGGTTCTGCGTGAGGCGCCCTTTTCCCGGAATTGCTGAACCATGAATACGGTGGACGCCAAACGGGTCCTTGAAACCGCCCTGATCTGCGCACAGCAACCGCTTTCTGTGCGCGATTTGCGCGTGCTTTTCGATGATGCGCTGGGGTCGGACACGATCAAGTCGCTGCTTGCGGATTTGCAGCAGGAGTGGGCGCTCCGAGGTGTGGAGTTGGTGCAAATTGCGTCAGGATGGCGGTTCCAAAGCCGCCCCGAGATGCGGGAGTTTCTGGACCGGTTGCATCCGGAGAAGCCCCCGCGCTATTCCCGCGCCACGCTGGAGACCTTGGCCATCATCGCCTACCGGCAGCCCGTGACGCGTGGGGATATTGAAGATATCCGGGGTGTCACGGTCAATAGCCTGATCATCAAGCAACTGGAGGATCGGGGCTGGGTGGAGGTCATTGGGCATCGTGAAACCGTCGGCCGCCCGGCGTTGCTGGCAACGACACGGCAGTTTCTGGATGATCTGGGATTGCAGTCCCTGGACCAGTTGCCTGTGCTGGATGGCCCGGCGCTGCAGGAGCGCATGTTGCAATCGCTGACGATGCCTGTGGATGCGACTTCTGAACCGCCTGAGCAGCCGGAGCTGGCATTGGAGGAGGCAGTGACACCCCTCGAGACCGTCGCCGGCGTGCCAGCGCAAGAAGGACGATTGAATGAATCTGCGTCGGATGGTGACCAGGTTCCGGACCAAAACTATGTGGATGCCAACGACAGCATCCAGGGAAATGCCTGATGAACGAGACAACACCCTCTGACGATGTGACCCCCACGGTGGTGCCTGTGCCGCAAGAGGCGGGACTCGCGACGCCTTCCAAACCAGGACGCAAACCGGCCCGAAAGAAGGCCGTCCCCGCGTTGCCCCCCGATGCTGCGGTTGATGTGCCTGGTGTTTCGGAGCCGGAAGAGTCATCTTCTGCAGAAGAGGCGTTGGGGACCACGAGTTCACATGTGGTTGTGGAGGGCAGCGGTGTTTCGGAGGCTTCCGGGGCGGTTGACGCGCATCGCTCGCGTGCCGGAAGCGGCTCCTCCAGGCCGCTGCGGTCTGCGGGTCAGGGGCGCAAGTCGGAGATGGGCTATCAGTTCTCAGACGTTGTTTCTGGCCGCTTCGATGAAGACGAGTCCAGTGCAGAGCCTTTGCCTCTCAAACGGGTATTGCTGCCCCAGGTGGAAACACCCAAGCTCCACAAGGTGCTGGCCCAGGCAGGACTGGGGTCACGTCTGGAAATGGAGCAACTGATCCTGGAGGGGCGGATATCGGTCAACAATGAACCGGCGCACATTGGTCAGCGAATTCAGTTCGGGGATCAAGTCAAGGTCAATGGCAAACCAATTCGTTACCGCATTGATCCACCGCCCCCCCGCGTGATTGCTTACCACAAACCTGTGGGGGAAGTGGTGACGCACGACGATCCGCAGAATCGCCCCACTGTTTTCCGCAAGCTTCCTCGCTTGCAGCAGGGCAAATGGCAATCCGTGGGGCGTCTTGACCTGAATACGGAAGGTTTGCTGTTGTTTACCAGTTCCGGTGAACTGGCCAACAAGTTGATGCATCCCCGGTTTGGTCTGGAGCGCGAGTACGCCGTGCGTGTGCTGGGTGCGCTCAGCAATGAAGAGAAAGCTCGGTTGCTGGAAGGCGTTCAGCTCAATGATGGCATGGCCGCATTTGGCTCCATCGAGGATGGGGGGGGTGAAGGTTCCAATTGCTGGTACCGCGTCACGATCTCCGAAGGGCGCAATCGGGAGGTGCGACGGATGCTGGAGTCGGTCGGTCACGCCGTCAGCCGACTCATCCGTATCCGCTATGGCGCAATGGTTTTGCCCCGAGGGCTCAAGCGCGGCGCCTGGATGGAACTGGACGAGTCGGATATCGCCGCGTTGATGAAAGCCGCCGGTGCCGAACGCACCCCCAGGGCCGAGGGGGGGCAGGACGCGCCGTTTTCTCGTCGGGATGGCCAGGGTGAGCGAGGACGTGCGGGGGGCAATCGCAGTGCTCCCAGAAATGTTCCCCCTGGATCTCGTGGAGGCAATGCCGGGCAGGGGCGTGGCGGGAAGACTGGCGGTAAAAATGCAGGGGCACGTCCGCAAGGAGGCGACGCTCAGCCGGATCCCTTGAAGACCTCGGTAGGGTACATCGGTACCGACAGCCTGGCACGTCAGCGTCAAACGCAGCGGCGCGATGGGCGTAGCAGCTTCGGTGGCCGGGGTGGTGGACGAGGTGGGCGATGATCGGTTGGTCAGGGACCGTCCGGGTTAGAATGAAAAGCTTTGTCTGCAAGACAAAAAGCTCCAATTAACCCCCATTCCAGGAAAATAAAATGGCTATTGAACGCACTCTTTCCATCATCAAGCCGGACGCCGTTGCCAAGAATGTCATTGGCCAGATCTATGCCCGTTTCGAAGCAGCCGGTCTGAAAGTCGTCGCGGCCCGCATGGCTCATCTGTCCCGTCGGGAGGCCGAGCAGTTCTATGCCGTGCACAAGGAGCGCCCCTTCTTCAAGGACCTGGTGGATTTCATGATCTCCGGCCCTGTCATGATCCAGGCCCTCGAAGGCGAAAACGCCATTCTGAAGAACCGTGAACTGATGGGCGCTACCGATCCCAAGAAGGCAGAAGCCGGCACCATTCGCGCCGATTTCGCCGATAGCATCGATGCCAATGCCGTGCATGGTTCCGATGCAGCGGAAACGGCCCAGGTGGAAGTGGCGTTCTTCTTTCCTGGCATGAACGTTTACTCGCGCTGATATGGCGTTCCCCAAGCAGCGCTTCCCCGCAGAGGCAGGGCAGTTGTGCGCCTGGGGCTCCCAGGTCGTTGACTTGTGCCCGCACACGTGCACATGACAGTCAACCTCCTGGATTTTGATTTGAACGGCCTGGCTGCTTTTTGCGAGCGGCTGGGTGAAAAGCGTTTCCGCGCGACACAGCTTTTCCGCTGGATACATCAGCGCGGTGCCAGTGAATTCGACCAGATGAGTGATCTGGCCAAGTCGCTGCGCGAGAAGCTCAAGACATGCGCGACCATCCAAGCCCTTCCGGTAATCAGCGAGCACCAGTCGAGCGATGGCACCGTCAAATGGCTCTTCGATGTGGGGGCCGGAAATGCGGTGGAGGCTGTCTACATTCCAGAGGATGACCGGGGAACCCTCTGCGTGTCGTCCCAGGCCGGGTGCGCCGTGGGTTGTCGTTTCTGTTCTACCGGGCACCAGGGGTTCAGCCGCAATCTGACCACGGCCGAGATTGTTGCCCAGCTCTGGTTTGCCGAGCACACGTTGCGCGAGCGTCTCAAAACCACCGATCGGGTGATTTCCAATGTGGTCATGATGGGCATGGGTGAGCCCTTGCAGAATTATTCGGCACTGGTTCCCGCGCTGCGGGTCATGCTGGATGACCATGGATATGGCATGTCACGAAGACGCGTGACGGTTTCGACCTCTGGTGTCGTTCCGATGATGGATCGGCTGGCAATGGATTGCCCCGTGGCCCTTGCTGTCTCGCTGCATGCACCCAACGATCCTTTGCGTGACGATTTGGTGCCGCTGAACCGCAAGTATCCGATCGACGAGCTCATGGAAGCCTGTAACCGGTACCTTGAGCATGCGCCACGGGATTTCATTACTTTCGAATATTGCATGCTGGATGGTGTTAACGACCAGCCAGAGCATGCCAGACAGCTGGTGGATCTCGTTCGACGCCATGCCCGTTCCGGCGTCTGGTGCAAATTCAACCTGATTCCCTTCAATCCTTTCCCGGCTTCGGGCCTGCTTCGTTCCGGAGCGCCACAGGTGGCAGCGTTTGCCAAGTTGCTCAGCGAAGCAGGCATTGTGACCACGGTCCGTAAAACCAGGGGAGATGATATTGATGCCGCCTGTGGCCAACTGGCAGGTGAAGTGCAGGATCGGACCCGGGTAGTGGAACGGATGGCCAAACGCCGCACGATTGCGATACAACCGGCTGGGTCGATGGCCCAATCACACAAGGAGGCATGACATGGTGGAAGCCGTTACGCGCTGGAACCCCTCTGCTGGAGCGGTGTTGGCTGCTGTTGTGTTGATGGCGGGAGTATTGATGTCAGTTTCCGGTTGCACTGCCACGGGAAGGGGATCAGAGGCCGGTCTTGGTCCTGAGGTCATTACGCCATCGGATGAACCGGAGGCGCGTCGACGTGCTCGTATCCGCCTGGAACTGGCCGTCAACTATTTCGAATCGGGCAAAGTGGCCGTTGCACTGGACGAGGTCAAGCAGGCACTTGTCAATGATCCGACCTATGGCGATGCCTACAACCTGCGCGGACTGATCTACATGAGTCTGAATGAGCTGGGGCAGGCGGAGGATAGCTTTCGGCGGGCGTTGGGTCTTCGGTCCACTGATCCGAATGTGCTGCATAACTATGCATGGCTGCTTTGTCAGCAGCAAAAATATGCGGAGGCGGACAAGTATTTTTCTCAAGTGCTGACCAATCCGGCCTATATGGCTCGAAGCAAAACCTATATGGCGCAGGGCCTGTGCCAGGCGCGCGCAGGTCAGAACGATCAGGCTGAGCAGACGCTGTTGAAGGCCTATGAACTGGATGCCGGGAATCCTGTGGTGGGGTACAACCTGTCCGAGTTGTTCATGCGTCGGGGGGAACTTAAGCGTGCTCAGTTTTATATCCGGCGCATTAATAACAGTGAACTGGCCAATGCGGAAACACTGTGGCTCGGTATCAAGGTGGAGCGGGGTCTGAGTGATACGGTTGCCGTGCGGCAGCTTGCCGAACAGTTGCGCAAACGTTTCCCTGAGTCCCGTCAGCTGGCGGCTTTTGAACGAGGAGCCTTCAATGAGTGAGCTGGGGGCCCAGTCTATTGCATCGGAGCAGGTTCAGTCCGCACCGGTTTCTCCTGGGGGAATGCTCAGGGATGCGAGGCATGCGGCCGGAATACATATTGAGGCGTTGGCTGTGGCGCTGAAGGTGCCGGTCAGCAAACTTGAGGCGCTGGAGGCAGACAACTACCAGGTCTTGCCGGACGCGGTATTCGTTCGAGCACTGGCGTCCAGCGTTTGTCGGTCATTGAAAATCGATCCGATCCCTGTGCTGGCACTCATGCCCCAGTCCAGCGTACCGCGGCTCGCTGGCGATAGTGGCGGAATCAACGCCACTTTCAAGGATGGCACGGAAAGGGCTTCTGGCGGAGCCATGATGGCCAGCGTCAAGCATCCGGCCTTTTTGGCGGCATTTGCCTTGTTGCTGGGGGCCGCCGTGCTGGCCTTTTATCCGCGCTCATTGACTGAGATGTCCACCGCGAGCGATGGACAAGTGCAGAAGACCACTGCAATCACACCATCCGAGCCGGCCAGCGTGGCTGCAGCTCCAGCAGAGGTCGCATCCGCTGAAACAGGGGCCTTGCCGTTGGTTGTGGAAGCAGTGCCGGCAGATCCGGTTATCCGTCAGGAACTTGTGGATTCGGTGGGCAAGCAAGTGCCTGCCTTGCCGGCTGGAGTGGATTCGATTGATGGCAAAGGGCAGCTGCTTGTGCTGCGCGCGCGCAGCGAGTCTTGGGTCCAGGTGCGGGATGCGACAGGAGTGACCACACTGCAGAAAATTCTGACCGCCGGTGAGTCGGTCGTGGTGCCCGGAAAGCCTCCTCTTTCTGTGGTGATAGGCAACGCCGAAGCGACGGAGGCTCTGATTCGTGGGAATGCGCTGGATCTTGCTCCGATCTCCAAGGACAACGTCGCCCGATTTGAGGTGAAGCCGTGAATATGCATGTGGAACCATTGCCTGTGGCGGTTGCATCGCCACTTGCCCGGCATTCGCGCCAGGCCCAGGCGGTTTGGGGGAGCCGGGTCGTCACGATTGGAGGTGATGCCCCCGTTCGTGTGCAGTCGATGACCAATACGGATACCGTAGATGCTGTCGCCACGGCCATTCAGGTCAAGGAGCTTGCCTTGGCGGGGTCAGAGTTGGTGCGCATTACCGTCAATACGCCCGAGGCGGCTGCAGCGGTGCCCTATGTCCGTGAGCAACTCGACCGGATGGGGATCGACGTTCCTTTGGTCGGTGACTTTCACTACAACGGGCACCGATTGCTGACGGAGTATCCAGCGTGTGCCGAAGCCTTGTCCAAATACCGTATCAATCCTGGCAACGTCGGCAAGGGAGATAAGCGCGATCGCCAGTTTGGACAGATGATCGAGGCCGCCATCCGCTGGAAAAAGCCGGTCCGTATTGGCGTGAATTGGGGCAGTCTTGACCAAGATCTGCTGGCTCAGCTCATGGATGCCAATAGCTTGCGTTCACGGCCTTGGGACGCACGGCAGGTCATGTATGAAGCGCTGATTGCATCAGCGATAGATTCGGCTCGCCGAGCAGAGGATCTGGGCTTGGACGGGAATCAGATCATTCTCTCGTGCAAGGTCAGCGGTGTGCAGGATTTGATCTCTGTGTACCGTGAACTGGCCCGGCGATCCGACTATGCGCTGCACCTGGGGTTGACAGAGGCGGGCATGGGGACAAAGGGTACTGTGGCGTCTGCAGCGGCTTTGTCCGTGCTGTTGCAGGAAGGGATAGGGGACACCATCCGTGTGTCGCTTACCCCCCAGCCGGGCGAGTCGCGAACTCAGGAAGTGGTCATCGCATCTGAAATACTTCAGTCCTTGGGATTGCGTATGTTTGTGCCCAGTGTCACGGCCTGCCCTGGTTGTGGCCGAACCACCAGCACCACTTTTCAGGAACTGGCCAAGCAAATTGATGACTTCCTGCGTGCGCAGATGCCTATCTGGCGCGAGCGATATCCAGGGGTTGAAGCGCTCAAGGTGGCGGTCATGGGTTGTATTGTCAATGGCCCCGGTGAGAGCAAGCATGCGGATATTGGCATCAGCCTGCCAGGAACTGGCGAGGCGCCCGCTGCGCCAGTGTTTATCGACGGGGAAAAAGCCATGACCTTGCGCGGTGACAATATCGCAAAGGAATTTCATCAGCTGGTCCAAAGCTATATTGAAAAGCGCTTTGGTCAGGGGGTGAATTCTTAATCTGGCTGGCACGCTGTCAGCAAGTCTTCCACGGCAGCATGCGTGCACACAGCGCGGCCGGCGCTGTTGTCATTCATTTAAAACATCACCGAATTCCTTGTTGTGAGTACTGAAAAAGCACTACCTCCGACCAAAGTTGAAAAGCTGTTGGCGGTCAAGGGCATGAACGACATTCTTCCACCAGACTCCGCGCAATGGGAGTGGCTGGAGGAAAAGGTTCGTGCGCTCATGGACCGCCACGCCTATCGCAACATCCGCACGCCCATCGTCGAGCCTACGGGGCTGTTTGTGCGGGGGCTGGGGGAGGTGACGGATATCGTTGAAAAGGAAATGTATTCTTTCGAGGATCGTCTCAACGGTGAGCAGCTGACCTTGCGACCTGAAAGCACGGCCGGGGTTGTACGTGCCGTGGTCGAGCATTCGATGTTGTATGACGGCGGCAAGCGGCTTTACTACATGGGGCCGATGTTCCGGCATGAGCGTCCGCAACGGGGACGTTATCGTCAGTTTCACCAGATTGGTGCGGAGGCGTTGGGTTTTCCCGGTGCAGAAATCGACGCAGAGATGATTCTGCTTGCCGACGCACTCTGGAAGGAGCTGGGGCTGACAAATGTGCGGCTGGAGCTGAACAGCCTTGGGCAGCCGGAGGAGCGCAGAGCCCACCGTGCGGCCTTGATCGCCTATTTCGAACAGAATCTTTCGCAGCTAGATGAGGAGGCGCGCCGGCGTCTGTATAGCAATCCCTTGCGTATTCTGGATACCAAAAACCCAGCCATGCAGTCCCTGGTCGAGGCAGCGCCCCGATTGATTGATTTTCTGGGTGAGAAATCTTTGGCCCATTTCAATGGGGTTCAGGCAATTCTTTCTGCCTGCGGGGTTGTTTGGACAGTGAACCCGCGTTTGGTGCGCGGCATGGATTACTACAACCTCACCGTATTCGAGTTTGTGACGGATCGTCTGGGCTCGCAAGGCACGATATGTGGCGGGGGGCGTTACGACTATCTGATCGAACAGATTGGCGGCAAATCTGCGCCGGCTGTGGGATGGGCGCTGGGTGTCGAACGCGTGCTGGAACTTCTGAAAGAGCAGGGGCTGGGATGTCCCGTGCTTGCACCATCGGTCTATGCTGTGGTACCTGACGCGGCCGCTTTGCCTGTAGCAATGGCGCTTCTGCAAAAGTTGCGCGCTTTGGGCGTGAGTGTGCAGATGCACAGTCCGACAGGGGCCGGGGAAGGAATGGGCAGCATGAAGTCCCAATTCAAGAAGGCTGATGCAAGTGGCGCACGCTATGCATTGGTCTTTGGCGCGACGGAACTCGAGCGCGGCAATGTGCTGCTGAAGTCCTTGCGTGATGGCAGTGGTCAGCAGGCTGAGCACGCACTGGAGCAAGTGGCGGAATGGGCCATCACCCTACAATCTGATCGTTAATCTGAATAAACCTCATGGCAAATCACCTCGATCTTGAAGAACAAGAGCAGCTAGATCAGCTGAAGCATTTCTGGAATACCTGGGGAACACTGATCAGTTCGATACTTTTGTTGGTGGCTGGGTCTCTGGCCGCCTGGAATGGCTATCAGTATTGGCAAACAAGGCAGGCGACCCAAGCGAGCGCTCTCTACGATGCGGTCGATGCGGCTGCCACTGCGGGGGATGAGGTACGCCTCGAACAGGCGTTTACCGATATGCGCAGTCAATATGCCGGTACCCATCAGGCAGGGCAGGCCGGGCTTTTGGTCGCCAAGACCTATGTTGGCAAGGGCAATCTTGATGCAGCCAAGGCGGCGCTGCTCTGGGTTGCCGATCATGCTGGCGATGAGGGTTACAAGTCTCTGGCGCGGTTGCGTCTGGCCGGGATTCTGATGGATCAAAAGGCCTACGACGAAGCCTTGAAGCAGCTTGCTTCACCATTCGCTCCCGAGTATTCGGCCGTGGTGGCGGATCGCAAAGGGGATGTGTTGGTCTTGCAGGGAAAAAAGCAGGAGGCGATTGCGGAGTATTCCCTTGCTTACAAAAATTTCCCTGAGAGCGTGGAGTACCGCCGCCTGATTGAAGTCAAGCTCAATGCGCTGGGGGTGCAACCTCAGGCGGTTGCAGTGGCGGCCGCAACGGAGACCGTGAAGTGAGGCCGCTCCATCGCATGGCACTTTCGTTCAGTCGAGCCACCCTTTTGCTGGTCTTGGTGGCTGGATCGGCAGGGTGTTCCTTTTTCGGTGGAAACGCTGCCAAGCCCAAGCCCGCCGATCTCGGGGTCAATGTCCCTGTCCTGGGCGTTCGCCAGGTCTGGACTGCCAAAATTGGCACCGTTCGAGGGATGCCCTTGGTAGCGCATGTTCAAGGGCCTATTGTGACCCTGGCGTCTTCCGACGGCGTAGTTGCTGCAATTGATGCCCGTACGGGGGGCGATCTGTGGCGCGTTAGTCTGGGCGAACCATTGGTCGCGGGTGTCGGTAGCGACGGGAAGTGGAGCGCGGTGGTTGCACGCGGCAATGAGGTTGTTGTGCTGGAATCCGGGCGGGAGTTGTGGCGTCAGCGCTTGCCCTCGCAAGTCTATACCGCGCCCTTGGTTGCGGGCGCGCGGATTTTTGTTCTGGGGGCCGATAGGTCCATTGCAGCTTTTGATGCCAGGAGTGGGGCTCGCCTTTGGAATCAGTCGCGTCCAGGTGAGCCACTGGTATTGCGCCAACCAGGGGTCTTGATGGCTGTTGGCGATACCTTGGTCGCCGGTATGTCAGGGAGGTTGGTCGGCTTGAATCCTGATAATGGGATTGTTCGCTGGGAGGCGCCGCTGGCCAGTCCACGGGGTACCAATGATGTCGAGCGTCTTGTAGAGCTTGTGGCTCCGGTCAGTCGAGTTGGCAGCACGGTGTGTGCCCGTGCTTTTCAGGTAGCTGTTGGTTGTGTGGATGCGAGCCGGGGTGCGGTAGAGTGGGTGCAGAAGGCCGGTGGATCGCATGGTATTCATGGCAACGACGACACTGTTTTTGGTACTGAAAGTAACGGAGCGGTCGTGGCGTGGCGTCGTACGGACGGTGCACGTTTGTGGTCCACCGACCGATTGCAGCACCGAAAACTGACTGCGCCTTTGGTGCTGGGCCGGTCCGTGGTGATTGGTGATGACGCTGGCCTGATTCATCTGCTGTCACGGGAAGATGGCGCGCCATTGAACCGTTTGCAGACCGACGGTTCAGGCGTCGCTGCGACTCCCGTGGCGGCGGCGGACACTTTGGTGGTGGTTACCGGCAACGGAAATATTTACGGTTACCGTCCTGATTGATGAAAAGTAGTATGCAATGAAGCCAGTGATCGCCTTGGTAGGGCGCCCCAATGTCGGCAAATCGACGCTTTTCAATCGCCTGACAAAATCTCGGGATGCTATCGTGGCAGATTTTGCCGGTCTTACACGCGACCGGCATTATGGCAATGGCAAGCAAGGTAAATACGAATATATCGTCATTGATACAGGGGGTTTCGAGCCCGATGCTGCCAGTGGTATTTACCGGGAAATGGCGAAGCAGACCCAGCAGGCGGTAGCGGAGGCCGATGTCGTCATTTTCGTGGTCGATGCGCGGGCTGGGGTGTCCGCGCAAGATCATGATATTTCCAACTATCTGCGCAGACTGGGAAAGCCCTGCCTACTGGTAGCCAACAAGGCGGAAGGCATGCTCGAAGGCGTGCAGTTATCGGAGTTCTACGAGCTGGGTCTTGGTGAGGTCTACGGCATTTCGGCGGCACACGGGCAGGGGATTCGCAGCTTGGTGGAGCTGGCTTTCGGCCTTTTGCACCTGCCAGAACCCGACGAAGACGAGGAATCGTTCGATAAAAGCACCATTAAACTGGCCGTGGCGGGTCGCCCCAATGTGGGAAAGTCTACCCTGATCAATACTTGGTTGGGCGAAGAGCGGTTGGTGGCCTTTGACCTTCCTGGCACCACGCGAGATGCCATATCCGTGCCATTTGAACGCAATGGGCAAAAATTCGAATTGATTGATACAGCCGGCCTGCGGCGCAAGGGCAAGGTCTTCGAGGCGATCGAGAAATTCTCGGTGGTCAAGACTCTGCAGGCCATCGAGTCAGCCAATGTCGTGTTGCTGCTTCTGGATGCGACGCAGGGTGTTACAGATCAGGATGCGCACATTGCAGGCTACATTCTGGAAAGTGGTCGTGCTGTCGTCGTGGCTGTCAACAAATGGGATGCGATTGATGACTACCAGAAACAACTGCTGGAGCGATCCATCGAGACGCGGCTTGCATTTCTGAAGTTTGCTTCGCTTCATTTCATTTCTGCCAAAAAGAGGCAGGGGCTGGGGCCGGTGTGGACTTCGATCGTGCAGGCCCACAAGGCAGCCATGTGCAAGATGTCGACCCCCGTGCTGACCCGATTGCTTCTGGAAGCAGTCCAGTTCCAAAGTCCCAAGCGTGCCGGAATGTTTCGGCCAAAGCTGCGCTATGCCCATCAAGGGGGGATGAATCCCCCGGTCATCGTGATTCATGGCAACTCGCTTGAGCATGTGACAGAGGCCTACAAGCGATTTCTAGAAGGGCGTTTCCGAAAGGAGTTTGATCTGGTGGGGACCCCTTTGCGCATCGAGATGAAGACGTCCCACAATCCATTCGTGGATGGCGAAAGCCATTGATGCGAACTTCAACCCTGCTGGCCGCTATAGCAACGTTCGGGTTGCGCGGCGAACGTCTGGGCTGTGGTAAGGTGCCGGTTTACAACAAAATTTTTGAACACGGAGAATATCGTGAGCAACAAAGGCCAGCTTCTTCAAGACCCCTTTCTCAACGCCTTGCGCCGAGAGCATGTGCCGGTGTCCATCTACCTGGTGAATGGCATCAAGCTTCAAGGGCAGATTGAATCCTTCGATCAGTATGTCGTGTTGCTTCGCAACACCGTGACTCAGATGGTCTATAAACATGCCATCTCGACCATCGTTCCGGGACGGGCTGTCAGTTTTTCCACTGGTGAATCTTCCGACGCTGACGGTACCAATGCCTGATTGGACCTGCGGATCTGATAGATCACGAATGAACGATAGTTCTGTTTCCTGATTTGAGCCCGACCGACATCTCAGACCATCGTCCCGCGCCAGTCGTTCTGGTGGGGGTTGATTTTGGTTTACCCCATTTTGATGCAGAGCTTGAAGAACTGGGTTTGCTGGCGCAGACCGCAGGTCTTCATCCTGTGGCCCGGATCACATGCAAGCGCAAAGCCCCTGATGCCGCGCTATTTGTGGGGAGTGGCAAGGCGGATGAAATCCGGGTGCTTGCACAGATGCATGGTGCCGTGGAGGTGCTTTTCGACCAGGCGGTGAGCCCGGCGCAGCAGCGAAACCTCGAGCGGCACATGGAGCTTCCGGTCTACGACCGTACGTTCCTGATCCTGGAGATTTTTGCGCAACGTGCACGCAGTCATGAAGGCAAGCTACAGGTTGAACTGGCCCGGCTGCATTACCTGAGTACGCGCTTGGTGCGGCGTTGGTCGCATCTCGAGCGCCAGACCGGCGGGGCAGGTGTGCGGGGTGGGCCGGGTGAAAAGCAGATCGAGCTGGATCGCCGCATGATTGATGAAGCGATCAAGCGGACCAAGGAGCGTTTAACCAAGGTCAAGCGCCAGCGGTCAACACAGCGCCGCCAGCGGGAGCGGAGGGATACTTTCAACATCTCCTTGGTTGGGTACACCAATGCCGGCAAGTCCACCTTGTTCAATGCGCTGGTGAAGGCGAAGGCCTACGCTGCCGATCAATTGTTTGCCACACTGGATACGACAACCCGTCAGTTGTATCTGGGTGAGGCGGGCCGAACGGTCTCTCTTTCCGATACCGTGGGATTCATTCGCGACTTGCCTCACGGTTTGGTGGAGGCCTTTCAGGCAACCTTGCAAGAGGCCGTGGACGCCGATCTGCTGTTGCATGTAGTTGACGCAGCCAATCCACATTTTCCGGAGCAGATCGAGCAGGTCCAGAAGGTGCTGAATGAGATCGGGGCTGCGGACATTCCGCAACTGCTGGTGTTCAACAAGCTTGATGCGCTGAAGTCTCAACAGCGCCCTGCGGCATTGGTGGACACGTTTGAACTGGATGGAAAGCCGGTTTCCCGAATTTTTGTCAGTGCGAGAGAGTCAGAGGGTCTGGATGCTTTGCGTTCGCAGCTAGCTGCAACACTGCTCGCTGCGCATAGCACCCTGAATAAGTCCCCAGAATCCGATGCCCATTTGGATGTGCCGGGATACTGATTGGGCACAATCGCTCACCATCCGTTATTTCAGAGAACCAGAGAATTTGCGCATGACTTCACCAGACAGCGCCCGCCGCTGGGCACTATTGCCCCAAGGCTTGCGGGGAATGTTCAATCTGAACGATCCCCGCTGGGGCCGAGGCGAGGATAAATCCGGCGATGACAATCGCTCGGACGGCGGGCGGCCACCTCCGCCTTCGTCAGGAGACCGTGGAGGACGCGACCCCAAACCGGGTGGTCAACCTCCGGATCTGGACGAGCTTTGGCGTGATCTCAATCGCAAATTGGCCGGATTCTTTGGCGGCAAGAATGGTGGTGGCCGTGGCCCAACGAATGGTGGCAACGGCTTTCAGCCCGACATGAAAAATGCAGGGGTGGGTATAGGGCTTATCGCTGGTATTGCGGTTCTGATATGGCTTGGCACAGGATTCTTCATTGTGCAAGAAGGCCAGCAGGCTGTTATTACGCAGTTTGGTAAGTTCAAAAACACGGTGGGTGCCGGATTTAATTGGCGGCTGCCCTACCCGGTGCAGCGACACGAGCTGGTATTCGTCACCCAGATCCGTTCTGTGGATGTAGGACGTGATACGGTGATCAAAGCCACGGGCTTGCGTGAGTCCGCCATGCTCACCGAAGATGAGAATATTGTCGAAATCAAGTTCGCAGTCCAGTACCGTTTGAATGATGCCCGGGCCTGGTTGTTTGAAAGCAAGAATCCTGGAGATGCTGTCGTTCAGGCTGCTGAGACGGCCGTGCGCGAAGTTGTGGGCAAGATGCGCATGGACACGGCGTTGGCAGAGGAACGGGATCAAATTGCTCCCCGTGTGCGTACGCTGATGCAAACCATTCTTGATCGTTACCAAGTGGGTGTAGAGATCGTTGGCATCAATTTGCAGCAGGGTGGGGTTCGACCGCCTGAGCAGGTACAAGCGGCTTTTGATGATGTTTTGAAGGCCGGTCAGGAGCGGGAGCGGGCAAAGAATGAAGCACAGGCATACGCCAATGATGTGATTCCTCGTGCCGTAGGTTCTGCATCGCGTCTCAAAGAAGAGGCTGATGCATACAAGGCCCGTATCGTTGCACAGGCACAAGGCGATGCACAGCGCTTCAGCGCGGTACTTGCCGAGTACCAGAAGGCGCCTCAGGTCACCCGTGATCGCATGTACCTTGAATCCATGCAGCAAATTTATGCAAGCGTGACCAAGGTGCTTGTGGATTCGCGTCAAGGATCGAACCTCTTGTATCTGCCGCTTGACAAGATCATGCAGAGTGCCGGGCAGCAGCCTGGTGTGCCAGGTGATGCTGCGGCTGGTTCGGCTGCGGTTGCCGTACCTTCGCCGACGATTTCTTCCACCTTATCGAATGATGCCCGTACGCGCGACACCAGCCGCACGCGTGATCGCGAATCGCGCTAGGAGAGCACAGTGAACAGGATAGGTTTTATCGCGACTTCCATTCTTGTAGCGCTTGCGTTGCTCAGTTCCATGGCCTTTGTTGTGGACCAGCGCCAGTTTGGTGTCGTCTATGCCTTGGGACAAATCAAGGAAGTCATCACCGAGCCCGGCTTGAATTTCAAGCTGCCGCCTCCGTTCCAGAACGTGTCCTACATCGACAAGCGGCTGCTCACACTCGACAGCTCGGATACTGAGCCCATGCTGACTGCAGAGAAACAGCGTGTGGTGATAGATTGGTATGTGCGCTGGCGTATCACGGATCCTTCGGAATACATCCGGAACGTGGGGCTTGATGAAAACGCCGGCGCCATGCAGCTCAATCGTGTGGTGCGCAATGCGTTTCAGGAGGAAATCAACAAGCGTACAGTCAAGGAGCTGCTGTCGCTCAAGCGCGAAGCATTGATGACTGACGTGAAGCGCGAGGTGCTGGAGTCTGTTCGTGGCGCAAAACCTTGGGGTGTTGACGTGGTGGATGTACGAATCACCCGCGTTGATTATGTAGAAGCCATCACGGAATCTGTCTACCGCCGTATGGAA
This sequence comes from Burkholderiales bacterium RIFCSPLOWO2_12_FULL_65_40, assembly GCA_001770955.1. GTDB lineage: Bacteria > Pseudomonadota > Gammaproteobacteria > Burkholderiales > Burkholderiaceae_C > Simplicispira. Next base: position 3,741 of record MESL01000001.1, on the reverse strand, counting down.
GCAGAGCGCAAGCGCGTTGCCAATGAATTGCGGTCAACAGGGGCTGCTGAAGGCGAAAAAATTCGGGCCGATGCAGATCGCCAGCGTGAAATTGCCATTGCGAATGCCTACCGCGATGCCCAGAAAGTCAAAGGTGAAGGGGATGCGGAAGCCGCTCGCACGTATGCGGAAGCTTTCGGCCGCGACCCTCAATTTGCAAAGTTCTATCGTAGCCTGGAAGCGTACAAAGCCAGTTTCAACAAGAAGGGTGATGTCATGGTGCTTGATCCTGCATCGTCAGACTTCTTCAAGACCCTGCGTGGCACTGGAGCTGGGGACGCGCAGTCAGGGCATCGCAAGTAGGCTCTAGGTCAAGCACGTTGTGTCCATGGAATGGGGCGACTCCATTTGGTCCGCCTTTGCACTGGTCTTTCTGATAGAAGGGCTGGTGCCTTTCATCTCGCCGGCTGGATGGCGGCGGATGTTCGGCCAGTTGACTCATCTGCGTGATGGCCAGATCCGTTTTTTTGCCTTGCTGAGCATTGCCGCTGGCGTGCTGATGCTCTGGATGGGCTGAGCCGTCACTCAGCCGGTAATGCCCTTTTTGAAGATGGGGCACCAGCCGGTAGAATCCTCTTTTTAACAGCCCCCCTTACTCCATGTCTGCCTGGGTCCTGCCGGATCACATTGCCGATGTTTTGCCTTCCGAGGCGAGACACATCGAAGAGTTGCGTCGCGGGTTGCTCGACACTGCGTGTAGCTATGGCTATGAATTGGTCATGCCGCCACTGCTGGAGCACCTTGAATCATTGCTCACGGGCACTGGTGAAGCCCTTGATCTACAGACTTTCAAGCTGGTAGATCAAATTTCTGGCCGAATGCTGGGGCTTCGCGCGGACACCACGCAGCAAGTGGCGCGCATTGATGCCCATCTTCTCAATCGCCGGGGCGTTACGCGTCTATGCTATTGCGGACCGGTGCTCCATACATGGCCAGATCGGCCCCATGCCACACGTGAGCCGATGCAGTTCGGTGCCGAAATATTTGGGCACGCAGGACTTGAAGCCGACCTGGAAGTGCTCGAGCTTGCCCGCGCATGTCTAGATGTTGCTGGTGTGCGCGGTACGAGTGTCGACATGGCCGACGTGCGAATTGTGCGTGGCTTGCTGGCGGGCGTGGAAACTGATGCTGAAACTCAGCGTTTGGTGTTTGCCGCATTGGCGTCGAAGGATGCCAGTGAATTGGCTTCGCTGACGAAAGATTTTCCTGCGACTTCCCGGTCTGGTTTGCGGGCGCTGATGAGCCTGTATGGAGATTCCTCTGTACTGGATGAAGCGGCCAAGGCCCTTTCGGGGACGCCGGGCATCGACGGTTTGCTTTCTGATCTGAGATGGCTTGCCGCCCGGCTGGGAGATGCACGAGTGACGTTCGATCTCTCGGATCTCCGTGGCTACTCCTACTACAGTGGCGCAAGATTTGCGATATACGCAGAAGGGGCCAGCGATGCACTGGTTCGTGGCGGGCGATACGATGAAGTGGGTGCAGTCTTTGGCCGCAATCGCCCTGCTGTGGGTTTCAGTCTTGATCTGAAGCAGGTCGTGGGTGTGGTTCCAATGCGTGCTCTCAAACCTGCAATTCGTGCTCCTTGGGGCGAGGCGGAAGATGTGGGTGCTGCGATTTCAGCGTTGAGAAGGCGTGGGGAAACCGTCGTGTGTGTGCTTCCAGGCCATGAGAGTGAAGTGGATGAATTCCGCTGTGACCGGGAATTGGTGCTAGCGGCAGGCAAGTGGACTGTCCAAGCTATTTGATCAGCATTTAGACAATGGAATCGGGTTTGAAATGAAAACTACCAAAGGTCGCAACGTTGTTGTGGTGGGCACCCAATGGGGCGACGAAGGCAAGGGCAAGCTGGTGGATTGGCTTACCGAAAGTGCGCAAGGCGTCGTTCGCTTCCAGGGAGGACACAACGCGGGGCATACGCTGGTGATCAATGGAGTCAAGACCGCGTTGCATCTGATTCCCAGTGGCATCATGCGTGCCGGCGTCAAGTGCTACATCGGGAATGGTGTCGTGCTTTCTGCGGCCAAACTGTTCGAGGAAATCGAAGGGCTTGAGAAAGCGGGTGTCGAGGTCCGTTCCCGATTGCGTGTCAGTGAGGCGTGTCCTTTGATTTTGCCGTTCCATGCGGCGCTGGATGTGGCACGGGAAGCAGCCCGTGAGCAGGGCGGTACCGAAAAAATTGGCACCACAGGACGGGGCATCGGCCCTGCCTATGAAGACAAGATCGCACGGCGGGCTTTGCGCGTGCAGGATCTCAAATATCCTGAGCGCTTTGCAACCAAGCTGCGCGAACTGCTTGATTTGCATAACCATGTTCTTTCGACCTATTTGAATTCTGCGCAGTTCAACTTCGGCGAGTTTCTCCGGCCGTACCTGCATGAAGGCAAGGTTCAGTTTGAGCCCGTGTTTGAAGAGGCCATGAAGCACGCAGAAATGCTCAAGCCGATGATGGCCGATGTGTCGCAAGAGCTGAATGATGCCCACCATGCTGGCGCCAATCTGCTGTTTGAGGGGGCTCAAGGTACGTTGCTGGATGTGGACCATGGCACTTACCCGTATGTCACCTCAAGCAACTGTGTCGCAGGAAATGCGGCTGCAGGCGCGGGTGTGGGGCCTGGCATGTTGCACTACATCCTGGGCATCACGAAAGCGTATTGCACACGTGTGGGGGGAGGGCCGTTTCCGACCGAACTGGAGTGGGAGACTCCGGGAACTCCCGGCTATCACATGAGTACTGTTGGTGCAGAAAAAGGCGTCACAACCGGGCGGAGCCGTCGTTGTGGATGGTTTGATGCGGCATTGCTCAAGCGCAGTGCACAGGTCAATGGTTTGTCGGGGCTGTGTATTACCAAGCTGGACGTTCTTGATGGTCTGAAAGAACTGCAGCTATGCACCGGCTACATGCTGGATGGCCGCCATATCGACTTGTTGCCCATGGGAGCTGACGATATCGCGCGCTGCGTTCCGGTGTACGAAGTCATGGACGGCTGGAGTGAGTCCACCGTTGGTGTTACACAGTACGACAAGCTGCCAAGCAATGCGCGCCTGTATTTGCAGCGTATTGAAGAGGTTACAGGCGTTCCTGTGGCCATGATCTCGACCAGCCCGGATCGGGATCACACCATCATGATGCAGCACCCCTACGCGCCTGTTTGATATTTTTGTATTGCAAGGCTTTTCCATCAAGCGCTGTCTGCTATCAATTCAGGAGAAAAAATGTTAACAGAAGATGGCAAACACCTGTATGTCAGCTACGACGAGTACCACAGTCTGATCGAAAAGTTGGCACTGCGTGTTCATCAGTCGGGCTGGCAGTTCGATACGATTCTTTGTCTTGCTCGTGGTGGATTGCGGCCCGGGGATATTCTGAGCCGTATTTTTGACAAGCCGTTGGCCATCATGTCGACCAGTTCCTACCGTGCCGAAGCAGGAACGGTCCAAGGTCATCTCGACATTGCACGCTTCATCACCACGCCTCGGGGCGAGATTGCGGGACGGGTTCTGCTGGTGGATGATCTAGCGGATACGGGGCACACCTTGCATGCAGTGATCGATATGCTCAAGACCAGCTACGACCCCATCACAGAGTTGAGAAGTGCCGTCATCTGGACAAAGGGTGTTTCTACGTTCACGCCAGACTACTCGGTCGAATTCCTGTCGACGAACCCATGGATTCATCAGCCCTTCGAAACCTACGACAGT